>NZ_JBIUCI010000053.1:0-1028 GCF_044593635.1 Streptomyces sp. NPDC051913 | reverse complement strand
TTGTCGGCGAGTGCCCTGACCCGGGTCTTGAGGCTTTCGACGTCGTACGACGGCTTCAGCGCCGACGCGATCACGTCGGCGACCTCGGTGAAGTCCTCGGCGGTGAAGCCGCGGGTGGCCAGGGCCGGGGTGCCGATGCGCAGGCCGGAGGTGACCATCGGGGGGCGCGGGTCGTTGGGGACGGCGTTGCGGTTGACCGTGATGCCGACCTCGTGGAGGCGGTCCTCGGCCTGCTGGCCGTCCAGCTCGGACTCGCGCAGGTCCACCAGGATCAGGTGCACGTCGGTGCCGCCGGAGAGCACGTTGATCCCGGCCTCGCGGGCGTCCGTCGCGGTCAGGCGCTCGGCGAGGATGCGTGCGCCTTCCACGGTACGCCGCTGGCGCTCCTTGAACTCCTCCGAGGCGGCGACCTTGAAGGAGACCGCCTTCGCGGCGATCACGTGTTCCAGGGGGCCGCCCTGGAAGCCCGGGAACACGGACGAGTTGAGCTTCTTGGCGAAGGCCTGCTTGGCGAGGATGATGCCGCCGCGCGGGCCGCCGAGGGTCTTGTGGGTGGTGGAGGTGACCACGTCGGCGTGCTCGACGGGGTTGGGGTGCAGGCCGGCGGCGACGAGGCCGGCGAAGTGGGCCATGTCGACCCACAGGTAGGCCTCGACCTCGTCGGCGATGCGCCGGAACTCGGCGAAGTCCAGCTGACGCGGGTAGGCGGACCAGCCGGCGATGATCACCTTGGGGCGGTGTTCCTTGGCGAGGCGTTCGACCTCGGCCATGTCGACCAGTCCGGCGTCGTCGACGTGGTAGGCGACCACGTTGAACTGCTTGCCGGAGAAGTTCAGGCGCATGCCGTGGGTGAGGTGGCCGCCGTGGGCGAGGTCCAGGCCGAGGATCGTGTCGCCGGGGGAGGCGAGGGCGAAGAGGGCGGCCTGGTTGGCGGAGGCGCCGGAGTGGGGCTGGACGTTGGCGTACTCGGCGCCGAACAGCTCCTTGATCCGGTCGATGGCGATCTGCTCGGCGACGTCGACGTGCTC
>NZ_JBIUCI010000052.1:0-1082 GCF_044593635.1 Streptomyces sp. NPDC051913 | reverse complement strand
GACTTCACCGAGGTCGCCGACGTGATCGCGTCGGCGCTGAAGCCGTCGTACGACGTCGAAAGCCTCAAGACCCGGGTCAGGGCACTCGCCGACAAACACCCGCTCTATCCCGGCCTGACGTCGTAACGGAGCTGCCTGATGGCCATCTCGGTCTTCGACCTCTTCTCGGTCGGCATCGGACCTTCGAGTTCACACACCGTGGGTCCGATGAGGGCGGCCCGCACCTTCGTCGTACGCCTCGACGAAGACGGGCTGCTCGCCCGAACCGCCTCGGTCCACGCCGAGTTGTACGGCTCCCTGGGCGCGACCGGCCACGGCCACGGCACGCCGAAGGCGGTGCTGCTCGGCCTGGAGGGCCACGAGCCGCACACCGTCGACATCGTCCGGGCCGACCAGGACGTCGAACGGATCAAGAGCGCCGGACGCCTGTCTCTGCTGGGTGAGCGTGAGATCGCGTTCTCCTACGACGACGATCTGGTCCTGCACCGCCGCAAGACGCTCCCCTACCACGCGAACGGCATGACGCTGTGGGCGTACGACGCCGACGGCACAGAACTCCTCGCCAAGACCTACTACTCGGTCGGCGGCGGCTTCGTCGTCGACGAGGACGCGGTGGGCGCGGACCGCATCAAGCTCGACGACACGGTCCTGAAGTACCCCTTCCGCACCGGCGACGAGCTCCTGCGCCTCACCAAGGAGACCGGCCTCTCCATCTCCGCACTGATGCTGGAGAACGAACGGGCCTGGCGCACGGAGGAGGAGATCCGCGAAGGGCTCCTCGGCATCTGGCGCGTCATGCAGGCCTGCGTGTCGCTCGGCATGTCCCGCGAGGGAATCCTGCCGGGCGGGCTGAAGGTGCGCCGCAGGGCCGGCGTGACGGCACGTCAACTCCGTTCAGCGGGTGACCCGTTGGCGCACGCGATGGAGTGGATCACCCTCTACGCCATGGCGGTGAACGAGGAGAACGCGGCCGGTGGACGCGTGGTCACCGCCCCGACGAACGGCGCGGCCGGCATCATCCCGGCCGTCCTGCACTACTACATCAACTTCGTCCCCGGAGCCGACGAGGACGGGGTCGTGCG
>NZ_JBIUCI010000051.1:0-1126 GCF_044593635.1 Streptomyces sp. NPDC051913 | reverse complement strand
GACTTCACCGAGGTCGCCGACGTGATCGCGTCGGCGCTGAAGCCGTCGTACGACGTCGAAAGCCTCAAGACCCGGGTCAGGGCACTCGCCGACAAGCACCCGCTTTACCCCGGTCTGAACAAGTAGTTCCCTGGTGGGGGCACCCGATGGCGTGTGCCCCCACCCTTTCTTTAGGAGTTCCCGTGGCCATCTCGGTCTTCGACCTGTTCTCGATCGGCATCGGTCCGTCGAGCTCGCACACGGTCGGCCCGATGCGTGCGGCCCGTATGTTCGCCCGCCGTCTGCGCAACGAGGGTGTGCTGTCCTCGGTGGCGACGGTCCGCTCGGAGCTGTACGGCTCCCTGGGCGCGACCGGCCACGGCCACGGCACACCCAAGGCGGTGCTGCTCGGTCTGGAGGGCGCGTCCCCTCGTACGGTGGACGTCGAGACCGCGGACGACCGGGTGTCGTCGATCAAGGACACGGGTCGGCTGAACCTGCTGGGGGAGCGTGAGATCGCGTTCTCCTACGACGACGATCTGGTCCTGCACCGCCGCAAGACGCTCCCCTACCACGCGAACGGCATGACGCTGTGGGCGTTCGACGCGTCCGGGGCGGAGCTGCTGTCGAAGACGTACTACTCGGTGGGCGGCGGCTTCGTCGTCGACGAGGACGCGGTGGGCGCGGACCGCATCAAGCTGGACGACACGGTCCTGAAGTACCCCTTCCGCACCGGCGACGAGCTCCTGCGTCTGACGAAGGAGACGGGCCTGTCGATCTCCTCCCTCATGCTGGAGAACGAGCTTTCCTGGCGCACCGAGGACGAGATCCGGTCCGGACTCCTCGACATCTGGCGCGTCATGCAGGCCTGCGTCTCACGCGGCATGACCCGTGAGGGCATCCTGCCGGGCGGACTCCGGGTCAAGCGCCGCGCCGCCGTCACCGCCCGCCAACTCCGGGCGGAGGGCGACCCGTTGGCGCACGCGATGGAGTGGATCACCCTCTACGCCATGGCGGTGAACGAGGAGAACGCGGCCGGTGGACGCGTGGTGACCGCCCCGACGAACGGCGCGGCCGGCATCATCCCGGCCGTCCTGCACTACTACATCAACTTCGTCCCCGGAGCCGACGAGGACGGGGTCGTGCG
>NZ_JBIUCI010000050.1:0-1154 GCF_044593635.1 Streptomyces sp. NPDC051913 | reverse complement strand
GTGGATGAGGACCAGGCCGAGGGCGGAGTCGTAGAGCTTGCCGCTCGTGGTGATGCCGGGCAGGTCGATCAGGAGGTAGAGCCGGTAGAGGGGGGTGATGATGACCTGCTGGGGGAGCAGGTTGCCTGCGGTGAAGATCAGGAGCAGGGCGAGGTTGAGGCGGAAGTCGAAGCGGCTGACGTAGAAGGCGACCATCGAGGACAGCAGCAGCGTCAGCAGCACGGCCGGGACGGCGATCAGCAGGGTGTTGCCGAAGTAGTGGAGCATGTCGGACTGCTGGAAGGCGTTGGTGAAGTTGTCCAGGCTCAGCTTGTCGGGCCAGGACACATACCCCTTCTCGCTGGTCTCCGCATACGGTCGCAGGGCCGCGAACAGGGCCCACAGCAGCGGGGCGAGCCAGGCCAGCGAGGTGACGATGAGGAAGGTGTGCAGCAGGATCCGGGCCGGGCGGACCGGCTTCCTTCGCAGAGCGATTCCACTCATGCGCGTCGCTCCTTCCGGAAGGTCGTGATCAGGTAGGGGACGATCACGGCGAGGGAGATCACCAGGAGCACGACGGCGATGGCGGAGCCGTATCCGATGCGGCTGGACTCGCCGATGATGTTGTTGGTGACCAGGATGGAGAGCAGTTCGGTGCCCTGGGCGCCCTTGTTGAAGACGAAGACGAGGTCGAAGGCGCGCAGGGCCTCGATGATGGTGACGACCAGGACGACGGTGTTGGTGGGGCGCAGGGTGGGGAAGATGACGTTCTTGAAGGTCTGCCACTCACCGGCGCCGTCGAGTGCGGAGGCTTCGCGCAGGGCGGGGTCGACGCTTTTGAGGCCGGCGAGGTAGAGGATCATCATGTAGCCGGCGTGGCGCCAGGAGGCGGCGACGAGGATGGCCCACAGGTTGAGGTCGGGGTCGCCGATCCAGTCGATGTAGTGGCCGGGGGTGTTGGCGCCGATGACGCTGTTGATCAGGCCGGTGTCGGGGTTGTAGATGAGCTGCCAGACGAACCCGATGACGGCCATCGACATGACGACGGGCAGGAAGAACGCGGTCTGGTAGACGCGGCTGAACCGGATCTTCTTGTCCAGCTGCACGGCCAGGAACAGGCCGAACGGGGTGGGCAGCAGGATCAGCACCACGAACCAGATCACGTTGTGCTGGAC
>NZ_JBIUCI010000049.1:0-1323 GCF_044593635.1 Streptomyces sp. NPDC051913 | reverse complement strand
TGAACCGCTCCGGGATCGGTGGAGGCTCTATGCGTTGACTCCAGCCGCCGGTTGGGGCTGGTGTTGAGCGTAGTAGTTGGTCTCGTGCTCGTGCGGCGGGATGTCCCCGATCGCCGTGTGGAGACGCTGGTTGTTGAACCAGTCGACCCATTCCGCGGTGGCGAGTTCGACGTCGGCAAGGCCGTGCCAGGGCTTGCGGGGTTTGATCAACTCCGTTTTGTAGAGGCCGATCTGGGATTCCATGAGCGCGTTGTCCAGAGCATCGCCGACGGTGCCGATCGAAGCGTCGATGGCGGCGCCGAGGAGATGCGCGGTGAACGCGAACGATGTGTACTGACTGCCCGCATCCGAATGGTGAATAAGGCCCGGTCCAGCAGGAGTTCCCGCTCGGTCCCGGCGCCACAGCGCCATGTCGAGGGCGTCGAGGACGAGCTTGGCCCGTTTGCTGGTGGCAGCGGACCAGCCCACGATCGCCCGGGAGAACACGTCCACGACGAACGCGACGTAGACGATCCCGGACCAGGTGGCCACGTAGGTGAAGTCGGCCACCCACCGCTCGTTCGGACGGGACGCGGTGAAGTCGCGTTGCAACAGGTCGCCGGCCCTGTCGTGGCCGTCGTCCCGGATGGTGGTCCGGATCTGTTTCCCGCGTCGGGCGCCTTGAAGGCCGAGGTCGCGCATCAGCCGGGCGACGGTGCAGCGGGCCACCGGTATGCCCTCGCGATGCAGCTGCCGCCAGACCTTCCGGACCCCGTAGACGCTGAAATTGTCCGTGTGCACGCGGCTGATCTGCGTCTTCAGCTCCCCGTCCCGGACCGACCGGGTGCTGGGGGCACGGTTCTTCGCCGCGTAGTAGGTGCTCGTTGCGATCTTCAGTCCGTGGCTGTTGAGGACACGGCAGATCGGCTGGACTCCGAACACCTTGCGGTGTGCGTCGATGAACGCTACGAGCGTTTCGACGGCCGGTCGAGCTCGGCCGCGAAGAAAGCCGACGCTGCTTTCAAGATCTCGTTGGCCCGACGCAGTTCGGCGTTCTCGGCCCGCAGCCGCTTGATCTCCGCGGCCTCCTCGGACGTGACGCCTGGTCGTTGGCCGGCGTCTACTTCGGCCTTGCGGACCCAGGTCCGCACCGTCTCCGCCGCACCGATGCCCAGCTTGGCTGCGACTGTCTTCATCGCGGCCCACTCGGTCGGGTAGTTGGGACGGATCTCCGCGACCATGCGTACCGCGCGCTCACGAAGCTCGGGCGGGTAAGGGGACGGACGTGCCATGGCTCGATCCTCTCAGGGAATCGAGCCTCCATCAGACCCGGAGCGGTTCACA
>NZ_JBIUCI010000048.1:0-3937 GCF_044593635.1 Streptomyces sp. NPDC051913 | reverse complement strand
ACGGACACCCTCAAGAGCCATCGTCATCTCGCCACCCCATCCCTATTCGTTGTGCATATTGCATACCGGCAGAGAGTCGTGTTCGTCGCTGCCCGGGCGGCGCCCTCGCGGGGCGCCGCCCGGGGCGTGCCTTACGGCATCAGCTGGTACTCCGGGAAGTTCCCGGGGAGGCGTTCGTCCGCGGGGCCCTGGGTCACCGCGCGCACCAGCAGCTCACCGCCGACGAACGCGCCGCGCCAGGACGCGCCGAAGCCGCCGAACAGCTCGTCGCGGTCGCCGCGGGAGCGCGGCTTGCCGTGGCCGACCTTGAAGGCGCGGATCTGGGGTGCGAGCCGGTCGAAGGTCGACGGGTCGTCCGTGGACAGGGTGGCGACCAGGGCGCCGTTGGAGGCGTTCATGGCGGCCAGCAGCTCCGCCTCCGTGTCGACCAGGACGATGGTGTCGACCGGCCCGAACGGTTCCGCGTGGTGCAGAGGGGAGGACGGGGGCGGGTTGAGCAGGGTGACGGGCTGGACGTAGGCCGAGGTGTCCTGGCCGGGCAGGAAGCGGGCCTCCTCGGGCGCGCCGCGGTGCAGCGGGACGGCGCCGCGGTTGATGGCCTCGGCGATCTGGTCGTGCAGTTCCTTGGCCTTGGCCGCGTTGATGACCGGGCCGAAGTCCAGGGCCGGGTAGGGGTCGTCGGCCCGGGCCACGGCCAGCGGGTGCCCGACGCTCAGCGAGCGCACGGCCGGGAGGTACGCCGCGAGGAACTCGTCGAACAGCTCGCGCTGGACGACGAAGCGCGGGTACGCGGTGCAGCGCTGCTTGCCGTAGTCGAAGAGCTTGGGGATGACGGCCGTGAGCGTGCCCCAGTCCGAGTAGTTCCAGATGCCCCAGGTGTTGAGTCCTTCCTGTTCGAGGATGTGCCGCTTGCCGAGGTCGGCGACCGCCGTGGCCACGGCGGCGCCGGTGTCGCGGCCGCCGACGAAGGAGACGCAGCCGATCTCGGGCGCCTTCACCAGCGCCTCCGACAGCTCGCCGCCGCTGCCGCTGACGAGGGTGACGGGGATCCCCTCGCGGGCGGCGAGGGCGCAGGCCAGGGTGAGACAGGCGACACCGCCGTCGGTCGGGGTCTTGGCGATGACCGCGTTGCCCGCCAGTGCCTGGACCAGCAATGCGTGAACGAGCACGCTCATCGGGTAGTTCCAGCTCGCGATGTTGGACACCGGACCGTCCAGCGATGCCCGGCCCTCGACCATCGGCTCGATGCCGTCGACGTACCAGCGCACCCCGTCGATGGCCCGGTCGACGTCGGCCTGGGCGAGCCGCCAGGGCTTGCCGATCTCCCAGACGAGGAGCAGGGCGAGGAGCTCGCGGTGCTGGGTGAGGGCGTCGAGGGTGGCGGCGACGCGGGCCCGGCGTTCGGCGAGCGGGATGTGCCGCCAGGCCCGGTGCTGGTCGAGGGAGGCGCGGACGGCCTGGTGGGCGGCGTCCCGGTCGAGGCGGGGCGGCCCGGCGATGGGGCTGCCGTCGACGGGGCTGGTGGCGGGCAGCGCCCGGCCGTCCGCCTGCCAGGCGGAGTTCCAGAGGTTCAGGACGCGGTCGTCGCGGAACGCCTCGGGGGCGACGGCGAGGCAGCGCTGCCAGGCGTCGTCCCAGGTCGTACCGGACTTCACCACGAGGGGGGTGGAGTTGAGGGTGGATGTCATGCGATGTCTCCGCTCTCGGTGCACAGTCGGGGGCGGGGGGTGAGGTCTGCGGGAATCCGCGTGGACCCGGGGGTGTCAGTGGCTGGTCGCCAGTCGGGCGAGCACCAGGCGGGCCGTCTCGGTCGGGGTGTTTCCGACCTGGACGCCGGCCGCCTCCAGGGCGGCCTTCTTCGCCTGCGCCGTGCCTGAGGAGCCGGACACGATGGCGCCCGCGTGGCCCATGGTCTTGCCCTCGGGCGCGGTGAAACCGGCGATGTAGCCGACGACCGGCTTGGTGACGTGGTCGCGGATGTAGGCGGCGGCACGCTCCTCGGCGTCTCCGCCGATCTCCCCGATGAGCACCACGAGTTCGGTGTCGGGGTCGTCCTGGAAGGCGGCCAGGCAGTCGATGTGGGTGGTGCCGACGACGGGGTCGCCGCCGATGCCGACACAGGTGGAGAAGCCGATGTCGCGCAGCTCGTACATGAGTTGGTAGGTGAGCGTGCCCGACTTGGACACCAGGCCGACGCGTCCTGACCTGGTGATGTCCGCGGGGATGATGCCCGCGTTGGACTGGCCCGGGGTGATCAGGCCAGGACAGTTGGGACCGATGATCCGGGTGCCCTTCTCCTTCGCGTACGAGGTGAAGGCGACGGAGTCGTGGACGGGGATGCCCTCGGTGATGACGACGGCCAGCCCGATGCCGGCGTCGGCGGCCTCGATGACGGCCGACCTGGCGAAGGCGGGCGGTACGAAGACGACGGTGACGTCGGCTCCGGTCGCCCGGATGCCCTCGGCGACCGACCCGAAGACAGGGACGGCCCGTTCGTCGAAGTCGACGCTCTGCCCGGCCTTGCGCGGGTTGACGCCGCCGACGATGTCCGTGCCGGCCGCCAGCATGCGCCGGGTGTGTTTCATGCCCTCGCCGCCCGTCATGCCCTGGACGAGGACCTTGGACTCCTTGGTGAGAAAGACGGCCATGCGCCGCTCCTTCAGCTGGTGTTGGCGAGTTGGGCGGCGCGGCGGGCGGCACCGTCCATGGTGGTGGCCTGCTGGACCAGGGGGTGGGCACGGCCGTCGAGGATGGCGCGGCCCCGGGCGGCGTTGTTGCCGTCGAGCCGCACCACGAGCGGTTTGGTCAACTCGACCGCCTCCAGGGCCTGCACGATGCCGTCGGCGACCGCGTCGCAGGCCGTGATCCCGCCGAAGACGTTGACGAACACCGACTTCACGGCGGGGTCGGAGAGGATGACGGACAGCCCGTCGGCCATGATCCGGGCCGAGGCTCCGCCGCCGATGTCGAGGAAGTTGGCGGGGCGGGCGCCGCAGCCGGCGACGACGTCGAGCGTCGACATGACCAGGCCGGCCCCGTTGCCGATGACGCCGACCTCGCCGTCCAGCTTGACGTAGTTGAGGCCCTTCGCGGCGGCTGCCGCCTCCAGCGGGTCATCGTGCGCGACACTCTGGTCGCCCCAACGGGCCTGCCGGAAACGGGCGTTGTCGTCCAGGGTCACCTTGCCGTCCAGTGCGAGGATCTGCCCCTGCCGAGTCCGCACGAGCGGGTTGACCTCGACGAGGACCGCGTCCTCACGGACCAGCACCTGCCACAGCCGTACGAGGACGTCGACGGTCTGCGCCGGCAGACCTGCCGCGTCGGCGATCTCCCCCGCCTTCGCGGAGGTGACACCCTCGACCGGGTCGATGTGGATGCGCGCGACCGCCTCGGGCCGATGTGCGGCGACCTCCTCGATGTCCATGCCGCCCTCGGCGGAGGCGATGGCGAGAAACCGGCCCGCCGCGCGGTCGAGGACGTACGACACGTAGAACTCGTCCTCGATGTGCACGGGTTGGGCCAGCATGACCTCGCCGACCCTGTGCCCCTTGATGTCCATGCCGAGGATCTGACGTGCCGTGAGTTCCGCTGCGGGCGGGTCGGCGGCGAGCCTGACACCGCCCGCCTTTCCCCGACCCCCCGTCTTCACCTGCGCTTTGACGACTGCGCGGCCACCGAGCCTGCGGGCGATCTCGCGTGCTTCCGCCGGCGAGTCGGTGACCTCCGCGCGCGGCACCGGGATGCCGTGTTCCTGGAAGAGCCTTCGGGCCTGGTGCTCGTAAAGGTCCATGATTCGGCTCCCGTCTTAAAAGTGGTGCACGACCCCTGGACATCACCCATCGGATGCGGGATAACAATCTTCATACAGTATTCGTCGACTGTATGCAATGTGCCAAGCGAGGTGACCGTGACAGCGATGGCTCTTGAGGGTGTCCGC
>NZ_JBIUCI010000047.1:1540-3300 GCF_044593635.1 Streptomyces sp. NPDC051913 | reverse complement strand
AGGGTGATGGGTGGCTGGTCGTTGTTTGAGAACTGCACAGTGGACGCGAGCATCTGTGGCCAAGTTTTTAAGGGCGCACGGTGGATGCCTTGGCACCAGGAACCGATGAAGGACGTGGGAGGCCACGATAGTCCCCGGGGAGTCGTCAACCAGGCTTTGATCCGGGGGTTTCCGAATGGGGAAACCCGGCAGTCGTCATGGGCTGTCACCCATACCTGAACACATAGGGTATGTGGAGGGAACGCGGGGAAGTGAAACATCTCAGTACCCGCAGGAAGAGAAAACAACCGTGATTCCGGGAGTAGTGGCGAGCGAAACCGGATGAGGCCAAACCGTATGCGTGTGAGACCCGGCAGGGGTTGCGCATGCGGGGTTGTGGGATCTCTCTTCTGTCGTCTGCCGGCGACAGGACGAGTCAGAAACCGTATGGATAGGCGAAGGACATGCGAAAGGTCCGGCGTAGAGGGTAAGACCCCCGTAGTCGAAATCTGTACGGCTCGTTTGAGAGACACCCAAGTAGCACGGGGCCCGAGAAATCCCGTGTGAATCTGGCGGGACCACCCGCTAAGCCTAAATATTCCCTGGTGACCGATAGCGGATAGTACCGTGAGGGAATGGTGAAAAGTACCGCGGGAGCGGAGTGAAATAGTACCTGAAACCGTGTGCCTACAAGCCGTGGGAGCGTCGGACATCAAGCTTGCTTGGTGTCTCGTGACTGCGTGCCTTTTGAAGAATGAGCCTGCGAGTTTGCGGTGTGTTGCGAGGTTAACCCGTGTGGGGAAGCCGTAGCGAAAGCGAGTCCGAATAGGGCGGTGGAGTAGCACGCTCAAGACCCGAAGCGGAGTGATCTAGCCATGGGCAGGTTGAAGCGGAGGTAAGACTTCGTGGAGGACCGAACCCACCAGGGTTGAAAACCTGGGGGATGACCTGTGGTTAGGGGTGAAAGGCCAATCAAACTCCGTGATAGCTGGTTCTCCCCGAAATGCATTTAGGTGCAGCGTCGTGTGTTTCTTGCCGGAGGTAGAGCACTGGATAGGCGATGGGCCCTACCGGGTTACTGACCTTAGCCAAACTCCGAATGCCGGTAAGTGAGAGCGCGGCAGTGAGACTGTGGGGGATAAGCTCCATGGTCGAGAGGGAAACAGCCCAGAGCATCGACTAAGGCCCCTAAGCGTACGCTAAGTGGGAAAGGATGTGGAGTCGCACAGACAACCAGGAGGTTGGCTTAGAAGCAGCCACCCTTGAAAGAGTGCGTAATAGCTCACTGGTCTAGTGATTCCGCGCCGACAATGTAGCGGGGCTCAAGCGTACCGCCGAAGTCGTGTCATTGCAGCATATAGCCCTAACGGGTGTTGTGATGGGTAGGGGAGCGTCGTGTGCCGGGTGAAGCTGCGCCGGAAGGCAGTGGTGGACGGTTCACGAGTGAGAATGCAGGCATGAGTAGCGATTCACACGTGAGAAACGTGTGCGCCGATTGACTAAGGGTTCCTGGGTCAAGCTGATCTGCCCAGGGTAAGTCGGGACCTAAGGCGAGGCCGACAGGCGTAGTCGATGGATAACCGGTTGATATTCCGGTACCCGCTGTGAAGCGTCAAACATCGAACCAGGCGATGCTAAGGCCGTGAAGCCGCCCCGGAGCCTTCGGGCAAAGGGGAGTGGTGGAGCCGCCGAACCAGACTTGCAGTAGGTGAGTGATGGGGTGACGCAGGAAGGTAGTCCATCCCGGGCGGTGGTTGTCCCGGGGTAAGGGTGTAGGACGG
>NZ_JBIUCI010000047.1:0-1442 GCF_044593635.1 Streptomyces sp. NPDC051913 | reverse complement strand
AAGTCTGAGACCTGATGCCGAGCCGATTGTGGTGAAGTGGATGATCCTATGCTGTCGAGAAAAGCCTCTAGCGAGTTTCATGGCGGCCCGTACCCTAAACCGACTCAGGTGGTCAGGTAGAGAATACCGAGGCGTTCGGGTGAACTATGGTTAAGGAACTCGGCAAAATGCCCCCGTAACTTCGGGAGAAGGGGGGCCATCACTGGTGAGGAGACTTGCTCTCCGAGCTGGGGGTGGCCGCAGAGACCAGCGAGAAGCGACTGTTTACTAAAAACACAGGTCCGTGCGAAGCCGTAAGGCGATGTATACGGACTGACGCCTGCCCGGTGCTGGAACGTTAAGGGGACCGGTTAGTGCGCTTTCGGGCGTGCGAAGCTGAGAACTTAAGCGCCAGTAAACGGCGGTGGTAACTATAACCATCCTAAGGTAGCGAAATTCCTTGTCGGGTAAGTTCCGACCTGCACGAATGGCGTAACGACTTCTCGACTGTCTCAACCATAGGCCCGGTGAAATTGCACTACGAGTAAAGATGCTCGTTTCGCGCAGCAGGACGGAAAGACCCCGGGACCTTTACTACAGTTTGATATTGGTGTTCGGTTCGGCTTGTGTAGGATAGCTGGGAGACTTTGAAGCTCATACGCCAGTATGGGTGGAGTCGTCGTTGAAATACCAGTCTGGTCGTGCTGGATGTCTAACCTGGGTCCGTGATCCGGATCAGGGACAGTGTCTGATGGGTAGTTTAACTGGGGCGGTTGCCTCCTAAAGAGTAACGGAGGCGCCCAAAGGTTCCCTCAGCCTGGTTGGCAATCAGGTGTTGAGTGTAAGTGCACAAGGGAGCTTGACTGTGAGACCGACGGGTCGAGCAGGGACGAAAGTCGGGACTAGTGATCCGGCGGTGGCTTGTGGAAGCGCCGTCGCTCAACGGATAAAAGGTACCCCGGGGATAACAGGCTGATCTTCCCCAAGAGTCCATATCGACGGGATGGTTTGGCACCTCGATGTCGGCTCGTCGCATCCTGGGGCTGGAGTCGGTCCCAAGGGTTGGGCTGTTCGCCCATTAAAGCGGTACGCGAGCTGGGTTTAGAACGTCGTGAGACAGTTCGGTCCCTATCCGCTGCGCGCGCAGGAATATTGAGAAGGGCTGTCCCTAGTACGAGAGGACCGGGACGGACGAACCTCTGGTGTGCCAGTTGTTCTGCCAAGGGCATGGCTGGTTGGCTACGTTCGGGAGGGATAACCGCTGAAAGCATCTAAGCGGGAAGCCTGCTTCGAGATGAGTATTCCCACCCACTTGATGGGGTAAGGCTCCCAGTAGACGACTGGGTTGATAGGCCGGATCTGGAAGCCCAGTAATGGGTGGAGGTGACCGGTACTAATAGGCCGAGGGCTTGTCCTCAGTTGCTCGCGTCCACTGTGTTGGTTCTGAAACCACGAACAGCCCC
>NZ_JBIUCI010000046.1:0-5614 GCF_044593635.1 Streptomyces sp. NPDC051913 | reverse complement strand
GTCCGCCCACTGGCCGGTGAAGAGCGTGAACTGTCGTGGCATCTCGGAGACCCTCCTCAGACGGCGACGGGCGTGTAGACGGAGTTCTTCTCGGCGCTCTCCTCCACCGCGGCGAGCACCCGCTGCACCTGGAGACCATCGGCGAAGGACGGGTCGGGGCGGCGGCCCTCGGCGACGGCACGGACGAGGTCGCGGGCCTGGTGGACGAAGGTGTGCTCGTAGCCGAGGCCGTGGCCGGGCGGCCACCAGGCGTCCAGGTAGGGGTGGTCGGGTTCGGTGACGAGGATGCGGCGGAAGCCGGCGTGGGTGCCGGGCTCGGTGCCGTCGTGGTAGGAGAGTTCGTTGAGGCGTTCCAGGTCGAAGGCCAACGAGCCGTGTTCGCCGTTGAGTTCGATGCGCAGGGCGTTCTTGCGGCCGGTGGCGTAGCGGGTCGCCTCGAAGGAGGCGAGGGCGCCGGAGGTGAAGCGGCCGGTGAACAGGGCGGCGTCGTCGACGGTGACCGGGCCGGTACCTCCGGCCGGGGCGGCCGACAGGCCCTTCACCGCACCGGCCGGCAGCGGCCGTTCACGGATGAAGGTCTCCGTCATGGCGGACACCCCGGCCAGTCGCTCCCCCGCCAGGTACTGGGCGAGGTCGATGATGTGGGCGCCCAGGTCGCCGAGCGCGCCCGAACCCGCCAGCTCCTTGCGCAGTCGCCAGGTGAGGGGGAACTCCGGGTCCACGAGCCAGTCCTGAAGGTAGGTCACTCGCACATGCCGCAGGGTGCCGAGTCGGCCCTCGGCGACCATGTTCCGGGCGAGGGCGGTGGCGGGCACCCGGCGGTAGTTGAAGCCGACCATCGCCAACTGGCCGCGGCCGTACGCCTCCTCGGCGGCCCGCGCCATCGCCGAGGCTTCCTCGACCGTGTTGGCGAGGGGCTTCTCGCACAGCACGTGCTTGCCCGCGGCCAGCGCGGCGACGGCGATGTCGGCATGACTGTCGCCGGGGGTGCAGATGTCGACGAGGTCGACGTCGTCCCGGGCGATCAGCGCCCGCCAGTCGGTCTCGGCCGCCGCCCAGCCGTGCCGGTCGGCCGCCGCCCGCACGGCGTCCGGGTCGCGCCCGCAGATCGCGGCCAGCACTGGCCGCCTGGGCAGGTCGAAGACGCGCCCCACGGTGCGCCAGCCCTGGGAGTGGGCGGCGCCCATGAAGGCGTAGCCGACCATGCCCACCCGGAGCGGCGGCTTCTCGCCCCCTTCTGACTGCTGCGGCTGTGCCATGCGCGATGTCCTCCTCGTCGTCGTGGCGCGGTGGGGGGTGCGGCCTGCCCGACGTGCCAGCGCGGCGCGTCGGGCGGACGGCTCACTTGAAGCCGGTGGACATGTACTGGTCGACGTTGGTCTTGTCGACGACGGCCGAGTAGAGGGTGATGGAGGCCGGGATCTCGAACTCGGCGAGGCCGCCGACGCCCTTGCTCTGGCCGAGGGCACGGGCGAGGTCGATGGCGGAGGCGGCCATCGTCGGCGGGTACAGGACGGTCGCCTTGAGGACGCCGTCGTCCTGTTTGACGGCCTGGAACGCGGACAGGGCGCCGGCGCCGCCCACCATCAGGAAGTCGTCGCGCCCGGCCTGCTCGATGGCCCTGAGCGCGCCCACGCCCTGGTCGTCGTCGTGGTTCCACAGCGCGTCGAACTTCGACTGGGCCTGGAGGAGTTGGGCCATCTTGGCCTGCCCGGACTCCACGGTGAACTCGGCGGCCTGCCGGGCCACCTTCTTGACGTTGGGGTAGTTCTTCAGGGCGTCGTCGAAGCCCTTGGTGCGCTGCTGGGTCAGCTCCAGGTTGTCGAGACCGGCCAGCTCGATGACGCGGGCGTCGGACTTCCCCTTGAGCTTCTCGCCGATGTAGTGCCCGGCGTTGAGGCCCATGCCGTAGTTGTCGCCGCCGATCCAGCAGCGGTACGCCTGCGGGGAGTTGAAGATCCGGTCGAGGTTGATGACCGGTATCCCGGCGCGCATCGCCTTGAGGCCGACCTGGGTGAGGGCCTTGCCGTCGGCCGGGAGGATCACCAGGACGTCGACCTTCTTGTTGATGAGCGTCTCGATCTGGCCGATCTGCTGGGCGGTGTCGTTGGAGCCCTCGGTGATCTCCAGGGTCACGTCCGAGTACTTCTTCGCTCGGCTCTTGGCGTTGTCGT
Organism: Streptomyces sp. NPDC051913; assembly: GCF_044593635.1. Lineage (NCBI taxonomy): Bacteria > Bacillati > Actinomycetota > Actinomycetes > Kitasatosporales > Streptomycetaceae > Streptomyces > Streptomyces sp. NPDC051913. The sequence goes on along the minus strand of NZ_JBIUCI010000046.1, from coordinate 3,440 downwards.
TGATGGCGTTGAGCCAGCCGTGGTCGGCCTGCGGGCCCGCGAAGCCGATGGTGACGGCCTTGCCGGGCTTGTCGTCGGCGGCGGGCTGGTCGTTGGCTGCCGGTTCGTCGTCGGAGTCGTTACTCGTGCATCCGACGAGGAGGGCACCGGCTCCCATGGCGGCGGTACCGAAGAGCAGCCCTCTGCGACTGGTGAGCTCTGGCATGGCGGTGAACCCTTTCCTCAGGTCGTGCTTGCGGTACGGCGCTGGACCAGCACGGCGGCGACGATGATCGCGCCCTTGGCGATCTGCTGGACGTCGCTCTGCAGGTTGTTCAGGGCGAAGATGTTGGTGATCGTGGTGAAGATCAGCACGCCGAGGACGGAGCCGGTGATGGTGCCCCGGCCGCCGCTGAGCAGCGTGCCGCCGATGATCGCGGCGGCGATCGCGTCGAGCTCGTAGAGGTTGCCGTTGGTGTTCTGGCCGGAGCCGGACAGGATGATCAGCAGGAAGGCGGCGATGCCGCAGCACAGCCCGGACAGCAGGTAGAGGTAGAGGCGTTGGCGGCGGACGTCGATGCCGGCGAGCCGGGCGGCCTCCGCGTTGCCGCCGACGGCGACCGTGCGGCGGCCGAAGGTGGTGCGGTTGAGGACCAGCCAGCCGATGACGGTGACGACGGCGAAGACCATGACGAGCGGCGGGACGCCGAGGACGTACGCGTCGCGCAGACCGAGGTCGAGGACGCTGTCGACGGTGACGATCTGCGTCTTGCCGTCGGTGATCTGCAGGGCGAGGCCACGCGCCGAGGCGAGCATGGCGAGGGTGGCGATGAACGGGACCATCCCGCCGTACGCGATGAGCAGTCCGTTGACCAGGCCGCAGCCGAGACCCACGAGGACCGCGGTGAGGAGGATGCCGCCGAAGCCGTACTCCTGGGTGGCGACGGTGGTCGCCCACACGGAGGCGAGGGCGACGATCGCGCCGACGGACAGGTCGATACCGCCCGACATGATCACGAAGGTCATGCCGACCGTGACGACGCCGATCACGGAGGCCTGGGTGAGGACGAGTTGAAGGTTGCGGGTGTCGAGGAATTCGTCCGGCTTGGTGATCCCGCCGACCAGGACCAGCGCGGCGAGGACACCGAGCAGCGAGAGCGTGCGGACGTCGGCGTGGGCGAACAAGCCACGCCACAAAGGGGGTTGACCGGTCGACGGCACCTTGTCGGTGTTGTCCCGCGGCGGGGAGGCATGCTGCGTCATGACGCCGGACTTCCTTCCATGACGAGGTCGAGTACGCGGTGTTCGTCGAGTTCGCGGGCGGGCGCGGTGTGCACGACGCGCCCGTCGCGGAGCACCAGGACGCGGTCGGCGAGGCCGAGCACCTCGGGAACCTCGCTGGAGACCAGCAGCACGGCCAAGCCCTCGTCGGCGAGCCGGCGGATCACCGCGTACAGCTCGGCGCGGGCGCCGACGTCGACACCTCGGGTCGGCTCGTCGAGGAGCAGTACCCGGCAGCCGCGCAGGAGCCAGCGGGCGAGGACGGCCTTCTGCTGGTTGCCGCCGGACAGGGTGCGGACCGGCGCGGAGGGGTTGTCGGGGCGCAGCGACAGCTCGCGCGTGGCCGCCCGGGCAGCGCCTCGCTCCGCACTCCGGTCGAGCCAACCTCCGTGCGAGAAGCGGGACATGGAGGAGACGGAGACATTGCGGGTGACGGACTCCAGCATGAGCAGCGCCTGCGCCTTGCGTTCCTCGGGGGCGAGCCCCAGTCCGGCCCGGACGGCGGCACGCACGCTCCCGGTCCGCAACGGGCTGCCGTCGACGCTCACTTGACCGGCCGACGGCTTCCGCGCGCCGTAGATCGTCTCCAGGATCTCGGAGCGCCCCGAGCCGACCAGTCCGGCGAGTCCGACGATCTCCCCGGGGTGCACGGTGAGGTCGAGCGGCTCGAACTCACCGTCCCGTGCGAGCCCTCGTACCTCAAGGACCGGCGCGCCCTCGGGAGCCGAGACGGGCCGGTCCGGGAACACGTACTCGACGTTGCGCCCGGTCATCATCGCGACGACGTCACGCGTCGGCGTGCTCTTGGCGGGCAGCCCACCGGCCACGGCCCGGCCGTCCTTCAGCACGGTCACCCGGTCGCCGATGCGCCGGATCTCCTCCAGCCGGTGGGAGATGTGGACGACGGCGACACCGTCGGCGGTCAGGTCGCCGACGATGCGGAAGAGGTTGTCGACCTCGTCCGGGTCGAGAGCGGCGGAGGGCTCGTCCATCACGATGAGCCGTACGTCGTGGGAGAGGGCCCGCGCCATCGAGACGATCTGCTGCTGGGCCGCCGACAACTCGCCGACCAGGCGCGCCGGATCGATCTCGGCGTGCCCGAGTCGCTTGAGCAGCTGAGCCGTTGAGGACCGCGCGCTGCGCCGTCGTACGACGAAGCCGGCGGTCGTCGGCTCGTGGCCGAGGTGGACGTTCTCGGCCACGGACAGGTGCTCCACCAGGTCGAGTTCCTGGTAGATGGTGGCGATGCCGAGGCGCATGGCGGCGATGGGCGAGCGCAGGGTGACCGGTGAACCGCGCCAGGTGATGATCCCGCCGTCGGGCTGGTGGGCGCCGGCGAGGACCTTGATGAGGGTGGACTTGCCGGCCCCGTTCTGGCCGAGCAGGCAGTGCACCTCACCGGCCTGGACCTCCAGGTCGACGCCGTCGAGGGCCCGGACGCCGGGGAACGACTTGGTGATTTTGGACATGCTGAGCAGCGGTGGTTCTGGTGCCATGAGGTCCCCTTGGCGGGCGTGCGGGCCGGTTTCAGGGCAGGGCGAAGCAGGGGGTGCGGTACCGAAGCTGTACGGAGGTCGGGTCTACGCGGGTGAGAACAGGTGGTCGCTGATCAGTCGGGCCGCGCCGATGACGCCGGCGGTGGGGCCCAACTCCCCCAGGACAATGGGCAGGTTGCCGGTCGCCAGAGGCAGCGACTGGCGGTAGACCTGGGTGCGGATCGCGGCGAGCAGGGTGTGGCCGAGGCCGGTCACGCCACCGCCGATCACCACCAGACCGGGGTTGAAGAAGCTGACCAGGCCGGCGATGACCTGGCCGGTGTGATTGCCGCCCTCGCGGATCAGGTCGAGGGCGGTGGCGTCACCGGCGGCGGCCGCTGCGGCGACATCGACGGCGGTGAGAGCGCCGTTCGCCGCCAGTCGGCTCGCCAGTTCGTCCGACAGCCCCTGCTGGGCCGCCTCGACGGCGTCCCGGGCGAGGGCCGCCCCGCTGAAGTGGGCTTCCAGACAGCCCCGGTTGCCGCAGGCGCACGGACGCCCGTCGGGCACCGCCTGGATGTGCCCGATGTCGCCCGCGCTACCGGTGACCCCGCGGTGGACACTGCCGCCGACGACGATGCCGCAACCGATACCCGTACCGATCTTGACGCAGAGGAAGTCCCCCACGGAACGGGCGACACCCGC
>NZ_JBIUCI010000045.1:0-5992 GCF_044593635.1 Streptomyces sp. NPDC051913 | reverse complement strand
GTCCGCCCACTGGCCGGTGAAGAGCGTGAACTGTCGTGGCATCTCGGAGACCCTCCTCAGACGGCGACGGGCGTGTAGACGGAGTTCTTCTCGGCACTCTCCTCCACCGCGGCGAGCACCCGCTGCACCTGCAACCCGTCGGCGAACGACGGGATCGGATCGGTGCCGGTCGCGATGGCCTCGACGAGGTCGCGGGCCTGGTGGACGAAGGTGTGCTCGTAGCCCAGTGGGTGGCCCGGCGGCCACCAGCCCTCCAGGTACGGGTGCTCGGGCTCGGTGACGAGGATCCTGCGGAACCCGGCCGTGGCGGCGGGCTCCCGGTGGTCGTGGAAGGACAGCTCGTTGAGCCGCTCCAGATCGAAGGCGAGCGAGCCGAACTCGCCGTTCACCTCCAGCCGCAGGCCGTTCTTGCGCCCCGACGCCATACGGGTCGCCTCGAACACGGCGAGCGCCCCGGAGGAGAACCGGCCGGTGAAGACGGCCGCGTCGTCCACGGTCACCGGCCCGCGCCGGGCACCGCCCGCCGCGGTGAGGCCCGAGGAGGCACCGTCGAGGCGCGGGCGCTCCTTGACGAAGGTCTCCAGCTGGGCGGAGACGCCGACCAGTACCTCGCCCGTCAGGAACTGGGCGAGATCCACGATGTGCGCCCCGAGGTCGCCGAGCGCACCCGACCCCGCGTGCTCCCGCTGGAGCCGCCAGGTCAGCGGGAAGTCCGGGTCGACCAGCCAGTCCTGGAGGTAGCTGACCCGTACGTGCCGCAAGGTGCCGAGCCTGCCCTCGTCGATCAGCCGACGGGCGAAGGTGAGGGCGGGAACGCGCCGGTAGTTGAAGCCCACCATGGCCAACTGGCCCCGCGCACGAGCGGCTTCGGCCGCCGCGACCATGGCCTCCGCCTCGGCGACCGAATTGGCCAGCGGCTTCTCGCACAGCACGTGCTTGCCGGCCTCCAGCGCGGCGATCGCGATCTCGGCATGGCTGTCGCCCGGGGTGCAGATGTCGACGAGCTGTACGTCGTCGCGGGCTATGAGGGCACGCCAGTCGGTCTCCGTCGCGGCCCAGCCGTGCTTGTCGGCCGCCGCCCGCACGGCGTGCGCGTCACGGCCGGCGATCGCGGCCAGCATCGGCCGCAATGGCAGGTCGAACACGTGCCCTACGGTGCGCCAGCCCTGGGAGTGCGCGGCGCCCATGAACGCGTAGCCGACCATGCCCACGCCGAGTGTCGGCGCTGCGGCCCGACCGTCCCTCTGTTCCATCCGGATTCCTCCTCGTCGGAGTGTCACTGACTCATCGCTGTCTTCGCGGGGCGCTGGGCCCGGCCCGGTCAGATGAAGCCGGTCGGCAGGTACTGGTCGACGTTGTCCTTGGTGACCACGGCCGAGTAGAGGGTCAGCGACGAGGGGATCTCGAACTCGGCGAGGCCGCCCACCCCCTTGCCCTGCCCGAGCGCCCTGGCGAGGTCGATGGCGGAGGCGGCCATCGTCGGCGGGTACAGGACGGTCGCCTTGAGGACGCTGTTGCCGGCCTTGATGGCGTCCATCGCGGACTTGGCGCCGGCGCCGCCGACCATCAGGAAGTCGTCGCGCCCGGCCTGGTCGATGGCGCGCAGCGCGCCCACGCCCTGGTCGTCGTCGTGGTTCCACAGCGCGTCGAAGTTCGACTGGGCCTGGAGGAGTTGGGCCATCTTGGCCTGCCCGGACTCGACCGTGAAGTCAGCCGCCTGACGGGCGACCTTCTTGATGTTGGGGTAGTTCTTCAGGGCGTCGTCGAAGCCCTTGGTGCGCTGCTGGGTCAGTTCGAGGTTGTCGAGGCCGGCGAGTTCGACGACCTTGGCGTTCTTCTTGTCCTTGAGCTGTTCGCCGATGTAGTGCCCGGCGTTGAGGCCCATGCCGTAGTTGTCGCCGCCGATCCAGCAGCGGTAGGCCTGCGGGGAGGCGAAGACACGGTCGAGGTTGACGACGGGGATGCCGGCCCGCATGGCCTGGAGGCCGACCTGGGTGAGGGCCTTGCCGTCGGCCGGGAGGATCACCAGGACGTCGACCTTCTTGTTGATCAGCGTCTGGATCTGGCCGATCTGCTGGGCGGTGTCGTTGGAGCCCTCGGTGATCTCCAGGGTGACGTCCGAGTACTTCTTCGCCCGGCTCTTGGCGTTGTCGTTGATGGCGTTGAGCCAGCCGTGGTCGGCCTGCGGGCCCGCGAAGCCGATGGTGACGGCCTTGCCGGGCTTTTCGTCGGCGACCGGGGCGTTGTCCGCGGCCGGTTCCTGGTCCTTGGTCTCGTTGCTGGTGCAGGCGGTCAGCAGCGCGCCGGCGGAGACGGCCGCGGTGCCGAACAGGAGTGCTCTGCGGCTGGTGTTGGGGGTTCTGGCCATGGCGGATCGACCCTTCGACTGGGCGGTGTGCGGTGGTTGAGGCAGGTAGGGGACCGGACGGCGGTGTCAGGGGCCGCCGTCCGGCGTCAGGAGTCGCCGTGCAGCGAGCGGCGCTGGACCAGCACGGCGGCGACGATGATGGCGCCCTTGGCGATCTGCTGGACAGCGGTCTCGAGGTTGTTCAGGGCGAAGATGTTGGTGATCGTGGTGAAGACCAGCACCCCGAGGACGGAGCCGACGATGGTGCCGCGGCCGCCGCTGAGGAGCGTGCCGCCGATGATCGCGGCGGCGATGGCGTCCAGCTCGTAGAGGTTGCCGTTGGTGTTCTGGCCCGAGCCGGCGAGCACGATCAGCATGAAGGCGGCGATGCCGCAGCACAGTCCGGACAGCAGGTACAGGTACAGGCGTTGGCGGCGGACGTCGATGCCGGCGAGGCGTGCCGCTTCCGCGTTGCCGCCGACCGCGACCGTGCGGCGGCCGAAGGTGGTGCGGTTGAGCAGCAGCCAGCCGACGACGGTGACCGCGGCGAAGATCAGCACCAGGGGCGGGATGCCGAGGACGTAGGAGTCACGCGAGCCGAGGTCGAGCACGGACTGGACCGAGACGACCTGGGTGCTGCCGTCCGTGATCTGCAGGGCCAGACCCCGGGCGGAGGCGAGCATGGCCAGCGTGGCGATGAACGGGACCATCCTGCCGTAGGCGATCAGCAGCCCGTTCACCAGACCGCAGCCCACACCGACGATCACGGCGGTGAAGAGGATGCCCGCGAAGCCGAACTCCTGGGTGGCCACGGTCGTCGCCCACACCGAGGCGAGCGCCACCATCGCGCCGACCGACAGGTCGATCCCGCCGCTGGTGATGACGAACGTCATGCCGACGGTGACGACGCCGATCACGGACGCCTGGGTGAGCACGAGTTGGAGGTTGCTCGTCGCCAGGAACTCGTCCGGCGCGGTGATGCCACCGACGGCGACGAGGACGGCGAGGACACCGAGCAGGGACAGCGTGCGCACGTCCCATCGCAGCCACGGTCGGCGCGAACTGTCGTGCTCCTGGGCGGACTTGGCGGCGGGCGTGGGCGCTTCCTGCTGTGCCCGAGTGGCCGGCTGCGTCATGGCGTCAGGCTCCCTTCCATCACAAGATCGAGTACGCGGTGCTCGTCGAGCTCCCGGGCGTCCGCCGTGTGCACGACGCTGCCTTCACGGAGCACCAGCACCCGGTCGGCGAGTCCCAGGACCTCGGGCACCTCGCTGGACACGAGAAGTACGGCCAGGCCCTCGTCGGCCAGCCGGCGGATCACGGCGTAGAGCTCCGCCCGGGCCCCGATGTCGACGCCCCTGGTGGGCTCGTCCAGGAGCAGCACCTTGCAGCCCCGCAACAGCCAGCGGGCGAGCACGGCCTTCTGCTGGTTGCCGCCGGACAGGGTCCGGATCGCGGCGTCGGGGTTGTCCGGCCGCAGGGACAGCTCCCGTACCGCCTGGTGCGCGGCGGCTCGTTCGCCGCGGCGGTCGATCCAGCCCGCGCGGGCGAACCGGGACAGGGTGGAGACCGACACGTTGCTGCTGACGGACTCCAGCATCAGCAGGCCCTGCGCCTTGCGTTCCTCGGGGGCGAGGCCGATGCCGGCGCGGACGGCGGCGCGCACGCTTCCGGGGCGCAGGGGGGTGCCGTCGACGAGGACGCGGCCGCCGTCGGGCTTGCGGGCCCCGTAGATCGTCTCCAGGATCTCGCTGCGTCCGGACCCGACGAGCCCGGCGAGGCCCACGATCTCTCCGGGGCGCAGTTCCAGGTCGACGGGCGCGAACTCCCCGCGCCGGGTGAGCCCTTCGACCGTCAGCACCGGCTGCCGCTCCGCGGCGAACCCGGCCTCGGGGCGCTCGGGGAAGACGTACTCCACGTTGCGTCCGGTCATCAGGGCCACGACCTCGCTGGTCGGTGTCGACTTGGCGGGCAGCCCGCCCGCGACCGACCGGCCCTCCTTGAGGACGGTGACCCGGTCGCCGATGCGGCGGATCTCCTCAAGGCGGTGGGAGATGTAGATGACGGCGACGCCCTCGGCGGTCAGATCGCCCACGATCCTGAACAGGTTGTCCACCTCTTCGGGGTCGAGTGCCGCCGACGGTTCGTCCATCACGATGAGACGGACCTCGTGGGACAGCGCACGGGCCATGGAGACGATCTGCTGCTGGGCGGCGGACAGTTCACCGACGAGCCGGGTCGGGTCGATCTCCGAGTGGCCCAGCCGGTGCAGCAACCGCACGGTCGCCGTACGGGCGGCGGCGCCGCGTACGACGAACCCGGCGGCGGTGGGTTCGTGGCCCAGGTAGACGTTCTCGGCGACGGACAGGCCCTCGATCAGGTCGAGTTCCTGGTAGATGGTGGCGATGCCGAGACGCATGGCGGCGATCGGCGACCTGAGGGCCACCGGCTCGCCCTGCCAGGTGATCTCCCCGCCGTCGGGCTGGTGGGCGCCGGCGATCACCTTGATCAGAGTGGACTTGCCGGCGCCGTTCTGGCCGAGAAGGCAGTGGACTTCCCCGGGCTGGACCTCCAGGTCCACACCGTCCAGGGCGCGGACGCCCGGGAACGACTTGGTGATGCCGGCCATGGTGAGCAGGGGTGGTTGTGGTGCCATGAAGGATCCCCTCGGGGGGTGTGCTCCGTGAACGGGCAGGCTGGACAGGGGCGTTCGGGTGCGGGGGCAGCTCTGGGGCGCCCGGGGCGTCGTACGCGTACGCGTGGGTGCCGGGGCGCGGCAGAGCGGGGCAGGCCTGACGGCCTGGCGACCAGGTGGCGGTGACCGGCCGCCGACGACGTGCGGCGGCTACGGCGGCGCTGGGGATGTTGCTGGGTGTGTTGCTGGAGGTGTGGCCGAGTCCGTCGCTCGAAGTGTGGCTGGGTGTGTTGCTTGAGGTGTGGCCGAGTCTGTCGCTGGGTGTGTTACTTGAGGTGTTGCGAGAGCGCGCCGTGGGGTCGCCACGGTTGGCGTCGAGGGCCGTGTCCGCCGTCGGGGTCGGGCGGCGGTCAGGCCGGTGAGAAGACGTGGTCGCTGATGAGGCGGGCCGCGCCGATGGCTCCGGCGGCGGGTCCCAACTCACCGAGCACGATGGGCAGGTTGCCCGTGGCCAGCGGCAGGGACTGCCGGTAGACCTGGGTCCTGACACTGGCCAGCAGGGTGTGTCCGAGCCCGGTCACACCTCCGCCGATCACCACCAGACCCGGATTGAAGAAGCTGACGAGCCCGGCGATGACCTGCCCCAGACGCTTCCCGCCCTCCCGGATGAGTTCCAGAGCCACGGCGTCGCCCGCCGCCGCGGCGGCCGAGACATCCGAGGCGCTCAGGCGTCCCGCCGTCTCCAGCCGGGCGGCGAGCTCCGCCGACCGGCCCTCACGCGCGGCCTGCTCGGCGTCGGCGGCCAGCGCGGCACCGCTGAAGTGGGCCTCCAGACAGCCCCGGTTGCCGCACACACAGGCGCGGCCTCCCGGCTCCACCTGGATGTGCCCGATGTCGCCCGCGCTGCCGGTGACGCCGCGGTGGACACTGCCGCCGACGACGATGCCGCAACCGATACCCGTACCGATCTTGACGCAGAGGAAGTCCCCCACGGAACGGGCGACACCCGC
>NZ_JBIUCI010000044.1:0-6014 GCF_044593635.1 Streptomyces sp. NPDC051913 | reverse complement strand
GCCAGCCCCGTCGCCCGCAACTTCGCGGCCATCGCCAGCACCTGCTCGAAGACCGCGACCGGCCCCTCCCGGACGTCCATCGGCTGGTTCAGATGGCCGAGGATCTCCAGTTCGGCGTTGGTGACGGCGACGTCGACCGAGGTCGCGCCGATGTCCACGCCGAGGAAGCGGAGACCCGGGTTGAGCCGGATGTTGTGGGAGCGGCGGCCACCGCGCGAGGCGGCGAGTCCGTCGGCCACGACCAGGCCCGTCTCCAGGAGCCGGTCCACCTCCACGGCCAGCTTGGACCGCGAGAGATCGACCTGATCGCCGAGCTGCGCGCGGGAGTTGGGACCCCCGTCGCGCAACAGCTTGAGCAGCCGGGCCTGATGCGCGTTCGCGGGACGTGCCGTCATACGTCTCACATGCCCCTCCCCGCCTGGACCGGCCACCAACTGTCGGGCTTTCGAGGGGAACGTAGCAGTGACCGCCGAACCTGGGAAGAAGCTGTGCACGAGTTACCGGCGACTTTTCCCACTCGCAGGACAAAGACCGGAGCCATGTCGCGCTCCCCATACGATCTGATCAACGTCGACACAGGGGGACCACATGAACTCCGCAGTGGAGGAACCAGTGGAAGAACCAGCGGAGGAGCCGGTGGGGGAACCAGACCGGGAGCCGGTCCGGGAACCCGGACGTGAACCGGATCGCAGGGTCACGACGCTGGAGCTCTTCTTCGACCTCGTCTTCGTCTTCACTCTCACCCAGCTCACCGTGCTGCTCGCGGGCGATCTCTCCTTCGCCACGGCCGGCCGCGTCGCGCTCATCTTCCTCGTGCTGTTCTGGATGTACGGGGCGTACGCGTACCTCACCAACCAGGTGCCGCCGGACCGGCCGTCACGGCGGCTGGGGCTGATGCTCGGCATGGGCGGATTCATGGTCTGCGCCCTCGCGGTCCCCCGGGTCTTCGACGACACCGGCGTGGTCTTCGGGCTCGGGTTCCTGCTCGTGGTCGTCGTGCACACCGCGCTCTACACCCGCAGCCACGGCCGGGACTCCATCTGGTACGGCGTCCCGAACGCGCTGGCCGGTGTCTCCGTGACGGTCGCGGGCCTGCTCGACGGCCTGGCCGCGGACGGGCTGTGGGTCCTGGCCCTGGCCCTGCAGTTCGTCACACCGTACGTGGCCGAGCGGGGCCCGGGCCGGTCCGACGGCCGCACTCCCGAGGCACTGCGCGCCCAGCTCGGCAGCCTCAACCCGGCGCACTTCGTGGAGCGGCACGGGCTGCTGCTCATCGTCGCGTTCGGCGAGTCCGTCATCGCGATCGGCATCGGCATCGGCGATCTGCCGCTCACGGCGGACCTGTTCGGCGGCGCGTTCCTCGCCCTCGCGCTGGCGACGGCCCTGTGGTGGACGTACTTCGTCCGGGACGAGGAGCTGGCCGAGGAGGTCTTCCGCGCGACGCCCGCCGCGGCCCGGTTCCGGCTGGCGATGAACGCGTACTACTACGCCTTCCTGCCGATGCTGCTGGGCATCGCCTTCCTGGCCGCGGGTGTGAAGAAGACCCTGGGCCACCTCACCGAACACCTCCACACCGGCCCGGCGTTGGCCCTCGCGGGCGGAGTCGCGCTCTTCCTCACCGGAGACGTCGCCTTCCGCGCGGCCCTGCGCCTGCGCCCCGTCCGCTTCCGCGCGACAGCCGCACCGGTGGCCCTGGCGACCGCCCTCCTGGGCATGCACACCGCGGCCGCCACCGAACTCATCGCCCTGGTAGCGGTGTTGGTGACCATGCTGGCGGTGGAAGCACGCTGGTGCGGACGAGGCACGGAGGCAAGGGACTTGGCGCGCGCACGAGGCGACGGCCGGGGTGAGGCGTAGGCCCACGCCGATGTCGGCAAGGTCCCCGCGACCAGGGGATTCCCTTACCGGCTGATCGCGACCGACCTCGACGGGACGCTCCTGCGCTCCGACGAGTCGGTCTCGGACCGCACCCGTGCCGCGCTCGCCGCGGCCACGGCGGCCGGTGCCGCACACATCGTGGTGACCGGCCGCGCGGTCCCGTGGACCCGGCACATCCTCGACGACCTCGGCTACGAGGGCCTCGCGGTGTGCGGGCAGGGCGCGCAGGTGTACGACGCGGGCGCGTCTGTCGCGCCGGTGTGCGTGCTGGGGCCTTGGCGTCGGCCATCGAATGTGCGACCGACGGCAAGGTTCCGTGGGGGCGCGGGTCCCCATCTTACTCAGGGGCGGCGCGGGCACGTCTCGCGTGTGCGCCGGGCCCTGGATCCTGGCGCGGGCCCTCCTTTTGCTCAGGGGCGGCGCGGGCACGTCTCGCGTGTGCGCCGGGCCCTGGATCCTGGCGCGGGCCCTCCTTCAGACCCGCGCCCGGGCCTTCGCGTCGCCGCTCAGGACTTGGTCCGCGCGTGGTACGAGCGTCTCGTGTGCTCCGTGTGTTCGCGCATGAGGCGGGTCGCCAGTGTCTCGTCGTGGGCCTCGATCGCCGCGATCAGGTCGCGGTGCTCGATCCAGGACTGCCGGCCGCGCTGTCGGGCCACCGGCGTGTAGTACCAGCGGACCCGCCGGTCGACCTGGGCGGCCAGCTCCGCGAGGACCGCGTTGCCGGCCAGCCTCATGACCGTGGCGTGGAACCGGGCGTTGAGGACGACGGCGGCGTCCACGTCGTCCGCGGCGACAGCCGCCAGGCCCTCCTCCAGGATCTCCCGCAGGGCGGTGAGTCCGGCGCCGTCCGCGTGCACCGCGGCGAGCCGGGCGGCCTCGGCCTCCAGCAGTGTCCGCACGGTGAGGAGCTGATCGGCCTCCTCCTCGGTGGGCTCGTGCACGAACGCACCCTGCGCGGGCCGCAGATCCACCCACCCCTCGGTACTGAGCCGCTGCAACGCCTCCCGCACCGGCTGCCGCGAGACCCCCAGATGCCCAGCCAGCTCACTCTCGACCAGATGCTGACCAGGCTGCAACGCACGCGTGGTGATCAGTTCGAGGAGCGCCTCGTACACACGGTCACGCAACGGGCCGGGGCGTTCGAGCTTGGGCACCGCACCCTGCGGCAGGCCAGTCGTCGACAACATGGTCCGTCCCCCTCCGGTCGGCGTGGGCGGTCGCAGCCGAAAGCCAGTATGAATTGGCTTTCGTCTACAGTCTACGGCGCCGGTCCGTCCACGGTGCATGCCCCGCCATCAGCCCGTCAGGGGCACCGCACGACCTGTCCCGCGTACGACAGGTTCCCACCGAACCCGAACAACAGCACCGGATCCCCGGAGGACAGCGCCCCCTGCTCCACCAGCTTGGAGAAGGCGAGCGGAATACTGGCCGCCGACGTGTTGCCGGACTCGGCGACATCACGGGCCACGACCGCGTTGACGGCGCCGATCTTCTGGGCGAGAGGCTCGATGATCCGCAGGTTGGCCTGGTGCAGCACGACCCCGGCGAGGTCCTCGGGCACGAGCCCCGCCTTCTCGCAGGCCTTGCGGGCGATGGGCGGCAGCTGGGTGGTCGCCCACCGGTACACGCTCTGCCCCTCCTGGGCGAACCGCGCGGGCTGCCCCTCGATCCGCACCGCGTGCCCCATCTCCGGCACCGACCCCCACAGCACCGGCCCGATACCGGCCTCTTCACCCGGTCCGCAGGCCTCGACGACCGCGGCCCCCGCCCCGTCCCCGACGAGCACACAGGTGGTGCGGTCGGTCCAGTCGGTGACCTCGGACATCTTGTCGGCACCGATGACGAGCGCCCGGGCCGAGGCCCCGGCCCGCACGGCGTGGTCGGCGGTGGCCAGCGCGTGCGTGAAACCCGCGCAGACCACGTTGACGTCCATCGCGGCCGGCGAGGGAATGCCGAGCCGGGCGGCGACCCGGGCGGCCATGTTCGGGGACCGGTCGACGGCGGTCGACGTGGCCACCAGGACCAGGTCGATGTCGCCGGGGACGAGACCGGCCGCGGCCAGCGCCTTGGCGGCGGCATGCGCGGCCAGCTCGTCGACGGGCTCGTCCGGCCCGGCGATGTGCCGCGTACGGATGCCCACCCGGCTCCTGATCCACTCGTCACTGGTGTCCACCATGCCCGCCAGGTCCTCGTTGGTGAGTACCTTGGCGGGCTGGTAGTGGCCGACGGCGGCGATACGCGAGCCGTTCATCTGGAGGGTCCCCCTCGTAGCCTTGGGTAGCGGGATCCACCAGTCTGATCAGTGACTCACGGGTACGGCGTCAGGTAAGGCGACAGGAAACAGGCGCCGGGGTTGTCGGCTTCTGTCAGGCCCTGGGGCGCCCGACCTCCTGACGGTCGGACGCCCGGACACCTACCGAACAGTCACCCGGTGAACAGCTGAGTCGCCTTCTGTACGAGCTCGTACACCCCGTAGGCGAGCGGTACCCCCACCCACAGCCAGGCGAAGGCGATCAGCGGTCGCCGGTCAGGCGGACTCTGCGGACTGCTGTCGTTCTGCGACATCGGCGGCCTCCCTCGGTGCGGGGATGTGGTGACGGGAGTGGACGGGACGGACCAGTTCGTTGGCGACGAACCCGACCGCCAGCAGCCCGATCATGATGAACAGGGACAGGGTGTAGAGCGAGGAACCGCTCTTGCCGGCCTCCTCCTGCCGGTCTGCGATCCAGTTGACGATCAGCGGCCCGAGGACACCGGCCGTGGACCAGGCGGTGAGCAGCCGCCCGTGGATGGCGCCGACCTGGTAGGTCCCGAACAGGTCCTTCAGATAGGCGGGGATCGTCGCGAAGCCACCGCCGTAGAAGGAGAGGATCACCAGCGCGCACAGGATGAACAGCGGCTTGGACGAGTCGCCGACCAGCGCGATGAGCAGGTACATCACGGCACCCGCGCCCAGATAGAGGCGGTAGATGTTCTTGCGGCCGATCAGGTCCGAGGTGGACGACCAGCCGATCCGGCCGGCCATGTTGGCCGCCGACAGCAGCGCGACGAAACCGGCCGCCGCGGACACTGACACCGTTGTCGAGGTGTTCTTGAAGAAGTCCGTGATCATCGGGGCGGCCTTCTCCAGGATGCCGATGCCCGCGGTCACGTTCATGCAGAGCACGACCCACAGACACCAGAACTGCGGGGTGCGCACCGCGCTGCGCGCGGAGACCTGCGGCCCCGAGGTGATGCTGGGCGCCCCCTCCACCGGCCTCTCGGTACGCGGCACCCGCACGAGCAGCACGCCGAGCGTCATGAAGACGGCGTACGACAACCCGTGCACCAGGAACGCCAGCGCGATCCCGGAGCTGTCGGAGCCGAACGACTCCAGCATCTGCGCCGACCACGGCGAGGCGATCAGCGCACCGCCGCCGAAGCCCATGATGGCGATGCCGGTGGCCATGCCGGGCCGATCCGGGAACCATTTGATCAGAGTCGAGACCGGCGAGATGTAGCCGATGCCGAGACCTATGCCGCCGACGAAGCCGTAGCCGAGGACGATCAGCCAGTACTGCTCGGTGGCCGCGCCCAGCGCGGAGAGCAGGAAGCCGGACGAGAAGCAGATGAGGGCGACGGTCATCGCCCAGCGCGGCCCGTTGCGCTCGACGAGCGTGCCGCCGAACGCGGCGGACAGGCCGAGCATGACGATGCCGAGCTGGAAGGGCAACGCGCTCTGGGTGCCGCTCAGACCGAGCGCGGACTCCAGGGGCGGCTTGAACACGGACCAGGCGTAGGCCTGGCCGATGGAGAGGTGGACCGAGAGGGCGGCGGGGGGAACGAGCCAGCGGCTCCAGCCGGCCGGTGCGACAGGGGGACTCATGATCCCGGACAGTAGGGAGCTGCGCGGGAGTTGAGAAGGCGGCGCGTCGACCGTATGCGATGAGCGGTACGCGGGGCGCGCCGAACGGTCGGACCACCCGGTTTCCCGACCTCCGTGGAACCGCACAGGTGCGTCCCGACCCTTGCCGCCTCACCTCACATACTGTAGACAATATGTCGTCGACACAGTTCGACGGTTCCGCGGTACACCCTCGACCGAACGGAGCTCCCACCCCATGAAAGTCGCAGTCCTCGGCGCCGGAGCCATCGGC
>NZ_JBIUCI010000043.1:0-6973 GCF_044593635.1 Streptomyces sp. NPDC051913 | reverse complement strand
GTCGACTGCAAGGAGGCCCGCAAACGCCTCGACGGCCGCAACGGCCGCCTCGGCTCCCACCTCCCGTGGGGCGACCCGCGCCGTGGCTGGGACTTTGTCTCCGCCGGGCACGGTGACGTCCCCTGGGAGGACGTGTTCCGCATGTTGCGCTCCATCGCCTACGAGGGTCCGATCTCGGTGGAGTGGGAGGACGCAGGCATGGACCGGCTCCAGGGCGCCCCCGAGGCACTGCGCAGCCTCAAGGCGTACGACTTCGAGCCCCCGTCGACCTCGTTCGACGCGGCGTTCGGCAACTGATCCCCGCGGTGCGCCGGGATGCGCCGCCATCCCGGAGAGCCGTGGACCTCACGACCGACCGAGAGGAGAGACACGCGATGCGTGCAACCAGCCGCACGGCAACGGCAGCCGTGGGAGCAGCGGTGCTCCTGCGACGCGTCTTCGGACAGCGCGGCGGCGACGGCAAGCGGGTGCTGGTCCTCTCCAAGGCGGCCGGCTTCAGGGAACTGCCCGCGAAGACCTCGCAGGGCGACTGAGCGACGGCGGGCGGGGGACGCCGGACCCCCGCCTGCCGTCTTTTCTTTGCCACCGACAGCCCGCCCCACCTCCCGGCGATCCCTCCGCCACCCCAGAAGGGAGCACTCCGTGACCCACCTCCACACCACCCCGGAGGCAGACACCAGGAACCCCACCCACCGCTCCGCAAGCACCCCGCCACCCCCCTCCTACGCCCCCGTCCATGTCCGCCCCCCAGCCCTCCGCCGCCACCTCGACTCCCGCCTTGCCGGCACCGCCCGTGCCTGGCTCGACCAGGCTCTCGACGAGGCCGCCACTCACCCCGGTACCCATGGCCCCATCTCGGTGTGGGAGCTGCGCCTTGCCGAGGCGGGGCGGCGCTGCGGTGCCGAGCACGCCGACGCCGCCCGCGTGCTGATCCTGTGCGCGGCCCGCGCCGACACTCTCGCCCTCACCCGCGTCTACCGGCAGGGCACCGCCGCCGAACGCCGTGCCGTCCTGCACGCCCTGCCCCACCTCGTGCCGGGCCCGGACGCGCTGCCGCTCGTCGAGGACGCCCTGCGCACCAACGACACCCGGCTCGTCGCCGCCGCCGTCGGCCCCTACGCCGCCCGGCACCTCGACCCCCACCAGTGGCGGCACGCCGTCCTGAAGTGCCTCTTCACCGGTGTGCCGGTCGACGAGGTCGCCGGACTGGGCCACCGCGCCCGCGCCGACGCGGAACTCGCCCGCATGCTCGGCGACCACGCCGCCGAACGCACCGCCGCGGGCCGTCCCGTCCCCGAAGACCTGCACCGCGTCCTGACCCTGACCGACCCCACGGCCACCCCACCCGCGCCGGCCACCGCCCCCGGCCCACGCGGCACCGACGGCGAGGAATCCTGATGCGCATCGTCGACCCCCACATCCACCCGACGTCCCGCACCACCGACGACCACGAGGCGCGCTACGCGGCCTTCCTCGGCTGGGAGCCCCTCCTGCGCGGAGGCGAGTAGGGCATGCGCTTCCGCCATCCCGACGGATCCACCGTCCACCTCGCCTACTGCACCAACGTCCACCCCGCCGAGACCCTCGACGGCGTCCTCGCCCAACTCCGCGACCACTGCGAACCCGTCCGCCGTCGCCTCGGCCGCGACCGCCTCGGCATCGGTCTGTGGCTGGCCGCCGACGCCGCCCGCACCCTCGACTCCGACCCGGGCGCCCTGCGTACCCTGCGCGCCGAACTCGACCGGCGCGGCCTCGAAGTCGTCACCCTCAACGGCTTTCCCTACGAAGGGTTCGGCGCCGAAGAGGTCAAGTACCGCGTCTACAAGCCGGACTGGGCCGATCCCGAACGCCTGGAGCACACCACCGCCCTCGCCCGCGTCCTCACCGGCCTCCTCCCCGAGGACGTCACCGAGGGCAGCGTCTCCACCCTGCCACTGGCCTGGCGCACCGCACCCGACGCCGACCGCGCCGAGAACGCCCTGCGCACCCTCGCCGAACGCCTGGACGCATTACAGGAGTTGACCGGCCGCTCCGTCCGTGTGGGCCTCGAACCGGAACCCGGCTGCATCGTCGAGACCACCCGCGACGCCCTCGTCCCGCTCACCGCGCTCGCCCACCCCCGCATCGGCATCTGCGTCGACACCTGCCACCTCGCCACCTCCTTCGAAGACCCGCACACCGCCATCGACGCCCTCACCACGGCAGGCGTCACCGTCGTCAAGTCGCAGCTGTCCGCCGCCCTGCACGCCGAGCACCCCCACCTGCCCGAGGTCCGCGCCGCCCTCGCGGCATTCGACGAACCCCGCTTCCTGCACCAGACCCGGACCGCCACCGCCGCGGGCTTGCGCGGCACCGACGACCTCGGCGAGGCAGTCGCCGGCGAGGTCCTGCCCGACGGGGCGCCCTGGCGCGCCCACTTCCACGTCCCCCTGCACGCGGCCCCCGCCGCACCCCTCACCTCCACACTCCCCGTCCTCAAGGCGGCCCTGACCCGGCTGGTCGGCGGCCCGCACCCGCTCACCCGTCATCTGGAGGTCGAGACCTACACCTGGCAGGCGCTTCCGCCCGAGCTGCGCCCCCGCACCAGAACCCAGCTCGCCGACGGCATCGCCGCCGAACTCACCCTCGCCCGCGACCTGCTGACCGACCTCGGCCTGAAGGAACTCCCGTGAGTAGCAGCAGCAGCGACGAAGGGGCCGATCTGTCCACAAGTGAAGCACTCACCACTGACAACCCCCTCCGACCCTGAGGAGTCCCCCGCATGAGCCGCTTCTCCCAGCCCGATCCCGAGCTCACCCGCCGCCTCAGCAGACGAGGCATGCTCGGCGTGGCCGCGGGCGCCACCGCCGCCGCTCTGCTGGGCGCCGCCACCCCGGCGACCGCCGCCACCGAGTCCGCTGCCGCGGCCGGGCGCGGTCGGCCCGTCCTGCCGCCCGGCCGTCTCGGCATCCAGCTCTACAGCCTGCGCGACAAGGTCTCCACCCTCGGTTTCGCCCCCGTCTTCGCCGAACTCGAGAAGTACGGCTACGACGAGGTCGAGTTCGCCGGCTACACTCAGGGCTCGGCCGGCCCCATCACCCTCGCCCAGCTCAAGCGGCTGGCCAGGGACCATGGGCTGACCCCGATCGGCAGCCACGTCGGCTACTACGCCGACGACCCCAGCGCCTACACCTTCGCCGACAACCTCACCAAGGTCCTCGACGACGCCCAGGCACTCGGCCTCAAGCACATCGGTACCGCCTCCGGCCCGTTCCGCCACGGTTCGACCGTCGATGCCTGGAAGCGAGCGGCGGAGGACTTCAACACCTACGGCGCGGCGGCCAAGGCGCGCGGCATGAAGTTCTACCAGCACAACCACTCGGAGGAGTTCTCCTTCGCCACCGACAACCCCAAGGTCCGCCTCTACGACGTCCTGCTCGCCGAGACCGACCCCGACCTGGTGTTCCTGGAGATGGACATCTTCTGGGCCTACTCGGGCCAGTTCCGCTTCTCCCGGCGCCCCGACGGCAGCCCGGCCCCCTTCGAGCCGCTGGACTACGTCCTCAGGCAGCCCCACCGCTACCCGCTGTTCCATGTCAAGGACGGCGTCAGCGACCCGGCCGACACCTACGGCTACCGCATGACCGACGTCGGCGACGGCGACATCGACTACCAGCGTTTCCTCTCCGCCGTGACCCGGCTGCGCGGTGAACGCCTGGCCCACCACTGGCAGGCCGAACACGACCAGCCCACCGAGTCGTTCACGTTCGCCCGTCGTTCCAGCGCCTATCTGCACTCACTGCGCGAGAAGTGCTGAGGGACCCCGGAGCGACCTGAGGAGGCCCTCCCCGCCGACTGCTCCCGGGGAGGGCCTCCTCACGCGCGCGTGCCGTTACGCCACGGGCTCCGGCCTCGGCACCGGCGTCCGGCCCGGCTGCCGCAGCAGCAGGGCGAGCACCGCCGCCAGCATGGAGACGGCACCGGCCAGGGCGTACGCCCCGTCGTAGCCCCAGGCGGCGACCACCATGGAGCCGAGACCGCCGCCGAACAGGCCGCTGATCAGCTTGCCGCTGTACACCAGGCCGTAGTTGGTGGCGTTGTAGTTCTCCCCGAAGTAGTCCGGTGTGAGCGCCGCGAAGAGCGGATAGAAGGCGCCGCCGCCGAAGCCGGAGAGGAAGGCGAAGAACAGGAACAGGGACTCGCTCCTGACATCACCGGCCCAGATCACGCCGAACTGGGCCAGGCCCAGGACGACGATCACGAACACCAGGGTCGGCTTACGACCCCACTTGTCGGACAGCCAGCCCACCACACCGCGGCCGATGCCGTTGATGACCGCCATGACACCCATCGAGGAGGCCGCCACCAACGGGCCGAAGCCGACCTCCTTCGCATAGTCGACCTGGAAGGAGATCCCGAAGATCGACACCCCCGCGGTCATCACGATGGACACCCACATCAGGGGGAGCATGCCGGTCCTGATGGCCTCCTTGGGCGTGTACTGCTTCGCCGCCGGAGGGTTCTTGGCGAGGCTCGTCGCGTTCTTCCCGGTGCCCGCGTACGTCAGCGGATCGATGTCCGCGGGCCACCAGTTCTTCGGCGGATCCTTGAAGAAGAACGCGGACCCGAAGACCACGATCATGATGTAGCAGCCGATCAGGTCCAGGACCCGGTGGTAGTTCGCGGTGTCGAAGCCGTAGTTGAAGATGAAGATGAACGGCAGTGACCCGTACGCGAAGCCGCCGTTGACGAACCCCGTTTTCGCTCCCCGGCGTTCGGGGAACCACTTGCCGACCATGTTGATGCAGGTCGCGTAGACGAGCCCGGCGCCGATGCCCCCGACGACGCCGAAGCCCAGGATCGCCAGCCAGACGTTGCCCAGATGCGACAGGGCGAGGAACCCTATGAGACACAGACCCGAGCCGGTGTACATGGCCTGACGAGCCGTCAGCAAGCCCTTCTCCCGCAGCCAGCCCGCCGGGAAGGCGATACCGGCCTGGAAGAAGACCCAGACGCTGAGGATCCAGAAGGTGTTGCTCTGCGTCCAGCCATGGGCGTGGGACAGGGTGTCCTCCGCCGAGCCGTACGCGTACTCGAAGACACTGATGGCCATCATGGCGATCCACGGCAGATACACCATGAGCTTGCGGGAGTGACCGAGGATGTCGCGGTCGGTCTCACCGACGCGGAAGACACGGCCGTGCGCGTCGGTCACTTCTCGGTAGGGACGGTGTGCGGCGTCGGGGGAGTCGGTCGAGCTGTTCGTTGCGATGGGATCCGCCGTCATTGCTGGGCAATTCCTCCGTGTCAGGCCATTTCCTCGCCGAGCGGCTGGGGGTTGGGGGCGATACCGCGGCTGGTCCTCGGTGTGCCGGGCGCCTTCAGGAACACGGCGAGCACGGCCGAGCACAGACCGATGGAGCCGGCCAGCACGAACGCGCCCTCGTAGTCCCATGCGTCGACGACGATCGCGCCCATTCCGGAGCCCACCAGACCGGAGATGAGCTTCGAGCTGTAGACCATGCCGTAGTTGGAGGCGTTGTTGTTCTCACCGAAGTAGTCCGCCGTCATGGCCGCGAACAGCGGGAAGATCGCGCCGCCGCCGAAGCCGGAGACCATGGAGCAGAAGAGGAAGAACGGCATGCTGCCCATCTGGCCCGAGACCAGCACGCCGAACTGCGCGCTGCCCAGCACCAGACACACGATGATCAGCGTGTTGCGGCGTCCGTAGCGGTCGGATATCCAGCCGATGACGCCACGGCCGGTGCCGTTGACGATGGCCTTCAGGGACATCGCGGTGGCCACGATCCCGCCCGCGAAGCCCATGTCCTTGCCGAACGGCACCTGGAAGGCGATGCCGAAGATATTGATGCCGGCCGTGCACAGCAGGCAGAACCACATCATCCACAGAACGGGCTGACGAGAGGCCTCCTTGGGGGTGTACTGCTTGGGCGACGGCGGGTTCTTCTCCAGCGCCCGGCGGATCTTCGGGTCGTCGGTGACCTTCAGCGGGTCGACGTGCGCGGGCCACCAGTTCTTCGGCGGGTCCTTGAAGAACCAGCCGGCCGACGCCACGACCAGGCACAGTCCGACACCCACACAGGCGAGCACCGTCTGGTAGTTGCTCAGGTCCATGTACGAGGTGAACAGGAACACGAAGGGCACCGAGCCGTAGGCGAAACCGCCGTTGACGAAGCCGGTCTTGCCGCCCTTGCGCTCCGGATACCACTTGCCGACCATGTTGACGCAGGTCGCGTAGACGAGACCGGCGCCGATACCGCTGCACATGCCGAAGCCGAAGTAGGCCACGAGCACGTTCGGCGCGAACGCCAGCGACAGATAGCCGAGCATCGTGCCCACGGCGCCGAGCATCATCGCCGTACGGGCGGGCAGTTTGCCGCTCTCACGCAACTGCCCGGCGGGAAAGGCCACGGCGGCCTGGAAGAACACCCAGACGCCCATCAGCCAGAAGATGTGCCCGCTGCTCCACAGATGAGCCTCGTGGAGGGTGTCCTCCGCCGACGTGAACGCGTACTCGGCGGAGCTGATGCCCATCATGCCCACCCACGGCAGAAGGACCATCCACCTGCGCCGGCGGCCCATGATGTCGACATCGGACTCTCCGATGCGATACACACGGCCATTGCGGTCCGTCACCTCCCGATAAGGGACGGACGTCGAGTAGTCGATGGTTGTCATCTTGGTCAAGCACTCCTTGCGTCGAAAGATCTGGCCAGCGCCCCCTGTCCAAATGCCTTTCGTGCGCACACGGGTCCCGGGGCCTCGCCGACGCGCACCGTCGCTCGGCCCCTCGCTCACTCACGTCACGTCAGATCACCCCGCTTGTCTTCAGGAGCCGCAATTCCGCGTCACCCAGCCCGAGTTCACCGATGTAGATCTCCTCGTTGTGTTGGCCGAGGAGGGGTGAGGGGGTGATGCGGGTGGGTGAGTCGGAGAGTTTGAGGGGGTTGCCCACGGTGGTGTAGGCACCGCG
>NZ_JBIUCI010000042.1:0-11872 GCF_044593635.1 Streptomyces sp. NPDC051913 | reverse complement strand
CGTGGCAGTCCCGGCCGCCGGAAGGCGCGGTCGCAGGGCGGATACAACCGTCAAACCCGTCGCCGCAAGGTAGACAGGAATCCCCTTCCTGAGCTTGCGAAGGAAGGGGAGAGCTTCAAGCCAGACACACTTGCTATTCAGCACCGAGCAATACCACAGCGCTCCGCTCGCACTCCCGGACGAGGCAACCGCGACGACCCGCCCGCCAGGCAACATGCCACCAACCCAGTCATGGTGTTCAGCCCCGCCCGTCAGCCGCACCACGCAGTCACCCGAGGAACAAGCTCAACGCACGCCGATCGTGTCCTCGGTGACATGCGCTCCCGTGAGATTCAGCGCTCGTGCATTCTCCAGGTCTGCACCATCCAGGTTGGCCTTCTTGAGGTTCGCTCCCCACATCATCGCGCCGCGAAGATCGGCGAGAGTCATGTCGGCACCGGCCAGGTTCGCGAAGTCGAGCTGAGCGCCTGAGAGATCGGTACCGACCAGGATCGCGCCACGCAGGTCTGAACCGCTCAGATCGGCGTCATGCAGATCCATCTCGGGCAGATCGAAGCCGCTCAGGTTCGTGCGCCTCAAGTCAATGCGCTGCCCCGGGGCGTCGTGCTTCGGGCTGCGGCGCGCAAGCACACTCAAAGCAGCCAGCAGGTCGGTGCCCGGCTGTCGGCGGGCGACCCTTGCGGACGAGGCACCGAGATCGGGCTGCCGGATCGCACCGGCCTTGTTGCGTACGAAAGCCGAGAGCACGTCGACGATGCTCGCCTGGTCCGCCGGCGAATCGTGCATCACTCGCCCCAGGGCGTAGACCCCGCCCAGGCGGACGTCGATACCGCCGTCGCCGAGTTGTTCGACCGCGTTGCTGAACTGCTCAGTCACCTGTCCCTGACGGGTGACCTCGATCTGCCTGCTTGTCGAGGCCGCCGACAACGCATTGAAGACCAGCGCGCCCAGGGCCGCGATGACCGCAGTCACCACACCCGCCCACGCCAGCCACCCCTGGTGTGGCGCCGGCGCCTGCGGTGCAGGGGGCAAACGCTGCCTGGAGAGACGGGACCGGGCCGAGAGACGGTGCAGGACCGCCCGACTGGGTCTCCACATGCCCCGATCGTAGGCGGCTGCCACGACCAGCACAGTGCGGCACGCGGGCACACCGACGTACACAGGTCAGACCCACCAGCCAGGCGGTCTTCCAGCCGCAGGAAAGCCCCGACGGCGAAGGCCTGCACTGCGCCGAGATCGCGGGCATCCCCGTGTTCATCTACCTCAGCGCCGACCGCGGAGCCCAGCGCGGAGCGCCGCCGTAGGCGTCCTTGACCACTCGGAGCGGTCCACAGACTCCCTCATCGGGCGGCCCCACCACCCACCTCTTGCAGCTCAGTTGAGGCGCCTGGATCTTTGTATTTGAGCCTGTACCGACCTGAGTACGTGAGCCAGTACCCCGACAGCAAATCCGGAGCACGCCCGCAAGCCCCACCGCCACCTCCCCGCCCGACGCGACGACTCGCCAACCACCGACCACGGCGGCCGGCACACTTCCCAGGGCTAGGACCGACGTTCAGTACCGGCACACCAGGATCATCCAGCAGCACACCGCCAGGCCGCCCAGTCAGCACGGCCCCGCCCACGGCCGACAGCATGACCACGCTCACCGGTCCCTCCGAGGGCCGGGGTGGCGGTTCATGGCGTCCGGCCGCCCCGACTTCGTGACCGCCGCCGCACCGCAGTGCGCTGACGGTCTCTGTAACACCTGCCCTCTGGCACAGCGTCAGCAGCGCGTGATGCAGGGCGCTTTCATCAGCGCGCAGGGCGGTGTGCAGGCCGAGCCAGAACGACGTGGGGCGGCCGAGGAAGCAGCGCACGACCTGGTCGTAGACGGGCAGAAGACGCGGGCGCTTGCGAGCGAGGAGTTTGCCGGCGGTCACCCAGCCGATGCCGTGCTGGTCGGTGAGCAGGTGCCAGGCGGTGTCGGCGGGCGATCCGGGTGACAGGTCGGCGGCATCGACGGCTGCCATGTCCACATCGGCGGGGATGCGGCTCAGCAGCGCGGACAGTTCCTCTCCCAGCCAGCCCTCGAGCAGGTCCAGGCAGGCCTGCGCGGAAGCGTGACCGACAGCGTCTGTACGGCGATGAGGTCATCGGCCGTCACCACGTCCACAGCTGACGGCCCGTCTCCACCACGCCCCAGGTGCTCGAAACGGCTTCCCGTGAAGGGCCGCTCACCCGGCGCCAGTGTGATGCCGAAGTAGCGGCGCAAGTCGGGTACGGCCTGAGAGGAATTGATGGCGCTGCGCAGGCGCTCGGCATGCGGCGGGAGTGCAGGGATGGGCACCAGTTGCTCCGATGGGTCGCCGGACGGACGGGGCGCGCAGCCGCAGCAGCCACACTCGTGACGCGGTGAGGGCTCGGCGCACGGAGCCTTCGAGGGCGCCGTTGGGCGCCTATGAAAGAACACGGCTGTGGGATTTCGTGGCCGCCAGGGTTGAACGCCGTCGGTGGGCCTGTGCTTAGGGGCGCATCCAGGTGGCGAACGCGTCGAGGAGGCCGGTGTCGAACCGCCCGCCGGGTACTGCTCCCGGATTCTTGCTGGCGTCGTAGAAGGCGACGTTGGTGAAGGTGGCCGGGGCGGAGGCGTTGAGGCTTTTGTAGAAGGCGAGCTTGCCGCGGCCGAACCCGACGAACAGCCAGAACACCCTGAGGGAGCCGGTGTTCTGCAGCAGGGAACGGACTTGGGCCTTGTCCCAGGGTTCGTCGCCGACCTGGGTGACGATGAGCGCGGGGCCGGCGACGCCGGATTTCTGATAATGGCCAACCGCGCGCCGCATGGCCTGGGCTACATTTTGCCCCACCCCCCGTCGACCTGGGTGTGCAACTGGCCGATGCGGCCGCGGTCGTTGTCCAGCCGGATCTCTTCCAGGAAGGGCTCCCGCACTTGTGGCTGGCTACGGGATCGGTGGCGATCAGGCGGGCCATGCACTGGGCGATCTCGACGACGCGCGCGGAGCAGGCGTATCGCGGCGTCGGCTCTCACCGCGGTGTCGCCGATTGCTGCCCGAGGGCCTCAGCCGTCAGTGTCCTCGGGCTGCTCTCCGCCCTGGAGTTCGGCGGTTGCCTGCGGTGCGTCGGGGGCGGTGTAGAACACCGAGGTGCCCTGCTTGGTGCGCTGTGCCTGGCTCTTGGCCACGAGCCCTTCGAGGGTGACGCGCACGACCTTGGTCTTGATGTCGCGGTCGGGATGGGCTTGGCCGAGCGCGGTGGAAATCTCCGCGGCGGAGCGTGGCTCACTCTGCTCGGCAAGATGGCTGCGGATCAGTTCCACCAAAGTGGGCCCCGTCTTTGCCGTACCTGCGGCCTTGGCCTTTGTGCCGGCCGGCTGCCGGGGCGCTGCGCCTTCCCGTACGGCGGTGGTCTTCCGCGCCCTTCGCTTGGGGGCGCCATCCGTCTGCCGGGGAGAGGGCACCGCACTGCCGGGCACGACGGCCGGCTCAACTGGTGTTGCCGCGATACCGAGCGCCTGCTGCATGTTGACCAGCATGGTGTGGTCCTGCCGGACGGCCGCCAACTGCTCCTGCAGAGCGGCGATTTCCGCACCGATACGTTCCTGCTCCTTCAGATTGCGTTCGAGGTCGCCACTCACCTGGGCGACGTAGTGCGAGGACAGTTCCGTACTGGCAGTCGTGCTCTGGGACATGGTGCTGACCTTTCCTCAGTTCGCGGCCGCAGTGAGGGCCTGCAAGCCCGTCCGCAGCGGCAGCGCTTGATCTGCGGCGACGCCGGAGGCCGCGCAATGGCCAAAGAATGCCTTGACGTAGAGATAGTACGGACCGGCGGAGCCGATCGTTCCTTGCGCGCGGTGTCCTGTACGCGACGTCGGCCACACTCACCAGCGGATCGCCAGCACTAGCCCACCGGCCTCCTTCGCCTCGCCTACGAGGCAGCACAGGACGGCTGGCGACCGGAGTTCGGCCGCGCTGCGGTCGACGCGCGACGCAGGAGCGCAAGAGTGCCGCACAGTCCAAGGTGCGGGGCGGGGCGAACTGGGCGAAGCACCTGTCCAGCGCGGCTCGGTCGCCCTGATGACGCGAAAGCTCCACGCGGCTGTCGCGACGGCGAACACCTGGCCCGACATGGCCCCCGCAGATCTTGCAGATCTTGGCCGACGCGACGTCTCTCACACACGGTCTCCTCGGACGCAGGTGAACCGAGGATGTGCGGATCACCTACACACCCCTCCCCCGTCGCCACCGGAGGGCCCCGGCGTGCTCCTGCACAACGGCGATGAGTGCGATGTCTGCAGCCGCACCCCAACCGAGGGATACTGCTCGCGATGACGACGACTTAGCGCCGCCTCGACCTCGCCGCCGCGGCACCGGCCCGCCACGACGAGGATCTCGTGCGGCTCCTGAGTGAGGCGAACGAGCTGTATCGGCGTGCCCGATGCTTGTTCCTGGCGCCGGGTGGCCGTCCGAGACCGAGGCCTCTGAGTTCGGGCACACGGCTCGGACAAGCCAGGTGGACACGGATGCTCCTCAACCCCCGGCGGACCCGGACCGGGATGAGCCGCAGAGGGCGGCGCGTCTCCCCCAGAGCCGGCGGAGGTCTACGACCAGCGGCCGGCCGAGCCGGAGCCGGGTGCGGACGACGATCACGAGCCAGGCCCAGCGGTCCGCAGCCGTCCGATGTCGATCCGACCGGTGTTCATCCCCCGTACATCGCTCCATGCCCACGACGATGCTCGGGCAGCAGCGCCAGATCCACCGGGGACGTCACCGCCCCCTCCGCCCACAGCACCGCGTCGGCGAAATCGAACAACTCGTCGCGCCGAGCGGTCAGACACCCGTAGAACTCACCCGGGAAGCGTGACGCTTCCGCAAACGCCTCCCTCCGGACAGCAGCAGGCAGCAGACTCACGTCGAACGGGCGTCAGCACACGGCCAGACCCGGGATGGGCTCGTAGTTGTTGCCGCCCGAGACCTTGTTCGCAGGGAACCAGCCCCAGCCGTCGCGGGAGTAGACGTCATCGCCCTGGGTGTAGAGCCACCAGTTGTTGAGGGCGTCGCCGACCGGCTCGTTGTCGCCCGCCTGCTTCTGGCAGACGAACCAGTTGTCGCCGGCGTACAGATAGCCGGTGTCGTCCGTGCTGTAGAAACCGACAACGTCACCCAGGTAGTTGTGACAGTAGCGGGCGGTGTACGTCTTTCCGTCGAACGACTTCTGTCCCGCGTCGCCCCAGCAACCGCTCGCCGCCGACGCGCTCACCGGCGTCAGGACGACCGCGCCGGCCGTCAGCACCGCCGCGGCGCCAAGTGAGGCAAGGATGCGCTTCATTGTGTGTCCTTCCGGTACTGCCACCCCGTCGGTGGACACGCGCATCGTCGCAGTAGCCACTGGAACCAACCATGCTTTCGAGGCTGATCGAAGCCAAAGACAACAAAGCACTCGATGTGCTATAAGCCAGCCCGTCCACGTTGTTCGGCAGCAACAACCCCTACTACGGCAAGACCCTGCCTACTTGACTGAGAACCTGGAGGAACCGATGGTGTCCTTCCACCTCTGGAACGAAACCCGCACGGCCTCTCCGCCACCCCTGGCCGTCACCCCCCTTGTTACACGGCGTTGAAAATGCCGACGAAGGGCGGCGTTCACGATGCCGATGAACTCTGACGGCCACGCCCGCCGATGGGTGTTCCGGCGGGGCCGATCGCCAGTGAGCGTCGCCTTCTCCGGCACCGTGCCGGCGGATCCGCCTCAGCAGTCAAAGACCGACCAGCAGATACCGTTGCGCAGCCGCTGGTCGTCCAGCACGAGTTCGCGGATTCCTTCCGGAAGCTGGTCGCGCTGCCACTGGCACTCCACGCGCCCCGCGGCCTCATTCTCACCCTGTAGCGCGGCAGCACGCGCCGCCTTGATCGCGTAGGCCGCCGCACCCAGCTCGTGCGCAGCAACATGCGCCACCACCGCGGCCTGACCCGCGGCATAGGCCGCATGCCGCGGCGCGCCACGCAGATCACGGGCCGCACCCATCGCATGACCGCCCGCCGCACGAGCCTGCATCATCTTGACCTCGCCACGCACCCAGGCACGCGCATGCTCTATCGCCTCACGCGGCCGCGGATCCTCGGGCCGGGCCGACTCGAACAGCCCAAGAACGTGCTCCGCGCAGGCCGCCGCCCACAGCGCCAGGAGACGGTGGTCCGCATCAGTGAGGGTGCCACCGCGGCGGATCGTCACGAAACGGAGATCCCTGACCTTCGGGAGGATCATGATTGGCGTTCCTTACCTCTGGTAGGAAGCGAAGCCTGCAAGCCCGGAGCACGCTCCGCAAGCCCAGCCGCCACTTCCGGGCCGGACGGGACGAGTTGCCAGGCACCGACCGCCCCTCTCACAGAAACACGGGCGACGACGTCGTCCACGAGGTGCTTGCCGGTGGCGAACACGGTGACGAACGCCCAGGAGAAGTCCGACGCATTCGCCGACGAGCCGCGAGGGAGCCAGGCACGCACTCCCAGACAGCCGAACTCACCGACTTGCAGCCGAAGTTTGCGACGGCTCACCATCGACGAGGCCAGCCCCGCCCTGCGCTTGAACCAGCCCGCCGACCGCCACCCCGAGCGGCTGAAGATCTACGCCACCTTGCCGGACAAAGCCACGGTGACTGCGCCGTCGATCATGGACACGGCCCCCAGCACCCACCACGTTGCGTCAGCGCCCGGCGGCCGCATCCCCCGCGCATCGACGCAGCACAGCAGGCCGCCGAACTCGCCGCTTGGCAGAAGGCGCAGCAGCGCGGCACCTCCGGGTCATCGACGAAGCAGCAGCCGACGCACTCCCCGGGGGCCGGGTCGATGACCAATACCGGCGCACCCGGACCATCGGGAACCACGCCGCCAGGTCGCCCGGTGAGCACGGCTGCGACGGCACCTACCTCGCCTTCGGGCCCGACATTTCCTCAGTCGTCATCGATCTGTTCTTCACATGTGAGGACGCCCCGCACTGCCCGTCAGACTGGCTCGCCCGGCTGTCCGGTCGACACCCGAGTCGGGGAGGGTGAGGATGAATGGAGCGGCGCCTTTCCGAGCAGCTCGGCGCCCCAGCGGCGCAGCGGCCGTACATCCGTTGTCGCGTTGCGGCTGGAAGGATCCCCGAGCGCCAGCGCAGCGATTTGCCTCCGTGTTTCCGCAGCGCCCTGCATTCATCGCGAGGGAGGACATCCATCATGGCCCGGCGTATCCGGCTTAATGCCGTCACCTCGCTCGTCGCCTCATCGTTGGTTCTGGGGGCCACGCTCGTCCTAGCGCCTTCCGCCACCGCGACACCCGCTCTGGGGACGTGCGCAGTCAAGACCGAAAGCAACCTGACGCAGGCACTGTCCCTCAACGGCGTTGGATTCCTGCAGCCGCGCGCCAGGCTCGAGCCGCGGGCGGGCGACGGCCCACTCCAAGTCACCGAGAAGGAGGGCATCGAGCCCTACAGCATCGTCATACGGGTGCCGCTCGACACCGGCGGTCGGCTCGTGGTCGACCTCACCACGGACGAGGCCGGCGCCCTCGCCGAGCAACTCAGAAACCCAAGCAACGACAGTGACACCACCCAGTCGTTGAGCCTCCGGGCCGGGATCAGACCGCGCACGGGCGACGGCCCGCTCGAAGTCACCGACGAGGGGCAGAGCCTCGTCATGCGCCTGCCCCTCGAAGGCGGCAGCCGACTCGTCGTCGAACTCACCCCACACGAGGCCGACACCCTCGCCGACAAACTCGACAACGTCATCGGCTGACGTCGTCGGCCAGTGACATTGACGTCGCACCGCCGAGCGGATGGAGCGCGACGTCCACGCCACCTTGCGCAAGCCGCCCCAGTGGAATGCCTAGACCCGCACCGGCCCGGCGAGTTCCCGCACTCGCCACAGACAACAACACCGCACTTACATCAGACCGGCGCCCCCACAACTGCACCGGCGCCCCTCAGATCGTCAGTCCGACTTCATGAGGAAGTAGGCCTTCAGCTCCGCGGCATGCCCGGCCATGGCGACCTTCCAGGGCTGAGGGTCTGCCTGCGCGATCTCCCGCCAACTGCGCACTGACGCGGCGGAGAAGGCAACGAGCGCCGTCCGGGGTGCCTTGCGCCATGACGGGACGCGGCTCACCCAGTTCACTGCCTGCTCGGCCGTGTGCCCGGCCTGCATCAGGCGGATGGCCAGGACGTGGGAGTCGATGAATGCCGCGCCCTGCGTGGGCCATGCCCAGTCGATGACGTGAGCCCTGTTGTCGATCAGCACATTGTGCGGGGCCAGGTCGGTGTGCAGCCATTCTCGCAGCTTGTCGTTGAAGACCCCGGCGTCGTCGATGACGACGCCGTCCAGGAGCCCGTAGAACTCCTCGGCGTCGATGCGGTACGAGCGTTCAACATTCCCGTTGGGCGGGGAGTTCGGGGCTTGATGTAGGTGTGGGCGATGCCCTTGTCCAGGACGTGCCAGTGGAAGGCTGACTGGAACTCAGCGCCGTTGTCGGTCTGGATGACCTCGACCTGGAACGGCAGCCGCTGGACGACGTAGTCCAGGAACTGGATGGCGGTGGCCTGGTTGAACGATGGATAGATGCGCAGGAAGCGCAGGCGAGTGCGGTCGTGGATCGCGGTGAACTGGAAGTACTTGTTGCGCCCGCCGCGGCGGTCCTGCGGCTGGGCCCCGTCGACACGCAACTGCGGCGCAACTTCACCCCGCCTTATGCCTCGGCTCTGCTTGTTGACGCTTCTTGAAACTGGCTACGGCACAGTTGCGTGCCCGGCGAGTGAGATTGCCGGTCAGCCCAGCGAAGCGCTCGCTGCACGCAATTCGTCCAGGGCCGCCAAGGTGTACCCGGCGAGCTCGTCCTTGCCGTCACGGTCACCCTCGGACCATTGGGCGTATCCCCGTTTGAAAGCGAGGACCCCCAGCTCCCCCGCCAGAGCAGCGGTCGGATCGGGTGTGCCGCGGGCGATGAGAGCGGTCGTCATCGCGGCCGCGAGGCTGACGCTCTTGAGGGCGTCACGCTCCTGGAGCTCGGCGCTGGCAGCGACAGCCGCCTTCAGGCGAGGCGCGAGCTCGCGACTCATGGGGCCCATCACGCTCGACGCGCGCTCCAGGCCGGCGGCCACCGCCTCGAGCGGGCTGGCGTCAGCGGGTGCGTCGGCGATTCCCTCGGTCAGCAGTCGGCTCAGCGTCTCCTGTCCGGCCACCAACAGCTCACGCTTGTCGGGGAAGTGCCGGAAGAAGGTGCTCTTGGTGACTCCTGCGCGCTCGGCGATCTGCGCGACCGTCGTGGCGTCGTACCCCTGCTCAGTGAACAGGTCGACGGCAGCCATGACGAGACGTTCGCGTGCGCCCGGTTCCCATCTGCCCATGGTCACCATTCTAGGTGATGGGACTCTTGTCCCATCACTGCGCTAGAGTGATGGGACAAGAGTCCCATCACCTCTGGGAGAGTTTCCCATGCGCGTTCTTGTCACCGGCGGCACCGGTCTGATCGGTTCAGCCGTCGTCGCCGAACTGCTCGACAACGGCCACACCGTCCTCGCACTGACCCGCTCCGACGCATCCGCGCAGGCCGCGACCGCGGCCGGTGCCGAGCCCCTCCTCGGTGCCCTCGCGGACCTGGACACGCTGCGCGCCGGCGCCGCCCGGGCCGACGGAGTGATCCACCTGGCATTCGCCAACGACTTCAGCAGCCCCGACGCCCTCGCCAGGGCGGTCGCGGAGGAGAGCGCCGCCCTCGCAGCCCTCGGCGAGGCACTCGCCGGCAGCGACCGCCCCCTGGTCACCTGCTCGGGTACGCCCCAGGTACCCGGCCGCGCCTCCACCGAAGCCGACCCGCTGATGACCGAAGGGCCGGTCGGCGGTCGCGGCCGTGCGGTCACGTCGGTCCTGGGCCTGTCGTCGCGTGGGGTCCGCAGCAGTGCCGTACGCCTGCCGCGCACGGTGCACAACCAGGGCTCCGGTGGATTCGCCGGCCTGTTGACAGGTATCGCTCGCCGAACCGGAGTGTCCGGTTACCCGGGCGACGGCACCCAACGCTGGCCGGCCGTGCACACCCTCGACGCAGCAGTTCTCTTCCGGCTCGCCTTGGAACACGCCGAAGCGGGTACCTCCTGGCACGCCGTGGCCGACGAGGGGGACAAGGTCCACGACATCGCCGCAGTCATCGGCCGACGACTGGGCCTGCCGGTCGAGCCGCTTTCGGCGGAGACCTTCGGCCCCCTCGGCCAGATCTTCGCGAGCGACCAGCCCTCCTCCAGCACCTACACCCGGCAGGCACTCGGCTGGGAACCCAAGCACCCCAGCCTTCTCGAGGACCTGGAGAACATCCATCCCTGACCGGCAACCGGGACGTCCGGGCATAGCCCTGCAAAGCTCTCCCCCGGCCGCGCGCTCCGGTCGGCAAGTACGGCACGATGAACTGCCTCTCCGTGTGGGCCAGTTCCCCTCGCGTCACGCATGCAGACCTACCGGACCAAAACCCGCCGTGAGAGCGACGTCAGGAGCCGCCACCGTCTGCCCTCGATACGGACCAGGCCCAACCCAGTCCGCGATGAGCGGCCCACGACGTCCCGGCGCGGCCGGCCACGTCGACGATCAGAGCCGCCAGTTCTGGTTCGTCGTACACGGGGTCGAGACGTACGCGCCGCTACCACCGCTGACCAGCCGCCCATCGGCTTTCGCGGCGAGGTGACCGTCCGGCCGGATCACGATGCAGGGCCGATGGGGCGACCAGGCCGAAGCCGACGCCAAGTTCACGGAATGGATCGGCGACCGCGGGCGCCCGGGGGCCTGCATCACCCTCACCCGACGAAGCAACAGACGACACGCTGAGGAACTGGCCGGACGCCTCGTGACCTCGAGCGGACGGTCGACGCAGGGCTGACCGAGGCGTCCTACACCTTCCCTTCGCGGCACTGTCGGGTGCGCCCACACTGAGGGCTGTCCCTGGATGTTGCCGAGAAGGCGGCACTGCACGTGCACGCTGTGCGGTGCCATCCAGGATTCCTGGCCGTCCGGTCCGCTGCCGGGCTCGGACTTGCCTGAGGTTCTGCTGGCACGGGACTCCGCCGACCAGTGGAGTGCGAACGGCGGGTTGCCCAGGACGTGGTGGGCCCTCAGACGGGGCCCACCACAGGCATCAGTGCCGGGTCTCCCACCACAGGATGAGCAGGGTCACGGCCCCGCTGCCGAGCCTGTAGGCCGCTCCCTGCAAGAACTGGGACTCGACGCGGCTTCGGAGTCGAGGACGTCATCGGTGACCTCCTGCAGCCACTGGTGTGCCTCGCGGGTCTCGCCGAGGGCGAAGAGTGCAGGTGTAGGTGCAGGCAGTAGGCGGCGCCCCAGTGGCCGGCTCCCGCGGCGAGCTGCAGCCGTTGACTGTCGGCAGGCTCCTCGCGACGAGATCGAGCGAGTTGGCTCCTTCGCCGTCGGCGCTTCGGGCGAGGTCGCGGTAGGGGGTCGGCGCCCAGTCTGCTGCACGGTGTTCCTCGCAGGACGGTGCTTTGTTGCGGTCTGTGGCGCGCCCCCGTCTCGTCACGGGCTCAGCGACTTCAGGGAGTGATTCCGGTGCCGACATGTGGAGTTGGCGGGGGCGGATACCGGACCGTTCTCAGGCCGGGACGCCAGTGTGCGATCGAGGTACCGCCTGCAGGGCGATGTCGACGGTGGTGTGAAGGGCTGCGCGAGGCACGCCGGCGGCCGCGTGTACGGCGTTGCCTTCGCTGACGACCATGACGTAGCGGGCGAGTGCCTGCGGGTCGGTGCCTGCGGGCAGGTCGCCCTCCTCGACGGCGCGGGCCAGTCGCTGGGCGAGTGCGTGTTCGCCGGTGAGGCGGCTGTCGGCCAGGAAGCGGGCGATGCGGC
>NZ_JBIUCI010000041.1:0-15419 GCF_044593635.1 Streptomyces sp. NPDC051913 | reverse complement strand
CCCAACGACTATGTGTACGTGATCGTCCAGCCGGTCGGCTGGCAGCCTCTGAGTGAGTTGATCGGCCGTCCGGAGCTGGCCGAGGATCCCGAGTGGGCGACTCCGCAGGCGCGGTTGCCGAAGCTGGCGAAGATGTTCCAGCTGATCGAGGAGTGGACGATCACTCTGCCCAAGTGGCAGGTGCTGGAGCTGCTGAACGCGCACGACATTCCCTGCGGGCCGATCCTGTCGACCAGGGAGATCATCGAGGACGCCTCACTCGCCGCGAACGACATGGTCGTGACCGTCGAGCATCCCGAACGCGGTGCCTACACCACCGTGGGCAACCCCCTCAAACTCTCCGACTCACCCACCCGCATCACCCCCTCACCCCTCCTCGGCCAACACAACGAGGACGTCTACGTCCATGAACTCGGCCTGACCCTGGACGAGTTGCCGCTGCTCAAGACGCAGGGGGTGATCTGATGTCGGTCACCGACCAGCTCGTGAAGTCCAACCGGGACTATGCCAACGGGTTCACCGACCCCGGCATGGATGCCCGCCCGGTACTCGGTGTGGCCGTCGTGGCGTGCATGGACGCCCGTCTCGACCTGCACGCCGCGCTCGGTCTGGAGCTCGGCGACTGCCACACCGTCCGCAACGCCGGCGGGGTGGTCACCGACGACGTGATCCGGTCCCTCGCCATCAGCCAGCGCAAGCTGGGCACCCGCAGCGTCGTCCTGATCCATCACACCGGCTGCGGTCTGGAGGCGATCACCGAGGACTTCCGCACCGAGCTGGAGATGGAGGTCGGCCAGCGCCCGGCCTGGGCGGTGGAGTCCTTCCGGGACGTCGACCAGGACGTACGGCAGTCCATGCAGCGCGTGCGCACCAACCCGTTCCTGTTGCACACCGACGACGTGCGCGGCTTCGTCTTCGACGTGAAGAAGGGGCGGCTACATGAGGTCGACCCTCCGCGCTGACCCCGTCACCGCGGCGATCTGCTCGCAGTAGAAGTCGGTCGTGTTCCGCGTGTGCCGGCGCATGAGGTCCTCGGCCAGGTCGGGGTCGCCGTCGGCGATGGCCTGGATGATCAGGGCGTGCTCGTTCCAGGCGTCCTGGCCGCGGGGCTTGGCGATCGGCATGTAGTACCAGCGGACGCGGCGGTCGACCTGTGGGATGAGCTCGGCGAGGACCGCGTTGCGGGACAGGAGCGTGATGTGGCCGTGGAGGTCGGCGTTGGCCTCCACGATCGCGCGGGCGTCCCCGGCCGCGAGGGCGGTGAGACCGGCCTGCTGGAGTTCCCGCAGCCGGGTGACGTCGCGCGCGGTGGCGTGCCGGGCGGCGTCCCGTGCCGAGCGGGTCTCCAACAGGGCTCGGACACTGAGTAGTTGGGCGCATTCCTCGGTCGTGGGGGAGTGTACGAAGGCCCCCTGCGAGGGGCGCAGGTCGACCCAGCCGGCGGTGTGGAGTCGTTGCAGCGCCTCGCGGATCGGCTGGCGGCTGACGCCGAGTTCCTCGGCGAGCTCGGCCTCGACGAGGTGCTGGCCGGGTTTGAGGGAGCCGTTGATGATCAGCTCGGTGAGGGCGTCGTAGACGGCCTGGCGGAGCGGTGCGGGTCGCGCGATGGGGCCGTGGGCTGTCACGGCGGGTGTGTCGGGCATGGGCCCTCTCTCCCTCGTGGAAGTGACAAGGAATTTCTCCGTCCCGACCTCTGGTGCCGAGACGCGGATGCAGAATACTGTATGCAATCATCGATCGACAGTAGTCCAACAGTGGTCCAACAGCCACTCCCGAGGGGGTCGCCCCGTGTCGTACCGCACCGCTCTCTCTGAAGTCCTGACCAGCGTCGTCGCCCCGGCCGCCGAACTGGCCGCCGTGCGGGGCCGGTTCCCCCGGGCCGCGGTGACGGCTCTCGGGCGGGCCCGGCTGCTGGGGCTCACCGTCTCCACGTCGTACGGCGGCGGGGGGCAGGGGCTGCCGGAGGCCGCCGAGGTGGTGGCCCGTACCGCGCGCGTCTGCCCAGCCGTGGCGGCCGTGCTCGGGTCCCACTACGCGGCGGTCGCCGTCATCGAGGCGTACGGCGGCTCGTGGGTGCGTACGGAGATCGCGGCCGGCCGCCATCTGAGCAGCCTCACCCTGGCGGAGACGGAGGCGCAGAGCGAGACGCAGGGGGAGGACGACCTGCTCGCGCCGCACTCCAGTGCCGTGCGGTCCGGTGACGTCGTCGCGCTGCGGGGCCGCAAGCACCGGGTGGTGGCGGCCGGGGAGGCCGACAGCTATGTGTGGTCCTCGCGTCCGCTCGCCGCGTCCGACGGTCTCACGCTGTGGGGCGTTCCGGCGCACGCCCCGGACCTGTTCGTGCCGGCCAGGCCCCAAGGTGCGGGGCCGTACGGCAGCGGGACGTCCACGGTGTTCGCCGACCCCGTCCTCGTCCCCGCCGACGCGATGCTCGGCGCGGACGGGGCCGGGCTCGACATCGTGCGGCGTACGGCCCTGCCGTGGCTGCGCGAGCTAGGGGCCGCGTGGAGTACGGGAGTTGGGGCTTCGCAGGGCGTCGGCGTCACGACTCCCCGGGCCGCCGTCTCCTTGGCCTCGTCCTGAACTCGTTCAGAAAGGCGGCGAGTCGTGTCAGCCCCGCTCCGCCTTGGCGGCGAACTGCTTGCGGTAGAAGTCGGCCGTGCGTTCGGCGTGCTTGCGCATCACCTCGCCCGCTCGGTCCGCGTCTCCCTTGGCGACGGCCTTGATGAGCTGACTGTGCTCGTTCCAGGCTTCCTTGCCGCGGGGCTTGGCGATGGGGGTGTAGTACCAGCGCACCTTCTGGCCCACCTGACCGAGCATTTCGGCGAGCACGTCGTTGGCGGCCACCGAGGTGATGAAGGAGTGCAGGGCCGTGTTGGCGGCGACCAGCCGCTCGACGTCACCCGCGGCGAGCGCGTCGACGCCCTCCTGGTGGAGTTCCCAGAGGCGCTCGACGTCCTCGGGCTTCGCGTTCCGGGCGGCGAGTTGTGCCGAATAGGTCTCCAGGACCGCGCGGACGCCGAGGAGTTGGGCTGCCTCCTCCTCGGTGGGGGAGTGCACGAAGGCGCCCTGGGCGGGTCGCAGGTCGACCCAGCCGTCGGTCTGGAGCCGCTGGAGGGCCTCGCGCACCGGCTGGCGGCTGACCCCGAGGTGCTCGGCGAGCTCGGCCTCGACCAGGTGCTGGCCGGGCTTGAGGGAGCCGTTGACGATCAGCTCGGTCAGGGCGTCGTACACGGCCTGGCGCAGTGGTGCCGGGCGGGTGACGCGCCGGGTGGCAGCAGCCGTGAGTGCCTCGCGCATGGTCGTCCTGTTCTGCCGTCGAGAGGATCGGCCGCCGGAGTGGGCGACGGCAGGTGCAGGATACAGGTTTTGGTATGCAACATGGCGTGGCCTGTAGACCAACGATCGGGTCGCCTGCCGCGAGCCCCGGCCTTCTGTGACTGTCGTCTGTATACAGAAGCCTGTATGAGGTATTGTCTCAGTCTCCTGCCCTCGCCGGGGACCCGTGTCACGGAAGGCGAAGCGATCATGACGACCAGCGGGAGTGATGTGACGGTCGAGAGCGTGGTCCGGAGGGTGGTGGCCGACCACCGGAGTCAGCGCGGCGCGCTGCTGCCCGTACTGCACGCCGTACAGGCCGAGTTGGGGCATGTGCCACAGGAGGCGATCCCGGTCCTGGCCGACGAACTCAACCTCTCCCGGGCGGACGTCCACGGCGTGGTGACCTTCTACCACGACTTCCGTCGTGAGCCCGCCGGCCGTACCACGGTCCGCATCTGCCGCGCCGAGGCCTGCCAGGCACTGGGCGCCGACGGTCTGGTGAGCTACGCGCGCGAGGCCGGACTGACCCTCGGCGAGACCACGGCGGACGGCTCGGTCACCGTCGAGCAGGTCTTCTGTCTGGGCAACTGCGCACTGGGGCCGTCCGTGGAGGCGAACGGACGCCTGTACGGACGGGTGGGCCCGGCCCGCCTGGGCTCGATCCTCAACGGGACGGTGTGATGATGAGCGACGCTTCCCACTCCGCGGCCGTGGTCTACGTCCCCCGCGACTCGGCGGCCCGCTCCGTCGGCGCGGACGAGGTCGCCGCCGCCCTTCAACGCGCCGCAGCACGCGGCGACTTCGCGATCGACGTCGTACGCAACGGATCGCGCGGCTTGCTCTGGCTGGAGCCGATGATCGAGGTGGTCACCCCGCGGGGCCGCGTCGGCTACGGCCCGGTGGCCCCCGAGGATGTCGACGGACTCCTCGCCGCCGGCCTGCTCGACGGCGCGGACCACCCGCTGCGGCTCGGCCCTGTCGACGCACTCCCCTGGCTGGCGCGGCAGACCAGGGTCACCTTCGCCCGGGTCGGCATCACCGACCCGCTCTCCCCGACCGACTACGTCGAACACGGCGGCCTCAAAGGGCTCCGCGCCGCCCTCGACATGGCCCCCGCCGACGTCGTCGCCGCCGTCACCGAGTCGGGCCTGCGCGGTCGCGGTGGCGCCGGGTTCCCGGCCGGCATCAAGTGGAAGACGGTCCTGGACTGCGCCGACGAGCTGAAGTTCGTCTGCTGCAACGCCGACGAGGGCGACAGCGGGACCTTCGCCGACCGCATGGTCATGGAGGGCGACCCGTTCCTGTTGATCGAGGGCATGACCATCGCCGCCCACGCCGTCGGCGCGAGCGAGGGCTACCTCTACATCCGCTCCGAGTATCCGGACGCCATCGCCACGATGCGCGAGGCCATCGAAATCGCCCGTGATCAGGGCTGGTTGGGCCGGCGCGTCCTCGGCTCGACGCTCGACTTCGACCTGCACGTACGCGTCGGCGCCGGCGCGTACATCTGCGGCGAGGAGACCTCCATGCTGGAGAGCCTGGAGGGCAAGCGCGGCATGGTCCGGGCGAAGCCGCCGATCCCGGCGATCGAGGGCCTGTTCGGCAAGCCGACCGTGGTGAACAACGTCCTGACCCTCACCACCGTCCCCGTCGTCCTCGCCGACGGGCCCCAGGCCTACCAGGACCTCGGTGTCGGGCGCTCCCGCGGCACCCAGGTCTTCCAGCTCGGCGGCAACATCGCGCGCGGCGGCATCGTGGAGACCGCGTTCGGCATCACGCTGCGCGAGCTGATCGAGGACTACGGCGGCGGCACCCGCACCGGACGCCCGGTACGGACCGTCCAGGTCGGCGGGCCGCTCGGCGCCTATCTGCCGGAGTCACAGTTCGACCTGCCCATGGACTACGAGGCGTTCGCCGAGGCCGGCGCGATGCTCGGGCACGGCGGCGTCGTCGTCTTCGACGACACCGTGGACATGGCGGCGCAGGCCCGCTTCGCGATGGAGTTCTGCGCGGAGGAGTCCTGCGGCAAGTGCACCCCCTGCCGGGTCGGGGCCGTACGCGGCGTCGAGGTGATCGACAAGATCGTCGCCGGTACGCACCGCGACGAGAACCTCGCCCTCCTCGAAGACCTGTGCGACCTGATGACCGACGGCTCACTGTGCGCCATGGGCGGGCTGACCCCGATGCCCGTGCGCAGTGCCCTCACCCACTTCCCCGA
Source organism: Streptomyces sp. NPDC051913 (assembly GCF_044593635.1). Lineage (NCBI taxonomy): Bacteria > Bacillati > Actinomycetota > Actinomycetes > Kitasatosporales > Streptomycetaceae > Streptomyces > Streptomyces sp. NPDC051913. The sequence continues at coordinate 9,880 of NZ_JBIUCI010000041.1, read as the reverse complement.
CGACTTCCTCGGCGGCCGTCGACTCCTGGAGATCCAACCCGTGAACACGACTGGCGTGAGGACGGAGGGCACGGCATGAGCCTTCTCAAGGAACCCGACTACGGAACACCCCGACAGCCCGGCCCGGCAACGGTGTCGGTGGAGATCGACGGCCTGCCGGTGACCGTCCCCGAGGGCACCTCGGTGATGCGCGCCGCGGCCGAAGCCGGCGTCGACATACCCAAGTTGTGCGCCACCGACAGCCTGGACGCCTTCGGCTCCTGCCGTCTGTGCGTGGTCGAGATCGACGGCCGCCGCGGCACCCCGGCCTCCTGCACCACCCCCTGTTCCGACGGCATGAAGGTGAGCACCCAGACGCCGAAGGTGGAGAAGCTCCGCCAGGGCGTCATGGAGCTCTACATCTCCGACCACCCGCTCGACTGCCTCACCTGCCCCGCCAACGGCGACTGCGAACTCCAGGACATGGCAGGCGTGGTGGGCCTCCGGCAGGTCCGCTACGGCTACGAGGGGGAGAACCACCTCGACGCCGAGAAGGACACCTCCAACCCCTACTTCGACTTCGACCCGTCGAAGTGCATCGCCTGCTCCCGCTGTGTCCGCGCCTGCGGTGAGGTCCAGGGCACGTTCGCGCTGACCATCGAGGGACGCGGCTTCGACTCCAAGGTCTCGCCGGGCGCGGGAGAGTCCTTCATGGACTCCGAGTGCGTCTCCTGCGGCGCCTGCGTGCAGGCCTGCCCGACGTCCACCCTCCAGGAACGCTCGGTCGTCGAACTCGGTATGCCCACCAGGTCCGTTGTCACCACCTGCGCCTACTGCGGTGTCGGCTGCTCCTTCAAGGCCGAGCTGCGCGGCGACGAACTCGTGCGCATGGTCCCGTACAAGGACGGCGGCGCCAACGAGGGCCACTCCTGTGTGAAGGGCCGCTTCGCCTTCGGCTACGCCACCCACCCCGACCGCAAGCTCAAGCCCATGGTCCGTGACCGCATCACCGACCCGTGGCGCGAGGTCGAGTGGGACGAGGCGATCGGCACCGTCGCCCGCCGCATGCGCGAGATCCAGGGCCGGCACGGCTCGGGCGCGGTCGGCGCCATCACCTCCTCCCGCTGCACCAACGAAGAGGTGTACGTCGTCCAGAAGATGGTCCGCGCCGCCTTCGGCAACAACAACGTCGACACCTGCGCCCGCGTCTGCCACTCCCCGACGGGATACGGCCTCAAGCAGACCTTCGGCGAGTCCGCGGGCACCCAGGACTTCCGCTCGGTGGCGCAGGCCGACGTCATCATGGTCATCGGCGCCAACCCGACCGACGGGCACCCGGTGTTCGCCTCCCGCATGAAGCGCCGGCTGCGCGAGGGCGCCAAGCTCATCGTGGTCGACCCGCGCCGCATCGACCTGGTCCGCTCCCCGCACATCGAGGCCGAGCACCACCTCCAGCTGCGGCCCAGCACCAACGTCGCCGTGGTCAACGCCATGGCCCATGTCGTCGTCGCCGAGGGTCTGGTGGACCGGGACTTCGTGGCCGCCCGCTGTGAAGGCTTCGACGACTGGGCCGAGTTCGTCGCCCGTCCCGAGAACAGCCCCGAGGCGGTCGAGGAGATCACCGGCGTACCGGCCGCCGAACTCCGGGCCGCCGCAAGGCTGTACGCCACCGCGCCCAACGGCGCCATCTACTACGGCCTCGGTGTCACCGAGCACAGCCAGGGCTCGACCATGGTCATGGGGATGGCCAACCTGGCGATGGCCTGCGGCAACATCGGCCGCGACGGCGTCGGAGTGAACCCGCTGCGGGGTCAGAACAACGTCCAGGGATCCTGTGACATGGGCTCCTTCCCGCACGAACTTCCCGGCTACCGCCATGTCTCGGACGACGCGGTGCGCACGGTCTTCGAGAACCTCTGGGGCGGAACCCTCCTCGCCGAGCCGGGACTTCGCATCCCCAACATGTTCGACGCGGCCATCGACGGCACCTTCCGCGGGCTGTTCGTGCACGGCGAGGACATCGCGCAGTCCGACCCCAACCTGAAGCACGTCACCGCCGCCCTGGAGGCGATGGAACTCGTCGTCGTCCAGGACCTGTTCCTCAACGAGACGGCCAAGTTCGCGCACGTCTTCCTGCCCGGCGCCTCGTTCCTGGAGAAGGACGGCACCTTCACGAACGCCGAACGCCGTATCAACCGCGTGCGCGCGGTGATGAAGCCCAAGACGGGCAAGCACGAGTGGCAGATCGTGAGTGAGATCGCCACCGCCATGGGCTATCCGATGGCGTACGACCACCCGGGCCAGATCATGGACGAGATCGCCGCCGTCACCCCGACGTTCACCGGTGTCTCCTTCGAACTGCTCGACAAGCTGGGCAGCGTCCAGTGGCCGTGCAACGAGGAGTCCCCGGAGGGCACGCCCATCATGCACGTGGACGAATTCGTGCGCGGCAAGGGCAGGTTCGTGGTCACCTCGTACGTGCCGACCAACGAACGCAGCACCCGGCGCTTCCCGTTGGTCCTGACGACAGGCCGCATCCTCAGCCAGTACAACGTCGGCGCGCAGACCCGCCGTACCGGCAATGTCGCCTGGCACCCCGAGGACATCCTGGAACTGCATCCGCATGACGCGGAGGACCGCGGCATCAAGAACGGTGACATGGTCACCCTGGCCAGCCGGGTCGGCCGGACCACCCTGCGCGCGGAGATCTCCGACCGGATGCCGACCGGGGTCGTCTACACGACCTTCCACCACCCGGTCACCGGCGCGAACGTCGTGACCACCGAGAACTCCGACTGGGCGACCAACTGCCCGGAGTACAAGGTGACCGCCGTGCAGGTGGGCCTCGCGACGGCGGGGGCCTGAGATGACAGCGACCGTGCCGTCCGAGCAGCGGATGGCCAACGACATCGCCAGGAACCTGAGGCACCTGCCGCCGGAGCGGGCCGCCGAGGAGATCGCGGGGCACATCGGCCGGTTCTGGGACCCGCGGATGCGCGCCCGGCTGCACGCGTACGCCGACGCCGGTGCGGAGGGCCTTGACCCCTTGGTGGTCGCCGCGGTGAAGCTGCTGCGCTGAGCGCGTGCCCGCGGCCTCGTCCCCGGCGTGCCCGGGGCCTGTACACGCCGAACGGATACTGCATACAGTATCTGCGTCGACCGTCTACAGCCCCCGGGCCCGCCCGGCGAGAGAGGAGTCGTTCATGCTGTTCCGGCAGCTTGAGTACTTCGTGGCGGTGGCGAGGGAACGGCACTTCGCCCGGGCGGCCGAGTCCTGCTTCGTGTCGCAGCCGGCGCTCTCGGCGGCGATCGCCAAGCTGGAGCGGGAGCTCAACGTCACGCTGATCAACCGCGGCCACACCTACCAGGGCCTCACCCCGGAGGGCGAGCGTCTCGTCGTATGGGCCAAGCGGATCCTCGCCGAGCAGGACGCCTTCAAGGCAGAGGTCGCCGCCGTGCAGTCCGGCATCACGGGCACGCTGCGGCTCGGGACCGACCCCACGGCGTCCACCACCCTGGCACTGCCCGTCGCCGCGTTCTGCGCGGCCCACCCGCTGGCCAAGGTGCAGGTCCGCTCCCGGCTGTCGACGAAGGAACTCCACCGCCAGCTGAGGGACTTCGAACTCGACGTGGCCATCGCCCACTTCGACCCCGGCGACCAGGAGGGCCTCCAGGTCGTCCCCTTGTACCAGGAGCGGTACATGCTGCTGGTCTCCGACGACCAGCCCGTCGCCCAGTCCGCCACCGTCTCCTGGGCGGACGCGGCCCAGCTGCCGCTCGCGATGCTGACGCCCGACATGCGGATCCGGCAGATCGTCGACACCGTTTTCGCCGAGAAGGGGTTCGTGGTGACCCCGCAGATCGAGACGGACTCCATCGCCTCCCTCTACGCACACGTGGGCGGTGGCGGCTGGGCGAGCATCGTGCCGCACACCTGGCTGCGGGCGATGCCGGTCGTCGGCCGGACCCGCGCCCTGCCCCTCGTGGACCCGGCGGCCGGCGCCCAGGTCTCGGTGGCGATCCACGCGGGCACCCCCGGCTCGGTCGCCGCCCGCGCCTTCGTCAACGCGGCGACGGGCCTGGCCCTGGACGACGTCTTCGCCCGCCCCCTCCCGACCACCGACCCCCTCGTACGGGCCATCCCCTGACCTTCGCGGCGGTGACACCGCCGCCCGACCGTCACGGCGCGTACATCGCCTGCACGGCCTTCCGGTCCAGCCCTCCCTTGGCGGTGTACGGCAGCGCGGCGACCACCTCGACCCGGTCGGGCACCTCGAACGCGGCGAGCCGGTCCCGGCAGTACCGGAGTATCTCCGCGACCCCGACGTCACCGTCCCGCACCACCACGGCCGCACCCACCAACTGCCCGTACGTCCCGTCCGGTACGGCGAACACGGCCGCCTCCGCCACCCCCGGGCACCCGGCGAGGATGTCCTCGACATGCTCCGGCGCGATCTTCTCCCCGCCCCGGTTGATGAGGTTCTTGATCCGCCCGGTCAGCGACAGGTACCCGTCCTCGTCCAGCGTGCCGAGATCACCCGTACGCAGCCACCCGCCGACGAAGCTGTACGACGACTCGTCCGGATCGGCGAGATAGCCACGGGCGACCGTGGGGCCGTGCACCCACACCTCACCCTCCACGCCCGCGGGACAGGCGCGCCCCTCGCGGTCGACGACCCGCACCTCGACCCCGGTCGGCCGGCCGACGGACCCCTGCCGCAACTCGCCCCGCCCCGGCAGGGGTTCGCTGGTCGCCTGGTGGGAGGACTCGGTCATCCCGTACGCGGAGAGCAGGGGAGCGCCGAACGTCCGCTCCAACGCCCGCTGCGTCGCGGTGTTGAGCGGCGCGCTGCAACTGCGGACGAACTTCAGCGGCGGCGCCTGCGGTCCCGGGTACTCCTGCTCCGACCGGTCCAGCAGGATCTCGTGAATGGCCGGGACCGCGGTGAACCACGTGGCGGCAACGGCCCGCATGTCGTCCCAGAACGTCCCCGCCGAGAACCGCCCGCTCTCGGGCAACAGCACACAGCCGCCACTCGCCAGTGACGACAGCAGGGCCGCGAACAGGCCGTGCCCGTGGAAGAACGGCATCACCGCGACCGTCGCGTCGCCCGGACCCAACTCGTAGGTGGCGCAGATGTTCTGGACGGACGCCGTCACGTTCGCATGGGTGAGCGGGACCATCTTCGCGAGGGCGGTGGTCCCGGCGGTGAAGAGGACGAGGGCGTCATCACCCGACAACTCGGCCGAGGCACCTGGCACATGCGGCGCGTGCCCGGGGGTCAGGGCGACCGACGCGGACCCCGCTCGTGAGGCGTCCACATGCAGCGGCCAGACAGGAACGGGCAGCCGGACATCGGTCACCGGCGGCCCGGCAAGGACCGCTCTCGCCCCCAACGCCCCGATCCGTGCCGACAGTTGTGACATCGGCAGTGCCGGGTCGAGCGGCGCTACCACCAGCCCCGCCCGCGCCGCACCGAGCAACGCCACCACGAACTCGGCGGTGTTGGCGGACAGCACCCCGACCGCGTCGCCCCGCCCCAGCCCGGCCCCGGAGAGCCGGGCGGCCAGGTCGTCGGCCAGCCCGGCGAGTGCCCGGTAGGACAGATGCACCCGCCCGCCGCCGACGACGAGGGCCCGGGCGTAGGGACGTTCCCGGACCTGCCGGTCGAGGAGATCGACGAGCCCGGTGAGTGCCGGAGGCCGGTACCGGCCCGCGCCGCGCACGGATGCCGCGACCACAGCGGCCATGACCCCACCCCCTAGCGCCAGGTCCGACGGAACAGTCCTCTGCGAGCCTGCGGCGGCCCTTGCCGGGCGTCCAATACGCACTGCCGAACGGTCGATAACGGGCCTCTATCAAGGGAGTTGCGAGGCCCTTCGACGGCTCTCGATAGAAGTTGCTTATCGGCTGGTCGCCGATGGGTCTTGGACGGCGACGAACGCGCTGCGGATGGTGAGAGGAGTAGCCGCACCGGCAGGACCTGCCCAAGGAGGACCCCGGACCATGACCGCCCCCTCGACACAGGAGACCGCGGCAGCAGCCGACGTGCCGACCGAGCTCACCGACGGGTACCACCTGGTCGTCGACGCGCTCAAGATGAACGACGTCGACACCATCTACGGGGTCGTCGGCATCCCGATCACCGACCTCGCCCGTCTCGCCCAGGCCCAGGGCATCCGCTACATCGGCTTCCGGCACGAGAGCAACGCCGGACACGCGGCGGCCGCCGCCGGCTACCTCACCAAGAAGCCGGGCGTGGCCCTGACGGTGTCGGCGCCGGGCTTCCTCAACGGCCTGGTGGCCCTCGCGAACGCGACCACCAACTGCTTCCCGATGGTGCAGATCTCCGGCTCCAGCGAGCGCCACCTCGTCGACCTCAAGCAGGGTGACTACGAGGAGATGGACCAGCTCGCCGCCGCCCAGCCGTTCGTCAAGGCCGCCTACCGCGTGAGCCGCGTCGAGGACATCGGCCGCGGTATCGCCCGCGCCCTGCGCACCGCGATCTCCGGGCGCCCCGGCGGTGTCTATCTCGACATCCCCGCCGCGGTGCTCGGCGCCATCCTGCCGAAGGAGGAGGGCGACCGCACCCTGAGCCGACTCGTCGACCCCGCGCCGCGCCAGCTCCCCGCGCCGGAGGCCGTGGACCGCGCCATCGAGCTGCTGGCCTCCGCCGAGCGCCCGCTCGTCGTCCTCGGCAAGGGCGCGGCCTACGCCCAGGCCGACGACAAGGTACGGGAGTTCATCGAGTCGACAGGCATCCCGTACGTACCGATGTCGATGGCGAAGGGCCTGCTGCCCGACGACCACCCCCAGTCGGCCGCCACCGCCCGCTCACTGGCGCTGAAGAAGGCCGACGTCGTGATGCTGATCGGCGCCCGCCTCAACTGGCTCCTCGGCCACGGCCAGGCGGGCTGGAACCCGGACGCCAAGTTCGTCCAGATCGACATCGACCCCAAGGAGATGGACAGCAACCAGCCCATCGCCGCCCCGCTCGTCGGCGACATCGAGTCGGTGCTCGACGCCCTCGCCGAACGCACCAAGCCCGGCCAGATCCAGGCCCCTCCGGCCTGGCGCGAGGAGCTGGGGGCACGCTCCGCGCAGAACGTCGCCAAGATGGCCCAGCGCCTGGCCGCCGACCCGCACCCCATGCAGTTCATGGGCGCCCTGAAGGCCGTACGCGACGTCATCCACACCCGCCCGGAGACGTACCTCGTCAACGAGGGCGCCAACGCCCTGGACATCGCGCGCAACGTCATCGACATGCACGTACCGCGCCACCGCCTCGACAGCGGCACCTGGGGCGTCATGGGCATCGGCATGGGGTACGCCATCGCCGCCGCCGTCGAGAGCGGACAGCCGGTCGTGGCCGTCGAGGGCGACAGCGCCTTCGGGTTCAGCGGCATCGAGATCGAGACGATCTGCCGCTACCGACTCCCGGTCGTCACCGTGATCATGAACAACGGTGGCGTCTACCGCGGCGACGACACCAACCCGTACGACGACGCGCCCTCGCCGACCACGCTCATGTCGGCGGCCCGCCACGACCTCCTGATCGAGGCGTTCGGCGGCAAGGGCTACCGCGCCACCACCCCCGCCGAGGTCACCGCCGCCCTCACCGAGGCCCTCGCCTCCGGCGGCCCGGCGCTCATCGACTGCGTGATCGACCCCTCGGCCGGCACCGAGAGCGGCCACATCTCGCACCTCAACCCCAAGGGCATCACCGTCGGCAACATCACGCCGGCCAAGAAGTGACCGCCTGGACAACCGCCTACACCGCGTAACTTCACGAAAAGGAAGCAGACATGAGTGAAAAGCCGCTCGCCGGAATCAAGGTGATCGACTTCACCGGGGTCCAGGCCGGTCCCGCCTGCACACAGATGCTCGCCTGGTTCGGCGCCGACGTCCTCAAGGTCGAGCGCCCCAACGGCGGTGATGTGACACGTCGTCAGCTCAGGGACATCGAGGACCTCGACGCCCTCTACTTCACCATGCTCAACAGCAACAAGCGCTCCCTCGCCATCAACACCAAGACCACCGAGGGCAAGGAGGTCCTGGAGAAGCTCATCAAGGACGCCGACGTCCTGGTGGAGAACTTCGCCCCGGGCGCGCTGGACCGCATGGGCTTCACCTGGGAGCGCATCCAGGAACTCAACCCGCGCCTGATCTTCGGCTCGGTGAAGGGCTTCAACGACCAGTCGTCCTGGAACGACCTCAAGGTCTACGAGAACGTCGCCCAGTGCGCGGGTGGCGCCGCCTCCACCACCGGCTTCTGGGACGGCCCCCCGACCATCTCCGGCGCCGCCCTCGGCGACACCAACACCGGTATGCACCTGGCGATCGGGATCCTCACCGCCATCATCGACCGCAACAAGACCGGCAAGGGCCAGAAGGTCTCCGTCTCCATGCAGGACGCCGTCCTCAACCTCTGCCGCGTCAAGCTGCGCGACCAGCAGCGCCTGGAGCGGGTCGGCCACCTGGAGGAGTACCCGCAGTACCCGAACGGCGAGTTCACCGACGTCGTCCCGCGCGGCGGCAACGCGGGCGGCGGCGGTCAGCCCGGCTGGGTGCTCAAGTGCAAGGGCTGGGAGACCGACCCGAACGCGTACATCTACTTCACCGTCCAGGAGCAGAACTGGAAGCGCACCGCCGAGGTGATTGGCCACCCCGAGTGGGCCGAGGACCCGGAGTACGCCACCGCGCGCGCCCGCCAGTCGCACATCTTCGAGATCTTCGGTGAGATCGAGAAGTGGCTCGCGGACAAGACCAAGTACGAGGCGGTCAACATCCTGCGCGAATGGGAGGTGCCCTGCGCCCCCGTGATGAGCATGAAGGAGATCGCCTACGACGAGGACCTGCGCAGGAGCGGCACGGTCGTCGAGGTCGAGCAGAAGGAGCGCGGCACCTACCTCACCGTGGGCAGCCCGGTGAAGTTCTCCTCCTTCAAGCCCGACATCACCGGCGCCCCGCTGCTGGGCGAGCACAGCTCCGAGGTCCTGGTCGAACTCGGCTACGACGAGGAGACCATCGGCCGCCTGAAGGAGAGCGGCGTCATCGTGTAGGAACGGACAACAGAGTGGGGGCCGTTGCCCGAAAGGCAACGGCCCCCACTCTGTTGTCCGTCGGGCGATTCAGACGCTCGCCTCGGCCCGCCGCCGCATCAGCTCCCGTTCCCGCTCACGCCGTGCGGTCACGTCCCGGATGACCGCTCCGCAGTACATGTCACCGTCGCCGGCCGGGAGCATGACGACGCTGAACTCGATCGAGATCCGGCGCCCGTCCGCCGCGAGCGCCGGGACGTTCAGCAGGTCGGATTCCCCGTACTTGCTGGTCCCACGGTCCATGGCCTCCTGGAAACCGTCCCAGTGCCGCTTCCGGTGCTTCTCGGGGATGATGACGTCCAGACTCCGGCCGTCCACGTCGGCCGCCGAGAACCCGAAGATGCGCTCCGCGCCTTGGTTCCAGTAGCGGATGAGTCCTTCGCCGTCGATGATCACGATGCCGTCGGGCGCCTGGGCGGCCATTCCCAGGACCACCTCGGGGTTCAGCTCTTCCATGTCGCCTCCGTGCAGGGGCAGTTGGGTGCACAAAGTATACGGCCGATCGTATACAGAATCCATATCCGGAATCCATTGATACGCCATCAACCCGACCACGACTGAGGCGGGACCCTTGCGGCGCAGGGGGCGCTCCCCGCCGCTCAGGGTCCCGCCGCCGTGTCGCGGGGGGCCGGTCAGCCCTGGGTGGCCGCTGCCCTGAGGGCTGTGCGGTCCGCTCCCGCGAGCACGTTCATGGGGGTGCCCGACTGGTGGGCGAGGAGGTCGCTGAGGGCGTGGATGGTGGTGAGGGTGGGGACGGGGGTGTGGGTGAGGGTGGCGAGTTCGATGACGGCGGTGAGGA
>NZ_JBIUCI010000040.1:0-18375 GCF_044593635.1 Streptomyces sp. NPDC051913 | reverse complement strand
CTCCTACTTCGCCGGAAGCTGCGGCGGGGCGCCCCTGACCGTCGTACAGCAGTACATCGAGCGGCAAAAACGCCCAACGGGCTGAGGTCAACAGTGCAGACCCGTGCTTCGGCGCGGGTCACACCTGTTTTGAGATGGCCTTCACCATCCGGCCTGAAGGCCGGAGCACTGGCCAAGATCAAAGGTAGATCCACCCCGTGGCCCGTTCGCAGCACGCGCAGGTCTCCGCGCTCGCGCGGACGGCCCCGGTGGCGATCGGATCGGGGTGGTAGCGGAAGACGGGAAGTTCGGGACTCACCGGTGCAGTCTGTACGGCTGACGGTCCCGCGATCAACAAGTCAGGTAGGTGGCCCGCCCGTTCACGAGTAGGCGATCACAGGCCCAGGTGTCGCAGCGCCACCGCGACGTGGCCCCGCAGGGGACGGTCCCAGCCTCGAACGGCGCCGGTGACCTCGACCGCATCGGCGTGCACGAGGACGGACAGTGCCGCGTCCGGCAGTGCCGTCGCCTGTCGGCGGGCCAGGGCGACGGCGGCCGTGACCCGTACCGCCTCGTGCTGCGAGGCAAGGCACGCCGTCAGGGCTACGGACTCCTCGGAGCCGAGGGTTCCGGGCAGGTGGGCCAGTGCGAGGTTCGCCGACGCCCGTGCGTCGGCGGTGTCGCACGGCACGGCGGCCAGCGCGCCCGACAGCCCCGGCACCGGGGCGAACCAGACCAGCAACGCCGCAGCGAGGGTCACCACCGCGGGGTCGGGATCGCGCAGCCACGTCAGGAAGGACGCGGTGTGGCGCTCGGCCGCGCGGTAGGCCTCGGCGGCCCAGCGCAGCGCCACGGCGTCGGCCACGTCGGCGACGGCGTCGACGTCCGGCTCCTCCTCCTCGAAGAGAACCCGGAGCACCGCACCCTCGTCCGCCGGGCGCACCCGGTCCGCCTCGGCGAAGGCCCGCTCGGGGTGGAACGGCAGTTCGTCATCGCGCAGGTTGCCGATGGCGACGGCGTGGAGCAGGTGCAGGACGGTGTCCCGGTCGGGTGTCGAGGGAATGTCGACGAGGGCGACGAGCGCAGGCACGACAGGCGCGCTGGCGGGCCAGCGCGTGCCCTGGTGGCAGACGCTGCCGGAGAGGGCCGACCCGGCCGCACGACGTACGGCGGGGTCGGTGGTGGACAGCGCCGCCAACTGTTCTGGGACGTCCGTGGCCCGGCCGTAGGCGTGGTACAGCCCGGCCCAGTCGGTCGGGGGCGGGACGCTCACGGACCGGGAGCTTAGCAACGGGGCACCTGGTGGCAGGAGTTCGGCCGGGAGCAGGAACGACGGACTCGGCGTGTGACCGGTGGAAAACGAGGTGCCGGAAGCGGACGCGCATCTCTACCCTCGCTCCATGTCCCCCGAATCGGCCCTGCTGAACGTCATCGATGTGGAAGCCACCTGCTGGGACGGCCGGCCGCCGCCCGGTGCCGTGAACGAGATCATCGAGATCGGGCTCACCGTCGTGGACGTGCCGGCGCGGCGTCGGGTGTCCCGGCACCGTCTCCTGGTCCGCCCCGTCCGGTCGGCGGTGAGCGACTTCTGCACCGAACTGACCGGCCTGACACAGGCCGAGGTGGAACGGGGCGTCAGCTTCGCCGAGGCATGCCGGATCCTTGTCGGGGAGTACGGCGCGGGGGAGCGCCGCTGGGCGAGTTGGGGCGAGTACGACCGTCGGCAGTTCGCCCGCCAGAGTCAGGCCGACGGGGTGGCCTATCCGTTCGGTTATCCGACGGAACGCACCCACACCAACGCCAAGGCCGTGTTCACCGAGGCGTACGGGCTGCGCAGGAAGCCGGGCATGGCGCAGGCTCTGCAGATCGCCGGACTGCCGCTGGAGGGTCGTCATCACCGAGGCGAGGACGACGCGTGGAACATCGCGGCGCTCGTCCTCGATCTGTTGGGCCGCGGGGCATGGCCGGTCAGGACCACCGCTGTCTAGGGTCTGAGCACCACTTGGTCATGGGGCTCACGTCCATGGATGGGTTGTGGCCGTTCCTGATCCTGGCCGGTGGTCCTGCCGCAGTATTGGGGGTCCTTCACCTGGCTGGCCGCAGGCGTCCGTCGGCGGGGTCTTGCAGGCGGCGCCATGGGTGCGGCCATGGCTTCGTACGAGGAGGCCTTCCGCGTCACGGCTCACGAATCCCACGTCGAGAGCAGAGCCCAGGCGGAGCGCAAGGCACCGCTCCTGCTGCCTGACGACCACTGGGGGTGCAGCCCGGCGAGGCCGGAGAGGCGGCAACGGAGGGTCGTCGACAGCTCGGGGCGCGGGTGCCGTGCTGTCCGTTGGCTCTATACGTCGGTGATGACGAGCCGGTAGCCGGCGTCGAGTGTTTCGAGCTGGAGGAGACCGGCATGGCGGTCCTGCCAGCGGCCGGAGGCCAGGTCGTCGTCGAGGCGGGCCAGGCCGGGCTGGATGACGTCGTCGCTGATCTGGGCGAACAGTGAGATGCCGGACCGGACTTGGGGGTCGAGGTAGGCCTCGGGGCGGCGCCAGAAGGCGGCCAGGAATCCGTCGGTGCAGTCGTGCGGGACGGGGACCGTCTCGATGCGGGCACCGCCCAGCAGGGTGACGAGTCGGTCGATGGCGACTGCGTGGGTGTCGTCGATCGTGGCTGCCTCGGGCAGGTATTCGTCCAGGAGCCAGAACCGGCGGCTGACGGTGGGGTCGAACGTCAGGATGACGATCCGGTGCCGGGCGACGCGGCGGAGCTCAGCGATGCCGGCCTCCAGGTCGTCCCAGTGGTGGACGGTCAGCAACGCCATCACGGCGTCGGCCGAGCCGTCGGCGAGGGGGATCGCCTCCGCGGACGCCTGGAGAGCAGGCGCGGATCCGGCCGGGCGCTGGGCGATCATCACCGTGCTGGGCTCCACGGCCCACACGGTTCCTGAGGGTTCGTAGGAGCCGGTGCCGGCCCCGACGTTGACCACCGTGGTGGCGTCGCCGAGGGCTCGGTGGATTCGGGCGGCGATGCGGGGGTCCGGTCGCCGGGTGCGGGCGTAGGTCGCGCCGATGCGGTTGTAGGTCGCCACATCCCGCAGTATCCCCTCCCCGCGGCGCTGGAGGGCGCGTCCGTGCGGTGTGGGTGCACGCGCCCGACGATCACCCGTAGAGCGCGCGGGCACCGGGACTGTTGCCCGGAAAGCGCCGGCCCGCGGCGAGCTCGTCGCAGACCACCGACCAGACGGTGTCGTCGTGCTGGAAGGGGAACGGGTCAATGCTGCTTGTCTCTTGGCGGATCAGCGCCGTCTCCCGTTCCAGACGCTCGAAGTCGGCTTCCTCGTCGGCGTCGTTCCCTTCGTTGAAGGTGAACTCCTCCAGCAGTCGCTGGATATGGACCGTGAGGTGCACGAGGGAGGAGACATCGGCATGGAGCTCCTGGACGGTCTCCTCGTCGGTGTCGACGGCGTACACCTTGCCGGACATGGGGTCGAGGGCGAGGTGGGCGTTGAGCAGCCAGCCGATGACAGGCCACTCGCCCGCGTCCGCCGGCGCGTCCATGAGGTTCTCGGCGTTCACCACGTCGTGGAGGAGAGGCAGTCGGCCGGTGTCCTCGTCGGGCTCGCGCAGCCAGAGCGTTCCCGTGGGGATGCCGACCCTCTGGAGGAGGCGGGCGCCCTCCGTGTCCGCGGTGGCGGGCGGGAAGGCGGAGGCGGGCAGTGTCGCGATGCGGTCCTTGCCGAAGATGCCGGTGACTTGCTTGCGGTTGACGTCGAAGAGCACTGCTGGGACTCCGAACTCCGGGGCGGCGCGTACACCTTGAGGACATGTTTCCCGAGCGCTCCTGCGGAGGTTCAGCACACCCTCGTGGTGGATCCTCGGTTCCCCGCACGGTAGCCGTTGAGGCAGGGCCAGTTGGAGGGTGGCCTGCTCAGAGGTGCTGTTGCCGGGCGGCGAAGGCGTCGAGCCGGGCGAAGGTGGGGGCGGGTTGTTCGAGGTGGGGCAGGTGGCCGGCCTGGGCGATCAGCTCGAAGCGGGAGTCCGGGAAGGCGGTGGCGTAGTGCTTGCCGTAGGCGGGTGTGGCGATGCGGTCGCTCTCGCCCCACAGGACCAGCGTGGGCACGGCGACGGTGGCCAGACGTCGACGCAGGGTGGGGTCGCTCATGGCGGGTCCGCCGGAGAACAGGCGCAGGGCCTCCAAGTTGGCCCGGACGGTGGCGACGCGTTCGGCCGGGAGGGTTGCGGGGTCGACGTAGAAGCGGTCGGGGTCGTGGTAGGCGTGCTCGGCGACGCCTCGGGCGTCGAGGGCGAAGAAGTCCTGGACCGGTTCCTCCTCCACGTGGATGCCGACCGGGTCGATGAGCGCGAGTTGGCCGATGCGGCGCTCGGTGTCCGCCGCCGCCATTTCGGCGCCGATCCAGCCGCCGAGTGAGGAGCCGATGACGAGGACGTCGGAGAGGTTCTGGTCGTGCAGGAGACGCAGGTAGAGCGCCGCGAGGTCGCTGATGCGGGTGCAGTCGGCGGGTCGGGGGGTGCCGTTCCAGCCCGGGTGGGTGGGGAGCAGGGTGTGGGACCCCGTGGCGAAGTGCCGGGCGATCGGGGCGACGGTCGCAGGGCCGCCCCCGCCGTGCAGGATCAGGACGGGGCGGGCGTCGGCGGGGCCGGACACGAGGAGTTCGCGGTGTGAGGTCATGGCCGGGACTCTAACTAAGCATCTTTAATTAAACAACCTTAGTCAGAGTGTTAGGGTGGGCGGCATGGCCGCAGACTTGCAGATCCTCGGGCGGGCCGTGAAGGCCGCCCAGTACCGGCAGCACCGGACACTGGACAGTCGCCTCGCCTCTGTCGGCAGCACCCTCGCCCAGTGGGACGCGCTGCGGGCGGTCGCCCGCACACCGGGGGCCAGCGCCCGGGAACTGGCGGCGGCCACCTTCCAGACCGAGCAGGCTTTCGGCACGCTCGCCGGCCGGCTGACGGCGCAGGGGCTACTGGAACGGCGCCCCGGCCACGGTCGGCGCATCGACCACCATCTCACCGCCGAGGGCGAGCGGGTCCTGACGGCCGGTCATGCGATCGCCGACGAGGTCCTCGCGGACTGCTTCGGCGCGCTGTCGGATGCGGAGCGGGACACGTTGCTGGGCCTGCTGAGAAAGATCGAGCGATGATCTGGCTGTCCGCCTGCTGGAGGTGCAGGGGATCTTCTGTCTCTCATCGTCGCGGCCGGATTTCACTGTCGAGACCATGGACTCGTTCCTCAGGAACGGGACGTGGCGGCTGCTGGGGACCTGAAAGCGTGCGGTCGCTCCGTCGGTTCCGGTCCATGAGGTGCAGTTCGAACGTGGCGGCCCCTTCCTCGAGCAGCGTGTTGACGGAAGCACCGGCAGGCGGCGGCTGACTGATGCATCGGATCGCATCTCGTCGAAGACGGGGAGCCATGGCTCGAGCCAGGTCGGCAACCGGTGAGCGGCGGGAGGACGGAGTGCCGCGCCTGCTTCGAGTGTGCCTCGTGCAGTGTGCCGGGTAAGGGCATGCTGAGAGTGTGGTCACGCGCTCTTCCGCGGTGGCAGGGGGCCAGTTGGTGTTACGCGTTCACTTCACGGCGGCAGACCTCGCCCGGACCCGGGTGGCCGCGACGATCGGCGTCGCGGCGGAGATCTACTACAGCCTGGAGCTGCTGAGAGAGAGGCAGGACCGTCCTCACCTGCGTGCGTGGCGGGCAGCCGTCGCGGGCCGCATGGGGGCGGACACGCGCCCTCTGACGTCCCTGGTTCCGGTGCGCGGTCCCGGACTTGATCTGCTGGCGCTGATGGGCGATGTGGCCTCTCTCGACCACGCCGTGGACAACCTGCTGCACGCCCCCGCGTCCCGGTTGCGACGCGAGTTCGAAGGTCTCGACTTCCATCCCGCCCACCTGCCATGGGCCAGACGCGTGTCGGAGGGGGACCGCGACGCGCGGCGGGAACTCGCCCAGGCCGTGCGCGCCTGTCATCGGCTGACGGTGGAGCCCTACTGGCACCGAGGGCGGTCCGAGCTGGTCGCGCTGTCCACGCGTTGCGCGAACCTGGTGCTGGAGGGCGGCATCGATCTGCTGCTGCGCTCGATCTGTCCACCTCTGGTCCGCTGGCGTCCGCCGGTGCTGGAGGCCCCCTACCCGCGGCGGGTCGAAGTGCGCCTGCGGGGACGGGGGTTGATCATCACGCCCACGGTCTTCTCGAAGCTCCCGGTGAGCCTTCTGTGGGACCCGCTGGACACCACCCAGCCGCCCCGGCTGACGGTACCGGCCCTGAGCCGGCCGCTGACCGGTCCCGGGCCGGGCGAACCGGACGACTCCACCGTCCGGAACCTGGAGTCACTGCTCGGACGTACGCGAGCTGCCGCCCTGCAAGTGACGGTGGAAGGGTGCACGACGACCGAGCTGGCACGCCGCCTCAACGTCACGGCCGCAGCAGCCAGTCAGCACGCGACCGTGCTGCGGAACACGGACCTCATCACCACCAGCCGCCGGGGCGGGTCCGTGCTGCACCTCATCACCCCGCTCGGACTGGCCCTGTTGCGGACCGGCACCCTGGCGCAAGGATGAGCCCCGAGCGTGCTGCACATGACGCCAAGGCGCCCCTTTAAGGCGTGACTTAACAGGTGGGCCGCAGGTGGCAGGCCCGTCCAGGATGTGTCGTCGCAACCGGCCCACCTCATCCTGGAGAACACATGCAGACTCATCTCGCCGCCGCGCTCGGCTCCGTCGTGCTGACCGCGGGCACCTTGCTGGGCGCTCCCGCCGCCGGCGCTCAGACCTCCGCCTACCCCGTCACCTCCTTCGCTCCCATCGAGGTCGGGAACACGTGGACGAAGGGCACGGTCACCTGGTACAACCGGTCGGTCTCGGTCACGGGGACGCACAAGTCGGTGAGCGCGGCCGGCCCTGCGTACTGCCGGCGTACCTGGGTGTACACCTACGACGCCGCTGGTGCGCAGTTGGGCTCAGGGGGCTCCTACGCCGCCGACACGGCCTGCGGGACGACCAAGAACTACAGCAGCTTCACCGTGTCGGCCGACGTCCCCGGCGGAGCCGCGCTCGTGCGCGTCTGCCTCGACGACGGCAATCTCAAGGACCTGCTCTGCCAGCCGTTCCGGCGGCCCTGAGCCATCTGATCGCCGACGGTCCGCCGGTCCGACCCGAGCACGTGTACGTAGGCGAGGGCCGGCGGAGCCCGGTCTGCGGGCCTTGTCGCCTCGTGAGCCGCCGGGGATCATGACCGCGTGCCGCGCCGAGAAAAGCTCCACGAACTACTGACACACGCCGGACTCACGGTCATCGAGGAAGTGGACCCGGGTCGTCTGTTCCCGCCGGAGGCCGCCTGGCGGATCGCGCGGGGCGTCGCGGCGCCGGACGGCGGTGCCCGGGACGCACTCGACGCCGTCTGGTGGCGCCGTCTTTGCGCGGATGACGGCGCATTCCTGGTGGCCGTCCACGGGCATCGGATCGGCGGCAACGACTCCTGGTGGACCCGGGTCCGGCTCGCCGGCGGCGGAGCGCCGGAGTTGTCCGGCGACCCCGGGTTCGTGGCGCTCTCACTCGACGGACAGGTGTTGCTGGCGGCGGTGCCCGGCGCGGACGGGCCTCGGGTGACGGCCCTCGACCGACTGCCGGAGCGGCTGGCGGAGGTCGCCGAGGCCGCCGGGCGCGAGACGGAGGCAGAGCGCGCAGTGACATGGGCGGCGGTGCCCGGCCCCCGTGCCTGGCCCCTGCACTGGGCGGAGGGGATCGGGTCCAACCCCGCGGCGCCGGACGAACTCCTGATCCGCCTGCTGGACGTGGCGGACGGCTTCCTCCACGACTGCGACCGGCCCGCCGTCCTGGACGCCGCCGTGGCGCACCCCGATCCGCGCGTGCGGTCACGGCCCGCCGACACCTTCCGCCCCAAGCTCACCTCCGATCAGTGGGCACGCGTGGTGCGCGCCGAGCCGTCACCGAGCAGACGCGTGCTCTGGGCGGAGCACGCCTGCCGTTGGGGTGCCGAACTTCCCGAGGACGTGTACGACGACCTCCTCGCCGGCGCCTCCCGTGCGGAGGCCGCCGAACTCCCGGAACTTCCCGCGCGTCATCTCCCCGAGCTCGCCCTCGACACCGATGCCCGGGTGCGGGCGGCGGTGTGTGCCCGCTGGCAGGATCTCGCCGCGCCGCTGCGGGAGCGGCTGCTGGCCGACACCGACGACGCGGTGCGCACGGCCGCGCTGCTCGCCCACCACGCCGCCGTCCCCATGCCCCGTGAGGTCTTCGCCGCCCTGCCCGAGCCGCGGCGGGCGCTTGAACAGTGCTGTCTGGAGCCCGAGTTGGAGGCGGAGCTGGTCCGGGGCGGGCAGGTGGAGGAACGTCGGGCGCTGGCTGCCAACCCGGCCCTGGGCGCGCCCGGCGTCGCCGTACTGGCGCAGGACCCGCGCGACGAGATCCGCTCCGCGGTGGCACAGCGCCCCGACCTCACGGAGGAGCAACGGGCCGCGGTGCGCCACGACTTCGACCCGACGTCGATGTCGCACACCCTTGCCTGGGTCGCGGACCTGCACGGCGACGCCGACGCGATGCGCCGTCTCGCCGTGTCGTCCCACCCGCTCGTCCGCCGCAGCGTGGCCCGCGCCCGCCACCTCCCGCCGGACGTGGTGGCGCGGCTGGCACGGGACGAGGACCGGGTCGTCCGCCTGTTCCTCGCCGAGTCGTGCGAGGACGCGCCGGGCGACCTGCTGCTGGAGGTCTGGCGCTGGTGGGACGGCAGCTTCAGCCACCCCGGCCGGCCCCGCAGCCACCCCAACTTCCCGCGCGATGGTCTGCTGCGCCATCTCACCGACCCCAGCGGGCGGATGCGCCGCCTGGCCCTGGATGATCCGCGGTCCACCGCGGCCGATGTCGCGCACCTGGCCCGGGATCCCGAAGCCGAGGTACGCCGCCGCGCGGCGGAGGACCCCCGGCTGTCACCGCAGGACGCGGTACGGCTGCTCGACGATCCGGCGGCCCACGTCCGCGACACCGCGGTGCGCAGTCCGCGGCTGCCGGCCCGCGTGCTGGCCGGGCTCCTGCACGACCGCGACACGGCATGGACGGCGGTCACCAACGCGGCGATCCCGGTCCCCGTCCTGCACCGCATCCTGGCCGCGGCCGCGGCCGCGGCAGCCGTGGCCGCCCGGAGCTGAACGCCGGCGCCGGGCGGGCGCGGGGCGCTGCGACGGGCCCTCCGACACACCACGCTTGCGTCGTGAAACCGATCGGTTTACTCTTCTTGAAACCGATCGGTTTCACGTATCTCCGGAGAGAGTCATGACTGTTTTGAAGGGCGCGAACGTCCTCGTCACCGGCGGCAGCCGCGGCATCGGCAAGGCGCTGGTGGAGGAGCTGTACGCGCGCGGTGCCGGCAAGGTCTACGCCACGGCCCGCGACCCGCGCACCGTGACGCACCCCGACGCGGTCCCTTTGGCCCTGGAGGTCACCGACCCGGCCTCGGTGGCAGCCGCCGCCGCACAGGCGCAGGACGTCACCGTGCTGATCAACAACGCCGGTGCCTCGGTCGGCGCGTCCTTCCTCGACTCCCCGGTCGACGACATACGCCGGGAGTTCGAGACCAACTTCTACGGCCCCCTGCTCGTCGCCCGCGCCTTCGTGCCGGTCATCGAGCGCAACGGCGGCGGCCACCTCCTGAACGTGCACTCCGTGCTGTCCTGGGTCGCGCTCGGCGGCTCCTACAGCGCCTCCAAGGCCGCCCTGTGGTCACAGACCAACTCCCTGCGCCTCGAACTCCAGCCGCGCGGCATCGCCGTCACCGGACTGCATGTCGGCTACGTCGACACCGACCTCACCACAGGCGTCGACGCCCCCAAGTCCGACCCGCGCGATGTCGCCGCCCTCGCCCTCGACGGCATCGAGACCGGCGCCCACGAGGTGCTGGCCGACGACATCTCCCGGCAGGTCAAGGCGGGCCTGGCCGGCGACCTGGCAGCGCTGTATCCCCAGCTCTGAGGCCGCGCTTGCAGAGGCCGGAGAGGGTATGGGAAATGAGCCTGCATTCAGATGGGACTCCGAGGAAGCGTTCAACAGTTTCCGGGACGACCGGGAACTGGCCGACCTGCATCCACTGCGGCAGAGCGGCACGGCGTCCTGCATCTGCAGACGTTCGGCGTCTCGCTCGACGACGTACTGGCAGTGCTCAAGCCTTGGCCTCGGACTTTTCGTGAGGGTCCTCCGACGGAGTCGGCGGACCCTTTCGCTTTCCGGGGTGTCGGCCGGCAGTCGATCAGGGGATGGGGTCATGGGCGGCATCAGTGCGCAGGAGCGGCGGGAGAGTGTTATTCGCGCGGCCATCACGGAGTTCGCGATCGCCGGCTATCGCGGTACCACCACCGCCGCGATCGCCGAGCGGGTCGGAGTCAAACAGCCGTATCTCTTCCGGCTCTTCCCGGACAAGAAGGCGATCTTCGTCGCCGCTCTGCGGCGGAGCGCGGAGGACACTCGCTCGGCCTTCGAGGGGGCGGCCGACGGGGTGGAGCGGGGCGAGGGGGCGTGGCAGGTGATGACGGACGCCTATGTGCGGCTGGTCGCGACGAGCCCCGAGACGCTCCGGATGCAGTTGCAGGGATACGCCGCCGTGGCGGCTGCCGAGGGGCAGGGTGACGACCTGATCGGTGAGGTCGTCCGGGCCGGCTGGACGAGCATCTGGGAAACCGTGCACCTGTCGCTGGGCGCCGATGCCGAATTGACCGCGAGGTTCTTCGCCTGCGGCATGCTCGGCAACACGCTCACGGCCATCGGGCTTCGGGTGCACACCGGCAGGTGACGGGGCGCTGTGAACGGCGATGCGTCAGCGCATGCCTGCCGCGTCGAGCAGGGTGGTCACGGTGGGCCCGACGAGCCCGGTGAGGTGGTCGGCCTGAATCCCCGCGCGGGCGCTGGCGCCGTCGAAGACCAGGCTGAGCTGCCGGGCCAGCAGATCCGGATCGTTCGCCCCGCCCTGCTCGGCCTCGGTGCGGAAGAAGGCCGTCAGATTCGCCTTGACCTGGTGGGCCACCCGGCTCGCCGGGTGGCTCTGGTCCTTGAGCTCGACCTGCACGGCCAGGTACCGGCAGCCCCTGAACTCGGGTGCTGCCGCCTGCGTTTCCACCTGCTCGAAGACGTGCAGGATCCGCTCGCGCGGTGACTGACCGGCGTCCGCCGCGGGCAGGAGAGTCGCCACGTAGCCGGCGGCGCGCTCCCTCAGGCTCGCGGCCAGGAGCTCGTCCTTGCTTTCGAACAGCTGGTACATGGAGCGCTTCGACACTCCGGCCGCCTTGCACAGCGCCTCGACGCCGATGCTGACGCCGTCGCGGTAGGTGAGCGTGGCCGCCGCCTCCAGCAGGCGCTCTCTGGGGCTCAGTTTCACTTCGGTGCTCATGTCGTGAGGTTAACCCGGAGCGGACGAATTGAAAACCGATCGGTTTTCAGTGTGTCGTGCGTGTCTCTCCGTCGGTCGAAGGCGCCGTCCTTGGCGATGGCGCCGACCGGGCAGGCGGCGACGCGCAACGTGCAGTCGATGTACGGGTTGTGGTCCAGCGCCTGCCCGTACGCGCTCACCTCCGCGTCGACCAGGACGGTCACGAGCAGGACGAAGCGGCCGAACTTCGGGTGGACGACGGTGCGGCGCAGGCCCATCACGGCGAGCCCGGCCGCCACCGCGACCGTCTTGTGCGCCACCACCCAGATCCGCTCGCTCGGGAAGCGGTCCGTCTCCTGCGGGAAGCCGACGGAAGAGTTGAGCGCGCGGTAGCCGGCGTCCTGGAGCGCCTGGGTGACGCTGCGGGTGCCGGGCAGTGCGCAGCGGGAGTGCTCGCACTCACCGGCCAGGTCGGGATGGTCCAGGCTGACCGTGTGTGCCGCCGGCTTCGCCGGAAGCGGGGGAGGGGCGGGGTGCCCCTCGATGTCGGGCGCGGCAGTCATCCGGGCTCCTCGGGATGCGGGTACGAGGCTCACCGTCACCGGCGGGAAGCCGATCAGTCTGATCGCCGTGAACCGATCGGTTCCCGCGCGCAAGTGCCCTTGGTGTCGCGGGCGCCCGTCGCGCGAGGGTCAGCGCACGTCCGCCGCGTCGAGCAGGGTGGCCACGGTGGGGGTGATGAGCCCTCCCCGTGTGTCGGCCTTGATTCCCGCACGGGCGCTGGCGCCGTCGAAGACCAGGATCAGCTGCCGGGCCAGCAGGTCCGGGTCGCTCGCCCCGCCCTGTTCGGCCTCGGCGCGGAAGAAGGCCGTCAGGGTCTCCTTGACCCGGTGGGCGACCAGGCTCGCGGGGTGGGCCGGATCCTTGAGTTCGATCTGTACGACGAGATACCGGCAGCCCTGGAAGTCGGGCGCGCCCGCCTGTGCCTCCGCCTGTTCGAACACGTGCAGGATCCGCTCCCGGGGCGGACGGGTGTCGTCCGCCCCGGGAAGGAGTGCCGTCACGTAGGCGGAGGCGCGTTCCTCCAGGCTCGCCGCCAGCAGCTTGTCCTTGCTCTCGAACAGCTTGTACATGGAGCGCTTGGACACCCCCGCCGCCTTGCACAGCGCGTCGACCCCGATGGTGACGCCTTCGCGGTAGGTGAGCGTGGCCGCTGCCTCCAGCAGTCGCTCTCGGGAGTCCGGCATTGCTTCGGTGGTCATACGGCGAGGTTAACTCTGTTTCGACCGATTGGAAAACGATCGGTTTACGGTGGTGGCGGGGGTGCCTCCGGACGTCGGCACCCCCGTCGCGGTCCCCGGCTCAGTGGGCGATCACAGGCTCGCCCTCCGACGGCGCCAGAGCCGCGTTCGGCATCAGGAACGCCATGAGCACCGCGCCGACGACGAAGATCCCGGCGCCCCAAGCGAGGGTGGCCGTGTAGCTCTCGACTCCCGCCTGGGCCATGGTCAGCGCGCTCGGCTTGTGCGAGGACAGGTAGTCGGTCGCGGCCGACGAGGCGACGGTGGTGAGCAGCGCCGTACTGATCGAGCCGCCCACCTGCTGGCTGGTGTTGATCAGCGCCGACGCGACACCCGCGTCCTCGTGATGCACGCCCGCGGTCGCAGCCTGGAACGAGGTGGTCATCACCGCGCCGATGCCGAGGCCCAGCAGGATCATGCCCGGCATGATGTGGGCGAGGTAGGTGCTGTCCAGCGTGAGCCGGGTCAGCAGGGCCATACCGGACGCGGAGACCAGGAAGCCGACGCTGACCACGACCTTGGGGCCGACCCTGGGCAGCAGCAGCGCGGGCACCGTGGTCGACGAGGCGACGATGCCGCCGACCATCGGCAGGAAGGACAGGCCGGCCTCGATCGGCGAGTAGCCGATGCTGGCCTCCAGGTAGTAGGTCAGGAACAGGAAGATCGAGAACATCCCCATGCCCAGGACGAACACGGCCAGGAACGCACCGCCCCGGGTCCGGTCCAGCACGACGCGCAGCGGCAGCAGCGGATGCGCCACCCTGTGCTCCAGCCAGGCGAACACCACGAGCAGCACCACGCCGCTGATCATGGAGCCGAGTGCGACCGGGTCGGTCCAGCTGGTGGACTCCACGTGGGCGAACCCGTAGACGATCGCGAACAGCGCGGCGCTCACCACGAGGGTGCCGGGCAGGTCGATCCTGGGTCGCTCGGTGATCGCGGGCTTCGCCAGCAGCAGCAACGCACCGACCAGCGCGACGCCCGCGAAGACGACGTTCACGTACATCACCCAGCGCCACGACGCCCACTCGGTGAGCATGCCGCCGAGCAGGAGTCCGACCGCGGCGCCTGCACCCGCCAACGCGCTGAAGATGCCGAAGGCCTTCGGCCGCTCGGCAGGGTCGGTGAAGGTCACGCTGAGCAGGGAGAGCGCCGCGGGCGCGAGCAGGGCGGCGAACAGACCCTGCGCCACACGGGCCGCGACGAGGATCTCGAAGCTGCCGGCCGCGCCACCGACGACGGACGCGGCCGCGAACCCGATCAGGCCGGTCACGAACGTCGTACGGCGTCCGAACAGGTCCCCGAGCCGGCCGCCGAGCAGCAGCAGGCTGCCGAACGCCAGGGCATAGCCGGTGATGACCCACTGCCGGCTGCCGTCGCTGAAGCCGAGGTCATGCTGCGCTTCGGGCAGCGCGATGTTCACGACGGTCGCGTCGAGCGTGACCATGAGCTGGGCCACGCCCAGCACGACGAGCACCCACCAGCGCACGGCATGGGAGCCGCGGCGTCCCGGGTCCGTTGTGCCGGAGGCGGGCGCTCCGCGGTCGAAGGTGGTACTCACTTTTCCCCTTAGGTGCTGGTCATGGGCCGACCGTCGGCCGGAAACCGATCTGTTTCCACTTAGGTAAACAGATCGGTTTCCTGTGCGCAAGTGAGGGGGGTGCCCCTCGTTCGGGGGTGCGGTGCCGCGGAATGTCCTGCCGGGCTTGCGAAGGGAAACCGATCGGTTTACCGTAGTGGAAACCGATCGGTGTCGCAGCCTCCGGCGAAAGTCATGACCGGCTCGGTGATCCCTCACACGCAAGGAGTCGGCGAGATGCCCAGCCAAGAGCCACGTCCCACGCTTCACCTTCCGCGGACCACCAGCCACACCCTCGCCCCGCGCGCGGGATCCGGCGGCCACGAGGGAACGCTGCGCTACCTCAAGACGGGCACCGGCGCCCCCCTGGTCCTACTGCACACGGTGCGCACCCAGGCCGAGCACTTCCGCCACCTCATCCCGCTGATCGCGGACCGGTACACCGTGTACGCCCTCGACCTGCCCGGCATGGGCTACTCCGAGATCGTGCCCGGTGCGTCGTACGACGAGCCCGCGATGCGTGCGGGCGTCGAACGACTGCTGACCGAACTCGACCTGCACGACGTGACGTTGGTGGGGGAGTCCATGGGCGCGGTGCTCGCCCTCACCACCGCGGCCGAGTCGCCGGCTCGGGTACGACGCGTCGTCGCGGTCAACACCTACGACTTCCCCGGCGGCATCGCCCGGTCGAGCCTCCTCGCCCGCGTGGTGGTCAGCGGAGTGCTCGCGCCCGGAGTAGGCCCGGTGATCGCGGGCGTCGAGCCCAAGCCCGCCCTCCGCAAGATCCTCCAGGGCGGCCTCGGCAACAAGCGCGCGCTGCGCGAGGACTACGTGGACGAACTCCTCCAGGTGGGCAGCCGCCCTGGCTACTCGACCGTCGCCCGCGCCGTCTACCAGGCCCTGCCCAGCTTGATCGCCGCCCGCACCCACTACCCCGAGATCAAGGCACCCGTCCACCTCGTCTACGGCGAGAAGGACTGGTCCCGCCCCTCGGACCGGGAAGCCAACAGAAAACTGCTGCCCGCCGCCGACTTCACCCAGGTCCCCAGGGCAGGCCACTTCATCGCCCTGGAACGCCCCGACGTACTGGCCGACCTCCTGAACGCGGCGGCCTGACCCACGCTGCCCTCCGTCCGGAAGGACACATCATGAAGATTTCCGTCATCGGAGCCGGCGCGATCGGCGGCAACCTCGCCCGCAGGCTCAGCGCGGCCGGCCACGACGTCCAGGTCGGCGACGCCCGCGGGCCCGGGGGAGTCGCGCCCGACGTACTGGAGACCGGCGCCCGCGTCGTGGCTCTTGAGGACGCCGTCAAGGACAGGGACGCCGTCATCCTGGCCATCCCCTTCGGAGTGGCGGGACAACTGGCCGACCTGTTCGCCACCGTCCCCGCGGAGACGGTGGTCATCGACACCTCCAACTACTACCCGCAGCTCAGCGGCCGGATCGAGGCAGTGGAGGGCGGCGCCATCGAGAGCGAGTACACCGCCGAACTCCTCGGCCGCCCCGTGATCAAGGCATGGAACGCCGCACTCGCCGGAACCCAGCGAACGAAGGGCCTGCCGGCAGGTACGCCGGGCCGCATCGCCCTTCCCGTCGCAGGGGACTCCGAGCGGGCGAAACGCGTGACCATGCGTCTGGTCGACGACACCGGATTCGACCCCTACGATGCCGGAGCACTGGCCGACTCCTGGCGGCAGCAGCCCATGGGCCCCGCCTACTGCACGGAGCTGACCCTGGCCGAACTGCCGGCAGCCCTGGCCGCGGCCGATCGCGTCAAGGACGCGGCGGTCCGGGAGAGCATGGGGGAGCGCTTCGCCGCTCTCGGCGCCGATCCCACCCTGGAAGACGTCGTCGAGATGAACCGCACCGCCCACAGGTGACGCCCTCCCGCCGACAGGCGGCGCACACCCCTGTACGACAAGTCCCCGACAGCTCCTGTCGGGGACTTGTCCGTCGCGGGGCGGCGGTGTTCAGCGGGCCTCGCGGACCACGGCAACACCTCCGGCCGGGACGGTCACCGAGCGGTGGACGGGCTTGTCGGTGAGCAGTTCCACGCCATCGGCCGGGATCTCGGCTCCGGCTCCGGAGTGGTCGATCAGGAACAGGTAGTCCGCGTCGGTTCCGCTGCGGCGTACGGCCTCGATGCCGGGCGACGGTGCGGCGAGCACAGGACGGACACCGGCCTCGTCGCAGATGCGCGCCAACAGCGAAGCCAGCGTGGCCGGCTCGGGGCTGGTGGCCAGATACCAGCCGATGCCGGCGCCGTAGGCGTGCCGAGTGACGGCCGGCAGGTCGGCCAGCGGCCCGTCGGCGTAGGTGGCGATGGCTTCGGCGCCGGTGAGCTGGAGCCGTTCGGACCACAGGGCGGCGGTGGCGTCCGGGGGAACCTGGCCCGTCAGCCTGTGTGTCTCGCCGGGGAGGAGCGGGAACGGTTCGTCCGCGCGCACGCCGAGGACGTCCCGGAAGGCGCCGGGGTAACCGCCCAGCCGCACATGGCAGTTCTCGTCGACCGTCCCGCTGTGGAAACCCACCGCCAGCGTGCCGCCGCGCTCGGCGAAGGCGGTGAGGTTCGCGGCGCCCTCGTCGTCGACCACGTAGAGGCTGGGCACGAGGACCAGGCGATAGCCGGACAGGTCCGCGTCGGGGCGTACGAAGTCGACGGCTGTGCCTGCCCGCCACAACGGGGTGTACCAGTCCCGGACGAGCTGCTGGAAGCGGAGTCGGGAGCTGGGCTGGGACGGCAATTCCAGGGCCCAACGGGCGTCCCAGTCCCAGACGATGGCGACGTCCGCCGCGACGGTACTGCCCCGGACCTCGGCCAATGCCCGCAGATCGGCGCCGAGTCGGACGACGTCCTGCCAGATCCGACTGCTCGTGCCCGCGTGCGGGAGCATGGCCGAGTGCCACTGTTCGGAGCCGGCTTTGGCGGCCCGCCACTGGAAGTACGCGATGCCGTCGGCGCCGTGCGCCACATGGGCCAGCGCGTTGCGGCGCATCTCGCCGGGGTGCTTGGCACGGTTCACGGGCTGCCAGTTGACAGCGCCGGTGGAGTGCTCCATCAGCAACCAGGGCCCACCGGCCATCGAACGCACCAGGTCACCGCAGAGAGCGACGTCGACCTCCGATTCGGGGTCGTCGGCGCGCAGGTAGTGGTCGTTGGAGACGATGTCCAGTTCGGGGGCCCAGCGCCAGTAGTCCAGCGCCTCGATGCTGAAGTTCACCATGAAGTTGGTGGTGGCCGGGATGCCCGGCGCGGCCCGACGCAGCACGTCCCGTTCGGCGACGTACAGCGACAGCTGTTCGGCGTTGCAGAAGCGGCGCCAGTCCAGCTGGTGGGTCGGGTTCGAGTCGGCTCCGGTGACGCGGGGCGGGATGATCTCGTCCCAGTCGTAGTACCACTGGCTCCAGAACGTCGTGCCCCAGGCGTGGTTGAGGGCGTCCAGACGGTCGTCGTACTTGCCACGCAGCCAGCGCCGGAAGGCGGCCGCGCTGGTGTCGCAGTAGCAGGCGGCGTTGTGGCAGCCGTACTCGTTGTGCACGTGCCACATGACGAGCGCGGGGTGATCGGCGTACCGCTCGGCCAGCGCACCGGCCATGCGCAGCGCCGCGGCGCGGTAGGCGGGGCTGGACGGGCAGAACGTCTGCCGGCTGCCGTACGACAGTCGGCGACCGTCCCTGTCGACCGGCAGTGCCTCCGGATACGCCTTGAAGAACCAGGCGGGCGGGGCCGCCGTGGGGGTGGCGAGGTCGGCGGCGATGCCGTTGGCGTGGAGCAGGTCGAGGATCTTGTCCATGCGTGCGAAGTCGTAGACACCCTCGGCGGGTTCGAGGAGCGCCCAGGAGAAGATGCCGACGCTGACCATGGTCACCCCGGCCTCGCGCATCAGGCGCATGTCCTCGGCCCAGACCTCCTCGGGCCACTGCTCGGGGTTGTAGTCGCCGCCGTAGGCGATGCCGGGCAGGCGAAGGCGGCGTTCAGTGCTCACTGGTGGTGCTCCGATAGGTAGCGGGAACAGGTGACTTGCGGGCTTTCCCCGACGATCAGCCCTTGTTGGCGCCCAGTGTCAGGCCGCTGACGAACTGGCGTTGCAGGGTGAAGTAGACGATGAGGGTGGGGATGGCGGTGAGGAGGGCGC
>NZ_JBIUCI010000039.1:0-22012 GCF_044593635.1 Streptomyces sp. NPDC051913 | reverse complement strand
CAACTGGACACCGCAGGCATCGAGGCCGACGAACTGACCGTCCACACCCCCGACCTCGACGACGTCTTCTTCGCCCTCACCGACGACACCAACCAGCCGAAGGGAGCTGTGCGATGAGTGCCCTCGCCCTCACCGTGCGCGACTCGTCCACGATGGTGCGGCGCAATCTGCTGCACGTGCGCCGCTATCCGTCCATGACGCTGAACCTGCTGCTCACCCCGGTCATGCTGTTGCTGCTGTTCGTCTACGTCTTCGGCGACGTCATGAGCGCCGGCATCGGCGGCAGTGCCGACCGCTCCGCCTACATCGCCTACCTGGTGCCGGGACTGCTGCTGATGACGATCGGCGGCACCACGATCGGCACCGCGGTGTCCGTCGCGATGGACATGACCGAGGGCATCATCGCCCGCTTCCGCACCATGGCCATCCACCGCGGCTCCGTGCTCGTCGGACACGTCGTGGGAAGCGTCCTGCAATGCGTGATGAGCGTGGTCCTCGTCGGCGCGGTCGGTGTGGCCATCGGCTTCCGCTCCACCGACGCCACCGTCCTGGAATGGCTCGCCGCCTTCGGACTCCTCACCCTCTTCGCCCTCGCACTCACCTGGATCGCCGTCGGCATGGGACTCGTCAGCCCCAACGCCGAAGCCGCCTCCAACAACGCCATGCCACTGATCTTCCTGCCGCTGATCTCCAGCACCTTCGTGCCGGTCGACGCGATGCCCGGCTGGTTCCAGCCCATCGCCGAGTACCAGCCCTTCACCCCGGCCATCGAGACCCTGCGCGGACTCCTCCTCGGCACCGAGATCGGCCACAACGGCTGGCTCGCCCTCGCCTGGTGCCTGGGGCTCGCGGTGCTCGGCTACCGCTGGTCCAAGGCGGTCTACGACCGCGACCCCAAGTAGCCGCTGCCGCCTCCTGTACGACGAAGGGCCGGGCCACCTGAGGTGGCCCGGCCCTTCAATCCGCTACCGCGTCGCAGACACCGTCACTTCTTGCGGCGACGCCCACCGCGCGCCTGCTTACGCCGCTCCGCGCGCGTGAGACCGTCCGCCTCGGAGCGCACCGGCTCGTCGTCGTCGGCGAACTCGCCCTCGACGACACCGCCCTCGCCGTCCACGGTCGGCGCGGAGAAGTGCAGATCCCGACGCTGCGGGGCGTCGAGCCCCTTGGCGCGGATCTCCGGACGCGCACCGGCCTGCGCCGGGACCGAGTCCTGCTTCTCCAGCGACGGCGCGGCATCCTCGACGGGGACCTCCTCGACCTGCTGCTCGACCTGGACCTCCAGGTTGAACAGGTAGCCGACGGACTCCTCCTTGATGCCCTCCATCATGGCGGTGAACATGTCGAAGCCCTCGCGCTGGTACTCGACCAGCGGGTCCTTCTGCGCCATCGCGCGCAGGCCGATGCCCTCCTGGAGGTAGTCCATCTCGTAGAGGTGCTCGCGCCACTTGCGGTCCAGGACCGACAGCACGACCCGGCGCTCCAGCTCACGCATGATCTCGGAGCCGAGCTGCGCCTCACGCGCCTCGTACTGCTCGTGGATGTCGTCCTTGATGGACTCGGAGATGAAGTCGGCGGTCAGCCCGGCCCGGTCGCCGGCCGCTTCCTCCAGCTCCTCGACGGTGATCTTCACGGGGTAGAGCTGCTTGAAGGCGCCCCACAGCCGGTCGAGGTCCCAGTCCTCCGCGAAGCCCTCGGCGGTCTCCGCGCCGATGTACTCGTCGATGGTGTCGTCCATGAAGTGCACGACCTGCTCCTGGAGGTCCTCGCCCTCCAGGACGCGGCGCCGCTCGCCGTAGATGACCTCACGCTGGCGGTTGAGGACCTCGTCGTACTTCAGGACGTTCTTACGGGTCTCGAAGTTCTGCTGCTCGACCTGCGACTGGGCCGACGCGATCGCGCGCGTGACCATCTTGTTCTCGATCGGCACGTCGTCCGGCACGTTCGCCATGGACATCACGCGCTCGACCATCTGAGCCTTGAACAGACGCATCAGGTCGTCGCCCAGCGACAGGTAGAAGCGGGACTCGCCCGGGTCGCCCTGACGGCCGGAACGACCGCGCAGCTGGTTGTCGATACGACGCGACTCATGCCGCTCGGTGCCCAGCACGTAGAGCCCGCCGAGGTCCTTGACCTCCTCGAACTCCGCCTTGACCGCCTGCTCGGCCCGCTCCAGGGCGGCCGGCAGGGCGTGCGCCCACTCCTCGATGTGCTCCTCGGGGTCGAGGCCGCGCTGGCGCAGCTCCGCCTCGGCGAGGTCCTCGGGGTTGCCGCCGAGCTTGATGTCGGTACCACGGCCGGCCATGTTGGTGGCCACGGTGACGGCCCCCTTGCGGCCGGCCTGGGCGACGATCGTCGCCTCCCGGTCGTGCTGCTTGGCGTTCAGCACCTCGTGCTGCACACCGCGCTTGCTGAGCTGCTGCGAGAGGTACTCGGACTTCTCGACCGACGTCGTACCGACGAGGATCGGCTGGCCCTTCTCGTGCTTCTCGACGATGTCGTCGACGACCGCCTCGAACTTCGCGACCTCGGTGCGGTAGATCAGGTCGGACTGGTCCTTGCGGATCATCGGCCGGTTGGTCGGGATCGGGACGACGCCGAGCTTGTAGATCTGGTGGAACTCGGCGGCCTCGGTCATGGCCGTACCGGTCATGCCGGACAGGCCGGGCTGTTCCTTGCCGTCGTGGTCGTGGCGCTTGTAGAGGCGGAAGAAGTTCTGGAGGGTGATCGTGGCGAGCGTCTGGTTCTCGTCCTTGATGTCCACCCCTTCCTTCGCCTCGATCGCCTGGTGCATGCCCTCGTTGTAGCGGCGGCCGGCGAGGATACGGCCGGTGTGCTCGTCGACGATCATGACTTCGCCGTCCATGACGACGTAGTCCTTGTCCTTCTTGAAGAGCTCCTTCGCCTTGATGGCGTTGTTCAGGTAGCCCACCAGAGGCGTGTTCACCGACTCGTAGAGGTTGTCGATGCCCAGCCAGTCCTCGACCTTGGCGACACCGGCCTCGTGGATGGCGACGGTGCGCTTCTTCTCGTCGACCTCGTAGTCGCCGGTCTCCTCGACGCCCTTGAGGGGGTTGCCGGCCTCGCCCTTCTTCAGGCGGGTGACCAGCTTGGCGAAGTCGCCGTACCACTTGGTGGCCTGGTCGGCCGGGCCGGAGATGATCAGCGGCGTACGGGCCTCGTCGACCAGGATGGAGTCGACCTCGTCGACGATGGCGAAGTTGTGGCCGCGCTGGACGAGCTCGTCCTTGGACCACGCCATGTTGTCGCGCAGGTAGTCGAAGCCGAACTCGTTGTTCGTGCCGTACGTGATGTCGCACGCGTACTGCTCGCGACGCTGGGCCGGCGTCATGTTGGCGAGGATGCAGCCGACTTCCAGACCCAGGAACTTGTGGACCCGGCCCATCATCTCGGAGTCGCGCTCGGCCAGGTAGTCGTTGACCGTGATCAGGTGAACGCCCTTGCCGGACAGCGCGTTGAGATAAGCGGGCAGGGTGCCGACGAGGGTCTTGCCCTCACCGGTCTTCATCTCGGCGACATAGCCGAGGTGGAGGGCCGCGCCACCCATGATCTGCACGTCGTAGTGGCGCTGGCCGAGGGCGCGCTTGGCGGCCTCGCGCACGGTGGCGAACGCCTCGGGGAGCAGGTCGTCCAGCGTCTCACCATCGATGTACCGCTGCTTGTACTCATCGGTGAGGGCCCGCAGCTCGGCGTCGGAGAGGTCGACGAAGTCCTCTTCGATGGAGTTGACCTGGTCCGCGATGCGGTGCAGCTTGCGCAGGATCTTGCCTTCGCCTGCACGCATGATCTTCGAGAGGACGGACACGGGGGTTGGTCTCCTTGCCGGTCGGGCCTGGGACGGTCGGTTTCCATTTGACTTGACTGAGCAACGGCCATCGTATGCGAGGACATGGCCACGCCGGGAGCCTGCCGGGGACGCCGACGGTCCGCTGCTTCAAATCTCCGTCAAAGGGGACAACGGCCGGGGGTCACCGATGGTGCCGCCCTCCCTCGACGAATTGCGCGAAAAGTGATCACGCGCTCACACACCGCAAAAAGATGGCGCTTGTCGTGAATCCCCGAGCAGAATCGGCCGATGGAACCCGTCACGCTCACCACCGGCCGCCTCCTGATGCGCACGGTCGGCCCGCCGGACACCGACACCGTGTACGAGGCCGCTCAGGATCCCGAGATCCAGCGCTGGACCACGATCCCCTCGCCCTATCTGCGCGAGCACGCCGAGAGCTTCACGGACCAGCACGTTCCCGACGGCTGGGCGAACGGCTCCAGTCTCACGTGGGGCCTCTTCCTCCCCGAAGGGGAGGAACTGGTGGGCATGCTCGGCCTTTCCATGCGTTCCATGAGCGCGGCGGAGGTCGGTTTCTGGGGCACGAAGGAGCACCGGGGCAACGGCTATGTCACCGAGGCCGTCCTCGCCGCGTCCCGCTGGGCCTTCACCCAGTTGTCGATCGACCGCGTGGAATGGCGCGCCGAGGTCGGCAACCGTCCCTCGCGCGCGGTGGCGGAGCGGTGCGGTTTCACCGTCGAGGGCGTGCTGCGTTCCGGCCTCGTCCACCAGGGCGTGCGCCGGGACTGCTGGGTGGGCTCGCTGCTCCCGTCGGACCTGGGTCTGCCCTCGACGGCGCCGTATCTGCCGGCGCGTTCCGAGCTGTCGTAGCGATGGCGCAGCTCACGCCCCGTTGTCAGTGCCACCGCCTATCGTCCGCATCATGACGACCCCGCGTCCCTCGACCGAACTGACCGCCGACGAAGCCCGCCGCATCGCCCTGCGCGCCCAGGGTTTCCTCGGCACCCCCGACCGCCGCTCCGGCGTCCGCGGCGTCCTGCGCCACCTGGGCGCGGTCCAGCTCGACACCATCTCGGTCCTCGCCCGCTCCCATGAACTCATCCCCTACGCCCGCCTGGGAGCGGTCGGCCGCAAGACCGTCGAGAACGCGTACTGGACCGAGACCCATGCTTTCGAGTACTGGTCCCACGCGGCCTGCATCCTCCCCATCGAGGAATGGCCGCACTTCGCGTTCCGCCGCCGCGCCTACCGCAGCCGCCCGCACTGGAACCACGACCTCCCCGAGGGCACCTACGAGCAGGTCATCAAGCAGCTCCGCACCGAAGGCCCCCTCACGGCCACGGAGTTGGGCGGCGCGAAGAAGACCAGCGAGTGGTGGGACTGGTCGGGCACCAAGGTCGCCGTGGAGCGTGCCCTCATGTACGGCGAGGTCGTCTGTGTGGAGCGCCGCGGCTGGAAGCGGGTGTACGACCTCGCCGAGCGCGCGGTCCCGCAGTCGCTGCTGCACGACGAGCTGGACGACGCCGAGTGCCTGCGCCGCCTGGTCCGCCTCGCCGGTCAGTCCCTCGGCGTCGGCACACGCGCGGACATCGCCGACTACCACCGCCTCAAGGCCGAGCAGGTCGACGCGGTGATCGCCGACTCGGGCCTGGTCCCGGTCACGGTCGAGGGCTGGGGCAAGCCGGCGTGGGCCGACCCAAAGGCCCTGGAGACCCCGCCGCGCGGCCGCCACCGTACGACCCTGCTGTCGCCGTTCGACTCCCTGATCTGGGAACGGGCGCGTACGGAGCGGATCTTCGGCTTCACCCACCGCCTGGAGGCCTACGTCCCCAAGCCGAAGCGGATCCACGGCTACTTCGCGATGCCGGTCCTGGCCGGCGGCCGTCTCGTCGGCCGCGTGGACCCGGCGCGCGAGGGCAGCACCCTGGTGGCCCGGCAGGTCACGCTGGACGGCCCGAAGGCGGTCCCGGCGATCGCCCAGGCGCTGGTCGAGGCGGCGAGCTGGGTGGACTGCACGGACGTACGCGTGGAGCGGGTGGACGCGCCCGAACTGCGTGCGCCCCTCACGAAGGCGCTAGCGGATCTCTAGGATCTTCTCCCGCATCGCATAGACGACGGCCTCCATCCTGGAGTGCAGCTGCAGCTTCTCCAGGATGTTGCGCACATGGTTCTTCACGGTGTTCTCGGAGATGAACAACTCCTTGGCGATATCGCGGTTGTTCATTCCGGTGGCGACAAGCTTGAGGACTTCCAGTTCCCGGTCGGTGAGCCGCGGTGCGGGCACCAGCCGACGCTCGTCGGTCCGCTGGATCATCGACTTGAACTCGGTGAGCAGCTTCGACGCCATGGACGGGCTGATCTGCGACTGTCCGTCGGCTACCGCGCGAATGGCGGTCGCCACCTCGTCCGTGGAGATCTCCTTGAGGAGATAACCGGTCGCGCCGGCCTTGATCGCGTCGTAGAGGTCGGCTTCCTCGTCGCTGATCGTCAGCATGATGATCTTCGCGCTGGGCGCGACCTCCTTGATGGAGGTGCAGGCCTCGATACCGCCCCGCTTGGGCATCCGTACGTCCATCAGGACGATGTCGGGCAGCAGGTCGGCGGCCTTGTCGACGGCCTCGGCGCCGTCGCCCGCCTCGCCCACGACCTGGATGTCCTCCTCGGCCGCGAGCACGATCTCCAGTCCCCGCCGGAAGAGGGCGTGGTCGTCCACGACCAGGACACGGATCGGCTCCTTGCGTGGTGAGCCCGTGTCCGGGCCCATGTCGGTAACGCCGTCGTCGGCGTCCCCGTCATGCATCGGTCCGAAACTGTCCGCCATCGTTCCTCCCCCTGAAGGCTGTGGCTGGTCCTGTGCCATCGCCAACCCAAGGCAACGGCCCAGCGGTTGGGCCGGTGCGGCCATGATTCCATGCCCGGACGACACCGCGGTGACCGAGCGGGGCGCGAAGTGGTCGCACACCGGTGCCCCTGGGGGCGCACACGCGCTCCAGGGGCACCGGCTCAGCCGTCAGCCGGGCGGTCAGCCACCCAGCGTGCCACCGGCCGCGGGAGGCTGCGCCTGGGCGACCATCGGGTCCGTGCTGAGGTGGATGACGCCGTAGTCGTAGGCGTGCCGTCGGTAGACGACACTCGGTTCCTTGGTCTCGGAGTCGACGAACAGATAGAAGTCGTGGCCGACCAGCTCCATCTCGTACAGAGCCTGGTCGAGGGTCATCGGGGAGGCGACGTGGGTCTTCTCGCGGACGATGAGGGGGCCTTCGCCCTTCACTTCCAGCGAGCCGATCTTCTTGGTGGGGACGCCGTCCGGCTCTTCCTCCTGGACGGGGTGGCCGTTGCCGTTGAGCGTCGCCGCGCCGGGCACGTGGTCGGGGACCTCGGCGGCCGAGATCCGGCGTGCTCCGCGCCGCGAGAAACGCTTGTCGTGCTGCTTGCGCAGCCGGGCGTCCAGCTTTTCCGCCGCCAGGTCGAGCGCCGCGTACGGATCGCTTGCCGCCGCCTCCGCCCGGATCACCGGACCGCGGGAGCGGAGCGTGATCTCCACTCGGTCACAGCGGTCGGCCTGTCGGGGGTTGGGCTCCTTGGACACCTCGACGTCGAGGCTGATCACCTTGCCGTCGAGCTTCTGGATCTTCTCCAGCTTCAGCTTCTCGGCCACGTGCTTGCGGAACCGCTCGGGCACCTCGGTCTTGCGGCCCTTGACGACGATGTCCACGCAGAACTCCGTTCCCGGATCACTCCGCTCCAACGGCGGAGCATCTCCCTTTTGCACCAGGTTCCGGTGACCCCGGAACCTCGGACTCGGTGACTTCCACCTCCTCCCCCGCGGGCAAGATCTCCACTCCACCAGCGCGGGTGACAGTGAAAAAACCCGCAGCACGGCAATCGGATATGAGAGGGGTGGCCTGCGCCTTTCCTCACAACCGAACATATCTCGCCCGGACGGATGTCGTCACCCTCTACCGCGGCGTACCTCCGTTCAGGTGAATTGGTCCTCTCATTACCTGCAACGATGCAAGTTCACAGTCAGTTCCGGTTTATTTCGAAGGCATCCGGCGACGCAGCGACCACAGCCGCGCAGATGACGCCACCGACGCCTTCACTGCGGCTCAGGCCCGCCATTCCCGCCCCGCCGAGCCGGCGATCCCCCATACGCACCTCCACCGATCCGCCCATCCGTTCCTCTCTGCCTTCCCGAGCCACCGCCCGATACACGGCACCCCCGGCACTTCCGCACCCAAACGGCTCCCCACTCGACCCATTCCCAACCACCCCACCCCCTCCATACGACCAGCTCACCCCCAAACCCTCACCCCCCACACCCCCCAACCCCAAGCCCCCGACCCCGCACATTCCCCCCGCCCCGTCCCGACCCCCGCGGTCGAAGCTGGCCCCGCCACACGCAACCTGCGCCGCCCCACTCCCCCCGCCCCCCTCGACCTGGTCGCCCCCAGAGCCCACCTCTTCGTCCGCCCCACACAGCCCACCCGCCGCCATCACCCCGCTCCCACCGTCCCCCGAAGCCCCGGCACCCGCACACCTGGCCGGCCCCGCTCCAACGCCCCCACACCCCACCTGCGCCACCTCGCTGCGATCGCCCGTCGCCATCACTCCGCCGCCCCCACTCCGACCACCCCCCTCAACCTCGGCACCCCCACAGCCCACCTGCGCCGCCCCACAGAGCCCGCCTTCCGCCATCACCTCACCCCCACCACTTCCACCGTCCCCCGCCGCCCCGATACGCCCACAGCCCACCCCCGTCGCCCCGGGCAGCCCACCCTCCGCAACCACCCCACCCAGCGCTCCCCGGCCGTCCCCCACCACCCCGACGCGCCCACACCCGGCCTGCGTCACCCCACACAGCGCACCCTCCGCAACCACCCCGCCCCCACTCGCCTCGCCCGGCCTCCGCCACCCCGCGGCGGGCGCCCCGACCGCGCCCCCGCAACCCCACTCCGTCGCCCCGCGCCGGCCGCTCTCCTCCGCCATCGCCCCGCGCCGGCCGCTCTCCTCCGCCATCGCCGCCCGTACGGCCCGCGCGGCCTCCGCCAGGGACGCGCCCGTCGTCATGACGTCGTCGACGAGCACGACCGGCCCGTCGAGCAGCAGCCGCCCACCGCCGGGAACCACGGCAAGCGCACCGGCGAGATTGTCCAGCCGTTCCCTGGAGTTGAGCCCCGCCTGGTCGGCCACAGCGCGCCGCTGCCGCAGCACCGC
This sequence comes from Streptomyces sp. NPDC051913, assembly GCF_044593635.1. NCBI lineage: Bacteria > Bacillati > Actinomycetota > Actinomycetes > Kitasatosporales > Streptomycetaceae > Streptomyces > Streptomyces sp. NPDC051913. Next base: position 12,987 of record NZ_JBIUCI010000039.1, on the reverse strand, counting down.
GAGCACCCTCGCCGGTACCCCACCGCGTCGCAGCTCCGCGGCCGCCGCCAACGCGATCCGCCGAGCCGGATCATGCCCGCGCGCCGCCACCGCCGTACGCGAGGACGGAACAGGCACGAGCAACACGGCCCCACCCGCGCCTCCGGCCCTCGCCCCAACGCCCCTGACGCCCAACGACACACCCGCCCCGCGCTGCACCCGGGCCTCCGCGGACGCCCCTACCGACGCACCGTCCCTCGCCACCGCACCGCGGCCCCCGGCCGGAACATCGCCCCGCGCCGCCACCACACAGCGGCCCGCAGCCGACTCCCCACCACCCGCCACCACACAGCGGCCCGCAGCCGACACCCCACCCCCCGTCGACCCGCCACAGCCCCCACCCCACGCCCCACCGCCACAGCCCCGCACCCGCGCCGGCCCCCGCACCCCCGCCAGTGCCTGCGCATCTGCATCCGCCCCCGCCAGCCCCGCCCTGACCGCCCCCGCCAGAGCCGCCCCCAGGGGCGCCGCGAGCGCCAGCGCTCCGCGTTCCTTGTGGGCCAGCAGTACTGCCCGCACCTCGTCGGCATACGGAGCCGCCGCATGAACCACCGGCAGCCCCGTCGGCTCCGGCACCGGTCGCACCCGGCGCGGTGCGCTCCCGTTCAGGACGTCACGGCACTCCGGACACAGCACCGCGCGAGGCCTCCCGCAGCCTCCGCACTCGCCCGGCAGCACCAGATCGGTGAGATCCCGCCACCACCCCCGCATGCCCACCACTGTGCCCGCACCGGCCTCGACCGACCACCCCTGTGGACAACCCCCTGTGGACAACCGATCACGGTGCGCACAGGCAGGTCAGACGCAGGCAGGCGGACACAGCCCTCCGCACCCCACGAAGAGCCGCACCCCAGCCCTCACCTACCCGGGATAGACCGGCGCCGTCCCGTCCTTGACCACCTGCTGCCACTTCGACCCCGACGAGAGCCGGACGATGCCGTCCTCCTCCGAGTAGGCGACCAGCGGCAGTTGCTCGTCCTCGGACGCGGCCAGGGCCTTCACCCCGGTGAGCGCGGCGGGCGCCGACCCCACCGGAGTGGAGCCGTCGACCTGGACGTACGCCATCTGCTGCACGCCACCCTGTTCGCGGCCCACCAGCACCAGTCGGCTGTCGCCCGCCCAGGACATGGCGGTGACCTCCTCCAACTGCGGTGTCACCGAGCGGAGTTCGACGACCGAGACGCGGCCCTCGTCGGCCTTGTCGTCGCGCTCGACGCGCCCGACGTAGAGGGACTTCTTGCCGCCCTTGTCGACGATGAGCGCGATCCGCACCCCGTCGGCCGCCGTCCGCACCGCCTCGATACGCCCGTCGAGTCCCGGAGTCGAGACCTCGACCGGATCGCCCGCGCCGTCCTTCAGGAACAGCAGCCGCGGACGGTCCGGATCACGGTCCGCCACCCACAGGTTGCCGTCGCCGTCCCAACTGGGCGCGGTGAGACGGTCGTTCTGCGTCTTGCCATCACTGTGCAGCACCGCCTCGCCGAGCGAGGCACCGGACACCAGCGACCCGACGTACAGCGAACCACCGTCGAGCGTGACCCCGGCCGCCCGGCGCTCGTCCCGGGACACCGCCGCCGACCGCAGCTCCTTGGTGCCCTCGCCGAGCGCGCCCGGAACCGGCGCGACGGCGTCCGTGCTGCTGCTCCCGCTCACGAGCCGCACCAGCCGGTGCTTGGCGTCGAGGAAGTACTGGTACTCGTCCTCGCCCACGCCGAGCTCCACCGCGTTCTCGGCGTCGCTCTCGTCGAGCAGGCACAGCTGGGTGCCGTCGGAGCTCTGCAGCGCGACCTCCTTCACCCCGGTAGGGGTGAGGTCCCGCAGTGTGAAAAGGAGTTGGGCGGCCATCTCCCGGCACCTGCCCGCGCCGACCCGGTTCGGCTTGGCGTTCAGCGGCACCGTGAGCCGGTTTTCCTCGTCGGGCGTCAGCGAGGTGACGCCCTTCTTCAGCTTCAGTTCCGTCCCCGTGGGGAAACTCGACCTGACGACCGGGTCGAGCCAGCGCGAGGGGCCCGCGAGCAGCAGCCGTACCGTCTGCGTCATCGGGTCGACCTTCTTGCGGATGTACACGGGGTCGGCGACGGCCACGGGCTGACCGCCCGCGACGGACGGCGTGTTCGAGGCGAAGTAGTACTTGTTGACCGATGTGTAGTTGCGCAGGAAGTCGGACTTGCCGATGACGACGCCCGGCGGCGGCACGTCGATGCGCCACTGCCGGCTCTTCTTCTCCCGGATGAGGTGCAGCACCTTGTCGTAGCTGCCGGAGGCGGGCGCGTACGTCTGCCGCCCGTCCATGGTGGCGGCCTTGTCGCCGTACAGCCGGAACGAGGACTCCAATGTCGCGTCCCGGCCGTTGGACCCCTCCGGGGTCGCCCCGGGCCCGTCCTCCAGCACGGTGAGCGACGACTCGGGCTTCCATGCCTTCGCGGCGTCGGCCGTCAGATACTTCTTCGCCGTCTCGAAATGGGGATCGTCGCTGGTCAACGCCTCAAGGAAGCCGTCGACGATCTCCCTGGCCCCGGCGTTCTCCCGAGGCTCCAGCGCGAAGACCCGCACCTGTGTGTCCTGCCTGGGCGTGGACTCCACGTCGCGCAGATCGCCGCTGTCCGGCATCGAGGCGCACCCGGCCAGCAGTACGGCACCGCAGACGGCGTACGCCGCCGTGCGCACATGCGCCCGCCGCCGACCGCCGCCCCCCACACGGTCAGCGCCCACGGCTGGCCTCCCCTTGCTTGCTGCGGTCCTCCGACCCGGCGTTCCGGGCATCGGGCGATGCGGCGTCCGTCGAGGACGCCTCCTGTGGCGGCGCGTCCGGGCCGGTGGCGCCGTCGTCCACCGGTCGTGCGCCCCCGGCGGGCCCCGTGGGCCGCGGCACCACGCGCGCGCCGTTGCCGGGCAGCGCGGTGGGGTCGGCGGTGGGGGGCGCGGCGTTCAGCCGGGGCGTGAGCGGCGCCCGCGCGGGCGTCTGCTCGCCCGACGTCTGCACCGGTACGGTGGCGCGCTTCTCCCCGTCGTCCGCCCCGCGCGGCAGCCCGGCGTCGTTGAGTCCACGGTTACGCCGTGAGTCCTTGGGTTCCAGCGGTATCGGCGAGCCCCTCAGCGGCTCGTCCGCGGTCCGCGGCAGCGTCAGCCGGAACTGTGAGCCGCCGCCCGGCTCGCCCCACGCCTGGAGCCAGCCGCCGTGCAGCCGTGCGTCCTCCAGGGCGATGGACAGCCCGAGCCCCGTACCGCCGGTGGTACGCGCGCGTGCCGGGTCGGCCCGCCAGAAGCGGCTGAACACGCGCGTGGCCTCGCCGGGCTTGAGCCCGACCCCGTAATCGCGCACCGCGACCGCGACCGCGCCGCCCGCGGAGGCGAGCTTGACGACGACGTCCCGGCCCTCACCGTGCTCCACGGCGTTGACGACGAGGTTGCGCAGCACCCGCTCCACACGCCGCGCGTCGGCCTCGGCGACGACGGGCTGCTGGTCGCCCCGCACCTGTATCCGCGTGCCCTTGCGCTCGGCGAGCGGCGCGGCCCCGCTGACGACCCGCTGCACGACCTCGCGCAGATCGATCGGCTCCGCCTCCAGCGCCGCCGCGCCCGCGTCGAACCGGCTGATCTCCAGCAGGTCGGCGAGCAGCGACTCGAACCGGTCCAGCTGGTCGGCGAGCAGTTCCGCCGACCGCGCGGTCACCGGGTCGAAGTCCTCGCGCGCGTCATGGATGACGTCCGCGGCCATGCGTACGGTCGTCAGCGGCGTCCGCAGCTCGTGCGACACGTCGGACACGAACCGCCGCTGCATCCGCGACAGGTCCTCCAGCTGCTGGATCTTCAGCTGAAGGTTCTGCGCCATCTTGTTGAAGGCCTCACCGAGGCGGGCGATGTCGTCCTCGCCGGTGACCTTCATCCGTTCCTGGAGGCGCCCCGCGGAGAGCCGCTCGGCGATCCCGGCCGCCATCCGCACGGGCGTGACGACCTGGCGCACCACGAGCCAGGCGATGGCCCCGAGGAGGACGACCACGAACAGCCCCGCCGTCGCCAGCGTCCCCTTGACCAGGCTCAGCGACTTCTCCTCCTGGGTGAGCGGGAAGAGGTAGTAGAGCTGGTACGGGTCACCGTTCGGGTCGTCGACCTGCTTGCCGATGATCAGCGCCGGCTGTGACTCGGTGCCGTTGGTGTACTGGATGCGGGTGTACTTCTGGGCGGCGAGGGCGCTGTCGCTGTCGACGCGCTCCCGCAGGTCCTCGGGGACGCTGGCGGTGGGGTCGACGAGGCCTGAGGCGCGCGGCCCGCGGCCGCCGCTGTCATCGCCGGCGGCGGGCAGTGTGACGACGTCGAAGGCGCCCTGGCCGCCGCTGGAGAGCGACTCCACGAGGTCGCCCATCCATGAACTGACGTTCTGGTTGGCGCGGCCGTCGGCGCCCGCGCCGTCCTCACCGTCCGCGCTCAGCGCGGTGTCGGCCTTCTGCTTGGCCGACGCGAAACCGCCGGTGGCCTGGCTCTGCGAGGCCTTCACCTTGGCGTCCAGCAGGCCGTTGCGCACCTGCCCGATGACGACGAAGCCGAGCAGGAGTACGACACCCAGCGACATCAGCAGGGTCGTGGCCACGACCTTGAGCTGGATGTTGCGCCGCCACAGCCGCATGACGGGCAGCAGAGGCCGACGCACCCAGCGCATGAACAGTCTCAGGACCGGACTGCCCTGAACCCCGCCCTGGAGCAGCCCGCCCTCGAAGAAGCGCCCCCATCGGGAGCCCGCGGGCTTGCGTCCGACAGGCCGCCCCGCATCCACCCCGGTCCGCCCGGGCGACGAAGCGGCACTGTCTCCGGACATGTCAGCTGGGTCCTGCCTTGTATCCCACACCACGGACGGTCACCACGATCTCGGGCCGCTCCGGGTCCTTCTCGACCTTGGAGCGCAGCCGCTGCACGTGAACGTTGACCAGCCGGGTGTCGGCGGCGTGCCGGTAGCCCCACACCTGTTCGAGCAGCACCTCGCGCGTGAACACCTGCCACGGCTTGCGCGCGAGCGCGACCAGCAGGTCGAACTCCAGCGGCGTCAGCGCGATCGACTGCCCGTCCCGCTTCACCGAGTGCCCGGCCACGTCGATGACGAGGTCACCGATGGCGAGCTGCTCGGGCGCGGGCTCCTCGGACCTCCGCAGCCGCGCCCGGATCCGCGCGACCAGCTCCTTCGGCTTGAACGGCTTCACGATGTAGTCGTCGGCGCCGGACTCCAGCCCGACCACCACGTCAACGGTGTCGCTCTTGGCCGTCAGCATCACGATCGGCACACCCGACTCGGCCCTGATCAGCCTGCACACCTCGATGCCGTCCCGTCCAGGCAGCATCAGGTCCAGCAGCACCAGGTCGGGTTTGCTCTCCCGGAACGCGGCCAGCGCCTTGTCGCCGTCGGCTACGAAAGACGGCTCAAAACCTTCACCACGCAGCACAATGCCGAGCATCTCGGCCAGTGCGGTGTCGTCGTCGACGACAAGGACTCGTCCCTTCATAAACGACATCATCCCATTCTCATAACAGTGACGAAGGCAGTGGTGAGGTACGTCACCGGCCAGTGACCTTAGTCGTACCGGACGGTCACTGTCTGCCTCCGCCGTCCGGACCGGCCCTGGCTACCCACTCAGAGCCTCCACGACGAACAGGAACGCCCCCGCGCCGATCACGGCGAGGACGACCAGCCCCACCACCAGCAGCGAGCAGCACGAGGCGAGCGCCACCGTGCCCCACGCCCGCCGCACCGCCCGCCGGTAGTCGCTGTCGTCGTCCCAGTCCGGCTCCGTCACACCGCTCCCCCTCGCCATGAAACCCACCCCTCCGAACGGCCCCCGTCCGCCGAAGCCGGGGCTGAGTCCCACCGCCCCGGCCCCGGTCCCTCCCGCTCGGCCCCGATCAGCCGATCGCCACCTGCGGCGACCTCGCACAGACCTCGGCCAGCGCCTCCGCCGTCACCGGCGACACCGTGCCCTCCTCCGTGACGATCGCGGTCACCAGCTCGGGCGGGGTCACATCGAACGCCGGGTTGTACGCCTGCGTCCCCAGCGGCGCCACCGGCACCCCGCCGCCCGCACCCGTCACCGGCGCCTGCGGCACCGCGACCTCGGTGACCTCGAACCCGGCCCGCTGCTCCACCTCGATGGACGCCCCGTCCGGCGTGTCCGGATCCACCGTCGTCACCGGCGCCACCACGATGAACGGCACATGGTGGTACCGCGCCAGCACCGCGAGCGGATAGCTCCCCACCTTGTTCGCCACCGACCCGTCGGCCGCGATCCGGTCCGCCCCGATGAGCACCGCGTCCACCTCGCCCGCCGCGAACAGCGAGCCCGCCGCGTTGTCGGTGAGCAGGGTGTACGCCATACCGGTGCGCGCGGCCTCGTACGCCGTCAGCCGGGCGCCCTGGAGCAACGGCCGTGTCTCGTCCACCCACAGCCGCCTCAGTCGCCCCGCCCGCTGCGCGGCCAGCGCCACCGCGAACGCCGTCCCCTCACCGCCCGACACCAGCGAACCGGTGTTGCAGTGCGTCAGGATCCGGTGCCCGCCACCTGGCAACAACTCGTCCAGCAGCGCCAGCCCACGCTCCGCCATCCGCGCGCTGGCCTCGGCGTCCTCCCGGTGCAGCGCCCGCGCCGCGGTCAACGCCGCCACCGCGGCCTCCCCGACGTCACCGCTCCTGGCGAGTTCGGCCCGGTAGGCGGACTGCGCCCGGCGCACGCCCACGGCCAAGTTCACCGCGGTCGGCCGGGCACCCGCCAGCGCCGTAGCGGCGTCGTCCACGTCGAAGCCCCGGGCGGCGGCGAGCGCGACCCCGTAGGCGCCCGCGATCCCCAGCAGGGGCGCACCGCGCACCGCGAGCGAGCGGATCGCCTCCACCAGCGCGGGCGCGTCCGTACAGACCAGTTCGACCTCCTCTGCCGGCAGCCTCGTCTGGTCCAGCAGGACCAGCACAGGACCCTCGGGTGGCTCGTCCCAGCGGATCGCCGGTATCTCGGTCGGCCGGTTGTCCTCGCCGGATTGCGCGTACTGATCAGCCATGCGGTCAGTCTGCCCCGTATCCGGCGGACAATTGAAGGTGTGCAGCCGATACCGCGGCCGGTCCCCCGGTGACCACCCCATGGCACGATGGCTGCCAACCTGCCGCCGCGACCGCGGACGGGCACCGTGAAGGAGCGACGATGAAAGACACTCCGGGCTGGGCTTCGCCCGGATCTGCCCCGTCCGACGGGCAGGAGCCCGGTGCGTCCGGCCCTGCCGAGCCCGCGGACCGCCCCGACCCCTCGCAGCAGCCGGGCCAGGACCCGCACGGCTCGAAGTGGTCCAAGGAGCAGCCGCCTCCCGCACAGTGGTCCGCCCCGACCGGACCGCCGGCCCCCGGCCAGACCCCACCGCCCCCTCCGCCCGGCCCGGGCTGGGGCAACCGCCCCCCGTCCGGCCCCAACGGCCCTGGTGGCTACGGCGGTTACGGGGGACACGGCGGCTACGGAGCTCCCGGCGGCGGCTGGGGCAACGGCTGGGGCGGTCCGCCGCCCGCCGCCAAGCCCGGCGTCATCCCGCTGCGCCCCCTCGGCGTCGGCGAGATCCTCGACGGCGCGGTCTCGACCATGCGCACCTACTGGCGCACGGTCCTGGGCATCTCCCTGACCGTCGCCGTCGTCACCCAGATCGTCGTCATCCTCCTTGAGGGCCTGGTCTTCAACGACACCAGCACCGAGGCCCTCGAAGACCCCAGCGCCACCCTCGACGAGCTCACCCGCGCCATGGGCGACGCCATGCTCAGCTCCGGCGTCGTCTTCCTGATCTCGCTGATCGGCACGATCGCCGCGACCGCCCTGCTCACGACCGTCACCAGCCGTGCCGTCCTCGGCAAGTCGGTGACCACCGGCGAGGCGTGGCGCGATGCCCGCCCGCAGGTCGCCAAGCTGTTCGGCCTGATCTTCCTGCTGGTGCTCATCGCCTTCGGCGTCGTCGCGGCCGGCACTCTGCCGGGCATCCTCGTGGCCATCGCGGGATCCGGCGACGGGGGAGCGGCCCTCGCCGTCCTCGGCGGCCTCGGTGCCGGCGTCGTCGCCCTGTGGCTGATGGTCCGCTTCTCCCTCGCCTCCCCCGCGCTGATGCTCGAGAAGCAGGGCATCGTCAAGTCGCTGAGCCGCTCCGCGAAGCTCGTCCGCGGCTCCTGGTGGCGTGTGTTCGGCATTCAGCTGCTGGCCACGATCATCGCCAACGTCGTCGCGTCGATCGTCGTCATCCCCTTCGCCTTCCTCGCCGCCGCACTCAGCGGCGACGGCTTCACCGGGTTCCTCAACAGCGGCGGCGACCTCGGCTGGACGTTCCTGGTCGTCAGCGGGATCGGCTCGGTGATCGGCGCCATGATCACCTTCCCGATCACGGCGGGCGTCACGGTGCTCCTCTACATCGACCAGCGCATCCGCCGCGAGGCCCTCGACCTCGACCTGGCCCGCGCGGCCGGTGTCCAGGACCACGGCACCGGCACACCCGGCACCACCCCCGGAGGCTGATGCGGTGAGCCTGACGGGGGGAGTTCTCACATCGGTACCGCTGCTGTCCCGCGCGGCCGTCCGCGTCGGCGACACCGTCACGCAGTCGTCGGCGCGCTCCGGCGACGAACCTCCCGTCACCGTCCCGCGTGACCCCGCGCGGGAGGCGGCTCGACGCGAGCTGTCCAAACGCATGTACCACGAGAACGACCCCGGCTGGTTCCAGCGTGCCCTGAACGCCTTCTGGAAGTGGGTCGGCGACCTGTTCGACACGGCCGCGACCGCGGCCCCCGGCGGAACACTCGGCCTGGTCGTCATCATCGTGGCCGTACTCGCCGTCCTGGGCGCCCTGTGGTGGCGCCTCGGCAGCCCGCACCGCGAACCCGCCTCCTCCGCCGCCCTGTTCGACGACCGCCCCCGCAGCGCCGCCGAACACCGCGCCGCCGCCGAGGCCCACGCCGCCCAGGGGCACTGGAACCAGGCCGTCCAGGAACGCATGCGCGCCATCGTCCGCTCCCTGGAGGAACGCGCCCTGCTCGACGTCCGCCCCGGCCGCACCGCCGACGAGGCCGCCGCCGAAGCCGGCCGCACCCTGCCCGCCCACACCGACCGACTGCGCGCCGCCGCCCGGGACTTCGACGACGTCACATACGGCGGACGCAGGGCGAGCGAGCAGGCGTACCGCCGCATCGCCGAACTCGACGAGGACCTGGAGCGCACCAGACCCCAGCTCACCAGCAGCATCCCCAGCGCGGCCCACACCACCCGCCAGGGAGCCGCCGGATGACCACCGAGGCCACGCTCCCGTCCACCTCGGTCTCGCCCACCGCACACCAGCTGTGGACCCGCTCGCGAGGCATCGCGCTCGCCGCCGTCCTGCTCGTGGCGGCGGCCGTCGCGATCGCCGTGATCCGCTCCGACGCCCGCCACGGCACCCTCGACCCGCGCGCCGTCGACGACCACGGCAGCCGCGCCGTCGCCGAACTCCTCGCCGACCGGGGCGTGTCCACGCGCGTGGTCACCACACTGGACGAGGCACGCGCCGCGGCCGGCCCGGACACCACCCTCCTCGTCGCGGCCCCCGACCTGCTGACGCACCGTCAACAGAGCGTGCTCCACTCCGCCACCGCCACCTCCGGCGGCCGTACGATCCTCATCGCCCCCGGCAGCTGGTCCATCGGCCGACTCGCCCCCGACGTCACCGCGGACCCCGCCACCAGCATCAACTCGACCCTCGCACCCGACTGCGACCTGCCCGCCGCCCGCCGCGCCGGCGCCGCCGACACCGGCGGCATCCGCTACACCACCACCCGCCTCGAAGCCGAGGCCTGCTACCCGAGCGAGCGCCTCGCCACCCTGCTGCGCATCCCTGCGACCGGGGACGGCGACACCGTCGTCCTCGGCGCGCCCGACATCCTCTACAACGACCGCCTCGACGAGCAGGGCAACGCCTCCCTCGCCCTCCAACTCCTCGGCTCCCGCCCCCATCTGGTCTGGTACCTCCCCTCGCTCTCCGACGCGTCGGCCGCCGACCCGGACGACGAACGCAGCTTCTTCGACCTGCTTCCCTCGGGCTGGAAGTGGGGCACCCTGCAACTCTTCGTCGCCGCAGCCCTCGCCGCCCTCTGGCGGGCACGCCGACTGGGCCCCCTCGTGCCCGAAAAACTCCCCGTGGCGATCCGCGCCTCCGAGACCGTCGAAGGCCGCGCCCGCCTCTACCGCAAGGCCAACGCCCGCGACCGCGCGGCCGCCGCTCTTCGCTCCACCACCCGCACCCGCCTCGCCCCCCTCGTAGGCGTCCCCGTCACCCAGGCGCACGCACCCGAGGCCCTGCTCCCCGCACTGTCCGCCCATCTCCGCGGCGACGGACAGACCCTGCACGCCCTCCTCTTCGGCCCGCCGCCCAGCGACGACACCGCCCTCGTCTCCCTCGCCGACCAACTCGACGCCCTCGAAAGAGAGGTACGCCGTCCATGATGGCCCCGACCACTGACAACGCCGGGTACCCCGGGGACCCGAGCGCCGCCCGGGCCTCCCTGGAAGCCCTGCGCGCCGAGATCGCCAAAGCCGTGGTCGGCCAAGACCCCGCCGTCACCGGCCTCGTCGTCGCCCTCCTCTGCCGCGGACACGTGCTACTAGAAGGAGTCCCCGGAGTCGCCAAAACGTTGCTCGTCCGCGCCCTCGCATCCGCACTGGAACTCGACACCAAACGCGTCCAGTTCACCCCCGACCTCATGCCGAGCGACGTCACGGGCTCCCTGGTCTACGACACCCACTCCGCCGAGTTCTCCTTCCAGCCCGGCCCCGTCTTCACCAACCTCCTCCTCGCGGACGAAATCAACCGCACGCCTCCCAAGACCCAGTCGTCCCTCCTCGAAGCCATGGAGGAACGCCAGGTCACGGTCGACGGCACCCCCCGCCCCCTGCCCGACCCGTTCCTGGTGGCAGCAACCCAGAACCCGGTCGAGTACGAGGGCACCTACCCCCTCCCCGAAGCCCAGCTGGACCGTTTCCTCCTCAAACTCACCATCCCGCTGCCCTCCCGCCAGGACGAGATCGACGTCCTCACCCGCCACGCCGAGGGCTTCAACCCCCGCGACCTACGAGGCGCCGGCGTACGCCCGGTCGCGGGCCCGGCGGACCTGGAAGCAGCTCGCGCGGCGGTGGCCAAGACCACCGTCTCCCCGGAGATCACCGCCTACGTGGTCGACATCTGCCGCGCCACCCGCGAGTCGCCGTCCCTCACCCTCGGCGTCTCCCCTCGTGGCGCCACAGCGCTCCTCGCGACCTCGCGCGCGTGGGCATGGCTCACGGGCCGCGACTACGTCATCCCCGACGACGTGAAGGCCCTCGCCCTCCCCACCCTCCGCCACCGCGTCCAGCTGCGCCCGGAGGCCGAAATGGAGGGCGTGACAGCCGACTCCGTCATCCACGCGATCCTCGCCCACGTCCCCGTCCCCCGCTGATGGCACTCACCGGACGCGCCGCACTCCTGGCGGCCCTCGGCTCGATTCCCGTCGGCATCTGGGACCCCGGCTGGACGGGTCTCCTCGCCGTGAACGGCCCCCTGGCAGTGGCCTGCGCCTGCGACTTCGCCCTCGCCGCACCGGTACGACGCCTGGGCCTGACCCGCTCAGGCGACACCTCCGTACGCCTGGGCGAGGCAGCCGACGTGACCCTCATGGTCACCAACCCGTCAGGCCGCCCTCTCCGCGCCCACCTGCGCGACGCCTGGCCCCCCAGCAGCTGGCTCCCCGACACAGAGGTAGAAGCCTCCCGCCACCGCCTCACGGTCCCCGCGGGCGAACGCCGTCGCGTCACCACCCGCCTACGCCCCACCCGCCGGGGCGACCGCCAAGCAGACCGAGTGACGATCCGTTCCTACGGCCCCCTCGGCCTGTTCTCCCGGCAAGGCACCCACAAAGTCCCGTGGACGGTACGCGTCCTGCCCCCCTTCACCAGCCGCAAGCACCTCCCGTCCAAACTCGCCCGCCTCCGCGAACTCGACGGCCGCACCAGCATCGTCACCCGAGGCGAAGGCACAGAATTCGACAGCCTGCGTGAATACGTTCCCGGCGACGACACCCGCTCCATCGACTGGCGCGCGACCGCCCGCCACTCCACGGTCGCCGTACGCACCTGGCGCCCCGAACGCGACCGCCACATCCTCCTGGTCCTCGACACCGGCCGCACCTCAGCAGGCCGCGTGGGCGACGCCCCGCGCCTGGACGCCTCGATGGACGCCGCCCTGCTCCTGGCAGCACTGGCCTCCCGCGCCGGCGACCGCGTAGACCTCCTCGCCTACGACCGCCGAGTACGCGCCCTGGTCCAGGGCCGCACCGCGAGCGACGTCCTCCCCTCCCTGGTCAACGCGATGGCCGCCCTCGAACCGGAACTGATCGAAACAGACGCACGCGGTCTTACGGCCACCGCACTCAGGACGGCTCCCCGCCGCTCCCTGATCGTGCTGCTGACCTCCCTCGACGCCGCCCCGGTCGAAGAGGGCCTGCTCCCCGTCCTCTCCCAGCTCACCCAACGCCACACGGTCCTCCTGGCATCAGTCGCCGACCCGCACGTCTCCCGCATGGCCAACTCCCGTGGAAACACCGACGCCGTCTACGAGGCAGCAGCCGCGGCGCAGGCACAGAGCGAACGACATCGCACCGCGGAACAACTCCGCCGCCACGGTGTCACTGTCGTCGACGCGACACCCGATGACCTGGCGCCGGCCCTGGCCGACGCTTACCTGGCTCTCAAGACAGCAGGACGCCTGTAATCCAGAACTCAAGGAGCCCGACAAGGGTTTCCGTTTCCTCCGGAAACACAAAAAAGGCCCACGCCTTACGGCGTGGGCCTTTTCTAAAATTTGTTCGGCGGCGTCCTACTCTCCCACAGGGTCCCCCCTGCAGTACCATCGGCGCTGTAAGGCTTAGCTTCCGGGTTCGGAATGTAACCG
>NZ_JBIUCI010000038.1:0-25633 GCF_044593635.1 Streptomyces sp. NPDC051913 | reverse complement strand
CGAACCCGGAAGCTAAGCCTTACAGCGCCGATGGTACTGCAGGGGGGACCCTGTGGGAGAGTAGGACGCCGCCGAACAAATTTTGAGAAAACCCCGCACCGGTTCGGTGCGGGGTTTTCTGCGTTTAGGCTCAAGGTTATGCGCTATGACCTGGTGATCTTCGACAATGACGGTGTCCTCGTGGACAGCGAGCCGATCTCCAATCGCTTGCTGGCTGCCTATCTGACGGAGCTCGGGCACCCGACCTCGTACGAGGACTCCATTCGGGACTACATGGGGTCCGCGATGCATCGGATCCATGATCTGGTGCTGGAACGTACGGGGGAGCGGTTGCCGGCGGAGTTCGACGACGTCTTTCACCGGCGGGTGTTTGACGCGTTCGAGCGGGAGTTGAAGCCCGTGGGCGGTGCGGTGGACGTACTGGAGGAGCTGGCGGGGGCCGGAGTGCCGTACTGCGTGGCGTCGTCCGGGAGTCACGAGCGGATTCGGGTGGGGCATCGGACGACGGGGCTGGACCGATGGTTCTCGGAGTCGCGGATCTTCAGTTCGCAGGATGTGGGGCGGGGTAAGCCGGCGCCGGATCTGTTCCTGTACGCCGCCGAGCGGATGGGGGTGGCGCCGGAGCGGTGTGTCGTCGTCGAGGACAGTCCGCTGGGGGTCCAGGCGGCTGTGGCGGCCGGGATGGATGTGTACGGGTTCACCGCCATGACGCCTGCCGACAGGCTCGCCGATGCCACTCAACTCTTCTCGGACATGGGGGACTTGGCCGGTCTGCTTCGGTGATCTCGCGCCTGACATTTGTCATGGCTAGCTCCGGACGATCGTTTCTACTGGGGGACCCCTCACGGACGAGAAGCTGAGGGCATGACGACGACGAGTACGAGCAAGCAGAACCCCTTCCGCCCCCTGGTCCTGGACGTGGCGGTGCCTGTCGGGTCGTACTACCTCTTCCGGGAAGCCTTCGGGATGAGCACCTTCGCCGCCCTGGCCTGGAGCAGTGTGGTGCCTGCCGGGCGGACGGTGTGGTGTGCGATCCGGGAGCGGACGGCCAACGGGCTCGCGGGGCTCATCCTGCTCGTGAACGTCGTGTCGCTGTTGCTCAGCTTTGTCTCCGGGGATCCGCGGCTGATGCTGGCCAAGGACAGCGCGGTCAGCAGCACGATCGGGATCGGGATCCTGGTGTCGGTGGTGCTGGGGCGGCCGATGATGACGGCCGCTCTCCAGCCCTTCCTCGTCAAGGCGGACGCGGCCAAGCAGGCCGCGTGGGAGCGGCTCCTGTGTGGTACCGCCTTCAGTTCGGCTTCGGCGGACTTCCGGCGGGCCGAGCGGGCCTTCTCGGTGGTGTGGGGTGTGGTGCTGCTCGCGGAGTGCGTGGTGCGGATCGTGGGGGCGTACACCGTGCCCGTGGACACCATGGTGTGGCTGGGCTCGGTCGTCATGGTCGGTGCGATGGTGCTCGGGATGGTGGTCGGTGGGGCGCTGGGCGCCGGGCCCATGCAGCGGATGATCGCCGTAGAGGTCGAGGCCGGGGTCGACGCCGGGGTCGAGGCCGAGGAGGACGTCAAGGCGGGGGTTGCCGTCGCCGCCTGACGGGCTTGACCGTCAAAGCTGAGGGAAATTCATCTTTGGCTGGATCTACCCACGAGTAGTCCGGGGCCCTACGCTCGCCGCCATGACAGATGTGCTGCGGCGCGGTAGGGCCTCGTTGGCGTTCAGTTTCTTTGCGCAGGGTGTCGCCTTTGCTCTGCTGGTGACGCGGATTCCGGCGATCCAGGACCGGTACGGGATCTCCGACGCGCTGCTGCCGGCCTTCCTGGCCGCCGTACCGATCCTGGCCGGGGTCGGGAGCGTCACCACCGAGAAGGTGGTGAAGCGAATACCGCCGAGCCGGCTGCTGCGCTGGGCCCAGCCGGTCGTGCTGCTGGCGCTGCTCGGGGTCGGGGCCGGGGACGCGATGGTCGAGCTGGCGATCGCGCTGGCCGCCTTCGGGCTCGCGGTGGGTGCGCTGGACGCCTCGATGAACATGCTCGGGGTGAGTCTCCAGCGGGCGTACGGGCGGAGCATCATGCTCAGCTTCCATGCCGTGTTCAGCCTGGGTGGGATCGTGGGCGCGTCGTTGGCGTGGGTGGGGGCGCACTGGGACCTGGCGTTGTTCGTGTCGTATCTGCCGGTGGTGGTCGTGCTGCTGCCGGCCGCCTTCGTCGGGAGTCGTTGGTACGTCGACAGCGGTGAGCCCGAGCCGGTGGACGCGCAGGCCGACGGCGGCGGGAGCGGTGTGGTCTTCAAGGCGCTGCTGCCGCTGTGTCTGGTGATGACCTTCGCGTACATCGGGGACTCGACCGTCTCCAACTGGAGTGCCAAGTATCTGCAGGACGTGCTGGGGAGCTCGGAGCAGTTGGCTACCGTGCCGTACAACGTCTATATGGTCACCACCCTGATCGGGCGGGGGCTCGGGGACTTCGGGGTGCGGCGGTTCGGGGCCGTGACGGTGGTGCGGGCGGGGGCCGTGGTGGCGGCGATCGGGTTCGCGGTGGTGGCTTCGGCGCCCGGGGCGTGGGTCGGGATGCTGGGGTTCACGTTGCTCGGACTGGGGCTGTGTGTGCTGGTGCCGCAGACCTTCGCGGCGGCCGGGCGGCTGTTTCCGGGGGCGTCCGACGCCGCTGTCGCTCGGCTCAATGTCTTCAACTATGTGGGGTTTTTGATCGGTTCTCCGTTGGTGGGGGCGCTGGGCGACGCCTGGAGTTATCGCGGGGCGATGCTGGTGCCGATGGTGTTGGTGCTGGTGACGCTTGTGTACGCCCGGTCGTTCGCCGCTCAACCGGACCGATACGGTGGCGGGCATGAGCGGCCGCGCACAGCTGATGTGGGACGAGGCAGTAACGGGCTATGACTTCGGTCCGGAGCATCCGATGGATCCGGTCCGGCTCGCCCTGACCCGGAGTCTGGTGAGGGCGTTCGGGCTGGACCGGGACGTGGAGGTCGTGGCCGCGAAGCCCGCCGGGGAGTCGACGCTGCGGCTGGTGCACCGGGAGGACTACATCGAGGCCGTGAAGGCGGCGTCGGAGAATCCCGGGGCGGCGGACGGGGCGTACGGGATCGGGACGTTGGACGATCCCGCCTTCGCCGGGATGCATGAGGTGTCCGCGCTCATCGCCGGGCAGTCCGTGGGAGCGGCCGAGGCTGTGTGGCGGGGGGATGCGCTGCACGCGGTGAACTTCGCGGGCGGGCTGCACCATGCGATGCCGGGGGGTGCGTCGGGGTTCTGTATCTACAACGACGCCTCGCTGGCGATCGCGCGGTTGTTGGAGCTGGGTGCCGAGCGGGTCGCCTATGTGGATGTCGACGTGCATCACGGGGACGGGGTGCAGGCGGCGTTCTGGGAGGATCCGCGGGTTCTGACGATCTCGCTGCACGAGCATCCGCGGACGTTGTTCCCGCAGACCGGGTGGGCCGAGGAGACCGGGGCGGACGGGGCGGCCGAGGGGAGCGCGGTCAATGTCGCGTTGCCTGCGGGGACCGGGGACGCGGGGTGGTTGCGGGCGTTCCATGCGGTGGTGCCGGAGCTGCTTGCGGACTTTCGGCCGCAGGTGCTGGTGACGCAGCACGGGGCGGACACGCACTTCGAGGATCCGTTGGCTCATCTCGCGGTGTCGTTGGATGCGCAGCGGGCTGTGCAGGTGGCCTGTCATGAGCTGGCGCACTCGTATGCGGATGGGCGTTGGGTGGCGTTGGGTGGGGGCGGGTACGCGGTGGTGGAGGTCGTGCCTCGGTCGTGGACGCATCTTGTGGGGATCGCTGCGGGGCGGGAGTTGGCGCCGGAGAGTGTGGTTCCGGAGAGCTGGCGGCAGGAAGTGTTCGCGCGTACGCGGCAGTTGGCGCCCATGCGGATGACTGATGGGCGGTGGCCGGTGGAGTGGGCGGGCTGGGAGGCGGGGTACGACCCTGCGGACCGGCTGGATCAGGCGGTGCTGGCTACTCGGCGGGCGGTGTTTCCGTTGCGGGGGTTGCTGGCGTAGGGCTGGTCAGGGCGGTTGAGGAAGTGGCTGCCCGGCGTGGGTGCTGGGCGGGGGTGGGTTTCGCTCGCCCGCGCCGGCGGGGTGCCGCTGCGCCCACCCGTGCCGCCCCAGCGGCACGACTGCCCGCAGCTACGGTGGAGTGGCGGGTGTCCGTGGCCCGCATCTGGGCGGGGCGCGGCTTGCCTGCGGCTGTGGCGGAGGGGTGCGTGCCTGTAGCCCGTATTTGGGTGGGGCGCGGCTTGCCTGCGGCTGTGGCGGAGGGGTGGGTGCCTGTAGCCCGTATCTGGGTGGGGCGTGGCTGTGGCTGCGGCTGTGGCGGAGGGGCGGGGGCCCGTAGCTGGGTGGGTCGCGGTTTGCTCGTAGCTCAGCGGATGGGCGGGTGTCCTTAGCTCGCGGCCGGACGGCAGGCGGCTGTGCGCATCTGGGTGGGGCGGCGCGGCTGTCCGCAGTTACGGCGGGTGGGCGGGTGTCCGTAGGTCAGTGGAGGGGCGGGTGTCCGTAGTTGGGTGGGGGTTGCTTTCGTCTCGTTACGCCAACTGTGCGGTGTTTTCCTGTTCCCATGCCGTTCGGCGGTTCCGTCCGTCAGCATCGCTCCCGTGTTGAGCACCGGCGCGCTGCGCGCCCATCTGTTGGCTGCTCGTCTGGCCGGGACCGTGGCTACCTCGCGGGAGGAGAGTCTGCGGAGTTATCGGCTTTTCGCCGCTCGGGATCCTCGGGTGCTGATCGGGCTTGACCCCGAGCAGACCTGGGGGCAACGGGATTTGATCGGGTTGATGGCCGACAAGTGCGGGGTTTCTAGCGATCCCGGGCATACAACTGGCCATGATGTGATCGATCCTGAGCGGACTCTCATCGCGCTTGATGCCTTCGCTGCTCGGCTCGGTTCTGTCGCGGAGCGTGGCGCCACGGTGTTGCTGGGGACCGGTCATCCGCATCGGCTGCTCGGCTTCTACGCAGGGTTGGCGGACGCGTTGTCGGCGGCGGGATGTACCGTTCTCACCCCAGCGCAGGGTCACTGTGTCGACATAACGACCCGGTTCGGACTACGTACGTACAACCTTGACTACGTACGAGGAGTCGCGCTGGTGCGGGAACCCGGCGAGTTGAGCTCCGGTCGTGCGACCGGCGTGCACACGCACTCGCCGCTCCCGGTTCGGACCGTGCTGGGGGCCGCCGCGGAGCAGGGCATGGGGCTGCCCGAGCTTGTCATCGGGGACCACGGGTGGGTCTGCGGGGCAGGTCAGCTGGGGTTTGAGGCCATTGGGCTGGCCGACACGGATGATCCCGCGTTGTTCGTGGGGGAGGCCGAAGGGGTCGTGTCCGTCGTCGTTCCACTTGATGACGCTGTGCGGTCTGATTACTACCGGCCGCTTACCCGCTACGTACTCAATCGAGCGTGTCTGTCACAGTAGGCCGCCGATGGGTGCACCTCTTCCCCACTCGCATCACCCGCCCCTACATTGGGGAGTGAGCACGCAGCGACGAAGAGTCACCGGAAGGGGAAGCCGGTGGCCGTCGAGTGCGGAAGGTTCAGGTGTGTCATGGCTGCAGCTGGCGAGAGGCCTCTGAACGAGGTTCAGTTCCTTACCGTGGCGGAAGTCGCCTCGGTGATGCGAGTGTCGAAGATGACCGTGTACCGCTTGGTGCACAGCGGTCATCTGCCCGCGATCCGGGTGGGGCGGTCCTTCCGCGTCCCCGAGCAAGCGGTTCACGAGTACCTTCGCGAGAGTTATGTGGGGGTGGAAACCGCCTGATCATCGGTCGGCGACGCCCTCGATTACGACCTCAGCGCTCGGGCGGGTAGGCTGGCCCCTTGTAGGTCGTATGGGCCCATGGCGCCCAGCACCGAGTGATGAGAAGTGAGCGAGGGTAGTCGTGGGCTCTGTTATCAAGAAGCGGCGCAAGCGGATGGCCAAGAAGAAGCACCGCAAGCTGCTCAAGCGCACGCGCGTTCAGCGTCGCAACAAGAAGTAAGCGGCGCTGCGCAGGCAGTGTGACTGTGGCCCCCCACCACACCCGGTGGGGGGCCACACGCATACCCGGAGTGCACCACTCCTTCACATGACCTGGTCTGGTCGTACGACTGTGGATGTCGTCACTTCGTGCATTGGGCGGTCATCACAGCGCAACATCAACCCGCTAGGTTGGCCGCAGACGGGGAACGCGGCAGGGTACGCAGGGGGACGAGTGCGGGAAGGAAGGCGCTGATCTTGGGCAAGGTCGTGCTCGTGACCGGAGTGGCCCGTCAACTGGGGGGCCGGTTCGTCCGGCGCATCCAGCGTGACCCGCGGGTGGACCGGGTGATCGCCGTGGACGCCGTGCCGCCCGAGCACCATCTGGGCGGTGCCGACTTCATCCAGGCCGACATCCGGCAGCCGACCATCGCGCGAGTGCTGGCCGAGACGGCCGCCGACACCGTCGTACACCTGGACGTGACGGCGATGGCGCTCGGCAGTGGCAGCCGGACCACGGTCAAGGAGACCAACGTCATCGGCACCATGCAGCTGCTCGGTGCCTGTCAGAAGTCGCCGACGGTCAAGCGGCTGGTGGTGAAGTCCAGTACCAACGTGTACGGGTCGGCGCCCCGCGATCCGGCCGTCTTCACCGAGACCACCCCGCCCAAGTCCCTGCCCAGCGGCGGGTTCGCCAAGGACGCCGTCGAGGTCGAGGGCTATGTGCGCGGGTTCGCGCGGCGGCGGCCCGATGTGGCCGTGTGTGTGCTGCGGTTCGCGAACATCCTCGGTCCGAGCGCGGACACGCCGCTCGCCTCGTACTTCTCGCTGCCGGTCCTGCCGACCGTGTTCGGGTACGACCCCCGGCTGCAGTTCGTCCATGAGGACGACGTGATCGAGGTGTTGCGCATCGGCTCGCACGAGCCTGAGCGGGGCACGCTCAACAGCGGCACCTTCAACATCGCCGGCGACGGGGTGCTGCTGCTCTCGCAGTGCTCGCGGCGGCTGGGACGGCCGACCGTGCCGCTGCTGCTGCCTGCCGTCACCTGGGCGGGCTCGCTGGTCCGTACGCTGGGCGTGACGGACTTCTCGCCCGAACAGATCCGGCTGCTGACCCATGGCCGGGTGGTGTCGACGGTCCAGATGCGGGAGACGCTCGGCTTCCGGCCGAAGTACACGACGGCGGAGACCTTCGCGGACTTCGCGCGGGTCCGCGGGCCCGGGCTGCTGCCGCCGGAGGCCCTCGCGGGGGCCGTCGACCGGATCGCCGCGCTGCCCGCCCTGGGCGGCGGCCACCTTCCGAGCCAGCCCCCGACGCAGAGCGCCAACTGAGGAGCGCATCAACGATGGCGGACGCCAAGGTCATTCCGTTCGACGACGACAGGTCTCGCGGGGCTGCCGTGCAGCGGCCGGCGCGGCGGCGCGGTGCGGGGAGCCGACGCAAGGAGTCCTCGCTGGTCCGTGAGGTCCAACCCCTGCCCAGCAGGGCGCCGGCGCAGGATGATGTTCCTGTGACGCGTGAGGAACAGCCGCCGCCGGTCGGGCCGCAGGACGAGGATGGTGCCGGCGGAATCGAGCGGCGTATCGCCGGCGGGCTGTCGTTCCTGCGCCGCCGTCTCACCGGGGACTACGACGTCGACGACTTCGGTTACGACGAGGAGTTGACCGACCAGGTCCTGATGTCGCTGCTGCGGCCGGTGTACGAGAAGTACTTCCGGGTCGAGGTGAAGGGCATCGAGAACATCCCGGCGGAGGGCGGTGCGCTGATCGTCGCCAACCACTCGGGGACGCTGCCGCTGGACGGTCTGATGATGCAGGTCGCCGTCCACGACAACCATCCCGCGGGCCGGCATCTGCGCCTCCTGGCCGCGGACCTGGTCTTCATGCTGCCGGTGGTGAACGAGCTGGCCCGCAAGCTCGGCCACACGCTGGCCTGTGCGGAGGACGCGGAACGGCTCCTCGGGCAGGGCGAGTTGGTCGGGGTCATGCCGGAGGGCTTCAAGGGCATCGGCAAGCCGTTCAGCGAGCGCTACAAGCTCCAGCGCTTCGGCCGCGGCGGCTTCGTCTCGACGGCCCTGCGCAACGGTGCCCCGATCATCCCGTGCTCGATCGTGGGCGCGGAGGAGATCTACCCGATGATCGGCAACGCCAAGACCCTGGCCCGCGTTCTGGGCTTCCCGTACTTCCCGTTGACGCCGACCTTCCCGTGGCTCGGGCCGCTCGGTGCCATCCCGCTGCCGACGAAGTGGACGATTCAGTTCGGCGAGCCGATCCACACGGACGGCTATCCGCCGGAGGCGGCGGAGGACCCGATGCTGATGTTCAACCTGACGGACCAGGTACGGGAACAGATCCAGCACACGCTCTACAAGTTGTTGGTGCAGCGGCGGTCGGTGTTCTTCTGATGCGGCGGTCCGGGGGGCGGTGAGTCGGCGGACGGAGTCCGGCGCAGCCGTGCGAAGCCCGCGGAGCGGTGCGAGGGCGGCAATGTGAAGGGGTCCCTGGCCCGCGTTCTGGGCTTCCCGTACTTCCCGTTGACGCCGACCTTCCCGTGGCTCGGGCCGCTCGGTGCCATCCCGCTGCCGACGAAGTGGACGATCCAGTTCGGCGAGCCGATCCACACGGACGGCTATCCGCCGGAGGCGGCGGAGGATCCGATGCTGATGTTCAACCTGACGGACCAGGTACGGGAACAGATCCAGCACACGCTCTACAAGCTGCTGGTGCAGCGGCGGTCGGTGTTCTTCTAGCCGGTGACACGACAGTGGGGGCGCCCTTCCTGAGAAGGGCGCCCCCACTGTCGTACCGGCGTCTCTAGCTTGCGTCTTCTCCGTTGATGCCCAGGCCGGGCAGGAGGCCTGGGAGGAGGGGTGGGAGGGTGACGTCCGGTTCGGTGGACGGGGTGGCTGTGGGGGTGGAGGTGCCGGTGGCGGTCTCCGGGGGGTCCAGGAGGCCGCCGGTGTTGCCGCCCAGCAGGCCGTCCTCGCTGCCGGACGAGGCGGAGTGGCTGGGGCTGCCGGAGCCGGTGCCCGTGCCGTCGGACGTGCCGCTGCCCTTGCTCGGGGCCGTCGAGCGGTCGGAGCCGGAGGTACCCGTGGACGCCGTACCGGAACCGCCCTGCCTGTTGCCTGTGCCGCCGCCCTGGGTGGGGGGCTGGGGGAGCAGGGACTGGAGCGGCGCGACCTCTTCGTCTATGGCGTCGAACACCGACGACACCTGCTGACTGACGTCGCCCAGCTGGACCGGGAGGCGGTCGCGGAGGGCGCCCCAGACCTCGCGGTGCGAGCGCGAGAAGGAGGACAGGGCCTGGATGGGGCCGAGGGAGTCCGGGTCGCGTTCGTACGCCTCGTGCAGTAGGCGGTGGCCCTCTGCGGCGTCGTGCTGCATGCCGAACAGGGCGCGGCGGATCTCGCCCAGCGACTCGTGGTCCAGTTGGCCGCCGCGGTCGCGGTCCATCAGCCGGCGGGCCTCGTTGAGCCGGGTGGAGGCCTGGTCGAGGTAGGCCTCACCGCGCTCGTCGTCCCCGTCGGACAGGTAGTTGAGCTTGAAGTCCTCGATGCCGCGCTTGAGGCCGTAGAGGGAGTCGCCGGGGAGGGCGTCCGAGCTGGCCGCAGCGACCCCGCCGAAGGCTCCCGCGGCCACGCCGACGCTGAGCCCGCCGGCGGCGAGGCCCTTGGTGAGCCGGGAACGCGGTCGTAGCTTGCCCAGCCCGGTCGCCCGGTGGGCGCCTCGCGCGCGATGCGAGCGCTGCTCGGGCACCGCGTTGCCTGCCTCGCCCCCGACGGTGCCCTCTTGGAGCATGGCCTCGAACGCTGCCACCAGCTGGGCCCGCTGGACGACCTTGACCTCGGGATCCAGCTCCGGCTTCGGCAGCTCGCCGAGACATTCCGCGAGGGCCAGCATGCGGCCGCTCCCGTTCTGTTCGGCGGCGGCCGGGTCGGGCGCCGGTCCTTCGGCCTCTTGGGCCGCCGTGCCCCGGTCGGACTCGTCCTCCAGGGCCTGGGCGAAGGCGTTCGCCCGCCGGTGCGCCGATACGTTCGCGATCACTGGCGGCACCTCCTCTCGTCATGACGGTCGACTCCCCAGGGGGTCCTGAGGGTTGCACGCCCTGACCGCATGCACACGATCGAGTGATCGAAGTCGGCCAGGGAGTGACCACAGGGAGCCTGCATCCCGCACAACGAGCGGCGCGGCACTTGGGTTACGGACTGCGGATGATCGGATCGCGAAGTCAACAGACTTTAACTGACCGTGAGTTGGATGTCGCGGAAAGTGGCGGAGCGTGGCGGACGACGCCCGGGGTCAGCGGGCGTCTTCCGGCAGGAGCCGGGCGAGGGTGCGGACGGCCCGGTACTGGAGGGTCTTGATCGCGCCCTCGTTCTTGCCCATCACGCGCGCGGTCTCGGCGACGGACAGGCCCTGGAGGAAGCGGAGCGTCACGCACTCCTGCTGCTGCGGGTTGAGCCGGCGTACGGCGTCGAGGAGCGCGGCGTTGGAGAGGGACTCCAGGACGGAGTCCTCCGGGGAGCGCTCGACCTCGTTGGCGTCGAGCATCTCGCCGGTGGTCACCTCCAGACGGAAGCGGCTCGACTTGAAGTGGTCGGCGACGAGGTTGCGGGCGATGGTGACGAGCCACGCGCCGAAGTCGCGGCCCTGCCAGGTGAAGGTGCCGATCCTTCTGAGCGCCCGCAGGAACGTCTCGCTGGTGAGGTCCTCGGCGGTGGCCTTTCCCCCCACGCGGTAATAGATGTACCGGTAGACGGTGTCGCTGTACTGGTCGTAGAGCCGCCCGAACGCGTCGGCCTCGCCGGCCTGGGCACGCTCCACGAGGTCCATCATCCGGGCGCTGTCGCTGTCCGCGGCGGGACGGCGGGCGGTAGTGGTGGTGGCCGCGCCGGCCGAGCGTCCCCTTCTGCCGACGGCCGCGCTGCTCTCGGCCAGTGCGTAGCACGGGCCGGTTGGTGCGGTGGCTACGGCAAGGGCGGGGACGGCGTACGCGGTGGGGACGAAGCGCATGAGGTTGTTGACCGTCGCGCGCAGCGTAGCCAGGCCCGAGGCGTCAACCCCGACGTGTGAGTACACGGGACTCCCAGAGGCAGAGCTTCCATCACGTGCAGTACGGGACCGTTCACCCGTCGTAGCGACGGAGGGGTACCGGATTGCGTCTGAGGAGAATAACGCTTCGTGCAGGCACTGCTACACCCAGTTGCTCTATTCATCGATTACGTCGCTTCTGTAACCGATTGATGCCCTCTCAAGTACCGCAGAGTGACCGGTTGTTGATCGTTTGAGATCGAGTTCCGGTCAGGGTCAGGGCGTGTTGTGGCCGTGTGCCGACAAGAGGACTGGGTGCGGGTGGTGGGGGGTATCGCTTGTGTTTTGGGTGCGGGCTCGTTGTGGCTGGTCGCGCAGTTCCCCGCGCCCCTGGGTGCGTTACCGGCGCCGGCGATGAAGAGCGATCGCGGCCGCAGTTCCGCCTGCCACCGCGCCTACGCCCGCTGCCGCGGGGATCCCCACCTTCGCGGCCTTCCTTCCGGTGCGGTAATCCCGCAAGCGCCAGTCCAGTTGGCGGGCGTGCTTGCGCAGTTTCGTGTCCGGGTTGATCGCGTAGGGGTGGCCGACCAGGGACAGCATGGGGATGTCGTTGTGGCTGTCGCTGTAGGCGGCGCAGCGGGAGAGGTCCAGGCCCTCCGCCGAGGCCAACGCGCGTACCGCCTCCGCCTTCGCGGGGCCGTGCAGCGGTTCGCCGACCAGCTTGCCGGTGTAGACGCCGTCCACCGATTCCGCGACCGTGCCCAGCGCGCCGGTCAGGCCGAGGCGGCGGGCGATCACCTGGGCGATCTCCACGGGGGCCGCCGTGACGAGCCACACCTTCTGGCCCGCGTCCAGGTGGGCCTGGGCGAGGGCGCGGGTGCCGGGCCAGATGCGCTCGGCCATGTACTCGTCGTAGATCTCCTCGCCGATGGACATCAACTCGGAGACGCGGTGGCCCTGGACGATGGAGAGGGCCGAGTCGCGGGCCTCCTGCATGTGCTCGGGGTCCTCGATGCCGGCCAGCCTGAACCAGGCCTGCTGCCAGGCGAACTTGGCGAGGTCGCGGGTCTCGAAGAACTTCCGCTTGTACAGGCCCCGGCCGAAGTGGAAGAGCGAGGCGCCCTGCATCACCGTGTTGTCGAGGTCGAAGAAGGCGGCTGCCTTGTCGTCGCCGAGTACCGGGAACTCCGGTTCCGGGGTCGAGGTCTCCTCGACCTCCTGTGACGACTTGCGCGCGGCCTCCGCCGAGGCCTCGCCTGCCAACACGCTCCGCGCCGTGGCGGAGCGCCTACGGGGAGTGAGCCATCCGAGAGCGGCCATGGCGTGAGCATAGCCAGTTTGTTCGGTGGTTCCGGAGTCGAGAGGTTTGGAGGGTGTGAACTCTCCGCGACTCCGCCGTTAAAGGACTGCTCGCGGGCGGGTCGAGGGGCGCGGGACAATGGCCGGTATGAGTCCACTTTTCCGTCGCAAGCCGTCCGTGGCGCCCCAGGATCGGCTGGTCACCCTCATTCGCAAGCCCGGTTGTCATCTGTGTGATGACGCACAGCTCGTGGTGGAGAGGGTGTGCGGCGAGGTCGGCGCGCGCTGGGAGCAGAAGGACATCTCCACAGATCAGACGCTGCACGACCAGTACTGGGAGCAGATTCCGGTCGTACTCGTCGACGGTGAACAGCACACGTTCTGGCGGGTGAACGAAGATCGGCTGCGCAAGGCACTGACCGAGTAGTCCAAACGATCCGCAAACTCGCTTAGGATCGTTGGCGGCTTGGCCTTGGGGGTGGGATTCGTGAGGAGAGTGACCCGTTTTGCCCCCGAGACTGCAGTGCGTGACCCCGGTCACGTTGGCCGGGCAAATCGGACACCATCTTTGTGCACGCGTTCACAAAGACATAGCCTGCTTTCGACGGGGCGGTCTAGGTACGTGTGACCGCCTGCAGCCCCGCTCTACCCGCAGGAGCACCGTGGCAACTGGCCGAACTCACCGACCGGCGACCCGTAGCCGAGGGATTCCCGAGGCCACCGTCGCCAGGCTTCCGCTGTACCTCCGCGCGCTGACCGCACTGTCGGAGCGCTCGGTCCCCACGGTCTCCTCCGAGGAGCTCGCGGCCGCGGCGGGCGTCAACTCCGCGAAGCTGCGCAAGGATTTCTCCTACCTCGGTTCTTACGGAACGCGTGGTGTCGGGTACGACGTCGAGTATCTCGTCTACCAGATCTCCCGCGAACTGGGGCTGACCCAGGACTGGCCGGTCGTCATCGTCGGTATCGGCAACCTCGGCGCCGCCCTCGCCAATTACGGCGGGTTCGCCTCCCGTGGCTTCCGGGTCGCCGCGCTCATCGACGCCGACCCGGCCATGGCCGGGAAGCCCGTCGCCGGGATCCCCGTGCAGCACTCCGATGATCTGGAGAAGATCATCGAGGACAACGGGGTGAGCATCGGTGTCATCGCGACCCCCGCCGGTGCCGCCCAGCCGGTCTGCGACCGGCTCGTGGCCGCCGGCGTCACCTCCATCCTGAACTTCGCGCCGACCGTGTTGTCCGTTCCGGACGGCGTCGACGTGCGCAAGGTGGACCTGTCGATCGAGTTGCAGATCCTCGCCTTCCACGAGCAGCGCAAGGCCGGTGAGGAGGCCGCCGCCGGGAACGACGGGGGAGCTCCGGCCGTCACCGCGCGCACCGAGTCCGCCGACAAAGGGCCCGACGGGGACGTACCCGCCGTGATGCCGGCATGAGTCTCCTCGTCGTAGGGCTGAGCCATCGCAGCGCTCCGGTCAGCGTGCTGGAGCGGGCGGCGCTGAACGCCGACGCCCAGATCAAGCTGCTCCAGGACACGGTCGCCGCGGAGCCGGCCGCCGAGGCCGCGGTGCTCGCCACCTGCAACCGCATCGAGCTGTACGCCGACGTCGACAAGTTCCACGCCGGTGTCGCCGAGCTGTCCACGCTGCTCGCCCAGCACAGCGGGGTGGGGCTGGAGGAGCTCACTCCCTATCTGTACGTGCACTACGAGGACCGGGCGGTTCACCACCTGTTCTCCGTCGCCTGCGGACTCGACTCCATGGTCGTCGGCGAGGGGCAGATCCTCGGGCAGATCAAGGACTCGCTGGCCAAGGCGCAGGATCTGCACACCGCCGGGCGGCTGCTCAACGACCTGTTCCAGCAGGCACTTCGGGTCGGTAAGCGGGCGCACTCCGAGACCGGGATCGACCGGGCCGGACAGTCGCTGGTGACGTTCGGCCTTGAGCAGCTTGCCTCCGGCGCGGAGGTCGCGGACTGGGCCCGGGGGAAGAAGGCGCTGGTCATCGGGGCCGGATCGATGTCGTCGCTGGCCGCGGCGACGCTGGTGCGGGCCGGGGTCGCTGAGGTGGTCGTCGCCAACCGGACCGCTGAACGGGCCTCGCGGCTGGTCGAGATTCTCAATGAGGGCGCCTCTCTCGACTCTGCTGCTGGAGACGTGCCGGCCCGCGCGGTACCGATGGACGCGGTGCCGGGCGAGCTGACACGTGCCGATGTTGTGGTGTCTTGTACGGGCGCGACCGGGCTGGTGCTCACGGGGGACGCCGTTTCGGGCGCTGTTCGTGGGCGGGTGCCGGTCGCGGGGGCTGAGGCCGAGGGGGCCGCGCGGCCCGGCGCTGTCGGGGTGCCGCCTGCGCCCACCCGTGCCGCCCAAGCGGCACGACTGCCCGCAGGTTCGGTCGATGACGACAGTTGTCCCCTTGACCTGAACACCCCTGGTTTCTCCGTGCTCGGCGAAGCCGCCGTCGCCGGGATGGGCGCTGCCGAGCTGGAGCAGCATGCCGCCTGGGTGGACAACGCCCCGCGGCCGCAGACTTCCGTCGCCGTCGACGAGGCCGGGGCCATTGCCGCCCTGGTCGCGACCGTCGCCACCGTCGGGCGGATTCCCGAGCGGCGTCGGCCGGAGCCCATCGCCGCGGGGCCGCAGCCCGTGCTCTTCCTGCTCGACCTCGCCATGCCCCGCGACATCGACGCCGCCGTCCACCGGATCGCCGGGGTGCGGCTCGTCGACATCGAGTCGCTGGCCGAGGCTTCCGCCGACGCTCCCATGGCCGCCGATGTCGACCAGGTGCGGCGGATCGTCGCTGACGAGGTGGCCGCGTTCGGGGCCGCGCTGCGGGCCGCGCACATCACGCCCACCGTCGTCGCGCTGCGCACCATGGCCGCCGATGTGGTGGCCGGGGAGATGGCCCGGCTGGAGGGGCGCCTCCCGGGGCTCGACGACAAGCACCGCAGCGAGATCACGCAGACGGTGAAGCGCGTGGTGGACAAGCTGCTCCACGCACCGACCGTACGGGTCAAGCAGCTCGCGGCCGAGCCCGGCGGTGCCGGGTACGCGGACGCGCTGCGGACCCTGTTCGACCTCGACCCGGAGACGGTGGCCGCCGTTTCCCGGGCCGAGGACAGCAACACCAATGAGAAAGACCGAGGGCCGGCATGAGCGGCATGAGTGACAGGGCGCTACGGCTCGGGACACGGCGGAGCAAGCTCGCCATGGCCCAGTCCGGGCAGGTGGCGGACGCCGTGAGCCAGGTGACCGGGCGGCCCGTCGAGCTCGTCGAGATCACGACGTACGGAGATGTGTCGCGGGAGCAGCTCGCGCAGATCGGTGGCACGGGTGTCTTCGTGACCGCTCTGCGGGAGGCGCTCCTCAAGGGTGAGGTGGACTTCGCCGTCCACTCCCTCAAGGACCTGCCGACCGGGCAGCCCGACGAGCTGTCGCTCGCCGCGATCCCGCAGCGCGAGGACCCGCGGGACGTCATCGTCGCCCGGGACGCGCTGAAGTTCACCGACCTGCCCCGCGGGGCCCGGATCGGTACCGGCTCGCCGCGGCGGATGGCCCAGTTGAACGCGTACGCCCGCGCCCACGGGCTGGACATCGAGACCGTGCCGATCCGGGGGAACGTCGACACCCGGATCCGGTACGTGCACGACGGTGAGCTGGACGCGGTGGTGCTGGCCGCGGCCGGGCTGAACCGCATCGGGCGCAGCGAGGAAGTGACCGACTTCCTGTCGGTCGACACGGTTTTGCCCGCTCCCGGCCAGGGAGCACTCGCGATCGAATGCACCGCGGACAACGCGGACCTGATCGCCGCGCTCGGAGAGCTCGACGACCCGTTCACGCGGGCCGCCGTGACTGCCGAGCGGTCGCTGCTCGCCGCCCTGGAGGCCGGTTGCAGTGCCCCTGTGGGCGCGCTGGCCGACCTGCTGGCCGACGGGCACGTTGTCAAGGAAATGCGCCTGCGAGGGGTGGTCGGTACCACCGACGGCTCTCGTACGGTGCAGATGTCCACCACCGGTCCCGTGCCCGAGACGTACGACCAAGCAATGGCGCTCGGCCGTGAACTCGCGGCCGAGATGCTTGCCCAGGGCGCGGCCGGTCTGATGGGGGAGCGAGCACAGTGAGCCCCACCGCCCTTCCTGCCGCCGGTCCTGAGCACGGGCACGTCACCTTCCTGGGTGCCGGACCCGGGGATCCGGGACTACTCACTCTGCGCGCCGTGGAGGCGCTCGCGAGCGCGGACGTTCTCGTCGCCGAGCACGAGGTGCTCGACGTCGTACGCGTCCACGCCCGTTCGGGCGTCGCCGTCGTGAACACGGAACCGGGGTCCTCCGCGGACCCGCTTCCGGGCACAGGCGCGCCTCAGCTGACGGTTGTTGACGGTTCGTCAGCAACCGCGGGTGTCCCTGCCGTGAGGGATGCCGCACATCTTGTCATGGAGGCCGCGCGGGGCGGCAGGCGGGTCGTGCGTGCGGTGTCCGGGGACCCCGGGCTCGACACGTACGCCGCCGAGGAGATGCTGGCGTGTGCCCGCGCCGGGGTGCCTTTCGAGGTGGTTCCCGGGGTCGCGGCCGCGGTCGGTGTGCCCGCCTACGCCGGTGTGCCGCTGCGGGACGCCCAGGGCGCGGACGTGCGCTTCGTGGACGCCCGGACCGCCTCCGACCGGTGCTGGACGGAGGTGGGGGCCTCGGACGGCACGGTCGTCGTGTCGACGACCCTCGACTCGGTCGGTGCCGCGGCCGGTGAGCTGGTGGCCGCGGGCCGTAAGCCCGACACCCCGATGTCGGTCACGGTCGCCGGTACGACCACGCGTCAGCGGACGTGGACGGCGACCCTGGGCACCATCGCCCAGACGCTCAAGCAGGCCAAGGTGCTGCCCTCCCCGGAGGGTGGCCGGCCGGTGATAGCCGTGGTCGGTGAGCGTTCCGCCGCCGCCCAGCGCGACCAGCTGTCGTGGTTCGAGAACAAGCCCCTGTTCGGGTGGCGGGTGCTCGTGCCGCGTACGAAGGAGCAGGCGGCCTCGCTCTCCGACCAGCTGCGGTCGTACGGCGCCGTGCCGCACGAGGTGCCGACCATCGCCGTCGAGCCGCCGCGCACGCCCCAGCAGATGGAGCGGGCCGTGAAGGGGCTGGTGACGGGGCGGTACGAGTGGATCGCCTTCACGTCGGTCAACGCGGTGAAGGCTGTGCGGGAGAAGTTCGAGGAGTACGGGCTCGATGCGCGTGCCTTTGCCGGGATCAAGGTCGCGGCGGTGGGCGAGCAGACCGCGAAGGCGCTGGTCGCTTTTGGTGTGAAGCCGGATCTGGTGCCCAGCGGGGAGCAGTCGGCCGCGGGGCTGCTGGAGGACTGGCCGCCGTACGACCCTGTGTTTGATCCGATCGACCGGGTCTTCCTGCCGCGCGCCGACATCGCCACCGAGACGCTGGTCGCCGGGCTCATCGAGCTCGGGTGGGAGGTCGACGACGTCACCGCCTACCGGACCGTGCGGGCTTCGCCGCCGCCGGCCGAGACGCGGGAGGCGATCAAGGGGGGTGGCTTCGACGCCGTTCTCTTCACGTCGTCCTCCACCGTGCGGAACCTGGTGGGTATCGCCGGTAAGCCGCACAACGTGACGGTGATTGCCTGTATCGGGCCTGCGACGGCCAAGACCGCCGAGGAGCATGGGCTGCGGGTGGATGTGATGGCTCCGGAGCCGTCCGTGCACAAGCTCGCCGAGGCGCTGGCCGACTTCGGGCTGAAGCGGCGTGCCGCGGCGGTCGAGGCCGGGGATCCGGTGACGCGGCCGAGTGAGCGGCGGCCGGGGGCGCGGCGGAGGCGTACGACGACCTGACGGGTCCGTCAGGTCAGCTGTGCTTGTGCGGGCCGTCGTGGGCTGGGATGCCTGCGGCGGCCCGTTCTGGCGCGTGGGGGGTCGCGTGCGCGCGGGCGGTGCGCTGGGGGTCGGGGCCGCGCCGGGGGGTGTCCGTCCTCGGAACGGCGCGGAATCGGTCATTGAGAAAGGGCGGCCGTGTTGACGCGCCAACCGCTGCGGGCGGACACCCCCCGACACGTCCCCTTGTCGCCGTACGCGGCTGCCGGTCCGTGGGGGTGTGCCTCCGCTGCCGCGCCGACGAGGCGTCGGCAAAGGGGGCTCTGGGACGGGCGTAGCTTAGGGGTATGTCGAAGTACGGATCGTTTCCTGGTAGTCGGCCGCGGCGGTTGCGGACCTCGCCTGTGATGCGGCGGATGGTTGCCGAGACGCGGCTGCATCCTGCCGACTTCATCCTTCCCGCGTTCGTGCGGGAGGGCGTGAGCGAGCCGGTGCCGATCGCTGCCATGCCCGGGGTGGTGCAGCACACCCGGGACAGCCTCAAGAAGGCCGCTGCCGAGGCCGTCGCCGCCGGGGTGTCCGGGATCATGCTGTTCGGGGTGCCCGAGGAGAGCAAGAAGGATGCCCTCGGGACGCCTGGGACGGACCCTGACGGGATCTTGCAGGTCGCCCTTCGGGATGTCCGGGCCGAGGTCGGTGACGACCTGTTGGTGATGTCCGACGTGTGTCTCGACGAGACCATTGATCACGGGCACTGCGGGGTCCTCGACAGCGAGGGGCGCGTCGACAACGACGCCACTCTGGAGCGCTACGCCGAGATGGCCCAGGTACAGGCCGACGCCGGCGCCCATGTCGTGGGCCCCAGCGGCATGATGGACGGGCAGATCGGCGTCATCCGCGACGCCCTCGACCAGATCGGCCGGGAGGATGTCGCCATCCTCGCCTACACCGCCAAGTACGCGTCCGCCTTCTACGGGCCGTTCCGCGAGGCCGTCGGGTCCTCGCTCAAGGGCGACCGCAAGACCTACCAGCAGGACCCCGCCAATGCCCGGGAGTCGCTGCGGGAGCTGGCCCTCGACCTGGAGGAGGGGGCCGACATGGTGATGGTCAAGCCGGCCGGGCCCTACCTCGACATCCTGGCCCGGGTCGCCGACTCCGTGGACGTTCCCGTCGCCGCCTACCAGATCTCCGGCGAGTACTCGATGGTCGAGGCCGCGGCCGAGAAGGGGTGGATCGAACGGGAGCGGGCGATCCTGGAGACCCTGACCGGCATCAAGCGGGCCGGGGCCCAGAACATCCTCACCTACTGGGCCGTCGAGGCGGCCCAGCTGCTGAACGACGGACGTCAGTAGGACAGGGCGTCGTCCGCCGTCATCTGCCAGTACGTCGGCGTCAGGGTGCTGTCGTAGTACACGCCCTTCGCGGGGAGAGTCGGGATCGCCGACGCTCCCCCGTCGCTGTTCGGCGTGCCCGCCTGGAACATCACCGTCAGCTTCTTGCCCGTCGTACCGCCGTCGCCGCTGCCGTCGGCGGCCGACAGCAGCACGCCCGCGTAGCCGGACTCGCCGGGGTTCAGCGTGACGACCGCCTGCGGGTGCGAGGCCTCGACCGGGCGCGGTGCCCACTGCATCCCGTCGAAGCGCAGCACCGGGTAGTAGGTGAGGTTGCAGGGCTTCGAGCCGGTGTTCTTGACCGTCAGGAGCATGTGGTTGAGGGGGCGGGAGACCGGCTGGGCGGTGGTCCTGGTGTTGGAGCCGTTGCAGAAGGCGTAGGCGACGGGGTCGGAGTCGTCCCCGGCGGGGGCCGTGGAGGGCTTCTGCGTCGGGGACTTCGTGGTGTCGCTCGCGGGCGTCGCGGTCGGCTTCTCGGCCGCCGGCTTCTCCGTCGACGGCTTGGCCGTCGTCGACGCCGTCGCGGATGCGGTCGGCTTTGCCGCTCCCTCGTCCGTCGTGCCCGTTCCGTCATTGCAGGCGGTCAGTGCGAGGGTGGCGAGCGTGAGGCCGGCGGCGGCGAGCAGGCGGTGGCGAGCGGTACGCATGGCAAGTTCCCTTTCGGAAGCGCTGGTTGGGATGATCAGAGCTTGCGGGGTGCCTCGTCCCGGCCGCCAGCGCTGCCGGACCATACGGGACGCTGGAACGCCCAGAAGGGCTTTGACCTGCTAGAACAGTCCGCTCCTGGAACGCCGGAACGGGACGACATGGGGGTGGAGAACGGTGACCGACGGCTCCGGCGCGGATACGTTCGCCGAGTTTCTGCGGGAGTTGAAGGACCGCTCCGGGCTCAGTTACGGGGTGCTCGCCAAGCGGCTTCACATGAGTACGTCGACGCTGCACCGCTACTGCAACGGCGATGCCGTACCGGCGGACTACGCACCCGTCGAGCGGCTCGCGCGGCTGTGCAAGGCGACGCCGGAGGAGCTCGTCGAGCTGCATCGGCGGTGGGTGCTGGCGGATGCGGGGCGGGGGAAGAAGGCAGCGACTGTCCCGCCAGCGGCGCCTGCCGAGCCTGCGGCGCCTGCTGAGGCTGTGGAGGCTGTCGAGGTCACTGATGTCGCCGCCGTCGCGGCGCCTCGTCGGCGTACCGCGCTCGTCGCCGCCATCGCCGTAGCCGGTGTCCTCGGTGCCGTCGGACTCGCCCTGGGGCTGCCCTCGGGCGGGGACGGCGACCGGGGTGAGCGTCCCGCAGGGTCCGTGTCCGTTGCCGGGGACGGCCGGGCGGGGGAGAGCACGGCAGCGTCACCCTCGCCGTCGAAGAGCTCGCCGTCCGCCTCGCCCTCGGCCTCCGCGAAGGGCGAGGGGAAGGGGACGGCCGCCGGCGGGAAGGCGACCGCCACTCCGTCGTCCGTCGCCACCGCAGCCGTTCCGCTGACCGTGTCCGCCGCCCCGTACTCCTGGGAGAGCCCCTGCTCCCAGCGCTATCTCATCGACAAGCCGCCGACCGAGGTGCCTCCGCCGCCGATCGAGCAGGACGCGGCGGCGTGGGTGGCGGCCACGGGGGCGGTGTCGTCGGGGGAGCAGTACGTGACGCTCACCGTGCAGGGCACCGGTGAGGAGACGGTGGTCGTCAAGGATCTGACCGTGCACATGGCCGGTAAGCGGTCGCCGGTCGCCTGGAACGACTACGCCATGGGGTATCCGGGCGTCGGCTGCGGCGGCAATGTGCCGACCCGGTCCTTCACCGTCGCCCTCGACGCGACGCGGCCCGCCGTGGTGCCGGAGGCGGGGCACCGGGACTTCCCGTTCAAGGTGAGCGAGTCGGACCCCGAGGTCTACTACATCCGCGCCGACGCCTCCGCGTACGACGTCAGCTGGTATCTGGAGCTGGACTGGTCGAGCGGGTCGCGCAGCGGCACGCTGCGGATCGACGACGGGGGCAAGCCGTTCCGGACCAGCGGCAACAACGGGCGGCCCGCCTATGAGTTCCCGCTCGGCGGCAAGGCCTGGGAGGCGGGCGACGGGTCGTCGTCGTAGGACTGGGACACCGAGGAGGACGGGCCCTCGTCGCGCAGGCCCTCGCCGTCCTCGCACGCCGTGAGGGTGAACACGGCGAGCACGACCGTCAGCGCGGCCAGCAGCCGGGCGGGGCGGGCGGTGGGTGCGGACCTGGGCATGGGACGGCCCTCTCAGGTGGGGAGTTCGGCGGGTCCAGCCTGCGCGGTGGTGATCGGCGGGGGCCAGGGGTGGCCCGGGGATTCGGGACGCGAGGGCGGCGGGATGGCCGCTGACCTGCGCGTTCGACGCGTCCCAGGCGGGCGCTGCGGGACGCGGGACCGGATCGTGGAAACGTACTTGTAGAGGGCAGGTAATTGTCTAGGGTGCTCCGCATGACCCTTACGAGCGCACCCGCAGATGTCTCCGCCCCCGTGCCTCCGCTCGCCGCGCGGGCCCGGTCGATCGGTGGTTCTCCGGTACGGGACATCCTCGCCGTCACCGCACGGCCCGAGGTCATCAACTTCGCGGGCGGGCTCCCGGCGCCCGAACTCTTCGACGCCGAGGGCGTCGCGGCCGCCTTCCGGGTCGTGCTGGAAGAGGCACCCGCGCAGGCCCTCCAGTACTCCACGACGGAGGGCGAGCCGACGCTGCGGGCCGCGCTCGCCGCGCGGATGTCGGTGCGCGGGCTGCCCACGACCGCCGACGACGTCCTCGTCACCACCGGCTCCCAGCAGGCCCTGTCCCTCCTCGCGACCGCGCTCGTCGAGCCCGGCGACACCGTCCTGGTCGAAGAGCCCTGCTACCTGGCGGCACTTCAGGTGTTCGGCTTCGCCGGGGCGCGGGTCCTCGGCGTGCCCGGGGACGCCGACGGCCCCGACCCGGAGGCGCTCGCCGAACTCGTCGTACGGGAACGGCCGAAGCTGTTCTACACCGTGCCCACCTTCCAGAACCCCACCGGCCGTACCGTCTCCGCGGAGCGGCGGGCCGAGGTCGCCGCCGTCGCGGCGCGGCACGGGCTGTGGATCGTCGAGGACGACCCGTACGGCGAGCTGCGCTTCGAAGGGGAGCGGGTGCCGTGGATCGCCGCGCGCGAGGAGGCCGCGGACCGGACCGTGCTGCTCGGTTCCTTCTCCAAGGTCATGGCCCCGGGCCTGCGGCTCGGCTGGCTGCGCGCGCCCGCGGCGGTACGGCGCGCCTGTGTGGTCGCCAAGCAGGCCGCCGACCTGCACACCCCGACCGTCAACCAGCTCGCCGCCGCACGGTACTTGGCGGACCGGGACCTCGACGCCCACGTGGCGCGGGTCGCTGCCGTGTATGGCGAGCGCCGGGACGCGATGCTCGCCGGGCTCGCGGAGGCCCTCCCGGAGGGCGCGAGTTGGCAGCGGCCCGAGGGCGGGATGTTCCTGTGGGTGCGGCTGCCTTCGGCGTACGACACGACGGCGCTGCTCGGCGGGGTCGTACGGCACGACGTCGCGTACGTGCCGGGGGCGCCCTTCTACTCCGACGCCCCCGACCGGGCCACCCTGCGGCTGTGCTTCGTCACGGAGACGCCGGAGCGGATCGGGGAGGGGCTGCGGCGGTTGGGGCGGGCGCTCAGCGGCTGAAGGTCAGTCCCACCAGAAGTGCCATGCGGGCTGGTTGAGCAACTGGCGTTCCGCGTAGGTCTGGAGGGTGCCTGCTCCTTGCCAGATGTTGTCCGGGCAGAAGGCGAAGTGCTCGGCGGCCACGGCCAGGGCTTCGTCGAGGGTCGTGGGCGGGGCGGCGACGGACACGATCAGCTGGTCGAAGCCGAGTGCCACGACGCGTGCGCCGAAGCGGTCCTCCCAGGAGCGGAGCACCGCGCTGAGCCGGGCCACGTCGCCCTCGTGGTTAGCCGGGCCCATCCAGCCGATCACCGCCGGGATGTCCGCGCTGCGGCGCGCCGGGACGAGGGCGGGGCGGGGGTCCTTGAGGGGACCTCCGCCGTTCAGGAGGGAGCTGACGACGTCCGTGGCGACGGCATCAGGGGAGCCGTCCGAAGCGATCGGCTCCGCCAGGCCGGGCCAGTCATCGTCCTGGTACGTGTCCCAGAAGTCGGCCAGCACCTCCTCGGGGTCGTGGTCCCCGGGATACGACATCTCCTCCGGCTCCAACTCCCATTCCCCCGGCCCGCCGTGACCCGCGCCCACGTCGACGAGGACGGGGAGGAGGCCGACGGTACGCGGCGCTTGCTGGTACGTCGTCCAGTCACCGGGGTGCGCGGGGGCGTCCGCGAGCCACAGGGTGGTGCCGAGCAACGTGCCTGAAGGCAGCCCGAGTTCGAGGTCGGCCAGGGCGGGGAGCGGGTTGGGCAGGCTTGCCATCAGACGGTTGCGAGGAAGGCGGCCCAGGCGGAGGGGGGCACCTGGAGGGTGGGGCCCGTGTCTGCCGGGTTCTTGGAGTCGCGGATGTGGATGGTGTGGGGGGTGGTGGCGACTTCGAGGCATTCGCCGCCTTCGCTGCCGCTGTAGGTCGACTTGAACCACTGAAGCGCCTCGGTGCTCATTGCTCTCCTAGCAGACGGTCGAGCAGACCCTTCGAGTCGTGGGTGGTCAGGGCCTGTGTCCGCAGCATCGCATACTTGCGCGCGAGCCGAGATACCTCATCTGCGTCGGAGACCCACTGGCTGCCTCGTTGGCCTTCGATGTAGGCCAGATGCTGGTGGTCCGGGGTTTCGAGCAGGATGAACGGCCCGTCCAGCCCGGCGTGGGAGGGGCTGCCCATCGGCAGGAACTGCAGGGAAACACTGGGCAGTTCCGCACACGAGCGTAGATGGCGAAGCTGTTCGGCCTGGGCCTCCGGACCTCCGATTCCCAGGTGCAGCACCGGCTCCCAGATGACGAAGCTGAGCGTTGGCGGGTCCCTGCGCTGCAAGATCTCCTGCCGATCGACTCGGCCTGCCACCTTCGCCTCGATTTCCTCCTTGCCGTAAGCCGGGACTCGCTCTCGCAGCACGGCTTCCGCGTACGCCCGCGTCTGAAGCAGTCCCGGCAGCACCTGGTTGGCATAGAGGGACAGCGCGATCGCCTCCCGCTCATGCTCCATATAAAGCTCGGCCCACATCGGGAACTGGTCGATCTCCGGCAGGTTCGCCACGCCCGCCGACAGCATGCCCTTCGTCTGGAGTGCCTCGTCCAGCAGCGCGGCCAGGTCCGGTTTCAGTGCCCTTCTGCCCTGCTCGATCGACGCGATCGTCTCCTCGTCGACCTGGACCAGCGGACCCAGCGCACTCTGGGTGTAGCCCATCGCCCGGCGCGCCGCGCCGAGTTGCTTGCCCAGCATCTTCATCGAGGTCAGGTTCTTCGGCCGCGGCGGCTTCTTCGCGCTCATGCTGGTCTCAATCCCCCAGGGCACACGTACGTCACCGGGTAGGAGCCCGTACAAAAAATCTGTACGAGTTCACCGAGTGATCCACGGTAGTGACTCTGCGCGACCTTCGTCCCGTGAACAAGGAAAGCCAACTTCCCTATCAGCGCGATCAGTTCTACGCCCGGGATCGCCGATCCGTGCCCGCTGCCAGGAGGTTGGTCCAGTGGGCGCTGTTCTACTGGGGGCTCGGCGGCTGGGAGCGGGGCGAGGACGTGTCGCTGTGTGTGAGCGAGCTCGCGACCAACGCCCTGCTGCACGGGGCGCCGCCGGGGCGGGGGTTCCTGCTGCGGGTGCGGTACGACGGTGACGTGCTGCGGGTGGAGGTGCATGACAGCGGGGGCGGGGAGCCGTGCGTGCCGGAGCATGCCGACGAGGGTGGGCGGGGGTTGTTTCTCGTCGCCGCGCTCGCCGACAAGTGGGGGGTGGGGCAACGGGACCCCGGCAAGGTGGTGTGGTGCGAGTTCGCGACGTTCAGTCCCTGAGCCGAGGCACCGCCTGGAGCGCGATGTCGACGGTGGTGTGAAGGGCCGCACGGGTCGCGCCGGCGGCCGCGTGCACGGCGTTGCCTTCGCTGACGACCATGACGTAGCGGGCGAGTGCCTGCGGGTCGGTCCCCGTGGGCAGGTCGCCCTCCTCGACGGCGCGGGCCAGTCGCTGGGCGAGTGCGTGTTCGCCGGTGAGGCGGCTGTCGGCCAGGAAGCGGGCGATGCGGC
>NZ_JBIUCI010000037.1:0-26962 GCF_044593635.1 Streptomyces sp. NPDC051913 | reverse complement strand
GCGCGCGTCCTGCTCCGCAGGAACGACGCGCCGACGCTACGCGTCGGTACCACGTCTCCGCTCCGCGGAGACGTCCGGGCCCTCCGGGCCCGGTTGATCCGCTCCGCGGATCAGGAGGTGGTGTTCCGATCGCTCCGCGATCGGAACTGGCCGGGTCCCCATCTGCAACTAAATCGTGGTGAAGGTGAGTTGAGGGACCGTCCACTCCGTGGCCGGCCCTAGCTAGCAGAAGCTAGGGGCGCGGTGGTCGCCTTCTTGTTGATGCCTCATCAGATAGGCGATCGTGCAAGTGGCTGATTGGAGTGCTTCCTTATCTCCAGAACTATGGAAGTTTCGAGTTTTGGGTCTCCCCCGTTGCAGGGGTGGCCGCCCTGGTGGTACCGGCGATACTATCGGTACCATGCCTCAGCCCAAAGCGATGAATCTCCGTTTCCCCGATCCGGCTCAGCGGGCCGCGATCGAAGCCGCAGCACGGCAGGAGGGTGTCAGCCTGCAGGAGTACATCCTGTCCGCTGCCTACGCCCGCGCCACCGCGGTGGAGACGCACTTCCTCGACGCTTTCAGCCGGTCGATGGCCCGCAGCGGCAACGCCTTCGCCGAAGCGGCCGACGCGGCCGGTCTTGATGAGGAACGTCGTGCTGCGGAGCTCGCCGCGCGCCGTGATCTTGAGGAGCAGCAGGAGCGAGGCCACGCGGCGTGACTCAGCACGAACCGTTTCACCCTCTTGATGTGACCTTCCTGCTGCATGCTGCCGAGCTGCTGCCCGGTGATCCACAGGTGGACGACTACGGTCCCCTGTACGCGGCTGTCGCCCGGGTCAATGCCCGGGCGATGGAGCGCGACGTCTACGGATCTTTGTTCCTCAAGGCGGCGGCGCTGTTGCAGACGCTGGTGCGGTTGCCGTGTCTGGAGCACTCCAACGAGGCGTTCGCGTGGCACTGCGCGGAGGCGTATCTGGTGCTGAACGGGTGTCGCCTGGAGTATCCGCCCAAGGAGGCGGTCGCTCTGGTGCGGGACGCGGCTTCCGGTGCGATGGGAGTGGGCCTGGTCGGCCGTCAGTTGCGTGCGTGGAGCGTTGCCTGACCTTCTGGTGTCCTGGACCTCGGCCCTGGTGCTCGCTGTTGCCTGGCGGCGTCATGTACGCGGTGGCATGCCTTGATGCGGGCATCGTGGAGGGTCGAGCGGCGACGCTTCCTGCTCTCGTGCGGGGTGTAGCCGGCGCCGGCGGGCTGGCGGTGCGGTTTCTGCCGCGCGGGCTCGGTCTTGCGCTGCCCGTGGGCAGGGGAGTTGAACGGGGTGGCCCGCGCTCAGGCGCGGGCCACCCGCATAAGTACCCGCGGGTCATCAAGGGGGCCGGTGACAGTGGTCATCGGCGGCATGGGCGTGGTGGTGGGCTCCGGGTACACCGAGTCCCCGGCTGTCCGGTGGACGGTGCCGGGGACTCGTGTGCGCAGAAGCCTGGGGGTCCCTAGTTCTTTGGCGAGAGCGGGGAACCCAGGCTTTCCTCCAACCCGGAGCCACCTCCAAGTCGAAGTAAGCGCAGAAACTGACACTGAAACGGTCACAACTGCGCTCGTGACAACACTACGTCCACTTCTTCCCGAAGGAAAGCGGGCGTGAGTGTGGCAAGCCCATAGGTCTGCGCTCTATTCATTGCTGACATGAATAGGCACCTCCTTTGTCTGCTTGCCGTCGTCACAACTAATAGGCACTGAAGGCGACGGATCGTGCAGTCCATTTTGAGTGACCTGCGTCACATTGCGGCGGGAGCCGGTCGGCCGTGCAGGGGGCAATGGCTCTGCGGCCGTTGGGCCGCAGAGCCCGAAGGAAGGAAGGAAGGACGCCGCGAGGGCGAAGATCCTCGAGGGCGCGAAGAAGATCATTAATTGCGGGTGATCGTTTCCGAATTCTTTCCGTCCGGTACTCGGAAACGTGCAGTCGAAGATCGGGTGAACCACCTCACGGCGACTTAGGAATCACCGAGTAGTGCGCGACGGTTTCAAGTTCTGCTCTAATGGAATGGAAACTGAATAACCCCGCAGGGCGAGGGACTTCACGAATCTTTGGCGAGAGCGCGTGATCCCGAGCCTCCTCCACCTGGGGCCGCCGGTGTCCGCGTACGCGGGCCCGGCGGCCCCCCTCTCCCGAGAGGCACTTCCGATATGGCCTTCTTCGGCCTTCCCGAGCGCGTACGCACGGCGTCGCGCACCGTCCTCGACCTCGCGAAGCGCGGCGTCGAGGCCGCCCGCCGCGGTCTGGATTCCGCGGAGATCTGGTTCCAGGACCATCACGTCACCGTGCTGATCTGCGTGGCGGGCACGGTCCTGCCGCTGACCGGCCTGGTGATGTGGACCCACTGGGACGGCGTCACCGAGACCGCCCGCCAGGTGGGCCCGGTCCTGACCGTCATCAGCATCATCACCGGCGCCGTCATCCGCGTCGTGCGGTGGGTACGCAAGCGCCGCGCCGAGCGACTGGCGCAGGTCATCACCCTTCCCGCCGCCCGCAGCGCCGAGACCGAGACCGAGGCCGCCCCGGCAGCCGAGGCCGGCACCTCAGCCGCCGACGGAGATGCCCATGACGCCGCCTGAGGATGAGGAGTGTCAGTCGATCTTCATCAACTATCAAACCGGCCCGTGGTATGACCACAACACGCGGGCGGCCGTCCGTAAGGCGGTGGAGCACGCCGAGCGCTTCCCCGCCCACGAGGCCCTGCACGCCACCCGCCAGGCGGTCCGCGACTGGCTGGAGGAGGACCGTCAGGTCCAGCTCACGCGCGTCCGCGACGTCCTGGAGAACACCCGCCAGGACCACCTCACGCGCGTCCGCGACGTCCTGGAGAACACCCGCCAGGCAGACGCGGATTCCGTGTCCGTCTCCGTCCCGGGGCGCAGCGGTGAGTCGCCGGCCGTGGAGCGCGAGGACTTCGTGGCGGAGGACGTGTCCGAGGACGGGGCGGCACC
Organism: Streptomyces sp. NPDC051913; assembly: GCF_044593635.1. NCBI lineage: Bacteria > Bacillati > Actinomycetota > Actinomycetes > Kitasatosporales > Streptomycetaceae > Streptomyces > Streptomyces sp. NPDC051913. The sequence continues at coordinate 23,999 of NZ_JBIUCI010000037.1, read as the reverse complement.
GAGCGCCTACGACCTGTCCAGCTTCGAGGCGTTCTACGCCCGCAACGCCGACCGGTGCACGAAGTACGTGTCCTCGCGGCGCGAGCGCGGCTGGTGGAATCTGGCCGGCCACTCGCCGGAGGACATCGCCCAGGACGCGTTCGAGACCGTGCTGGTCAACTGGGACAAGGTCAGCCGCATGGACTATCCCTACGCCTACCTGCGCAGGGTGGCCGACAACCGGCTGCGCCGCGCCTTCGGACGGGGACCGGAGTACTGCGTCGAGGAGTTCGAGGACCTCGAGCCCTGGGACCGGACGACGGAGCTCGAACAAGGCCTGGACTCCGAGGTCGTCACCGGCGAGATGTTCCGCCAGCTGGTCGAGCAGCTGCCGGAACGTCAGGCTCAGGTGCTCATCATGTACGCCCTCGAGTTCACGGACTCGGGGATCGGGGAGATCCTCGGTCTCGCGCCCGCCACGGTCCGGTCGCACCGGCGCCACCTGGTCAACTACGCGAACAGGACGGGCTGGAAGGAGGACGGAGAGGCGCACGCGGCCGCGTAGCCCCGCCCACAGGTGAGGGACCGGTTGCCGGAGTAGATCCGGCAACCGGTCCTTTGCTGTTCCGGGACCGGGGCGGAGACGGCAGAGGCCGGGGCCAGAGGTTCGCTGCGGCGCAACGAACGGCCCGGGCAGTTTGCCGGGGTTGGCCGGCTCGCCGCCCTTCGGCCTTTACCTGAGCCCATCGCCCGGGCCCTGCGGGCGGTCGTACCAGGGGGCGAGGCGCAGCAGGAGGTGGAGGGTGTGGCGGGCGGCGGTGCGGTGGGCGGGGCGGGGTGCGTAGGCGGCGCCGAGGGCGAGGGCTGCGGTGAGGGCGAGGAGCAGCAGGAGGGCGGCGCCGGCGTAGGTGAGGGCAGTGTGGCCGGTGGGGGCGAGCAGGAGCATGGTGGCGGCCGCGGTGACCGTACGGGCGGGACGCCGACGGGTGGAGCGGGGGCGGGCGGGCATGGGCGGACGGCTCCTTCGCGGGTGCGGCGGTCCCGGGCCGGGCCCGGGCGTCTGCCCAGTTCAGCGCGTGCGCTGTACGTGTTTTCCGAGTACCTCGCGGGGTTCTAATCTGGAGTGGTGGCCAGAGGGGTACCGAGCGCGGCGGATGCAGAGCTGATCGAGCGTCTGGAGGCGCTCGGGCTGCAGGTGTCGGCGGCGCAGCTGGAGCGGTGGCGTGGGGCGGGGCTGCTGCCCGGGCATGTACGGCGGTGGCTGGGGCGCGGGCGAGGTTCGGTGTCGGTGCTCGCCGAGGAGACGGTCGCGGTCGCGGTGGCTTTTGGGCGGCATGCGCGGTCGGGGCGGGATCTGCGGTGGACGGTGATCGCCTGGTATGCCGAGGCCGGACTCCCGGCCGGACCCGGGGAGTTGGCGGTGCCGGAGCCGCCGTGGCTGGCCGTGCGGGAGGCGCTGGTGTGGGCGGCGGGCCGCTCGCCCGCCCAGCGGGTGGTGGTGCAGGCCCGGGCCGCGGGCAGCGGGGGTGAGGAGGCGCAGGACGTCTTCTACGCGGACGCCGGGCGGGTAGTGGGGCGGGGTCCGGCCGGGCTGCCGCACCCGGACGAAGTACGGCGGGTGATCGAGGACCCCGCAGGCGGGTGGTGGCCGAACCCGGAGCGCGAGCGGCGGAGGGCGGCAGTGCGCTTGGCCGCGGCCTCCGGGATGGGGGCCGGCGAGGTCGGCGGCGAGATGCTCGTCGAGGCGCTCGCCGCGCTGATGCCCGGTATGGACTGGGCTCCGGTCGCCGAGTCCGCGCGCAGGGCCGAGCGCGAGGGCACCCTGGACAGCTGGATCGAGGCGGGAGCGCTCGTCGACCCGCTCGCCCGCCTCCAGGCCGCCGGTGAGGAGGAGATGGCCGCAGCGCGGGGTGTGGTGCGGGTCCTCACCCTGGTCGGCTTCTTCTACGTGATGCATGGGTTCCTGATGCCCGACAGCCCTTTCCTCGCCCGGCTGCGGGCGCGGGTGGACGCGTCGGGGTTCGCCTTGCTCATCGCCCTGCTCGTCCCTCAGATGGCCAAGCCGTCCGGGGTCCCCCATGCGCTGGTGATGTGCCTGTCACCCGAGATGGCCGCGCTCGCCGCCTGGCTGGAGGAGCTGATCGACGAACAGATCGGTGCCGGACAGCGGCTGTTGTCGCTGCCCGGCACCGAGGAGAGCGGAGCCGAGGCGTTCATGCAGACCTGGATCGGGCGGCTGCACGATCTCACTGAGCGCGCGCGGGCGCGGCGGACCGGTGCTGTGGAGGCATCTGGTTCGTGACGGTGGCGCAGTGGACTGGCAGACCGGGGCTGTTCATGCAGGGGGTCGTGTCGTTGATGCCGCGGCGCGCCGTGGCGCGGGTATGCGCGAGGGCCGGCCCTCGCGGTCGGGGGCCGGCCCTCGCGTCCGCGGGCACGCGTCACCGTAACCTGCGGCAGTTTTCCCTGGGGCGCGTCGGTTTGCGGCCAGTAGCGGTCAGGGAACCGGGGGTCGGTACTGCGTCGGGGCCGGACCATCCGGTCCGGCCCCGACGCCGCGCCGACGACCGGGTTGTGATGCAGCATCGGCCCCTCATGTCGGAAGGGGCAAGGCAGGTTGGAACAGGAGCGGACCGCGGCCGCCGGGCCCGAGGGGACAACGCCCTGGCCACCAGGGGTAAAGGCGCCGGGCCGTCGTGTACTGGGTCTAGGCACATACCTGGAACACCCGTGAACCAGCAAACCGGCATAACGAACTTAAGGGGTATTCCGGGTGTGCGGGGCGGCGGCCGAGCGTGCGATGCTCGTCGGCACCGGAGGGCCGGCAGCCTGTCAACTGCCTTCTCGCGACACCGGTTTGCGGCCAGTAGCACCCCATCAAGCCTGGCCGCCGGTTCCCGTCCACGGGACCGGCGGCCGGCCACCGGTCAGGAGGACCACCTCATCATGTCCCCGCACCACCCCGGCGCGAGCGCGCCCGAGTCCGAGCCGTCCCGCACCCCCGTGCGAGTGCTCACGCCCGCGCAGGTCGCCGGCATCACCGTCTTCCCGATCCTGGGCACCGGCCTCGTCCTGCAGGGCGTGCCCGTCGACGACATCCTCACCCTGCTCGCGGGGTGCGGAGCGATCGGCGCGGGCACCATCGCCGCCGCCGGCGGCGGACGGCGCCTGCTCACCGCGCTCGCGGAGGGCGTGGTCCGCACGGCCACCCCCACCCAGCCCCCCGGCAAGTAGAAGGGCAGGCCGATGACTTCGCCCTTCACCGCGCCCCCCGGCCTCCTCCGGAGCCCGCGCCATCACGCCTATCTCATCGTGCTCCTGCGGGCGCTGAAGGACCGCTGCGGGCTCACCTTCAGCGAACTCGCCGAGCGCACCGCCCAGGACGAGAGCGAGGCCGTCTCCGCGAGCGCCCTCAAGCGTGCGGCCGGCGGCCGCACGCTGCCCCGGGAGGACGTCGTCACCGCGTACGTGCGCGCCTGCGACGCCACGGCCGAGGAAGAAGCGGAGGCGCTGAAGCGGTGGCGGGCCGCGCGCGCCGAACAGCGGGGCATCCTCGCCGAGCTGCACGCCCCGGCCGTGCGCAGCATCCGCACCCCCGCCGACCTCGACGCCGCGCTGGCCGCCGCCTATGAGCGGGCCGGTGCGCCGCCCCTGCGCGTCCTGCAGGAACGCGCCACCACCAGCGAGGCCGACGGCACCCTGCTGCTGCCGCTGACCACCCTGTGGCGCATCACCCGCCGCGAGGCCCGGCCCACGACCTGGGAACAATGCGCGGCCTTCCTCCGCGGCTGCGGCACCCACCGCCGCCGCATGGGCCCCTGGCAGGAGGCCTGGCAACGCATCCACACCCTCCGGGCCGAGCAGCCCGCGCCCGCAGCCCAGCGGGCCGCGAGCGGCCGGTGGGACAAGGCCAGCCTGTCCGCCCTGTCCGCACACGTCATGCCGCTCGCCGAGCAGCTCGACCTGAGAGAGGCGTACCGTTCCGCGGTCGACCACTTCGAATCCGTAACGGTTCACCCCGTCAGCCACGTCTACGCCGGGCTCGACCCCGCCGAGCAGCGCACGGTCCTCACCGCCGGGCTCAGGCACCTCGTCGCCGCCCGGGTCGGGGCCCGCCGTAACGGCACCGCCCCCGACACCGGCATCCACGCCATGATCGTCCGCGACGGCGAACTCGTCCTGCTCCAGAGCAAGCACGTCGGGGACACCGCTGGCCCGCCCACCGGCGAGAGCACGCCCGCCCCCGTTGCGCCGCGGCCCTCCGGCCCCGGCCATCGGGCCCGGTACGTCGCCTCGGCGTAGCCCCACCCCAGGCACGACGGCGCACAGCCCTGCGACGCGGCCGGCACCGAAGCCGGTGCCGCCCCCCAGGGGTATTGGGCCTGTGCAGTGACCGGCGGTCCGGGCCTGCGCCGTTCCCGCGCCACGACGGCGTTGTCGAGGCTTCGTCCAGCGGCAGGACGGGCATGACAGATGGACGCCGAAGAGCTGGAACCCTCCGCACCCTGATCACCACCATGGAGCAGTACACCGACCCGCGCTATCCGCTGCCCATCCTGTTCGCGCCCACCGCGATATAGCCGACCGCGTACTGCGGCGCCTCGGCGGAGAGCCTGCCGGGCCAGTACTTTGAGCGGTGCCTTCTTCACCGGCGGAGGCCGGCGTCTCTACGCGCGTCCCGCACGCATGTTGTCCGTTTTGCGAGGCGGATGGCATTCTGGTAGCGCACGTCTCTGGTTCTGACGACCTGCCAGCCCCGTGCCGCCGACGGCGGAGAGGGCGTGAGCCGTGCGCTGCGGATGTACCCCGTTCCTAAGGGGGTTCTCCGGCGGTGCACCCAGACTCCGGTGGTGGACTCGAAGGGGCAGACGGTCTTCTCCGGTGCGCGCTCGGTGTGCGTGACGGTGACGGCGGCCCGTGCGGGTGCTCCCTGGAACGGAGTTCCTGTATCTCGGGTGCGTGCCGCACCCGGCAGGACCGTCGGATGCGTTCGTTCGCACCCGGGGTCTCGAGGGCTTCCGGGAGAAGGACCGTCTGCTTCTGATGATGTCTATCCGCAAGGCCCCCGAGGGGCCCTTCCCGTACCCGACCACCCCCGAGTGGGCGGAGAACCTCTACGAGGCCATTTCCAACACGTGCGCGGACGAAGGCTTCGCGCCCGTTCCCCGGCAGGCCGTGCTGGAGGGGCTCGCCCCGGCCCTCGGTCAGGGCGAGGCCAAGCGCGTCACCGAACTCCGCCGCAACGTCGGCCGCCGTTTCCTGCGCGCCACCGCTTATCACGTCGAGCAGCGCGGTACCGATGGGGCGCTGCTGCTGCTGAATGTGGCTCTGCACGGGGCGGCGACGCTGCCCTGGGCCAACAACGACCGTACGCGCAGCGAGTGGCTGCATCCCTCACGCGAAAATCTGGCCCGCCTGGAGGAGCTCGTCGACCAGCAGCGGGCGGTGGACGAGTGGACCATGGCGCGGGAGCGGGCGAGGACGGCCCAGCGGGCCCTGGCCTCGACCGCGCCGCGGGCGGAGAAGGACGCGGCGGTGGCCGCGGTGAAGAACGCCGAGGACGAACTGGCCCGTGCGCTGCGGGAGCTTGAGGCACGGGAGCAGGCGCTGGGTGGCCGGCGTCCGCTGCCGGTGGTGCGGGCCGTCGTCGAGGACGGAATGCCGTTGGCCGCGCTCACCACGGAGGAGGTCCGTGTGGAGGTGGCCGGCGAGGTGCAGCGCTACGCCGTGGAGATGCTGCGGCGGAGGGCGAGGCTGCGCTCCTACGACCTGGTGGAGTCGCTGGTGCAGGAGGGCCAGCGGGAGTCCACCGTGGTGGTGCTGCAGCGCACCCCGGTGGTCGGCCGGGACGGTTCCCGGCGGTACATCTGGCGGAGCCGTCAGGTCACCGGGAACAACCGCGGGGATGCCCGGCTGCAGGTTTTTGACGTGGTGGCGCAGCAGCTGCTGACGGGGGTGCCGCAGTATCTGCTGCGGTTGGACGGGGAAGAGGAGAACCGGCGGCTGGTGCTGCTGGGTCTGGGTGAGATCCTGCGCCGGATCAGCACCCTGCTCAACACCGAGTACGCCGACCCCGACCGGGACCCGGAGGGGCGTGCGGAGCGGGCGCTGCGCAGCGCGCAGGTGCCCGCCCGAGTCGTGGTCGGCGCCAGGACTCCGGAGCGGCTGGAGGAGTCGCTGCGCCAGCTGAACGTGCACGACCACCTGCGCGGCCAGCTGAACTACGGCGACATGGACCGCAGCCTGGGGCTGTGGTCCACCCTGGTCAAGGCCTACCAGGCCAAGGGTGTGCTGGGCGAACTGCTCGCCAAGGAGGTCGCCCAGGGCCGCATCCGGGCCGGGGACCTGGACGAGGACGCGATCGCCGACGCCCTGGTCGGGGCCCGGGCCCTGGACGAACTCGCCGTGCTGCTGCCACCGGGCGATGAGGTGAGCGCTCTGACCCTGCGCGATGTCGCGGTCCGCTGCGCGACGGTGATGGTGTTCCCGCCGGTCCCGCCGCGCCCGGAGAACCTGCCGCCGCGGGCGCACATGCCCACCGGCCGGTACTGGCCGGTGGTGCGCACCGCCCTGCAAGAAGCCCCCTGGAGCCAGTCGACCGCTGCCAGGGCCGAACGCCGGACGGACGTATGGGCGGCCGTGGTCGCCCAGCACTTCGCCTACCGGGGCAACCCGCTCGCCGCCCGGGGCCTGTTCAGCGCGCGCGACGTGCAGTACGGGGCGCGGCCGGACGCGCGCAGCCTTCTCTCGCTGCTGGCCGCCTGCCGCCAGGGGGACGCCGAGACCTGGGAGATCCTGGTGCGACGGCACATGGTGCCCGGGCTGATCAACGCGCCCGAGCGGTTCGTCACCGCCGGGCAGGGCTCCGAGAAGGGCGCGGACCGCAAGGGCGTGCGGCGTACGCCCGTCAACGCGGTCCAGGCACTGGTGCACGCCTACACCGCCCCGCCGGAGGGTGTGACCCGCGAGCTGCTCATCGCGTTCGCCGAGGCGGTCCTGCGTGCCCCCGAGTCCGCAGGTGAGGTCGATCTCGTGCCGGGGACGTTCTGGGCGCCCGATGCGCACGGCGACCCGCGCGAGGGCACGCTCGCCGACAAGGGGTGGTTCGACAAGACCTTCCCCAAGATCGCGTCCTCCCGGAAGCGCAAGACGGCGGAGCCGCCCGTGGACGACTTCGCCGGCGACGAGAGCGAGAAAGGCGAGGAGAGCGATACGACGACCGAGGAGCTCGACGAGGAGATCCCGGAGAACGCGCTCGCCCGGATGACCCGTCTACGCTCGGCGCTGACCTCCATGGTGGGCAGCGGCGCGGACACCGTCGCCACCGCCGCCGAGCAGATCGGCCTGCTTATGGAGACCGTCGAGGACGCCGTGCGGGCCCGTGAGGAGGCCGGCGCCGAGGAGGAGCCGGCCGAGGTGCAGAAGTCGTACGTGAAGGAGTTCCGCGAGATCAAGAAGCAGTGCGGGCAGATTGTCGAGCTGCTGGACTCGGCCACCGTGGCGGTGACGTCGCTGTGAACGTGGACTGCTGCACGGAGCCGGTCCCCGGGCCGGTGGTCGACACGCGGGCGCTGCGTCACGCGTGGACGGCGCTCGGCCCGCTGGCACGCGGCGGCTGGCCCGTGCCGTACAGCCTGGGACCGCGGCAGCGGGAGGAGACTCTCGCGGTGCTGGACGTGGTTCTTGCCGGGCTGTACCTGGTGGTCGATGCCGACGGCCGGCTGCGGTGGCTGGGCAAGGCGCACCGTGATGGCGGCGTCGGTGCCCGGCTGCGGGGGCACTTCTGTCATCCCGAGCGCTCCCGCGTCTTTGCGGGGGTGTTCGTCGTGGAGGCCGATCCGTTCAGCCCGCCTCTGGCGCTCCAGGCCGCCGAGGGCCGGGCCGCCGACCTGATCGGACTGCGGGGCCGGATGGGCCCGCGGACGTGGCCCGTGTTCACCGAGGCGCGCTGGCTGGCCCTGGTCAGCTCGCATCCGGCCTCCCCCGTCGGCCGTCCTCGCCCGGCCGGGGACGACAGCGGTGACCGATCGGCGACACCGGCCTGACGGACCGGCAACCCGGTCCGCGGACAAGTCCTCCCCGGCGCCGCCGCTTCCAGGCGGGCGGGGAGGCACCCGGCCGGTCAGCGCAGAGGAGCCAGATCGCGGCATGGCCGCGCCGAGGCCCGGCGACGTGGGTGCGGTACGAGGCCGTCGCCGGGTGTGCGGCGGCCCATGAACAGAACGAGGAAGTGCAGGCGGCGTGACACCCGCCGGAGCAGGTGAGGAAGGACGGCGCAGTGGCGCTGAATTGGGATCAGATCGGTACGGGGGACAGCGAGGCGCTGCTGCGGCCCCGGGACATCTACGCGGGGCTGGCCAGTCGGCCGTGGCCGTATCTGCGGCATGAGCAGGGTGAGGTTCTGGACAAGTGGTTCGAGCGCCGTGAAGACCGCGATGTGGTGATCAAGCAGAACACCGGCGGGGGCAAGACGGCCGTCGGCCTGCTGATCGCGCAGAGCACCCTCAACGAGGGCGTCGGCAAGGCCGTGTACCTGGCCCCGGACAACTACCTCGTCAAGCAGGTCCGCGAGGAGGCGGACAGGCTCGGCGTGGCCACCACCGACGACCCGTACGACTCGGCGTTTCGGTCGGCGCAGGCCGTGCTGGTGACGAACTACCAGAAGCTGATCAACGGCAAGTCGGCCTTCGGTGTCGTGGGGGACGGCAAGGAGCCGATCGATCTGGGTGTCGTCGTCGTCGACGACGCGCACGCCGCGCTGGCGCGGACCGAGGACCAGTTCCGGCTGCGTGTGCCGGCCGGCCATGAGGCGTACGACGAGCTGCTGGTGCTGTTCGAGCAGGACCTGCGCCACCAGTCGGCGAACGCCTGGGCGGAGTTGGACGACAAGGACCCCACCGCGCTGGCACCGATCCCGTTCTGGGCGTGGGCCGACAAGCGCGACGAGGTGTTGAGGGTCCTGCGTCCGCACCGGGAGGAGCAGGCCTTCAAGTTCGTGTGGCCGCTGCTCGCCGAAGTGCTGCACCTGTGCACCGCCACGGCCACGTCGGCGGCGATCGAGATCAGGCCCTCGTGCCCGCCGATCGACCGCATCCCGTCGTTCGTGCGCGCCCGCCGCCGCGTCTACCTGACCGCGACGCTCGCCGACGACAGCGCCCTGGTCACCGACTTCGGTGCCGACCCGGCGCTCGTGGCCAAGCCTGTCACGCCCGGCAGCGCCGCCGACCTCGGGGAGCGGATGATCCTGGCCCCGGTGGCCCTCAACCCGGACCTGGACGACGAGGCCGTCCGCGTGCTGGCCCGCCAGTTCGCCGACGGCGACCAGGACGGCGACGGTGTCGCCGAGACCGAGCCGGTCAACGTGGTCGTGCTGGTCCCGAGTGACCGGGCCGCCGCGAACTGGGCGCCCTACGCCCACCGCACCTGGCGGGTCGGCGACCTTGAGGCGGGAGTGAAGGAACTCCAGGCCGGCCACGTGGGCCTGGTGGTGCTGGTCAACAAGTACGACGGCGTCAACCTCCCGGCCAGTGCCTGCCGTCTGCTGATTCTCGACGGGGTCCCCCGGCCTCTGGACGGGGTGGAGCGGCGCGAGGCTGTCGCGCTGGCCGACAGCACCGTCCGCCTGGCCCGCGAGGTCCAGCGGATCGAGCAGGGCATGGGCCGTGGCGTGCGCGACGGCGAGGACTACTGTGCGGTCCTGCTGCTGGGCGCCAAGCTCGCCACGGCCATCCACGAGGCCCGTCACCTGGCCCTGTTCTCGCCCGCGACCCAGGCGCAGCTGAGGCTGAGCCGGGACATCGCCGGCCAGATCAGGGGCGAAGGCCTCGACGCGGTCCGGCAGGCGCTGCGGGCCTGCCTGGGGCGGGTGCCGCAGTGGCGGGAGCGCAGCCGGCGCGCGCTGGCGGAGGTGCGCTACGCCGAGCACGGGACGGTGCGGGACGAAGCCGTGGCGCTGCGCGAGGCGTTCGACCTCGCGGCCACCGGCCGTACCCCGGCCGCGGCAGAGCGGGTGCAGAAGGCGGTGAACGCTCTCGGCGACGGTGACAAGGCGCTGCGGGGCTGGCTGCGGGAGCAGAAGGCTGCCTACCTGCACCTGACCGATCCCGTGGCCGCCCAGCAGGCCTTGGCCGGGGCGCTGAACGACAACGCGTTCGTCCTGCGTGACGTCAACCACGGTGCCCCCGTCCGGCTCAAGGCGGCCGCGGTGCAGTCGCGCGCCGCCGCCGAGTTCCTGGCTGCCCAGTATCGCGACGGCACCAGCCTGAGGCTCGGCGTGCAGGCGCTGTTCGAGGACATCGTGTGGGGCGATGAGGAACGCTCCGATGACGCCGAACGGGCCTGGCAGCAGCTCGGACTGCACCTCGGTTTCGCCAGCACGCGCCCGGAGAAGCAGTACGGCACAGGTCCGGACAACCTGTGGGCGCTCTCAGTGGCGCAACAGGCAGTCGTCGAGCTGAAGACCGGGTGCACCACCGCCACCGTCGCGAAGAAGGACATGGACCAGCTCGGCGGAAGCGTCCGCTGGCTCAACGACCACAACCCGGAAGTCGAGGCCGCTGCGGTCATGCTGCACCCGAGCCAGGTCAGCGACGCCCGGGCCACCGCGGTGCCGGGCATGCGCGTGGTCACCCCGGCCCTCTTCGAGAAGCTGAAGAAGGCCGTGACGAGCTACGCGGCCGCGCTCGCCAGCAGCCCGGACCGCTGGGCGGACGAGCAGGCCGTCCGTGACCAGCTCGCGCATCACAAGCTGACCGGCGACCGGGTGTTCGCCACGTACGCGGAACCGGTGCGCACCTCGTGAACGTCGCGGACCGGTGGTGGCCAGCCGAAGCGGGCTGGCCACCACCGGTCCGCCAGAACACGGGAAGGGATCCCTGCGGTGGGTCTCGGTGGGTCCGATACCTGGCCCGGGCCCGGCAGGGCAACCTGCAGAGAGGGGTGTTGTCAGTGCTGGTCCCTAAGGTGGATGGGTGGTGAGGGTTCCGTGGGACAGGCTGGCGGCTGAGAGCCCGAAGGTGTCCGAGGCGCTGGTGACGATGCTGGTGCTGCGTCTGCGTGAGAGGGCGCGGGCGGTCGACGGCAGTGGCGGGGACGGCGGCCGGGATCTGTTCGAGTACACCGCCGATGGTGAACTCCTGGTCTACGAGGCGAAGTCGTTCACCGGCCGCATGACCCCCGTGCGCAGGCGACAGGTGATGCGCTCGCTGATCTCGGCGGCCCGCCACCAGCCCGACCACTGGGACCTGCTGGCGCCCATCGACCACAACCCCGCCGAGGAGCGCTGGTTCGAGGGGCTGCGCGAGCTGTTCCCGTTCGTGCGGCACTGGCGCGGGCGCAGCTGGCTGGACGAGAAGTTCGCGGCCCACCGCGATCTGGTGCGCTACGCGCTGCAGGAGTCCGGCGACTACATCCTGGAGCGGATCGCCGAGGCGCGCGCGGAGCGGGACGTCCTGCTGGGCGGGCTGCCCGACTATCTCCAGCGGGCGGGCGCGCTGCATGCGCGGGCCCAGGAGATCTCCCCGTACTACGCGGTGCACACCACGCTGGACGCAAGCGGGCAGACGGCCGTGCACCTGGTCCCCAAGACGGCCGACCTGGGCGGCCAGGGGGCGATCCGCTTCACCGGCCGTATCCGCTTCCCGGCCGGCGACGAGCGGGAGGCCGAGCGGCGGCGCCGGTTCGAGGAGACGATGCGCTTCGGCGGCGAGGTGGAACTGAGCGCCGACAACCTCGCCGAGGCCCGCCTGGCAGGGCCCGCAGGTCTCGGGCTCGAGCAGCTCTCGCTCGGCAGCGTCCGCATCACCTCGCCGCAGCAGGAAGTGATGCCGCCGCTGCGGGGCCAGATCGTCATCCAGCGCCCGTCCGGTCTCCCGGTCACCTCCCTGCCCGTGACCTTCACCCAGCGGGTCACGGGCCTGGAGGGCGGAACACTCCACGGACACGACGGCACCGGGGTGCTCACGGTGCGGCTGCGCTACCACCAGCGCGATCAACGTGGCGCGCTGACGTTCTCCTTCGAGCTGGGTGAGTCCGTCCTGCCGCAGGCCGTGGTGCCGGCGCTCCGGCTGATCGCCCACAGCCAGCCGGGCCACGTCATGGAACTCCTCCTGGCCGGCTCCACCGTGCCCAGGGTGCGGGCCCTGATCACCACAGGCATGACCCCGCCAGGCTGGCAGGACAACGAGGCGCAGTTCTGGGCCGACGCCTTCGACGACCTGGCCCGCCTGCAGAGCCGCACCGGCCGCTACTTCCCCCTCCCCGAGGACTTCGGCCGCCAGGACGCGGCCGAGGTCAAGGAGATCCATGCGCTGCTCGACGGCGGCGAGAACATCCTCGAGGGCGACACCGTGACCGTGGGCATCGAGGGTTTCGAGGGTTTCGAGGCCCTGGACCAGCTGGCCGACGCAGCCGGCTCGATGTTCCGCGTCACCGTCGGCTACGCGTCGCTGGTCTTCGCCCTGGGCGAGCACCGGATCGACCTCGGGCCCTGCACCGAGACCTACACCATGGACAAGATCCTCAACATGAGGGAGGCACGGCGCGAGCTCGCCGAACAGGGGCACGCCAAGGTGATCATGCGCCTGGCCGAGCGCTTCCCAGCCGTGCGCTACCTCGGAGCCGAACGGCCGGAGTAGCCGCGGGACGTTCCTGCAGTCCAGGCCATAGGACTCGACGTGCGCACAGCCTGCCCAATGGCTTTGCCCTCGCGCTCGGGCACCAGGTGGTGCTCGACGGCCCGCACCGGCAGCTGCACCGGCCCGGGCAGCGGGCGGGCCGTCTCGCGGTCGACGACGCGCAGCGATGCCGCCATGAGAGAGGTCCCGATCTGCGGGACGGCCGCGGCCCGATACCCCTCGGTCCGCTCCAGCGCGCCGAGATAGCCCTCAGGCAGCTCACCGACCTGCCCGACGCTCTCGTAGAACTCGATGCGGACTCCCATATTGATCATATGGGGATCCTGGCAGCCCGGTCCTGCCCCGTCCGGTGATCCCTGCGGTTCGGCCGTGAGACGCCGCATGTCAGACAGGAACCCGACCCGGTCGGCGGCGTTCGCGGACACCCGGTCAGAAGGTCACCTGCCGCGTGCATGCCACCGGTAGAAGAACGTCAGGCCCGGTCCCGCCCCGAGATGAAGCGGTACGCCCACAAGCAGAGTCCCGACGTCGACAGCCTGCCCGGGCCGCAGCACGGTGAAGCCCTGCCGCACGTAGTACGGCCCCAGATCGCGCCCGGTGTCGAACTCGCCGAACAGCAGCGTGTAATCCAGCTGCCCGTACAACTGCACGCACCGCTTGAGCAGCGCGGCCCCGATCCCGCCTCCGCGGGCGTCCTCGGACACCGCGACCGCCTTGATCTTCGCGTACGTCAGCATCGACATCAGGATCTGCTGCCGTGACACCGGCAGCCGGGACAGCCCGGAGGCCACCGTGCCGGACGGGACACCTAACAGCGCTCCGATCACCTGCCCGTTGCCGTCCCGAGCAACCAGTGGGAGGGACAACTGTGCTGCGGCTGCCTGGAGTTCACCCGTCGCCGTCGCCCGCACGAGCCGCTCGTCCAAGTCAGCACCTGCGAGGGCATCCAGGAGCCACGTCCCGCACCGCCCCTGGGCCAGTGCCTCGAGGTGCCCGGTCTCCAGGTCGTCAGCGGCCGCCTTCAACAAAGCCGACACCGTGCCGGCCTCCTCCGCCGTGGCGAAGGCGATCCGCACCCCGTCCGGGCCGGGAACGCCATCCAGCACCTGCTGCCGCGTCAGCCGGACAGGCCCGGCCGAAGAGCCCGCCCTCTTCATCTTCTTCGTCTTCTTCGCCATCTCCGAGAACTACCCCCCGCCTCGCCTCCAGACCCGGAACCGGGGCATGCACCGCCCCACGCGGTTTGGACAGTCCCGCCCCCCAGCACCCGCGGCGCGCCTCGTCGGCCTCCGGCTGCGACCCCACCAGGCGCCTCGGTCTTGTGCCAGGGCCGTGCAGGAGACAGATCGCGCAGGCAGCCGTTCTCGTTGCGTCCGCTGCACGCCGCCCGGGCCTGCATATTCCGCAGCGGCCATCCCAACCCCGCGTCGTCCCGAGGCTGGTAGAGGGACCACCTGCCGGCCGCGGCCGAGACCGGCGTCCGTTCTCCGGGACGCGGGATGCCGAGGATGAGCCGCACACCCACACGGAGTGAGGGGTCCTTCTCGACGAGGATGCGGTCGGCCCGTTCCCGTGGGCGCGGGTGTCGGAGCAAGGCGGTTTGCTTGGCCGCCCCGGGGCAGTGCGACCGGATCGTGGCAGCGGCGCTGTGGCGGAGAGGCGTCGGGCGTCGTCGGCGCGGCCGAGGCGCTCAAGTTCCCATACCAGCCAGTCACGCCGGGAGTGGCGGCGCTCGGGCTTACCCACGGACAACGGAAGGTCGTCATAGGCTGCCAGCTGGTAGGCGACGGCGCGCCGGGCCTGCTGCTCCTCGGTGCTGGAGCCCCCGAGCGTCAGCGGGAAGAGCGCGGCCTCGTACAGCGTGACGGCCCGCAGGACGGCATCCGCGGTGGCTTCCGCCCTTCTGTTGCCCACCACGATGCGCGACAGGTGGGCCTGCGTCTGCAGACCGCACAGGGAGATCGTGATCCTGGCGCACAGCAGTACCACTCCCACGCCGGCGAGCGTTCCCGCGCCCGAGCCCCACCAGCCGCCCAGCGCACGCCCTGCCCAGTGACCAGCCGTTGCCGCGCACAGGATCAGCAGCGCCAGGGCCCCATACAGGCGGGTGCTGGCAGAAACTCTCATGTCCAGGAGTATGCCCGTCTCGTGCGCGAGGCCACGGCGAGACGTCAGGGGCGGGTTCGGGCGCAGGAGCGAGCCCCCAGGGGTGCGGGGCCGCCCGGGGGCTGCGGGTGTGGTTGTTCAGGCGGCGAGGGTCGGCTGCTGGCGGCCGAACAGATTGGTCTGGGCGTTCATGGCCAGCCGGTGCCACGCGTCGAGCCACCGGCGGAACTCAGCGGTGTGGTGGCGGATGCCGAGCGCGGCGAGGAAGACCATCAGGACCTCCAGGGTGGGCAGCCGGTCGTTCTTGGGGCTGAGCAGCACGCTGATGGTGCTGATCGCGATACTTCCTTGGAGATTGGGGCGGCGGGAGATGGACTTGTAGGGCGGGTTGCCTTCACGGGCGCGCAAGTGGCGCAGGGCAAGTTTGAGGTCCTGCACGGTGCGGACGCGGTCGGGAGTCATCTGCAGGACGACGCGGCGCTGTTCGGGGCGCTCGGGCACACCGGCCTGGAGGCGCTGGTGCTCGGAGGCGAGCATCTCCCAGCGGGGCCGCCAGTCGTCGGCGTCCTCGCCGCAGGCGGCCAGGTAGGCGCGCAGGGTCTGCCAGCTGGGGCATTCCTGACCCAGGGCGGCGGCGGAGAGAGTGGCGACGGACAGGCCGGTGTGCGTGGCCAGTTGAGCGAGGGTCAGGGTGCTGCGGCGGCGCACGGCCTTCAGGTCGAGCGCGAGCTGGCCCAGGGGGCCGCTGGTGGGGTCGATGGACTTCTCCGGTCGGCCGGTGACGCCCATGGGATTCTCCTCCCTTCAGGCGGGCGCGGGCACGCCCCTGGGTGGGGCGCGCCCGCGGGAGCGTCAGACCAGCTGCAGGTGTCCGTCGGGGCCGTCGGGGCGCTGGCCGAAGCGCTGGGCCACCAGGGCGCAGGCCACCATGGCCGAGACGGCGGTCTCCGGGCTGGCGCCGGCGTCGACGAGGCCAAGGACGCAGGCCACGCTCAGCGCGAACGCGGCGGTCGTCGCGGCCAGTTGCGCGGTGGTGTCGTCACCGGAGCGGCTGGCCGGGAAGGGGCTCGTGCCCGGTTCGTCGGCGGAGCCGGAGGGGCGGGCGCCGGGTGCGCGGGTACCGGGCGCGGCGGCTCGCCATGCCTGGCGGAGCCGGTTAAGGAATCGCAATTCCACGAGTGTCTCCTGGTATTCGTGACGTGTGACCCGGATGATCTTTCTGTGCTGCCTGTGCTTCTTTCGGGCGGGTTGCTGAAGCCCGCTGAATACGAACTCTGCACCAGCGCACACGACCTTGACAAGTAGTCACCAATGGATCTAGCAGACGGCGTTGGCGGCGTACCGACATAACTCCGCTCAATGGTCTGACAATTCAACGCATCTGACTTCTCGTGGAGCGTCCGGGGGCGTCTGCGTCCGCCCGCGGCACCCCCGCCGGGGCCCGGACAGCCCTGCCCTGTAGGGGAGTTCGTCGGGTGGCGCACAGACGCATTTAGGGGAGCGCGCACCTCCCGCGTGCGCCGGCCCTCCGCGCCCCTCCCGACGTCCGGTCCGCCACCCCGGCGGAGGGAAGAAGGGAAACCGGGTTCCCGTTTCTTCTTTTCATGAGCATGCGGTGAAAGCGCTGCCACTATCGCCATTCTTTGCCACCCTCATTACGACGGGCCGGGCGGAGGAGGTGAAATATCGCGAACCGCCTGTTGATAAAGAGGGTTTTTCGGGGCGCGTCCATGCAGGCCAGCAGTGCGGGCGTTTGGACTTTTTCAGCGTTTTTCATGGCTGTGCCGAAATCACTGGGATGCCAGCCGGCCGGACCGTAACGCTGTGCGGGCTGCGCGCTGGGTCTCCACCGCGTAAGCACGTGACTTGTCCTGACCCGGATGAGCTCACATCGGGCCATGCTGAGGCCCGGTAGCGGGGCGCGGTCCGCCGCGTGCCGCTATCGACTTCGACGGCTGCCGCGAGCAGGAAGGACTGGATGGGATGAGCTCAGCAGCTCCAGCACCCCCTTTTTCAGGAGTCCTACGCCTGCCCCGCCGGCCGTCTGCTGAGGTGCCCGTGCACTGCTTCCTGATCCCGCAGGGGCTGATCGGTCTGCTGGTGGGACTGCTGCTCTCACCCGCCCGTGGCCAGGCCGGCGTTACGGCCTGCGCACCTGCCCAGACCACGGCCCGCGGGACACGAACGCACGGGCCCGCCCCGCCGGCAGCTGGCAGCTCCCTGTCACGACGGCCAGGCGCGGCACACGTCGGCCGGTTGGCAGGGAGCGTCAGAACCGCGCAGGACACGGATACTGCCAGCCCGGCCCGCCCGTCGCCTCCGTAGGCCGGGGGCGGCAGTCCTCGTACACGCATGCCCCGGCAGCGTCAGCCTCCGTCCGAGCCTCTCGCCCAGGTACCGGACGAGCTGGGGTTGTCTGACGCTCCTCACAGCGGGGCCCAGCACCCTCTGCGCGGCACCCCGGGAACAGCACACCGCGAGGACTCCCCCGCTGTGCGCGGTCGGCATTCCAGGCGTTCGCGGTCCAGCTCCCCGGGCGGCTCTTAGCTACTCGCTGTTGGGTCCATAGACCAAGGTTGCGTCCAGACCCTAGCCTCGCCCGGAGCCGGACGGCCTCCACCGATGCTCGAGGCTTCCTGGTTTCCCGAAGAGTGGCACGCATCTGTAATAGCTGCCGCGTACCGATCCGCACTGCGCCGCACCCCTGCCGTACGGGAGGATGAACGTCCTGCCCGCCGTGCCGAGGAACCGCGCGATGACCTCCCCTCCCGCTCCCCACGAGCACACCGCACGCTTGGTGCTGCGCACCGACCAGGAGCAGGGCCTGGCTGACATCGTCCGCCACCTGCGCCGGCCGGGCAGCCGCGGGCACACGGTGCGTGCCTGCGGTACCGGCAAGACTCTCCTGGCACTGCGCGCCGCCGAGCAGCTCGGGGTACGTCAGCTGGCGGTGGCCGTGCCCAGCCTGGACCTGATCGCGCAGTGGGCGGCTGCCGCCCGCGCCGACGGCCGCCGCGAGCCGATGATCACCGTCTCCTCCCTCAACGCCGCCGCGCACCCGCTCCTTGCCGAAGCCGCGGTCGACTCCACCAACTCAGGGGAGTACCTGGCCTACTGGCTGGGCCGCCACCCGAGCGCGACGGTGTACTTCACCTTCGACTCCCTGGCCAAGATCGAGGAAGCCCAGCACTCCGCCGTCTTCCCCGCGCCTGTCTTCGGCCTGCTGGCCGTGGACGAAGCGCATGCCACTGCGGGCAGCTGGAGCAAGAGCTGGACCGCGCTGCACGACAACGCCCGCGTCCCGGCCGAGCGCCGTCTCTACCTGACCGCCACCCCGTATGTGTGGGAAGCGCCCCGCCTGGCCGAGGTGCCCACCACCCGGGCGCAGCCAAGGCGCACCTCTGTGACCGCACCGGGCTGGGACGACCCGCTGCTGCTGGCCACCATGGACCAGCCGAAAATCTACGGCCCTCGCCTCCATACCTATTCTCATGCCGATGCCATCGACGACGGCGTCCTGGCCGACTACCAGCTCGTGGTGCCCACCGTCACCGACACCGAACTGCGCGCCGTTCTCACCGGTCCGCAGGCCGGGCCCACCGCGCGCCGCACCACCGCCTTGCACCTGGCCATCGTCAAGGCCATGCGCGAGCACGACCTGCGTCACGTGTTCGTGTACTTCCAGCAGATCGCCGACGCCTCGGATTTCGTCAGCCAGTTCGCTCACACCCTGCGCACGCTGCCCGACGACCTGCGCCCCGACTGGGCAGGCGAGCTGAGTGTGGCCTCCATCGACGGCACGCACAGCCCCGCCCGGCGGGCCGACATCCTCAAGCGCTTCACCAGTGCGGACCGGGGCGTGCTGGCCAACGCCAAGGTCCTCGGCGAGGGTGTGGACCTGCCGGCCGTGGACGCCGTCGTCTTCGCGGACCGCACCGCCAGCGTCCGGCGCATCGTCCAGGCCCTGGGCCGCGCCCTGCGCAAACCCCCCACCCAGGACACGAAACGGGCCAGCCTCGTCATCCCCGCCTACATCCCGCCCGGCGCCGACCCCACCGACCTGCTCGGCACCCCCTACGAGGCGCTCTGGCTAGTCACCGCCGCCCTGCGCCACCACGACCAGACCATCGCCGCCCGCGCCCCCCGCGCCAAGAACCAGCACCCCGCACGCGACTCCCACACCTACATCACCCGCCGCTTCCGCTTCGACCACACCCTCGACCCCACCGCCATCGCCCGCGCCCTGGACCTGATCGTCTGGCCCGCCGACGGCGCCGTCCTGTCCTCACCCCGCCGCGCAGGCCTCGCCGCCGCCATCCGGTACCAGGCCGAACACCGCCATCTGCGCGTGCCGGCCGACTACGAGGACGCCTACGGCTACCGGCTGGGCGCCTTCATCAGCGGCCAGCGCACCGCCCACCGCGCCGGCGCCCTCGACCCGGCCTGGCGTGCCGAGCTCGAAGCGCTCGGCATGATCTGGGACGAGCACGAAGCCGCCTGGCAGGGCCACATGGCCGCCGTCGAGGCCTACCAGGCCGAACACGGCCACCTCGCCATCCCCGCACAGGCCCCGGGCGGCCAGTTCCTCGCCGACCAGCGCTCCCTGGCCCGCAAAGGCCGCCTCACCCCCGCCCGCACAGCCCAGTTGGACGCCCTCGACACCGACTGGCGCCTCCCGCACGGCGCCGACTGGCACCGCAAGTACCACGCCCTGCGCCGCCACCTCGAAGCCGGCCACCACCCCACCACCCTCACCCGCGACACCATGATCGGCGACGTGAAGGCAGGCAGCTGGCTGCATCGTCAACTGGCCACCTGGAACCGGCTCGGGCCCGCACAGCGCGAGCTGCTCACCCAGCTCGGCCTCATCCCCGGACAGATCGACCTCGACCGCCCCCCAACTCCCTCCCGGACGCCCGCGGCGCGGCGGCGCTCCTTCACCGAGACCCTGCAGATCCTCGCGCATTTCCTTGAACGGTGGCAGCGCACGCCCGGCGCCCGCGAGTGGATCGAGGTCGACGGAGAACGTGTCATGATCGGCCCTTGGCTCGCCAAGACCCGTACCAAGCTCAAATCCGGGCAACTCCCCTCCGGTCAGCAGCAGTTGCTCTCCGACGTGCTTGCTGAACACGGCCTCCAGGCAGCACCTACACCTGTCGACTGGACCAAGAACGCCTGAAAGTGAGGCTGGGCAGGCGCCCGAGAAGGTCCCGGCGTAGGGCGGCTCAGCTCACCACGCAGCCGCCGTCACGCTCCCACCCCGCTGTCGCCCCTGTGGACGTGACGGACAGGCCACCGGCCGCCACAGCAGCGATTCCGGACGGGACGGCAGAACCGCCCGTCGCCACAGCCTCGCCAGCGGAAACTACAAAAGCGTCGACCGCGGCCAGCAGGCCCTCAGTTGCTGCTTTCAGCTCTGCCGTGACGGGAGCGCCGGGCAGGCCCAGCAGCGCGTCTGCCGCGGACCGCACACGCGCCGCGGCGACCTCCGCCGGCCGCGCGAACCCCCTGCCGACGAGGACCGGCGTCCAGACTGCGTCCACCCTGGCCGGTTGCAGTTACCGGCCAGGGGCCTCGGGGGAGGATGCGCACCTCGCGCACTCAGATCCTCGGCGCTTGCGGGACGAGCCGGGAGAAGAACTCCTGCGCGACCTTCCCGTCGAGTTCTCCGTTCGTGATCGCGGACCGCTGCAGCGCTTCGACGGTCACCTGGGCGGGAATGTCGAGGTGTTCGTCTGCCTCGCCCATGATCACGCCGATGTACCACTGGGCCGAGGTCGGGAAGTGCTGGATGAACCAACTGAGCATCTTCGCCAGGGGAACCGACAGGATGAGGTCGAAGGCCTTGAGCTGGCCGCCCCGGCGCTTGCTGCCGCGCAGCGAGGTGGCGAAGTCCTCCAGCACGGCGTAGCGGATGGTCGGCCCGAGGGCGTCGGTCGGGATGATCCGGCTGAGGCTGTCAGCGACCTCGAAGGCCAGCCGGTCGGCGATCTCCCGCACGGCCGGCTCGTTGCGATGACGCAGCACCCAGCGCTTGCGGATGTCGGGGCGCTTCCACAAGAAGCTGAAGATGCGCTCGCTGAAGCGGTCGCGAGGGGCATCTGCGGGTACCTCGCCAGCACCGCGAACCCGTCGATGGGGAGCTGCGCGGGTTGAGGTCGTTCATCTCGAACGCCCGAAGGCGGGCCGACAAGCTCAGCCCCGAACGACGTGACGCACTGATCGACTTGGGGATGCGCTGGTAGACGATGCAGGACAGCAGAACACGGCACAGGCCTCACTCACAATCGCCTGGCAGCTCATGCCCACTGGCAAGACCTTCCAGCCACGCGGCCGTACGGCGGGTTTCAGGGTGATCCTCACCCAGCACCGGCCGCTGCACCCCAAGCGTCTCCTCACCCAACACACGACCCTCCGTTACCCGACCTGCATCCGCCAGGTCGACGGCCAGGTTGAAGGCCGTGCGCAGCGTGTCCGGATGCTCTGGTCCCAGCACCCGACGCTGCACCGCCAGCGTCTCCTCCCCCAACGCCACCGCCTCCTCCACCCGACCCACACCCATCAGATCGATAGCCAGGTTGGACGCCGTGAGCAGCGTGTCCGGATGCTCTGCTCCCAACACCCGACGCCGCACCGCAAGCGTCGCCTCCTCCAGGGCGAGGGCTTCCTCGTACCGCCCCAGCGCCTGCAGCCCAACGGCATGGTTGACTGCACTAGCCAGGGTGTTGGAATGCTCGTCGCCGTGGAGGCGTCGGCGGCGGTTAAGGGTGT
Organism: Streptomyces sp. NPDC051913; assembly: GCF_044593635.1. Classification (NCBI taxonomy): domain Bacteria; kingdom Bacillati; phylum Actinomycetota; class Actinomycetes; order Kitasatosporales; family Streptomycetaceae; genus Streptomyces; species Streptomyces sp. NPDC051913. Next base: position 2,508 of record NZ_JBIUCI010000037.1, on the reverse strand, counting down.
CTTCGTTCAGGGCGCGGGCGCGTTCGTAGTCCCGGGTGTTGTCGTAGGCGCGGGCCAGGTTGTGGGCGGCTTGCAGGGTGTCGTCGTGGTCAGGGCCCAGCTGCTGCAGGCAGGTGTCGTAGAGGCGCTGCAACCGCTCGCGGGCGGGACAGGGCTGCCCGCGCTCCATCAGATACCAGCACGCCTGCCCGACCACATACCGGCCCCGGCTGGTGGTGAGCTGGGCGGGGTCGAGGGCCAGGGTGTGTGGGAGCAGGACCTGCCAGGCCGGCCACCGCCGCGGATCGCCGGCGTCACCGGGGTGGGCCGCGGTCAGGAGGGCTTCGGCATCCGCCCGCGCCTGATCGTGTTCGGAGCGGGTCATCTGGCCGGTGATCAGGTCCTGGGTGAGGCGGTGCAGCTGCACGGTGCCGTCCTGGATTCGGGTCAGACCGTGGCGGGCGATGGCCTCGACCGCGTCCACCGCCGCCAGCCGCAAGCCCAGCGCCTCCCCAAGAAGCACGGACGCCTGCTTGGGAAGCCGGCCGGCACAAGACGTCAGGGGGAAGGGTTCGGGAGCCAGCAGCGCCAGCGCATCCACCACCGCAGCCGCCCCGGCATGCTGCGCCTGGAGGCGGGAACGGGTCACGCGGACCTGCGCAGCCAGACCGGCCGGGTAACCGGGCGGAGGATTGCGCTTCATCACCTCCACCACGTTCGCCGCCAACTCGGCCTTCAAATCCGCCGCCGACAGGCCCCGGGTCAACAGTGCGGCCGCTTGCGCGAGCGCGAGCGGAAGGTCACCCAAGGTGGCAGCGATGGCATCGGCGTCACCGTCGGTCAGGACAGCGCCCTGCGCGCGCAGCAAAGCCACCGACTCGGACCGGGAGAGGGTGTCGACGTCGACGGGAACGGCGTAGGCGTTCCAGTGCGGGCTGCGGGAGGTGATCAGCACGCGCCCGGGCCCACCGGGCAAGAACCGGGCGAGAGCGTCGGGGTCTTCGGCGTTGTCGAACACCAGCAGCCAGCGGGACATCCCTCCCAGCTCCGCCAGCAACAGCTCCACCGCAGCAGCTGGTGGTGTGCCCGCGGGCGCGATCCCGGTACGGACGGCGAGCGCGGCGAGTTGGTCGGGGATCAGGGTCGGGTCTTCCGAGGCGATCCACCAGGCGAAATCGTATTCGCCGGCGAAGCGGTAGGCGTATTCGAGGGCGAGCTGGGTCTTGCCAACCCCGCCGCGGCCATGCAGGGCCTGCACCGCCACCCGCTGCCCAGACGCCAAAGCCTCCCGCAAATGCACCAGCATGCTGTCGCGGCCGGTGAACGCCGCGTTGCGGGCCGGCAGGTTCCGCACCCGCGGCAAGGAACCCGGCAGCCGCGGCCCCGTACCACCGATACGGGAGAGCATCCCCGGCGGCCGAGCCGGCGCTCGCTCGGGACGGGACGGACCGTTCACTGCGCGCAGCAGGACCTCGCGGGCGGCTTGGTCGTCCAGGCCGAACAGATCGGTGACGATGAACGGGCTCAGGATCGCAGGCGTGGGGGTCTTCGCGATCCTGACCGAGGTGATCTGTTTCTGCCGGGCCAGCATCGCCGTCCACTCTGGCGTCGTGAACCGCTCCGGCTCGAAGTACGCGGGCGAGAACAGGGCCAGCATCCGCCCCTGTTCCAAGGCCGCGTTCATCTTCAGGATGAAGTTGTCGCCCGCACCCCAGTCCCAACAATCCAGCTCCACCTCATGGCCGGCGTCCAGGAGCTGCCAGGCGATCCACTCCGCCCAGGCCCGATCCGCACCCGCATGACTGATAAACCAGACTCCACCCGACGCCCCGTCAGACACACTGCCAGATGCCTCAATCGCGCCCATCGTGTCCCCCGAAACCACGCGTTCGTACTGGTGCAAGCGTAGAGGCCGACACCCCTCCCGGTCCCCGGCCTTCGGCAGGCCGCAGGACGCTCGCTGCTGCGGGTGCCACCCCACGGCACCGGATCCGAGACCAGCATGGCTGGCCGTGGCGACGGATCCGGTGCCGCTGCGGGGAAGGCTGGTGCGGTGTTACGGGGTTGGAAACGAGGATCGCCTGAGCGCCTTCATCGCTTGGCAGGGTCACCCGTCGCCGGGAAGGGGACTGATCGTTAGGTGAGGAAGGGTGCCAAGGCCCCGGTGACAGCGGCGGCGAGGATGAGCACAGTGCCGAAGGAAGTGGCGCCGCGGGTGAAGACCGCTGGCCAGGTCGCGCCATCCAAACGGGCCAGTGTCCCGGCGCCCACCGCGGACAACAGCGCGACGAGAAGGACGACGGCGACACCAAGGACAACAACAACGACGGTCACGACAGACTCCCTGAACACGGTGGGGTGTTGACAGGGACGAACCTCGCGGAATCGCTGTGCGCCATGGTCCACAGAGACAAAGATGAACACGGGCGCACACTGAACCGCTCCGGGATCGGTGGAGGCTCTATGCGTTGACTCCAGCCGCCGGTTGGGGCTGGTGTTGAGCGTAGTAGTTGGTCTCGTGCTCGTGCG
>NZ_JBIUCI010000036.1:0-30011 GCF_044593635.1 Streptomyces sp. NPDC051913 | reverse complement strand
CGCCCAACGCACCGCCGAAGATCCGGAAGTCGTGCGCGTAGACGAAGACCGTGCGGCCCTCCACCGTCCCCCACCCGGTGATGACACCGTCGGTGTACGGCTTCTTCACGTCCATGCCGAAACCGGTTGCCCGGTGCCGGCGCAGCTGCTCGACCTCCTGGAACGAGCCCGGGTCGAGGAGCAGCTCGATGCGCTCCCGTGCGGTCAGCTTGCCCTTGGCGTGCTGCGCCTCGGTCGCCTTCTCACTCGGTCCGGCCAGTGCCTGCGCACGGATGTCGTCCAGTTCGGCCACTCGCCCGTACATGCCGGTCGGCTCCAGGTCGATCGACGCCGGGGCGGTTGTCATCGCCATACCAGGTCCCTTCTGGGGCGAAGCCGCTGAAAAGTCCCGCCCCAGGTCCATGTAGATCAGATTAACAAACCGCCCATGCGGTTTCCAGTTCGGGGTGCAACTTTTCTGAACGCCTGTCAGCGCCAGCTGTCCGGCGCCCGGTAGGCCCCCGGTGACCGCCAGCCGCCGGAGCCCTCGCGAGCGGGCGGCTCGGGCTGGTCCTCACCGGCGCCCTGCAACGCGAGAAGGACGACGGCGAGCGCGGCGAGTTCCTCCGCGTCGGCCTGTCCGCGTACGACGCGCAGCATCGGTTTGCCGTTGCCCATGGCCCCCACTTCCCTTCTCAGGCATGTGGACACGGTCGGCGGAACAGCTCAAGAACCGGTCTCGTCCCGCTTGAAGTCCTCTCCGGGGCCAATCCTGGACGGCTCCGGGACAACTCCGGGGCGGCTGAGGGCAGGTGGCCGGAAGCACGAGGACTCCGCAACCCGGGTGGGCCACGGAGTCCTCTGTTCCGGCAGGTGAGGCTGGTTCACCCCAGCCGCACGGGCAGCTCCCGGTAGCCGTTGATGATGAAGGAGTCGATGGGGGCCAGTTCCCCGGGCTCGACCGCCAGCTCCAGTTGCGGGAAGCGCGCGAAGAGCGCCGGCAGGGCTACCCCGACCTCCACCACGGCCAGCGGTGCGCCCAGGCAGCGGTGGGGTCCATGACCGAATCCAAAACCGTCGCGGCGGTCTGTGCGTAGTACGTCAAATTCAGCCGCCTCCTGTCCGTAACGGTCAGGATCCAGACCGGCCGCGGCGAACGAGACGAGGATCGGGTCGCCCTTCTTGATCAGGACGCCGTCCAGGTCGATGTCCTCCACCGCGAAGCGCATGGGCGAGTAGGCACCCGGGTTGTGCGTGCGCATCGTCTCGGCCATCACGTCGTCCCAGTCCGCCCGCCCCTCCCGCACGTGCGCGAGCTGTTCGGGGTGGACCAGCAGCGCTCCGACCGCGTTGGTGATCATCGTGCAGGTCGTTTCCTGCCCACCCGCTATCAGGAGGTTGAGACTGCCGAGGAGTTCCTCCTCGGTGAGGCGGTCGCCCTCGTCCCGCGCCGCTATCAGCGCGGATGTCAGGTCGTCACCGGGCCGGGCCCGCTTGCTCACCACGAGCTCGGCCAGCAGTTCGAAGACCTTCATCTGGGCGGCGGCCATCTCCTGCGCGGAGACGGACGTACTGAACACGGTGTCCATGGCGGTGCAGATCTGGGCGCGGTCGTCCCGCTCGATGCCGAACAGCTCGCAGATCACCCGCATGGGCAGCAGCTTGGCGAACGAGGCCCGCAGATCGACGACCTCGCCCGCGGGGCGGGCCGCCAGATCGTCCAGCAGTTCCGCGGTGATCTCCGCGACCCGGGGCCGCAGCAGTTCGGAACGCCGGGCGGTGAACGCGGCGGCGACCAGGCGCCTCAGCCGGGCGCGCTTCTCTCCGTAGGTGAAGAGCATGTTCTCATTGGCCACCCAGGGATACAGGGGCCAGTCCTCGGTGATCCGCCCGTCGATGAACGCCGGCCAATGCATCCGGGCGTCCTTGGACACACGGGGATCGACCAGCAGTCGCTTGACCTGCTGTTCACGGACCACGGCCCAGGCGCGTACGCCGCCGGGCAGCTCCACCTCTACGGCGGCCCCCCGGGCCCGGAGCATCGCGGCTTCCCCCGCGAGGTCACGCGCCGAGACGTCCAGCCGATAGGGGCAGACAGCAGTTTCCATTGGTGCGCTCCATCCGAATCAGTCGTTTCTGATACGTGCCGAGGGGGTTGCTCCGTACAACCCCCTCGCTCCCCCGCGATGGATCGCTGCGAGGTTGTCGTCAAGCAGTCATGGCGGTTTCCTCGGTTGCGGCTTGACGTTCCTTCATCACTGCCTCGTACACCTTCACTCCTCGCTCGGGCGAGAAGTCGAGCTGCACGAGGACTCCGGGTACCGCGGCGGCCGTGAGCAGGTACGTGTACAGGTCACAGACCCGCGCCATCATGTCCGAGCGGTTCTCCATGATGTTCGACAGCATCTGAACACCGGTGAAAGCTCCCACGGACAACCGTGCGATGGCCTCCAGGTCGACGTGCGGGAGCAGTTCCCCGGCCGCCTTCGCCTCGGCGAACAGTGACTTGCTGTAGTCGATCCACAGGCGCATGGGAATCTTCTGGTCCAGCCCTGCCGCGCCCACCGCCGGATCGATGGTGAGGCTCACGCTGCCCCGGATGATGGGATCACCCGTCTCCTTCTGCAGCAGCATGGTCAGCAACAGCGCCTCGTCCACCGCCTGTTGCAGCTTCAGCGGCGGCACCTGGACCGGCGGGAGCGCTCTGACCTGCTCCGCCAGTACGGCCTGGGCGAGCTCCTCCTTCGAAGTGAAGTGGAAGTAGAGCGCACCCTTCGTCACTCCGGCCTCTCTGAGGATCGCGGAGATGGTTGCCGCGTCGTATCCGACCTCGTCGAACACCTTGGCGGCGGCAACCAGGATGGCCTGCCGTGTCCGGATGGCTCGATCCTGCCGCGCCACAACACACCTCCACACCGCTCTGCGGTATCGCTCGGTTCCGTCGGCCCGGAAAAGAGACCGACAGGTTCGATTCTAGTGGCACCACCTCTGGATACGGGACGGTCAGCTTCAGCCTCTTGCCCTGTCAGGCGCTCTGGTGCATCCCCCAAGGGGACAATAAAACCTGCCATCCGGTTTTTCAAGGCCCCTGAAGCCGTAGTTCTGGTCGCTTCCGCCTTGAGCAGCGACGGAGCCGGAGACCTACTTTGCCAGGTCTCACCTGGAACGCAGCCGTCCGGATCCTGTAGGTCAAGCGTTGCTAAAGAGCCTTGAGAAAGAAACCGGTGGGTTTGTATTTTGCTAGTCCGGCGCTCCTCTCCCCCCACATCACAAACCCCACATGCGGAGAGGGTTATGACCCTGCTGACCATGCAGAGCCAGGCTTCCAGCTCCAACGGAGCCGCGGAAACCGTCCAGAACCGGGCGGTCATCAGCGAGTTGACGCACCAACTGTTCGACGCACACGAACGTGGCCGACTGCACGGAACCTGGCGGGATCTCATCGGGAACGAGAAGTTCCGATACCGGCCGGGGCTCACCTCGGAAGAACGCATGGCGCTGTCCTACGAACGGCTGCGGCTCGTCAACGAGACGATCGACAACGCGACGTCTCTGGCCCGCGATCCGCAGCTGCTGGCAAGCCTTCACGAGTGGACGGGGGTGGTGGACGGCGCGCTCGGCACGCTGGCCGGCATCCACTACAACCTGTTCCTGGGCAGCCTGCTGGACCATGACGACAGCGAGAGCCGCCAGTTGACCGAGTTCACCTCGATGCAGCGCACAGGAACGTTCCTGTGCACCGAGCTGGACCACGGCAACGATGCGGCGGCCTTGCAGACCACATGCGAACTGGACCGCACCACCAATGAGTTCGTCCTGCACACCCCCACACCGGGGGCCCGGAAGTTCATGCCCAACACCAGTCTGATCGGCGGCCCCAAGAGCGGGGTCGTGGCCGCACGGCTCCTGGTCGACGGCCAGGACCAGGGCGTCTTTCTCTTCCTCACCCCACTGACCGACGAGAAGGGCCCGCGGCCGGGCATCTCCATACGTCCGCTGCCGGAGCGGCTCGGCAGCCCTGTCGACCACTGCCTCACCAGCTTCGACCAGGTACGGCTGCCCCGTGAGGCCCTGCTGGAGGGAGAGCACGGACGCCTCACCCCGGAGAACGGTCTCAGCAGCAGCCTGGGCAACCCACGCAAACGTTTCCTCCACTCGATCAAGCGGGTCACCTGGGGCAAGCTCTGCATGAGCGGCGCCGGGGTCGGGGTCTCCCGGGCCGCCCTGACCATCGCCGTGCGGCGCGCGCATCTGCGCACGATCAGCGGTCCGAAGGTCGGTACGCGGGTTCCGCTGGCCGCCCACCGCAGCCACCACAGCCGGCTGCTGAACGGGGTCGCCTCCACGTACGCCATGACCTTCCTGCACCGGGCGGTCCTCGCCCGCTGCGTCGACCACACCGAGACCGAACGCGAGGAGGTGGAACGGCTCGTCGCCATCGCGAAGGGGTGGATCACCTGGCAGAGCCGTGAGGTCGCCATCGAGTGCCGCGAGCGCTGCGGCGCACCCGGACTCTTCCCGCTCAACGCCCTCGCCGACATCACCCAGAACCTTGAGGGCGCCATCACCGCGGAGGGCGACAACCTGGTCGTCTGGGCCAAGGCCGCCGCGGAGATGGTCTTCGGACACCAGGCCGACCAGGTGTCCTCACCGACCGTGCCATTGGAGCTGCAACCGCTTACCGAACTGACGTTCCTACGCGGGCTGTTGGCCAGGGTGGAGCACCTGTGGCAGGTCCGGGCCCGGGCGGCGCTGCGCGGGGGCCCCTCGGGCAATCCGCTGGCCCGCTGGAACGTGGCCTCCAGCGCGGGCATCGAAATGGTCCGCGCCCACGCCCGGTTGCAGGCCGCGGACGCGTTCCTCGCCGCGGTCGAGCGCACCGAGGAGCCGGAGGCGCGTGCGCTGCTGGAGGACCTGTGCCGGCTCTTCCTCCTCCAGGAGCTCACCCCCCACACCGGCGACCTGCTGGCCGAGGGTCACCTGGCTCCCGCCCACGTCCATGAACTGCCGCTGGCCGTGGACCTGCTCATGGAGCGCCTCGCGCCCCAGCTGCCGGTCCTCGTGGACGCGTTCGACCTGCCGGAGGAGTTCCTGTCCCGCATCCCGCTGGCCAACGGCGGTTCGCTGATGCTGGACGAGTTCCTGCCCGCCGAGGCGGAGACGACGACCCCGCCCCTGGACCTCTCCGCCTGCCTGCCCAGGCAGCGGCAATCGCCGGGGGCGGCCGACAGGAAGCTCGCGCTGCTGACGTAGGGCGCGGATGAATCCGTGCGTGTGTGGTGTGGCCGCCTTCTCTGCGGAGGGGCGGCCATGCCGCGTTGGCCTTGAGAAGGCTCGGGGACGCCGCGGCGCGGAGCGGACTCAGGGACGAGAGGGTGGACTCAGTGGCCCGTGACGGCGTGCCGTCATCCACCGCTACGGATGCCGTCCCCTTCCCCGTCGACGGCGACAAGTCGCCTTTTGCGCAGCGTGCATGACCGGGCGAGAGATGCTCGGCCTGCACTGGCGGCCCGCTGCCGACAGCGCGACCGTGCGGGCGCCCAGCGGGCCGTCAGCTCCTGGCGGTGCCCCACACGAGCCCGGCGGCTATGGCGGCTGCATGATTCCCAGAACGACCGAGGGGCCCGCACCGCGTGCGCGGGCCCCTCAAGATGGCGTCCGGGCCGGATCCGGCCCCGTGGCTCAGAGGCTGCGGGCGGTGATGTCGCCCTGGGAGGTGGTGGCTCGGATGGTGAGTTCGGGGGTGCCGTCGTTCTTGAGGGCGTTGCTGATCCGGCCGTAGCCGCTGTCCGCGTCGAGGGTGGCGGAGACCCCGGTGACGGCGGAGACCGAGATGTCGCCGGACTGAGTGCGGAGCACCACCTCGCCGCGCACGGCCTCGGCGATGCGGATGTCGCCCCGCGCGGTGCTGATCTCGGCGGGGCCGCCCAGCCGGCGGACCTCGACGTCACCGTCGGTCGCGGTCAGGCGCACGCTCGCCGCCTCGTCGATGCTGATCCGGCGGTAGGCACCCTCGAAGATCAGGTCGCCGAGGCGGCCGGCGCTCTCCAGTTCGGCGCTCGCGGTCCTGGCCTCGACGCGGGAGCCGGTGGGCAGTTGGACCGTGATCTGCACGGATCCCGAGCCCCGCAGCTGGCTCTTGGGCTCGGCGGTGCGGATCCGCAGGACGCCGTCGGCGTAGTCGACCGAGGTCCGTTCGGCGGTCTGCAAGTCACTGTTCTTGGCGGAGTCGGCGGGCAGGACCTCGACGGTGGTGTCAGCGCGGTCGGCGGCGACGATGCGGACGCGTCCGGCGGGGATGTCGAAGGCGGCGGAGATCGGGGCCGGGGTGTCGAAGGTCTGCATGGTGTTCTCCTGTATTCGCTGCTCGTTTCTGATGACAGAAACGCTACGTTGCTTTCCACATCTCGGCAACAGACTCGTTGCGCAAGTCCCGCATTATTGCAGGTAGATGCCGAGAAACTGTTGCAACCGGCCTGGAAGTAACGCAACATCAGCAAGCTCGATCATTGCAATGGACGAGAAGTGAACGCTATAGTCGGGGTGCACACGGACGACGTCACGAGGGACCACCGAGGAGATCGCCATGCCGGGAGGCAGACTCACCCAGCAGGAACGCCAGCAGATCGCGCTGGGGCTGGCCGACAGCCTCCCCTACGCCGAGATCGCCCGCCGCCTCGACCGCCCGACCTCGACGGTCACCCGTGAGGTGATGCGCAACGGCGGCCCCACCTCCTACCGCGCCGACCTGGCCCACCGCGCCACCGAACGCCGCGCCCATCGACGTCGTACGACCACTCCCGCACGCGGCGCGGGCGCTGCCCCCCAGCGCGACGGACGCGACGCGGAGGCCGTGGCCGAGTACGAGGAGACGTTCACCACCGTCCTGATGGCTTCGGGTCTGCCCAAGATGACGGCCCGGGTGCTGACGTGTCTGTTCACCACCGACGCGGGGAGCCTCAGCGCGTCCGAGCTCGCCCAGCGCCTCCAGGTCAGCCCGGCGTCCATCTCCAAGGCGATCACGTTCCTGGAGAGCCAGAGCCTGGTCCGCCGGGAACGCGACGAACGCCGCCGCGACCGCTACATCGTCGACGGCGAGCTCTTCTACCAGGCGACCATCGCCAGCGCACGGGCCAACGACCAGCTGGTTGCGACCGCGCGGCAGGGCGTCGCCATCCTCGGCCCCGACACCGCGGCCGCGAACCGTCTCGAGAACGTCGCCCGCTTCCTGGACTTCATCAGCGAGAGCATCGTGCGCGCGGCCGAGCAGGCCCGTGAAGTCCTGCACACCGCACCGGAGACGGCCTCCGGCGACACCGCTGAGCCGGGGCGGGACGAGGGATAGTCACCGCCTCAGGGCCTCGGTGTCAGGGCTGGAGCTGTGCCACGTCCGATGACAGCGGGCCGCCCTCGGAGCGCTCGGTCTTGCGGCCCTTGCTGCCGGGCGCCAGGGTGCGCGGGTCTATGGCCTCGGCGGGCGCGCCCGTCGTGTACAGGCCCTCGGGGGCGGTGTCCCGGTCGTGCGGCAGCAGCCAGAAGACCCGGCGGCGGAACGTACCCGAGGAGCGGGAGGGTTTGGCGCGGGTGCCGAGTACCGCGTAGCCGACCATGCGGCCGTCGCGGTGGTAGGGGGGCTTGCCGCGGCGCGTCGGCAGCCGGTCCAGGCTCTGGCGCACGTAGTCGAGCGTGCTGATGTCCTCGAGCCAGACCAGGTCGTCCTCGTGGACGAGCTCGTCCTCGGTGATGAGGGCGCTCATGCTGTCTCCTCGTCGGCGACAAGTCCGATGCCCGGGTAGTACTTACGCTGGTTGGACAGAATCATCTCCTTGGGCGATTCCAGTCCCACCACCTCACGGACCCGCGCCGCGAAGGCCCGGGACGAGAGCGCCGGAGCGCCCTCATTGTGACACCAGCTCTTATATACCGCGTAGAGCTGTGCCTGTTCGGCCCTCAACTCCGGGGCAAGTCGGCAGGATTCCGACAGGAAGCGTCCCGTGTGGTCCTCGGTCTCCGCGTACGCCGTCGTGGCGATCCGTACCCGCTCGGGGCCGTTGAGGTCCTTCTGGCCGCCCAGGTAGCGACGGGCGCCCAGGATCAGCCAGTTGAGGATGCCGGGGCCCTCCTCGGTGACGAGGATGTCCGCGAGGTTGTCGACCTTGCGGTCGTCGGGGACGACCCGTTCGAACGGGATCAGGCGCATACGGCGCCAGAACGCGAAGCCGCCGGTGCCCACTTCGGGCCGGTGGTTGCCCAGCAGCCAGAGTTTGTGGGTGGGCTGGAAGCTGAAGAAGTCCTGGCGCATCCGGCGAGCCTTGATCCGGTCGCCACCGGTCAGGAGTTTGACCCGGGCCTCGTCGAAGCGGTCTCCCGGTTTGACCTCGCTGCACACGATGACGCGCCGGCCGTGCAGTTCGGCCAGGTCGGTGGGGTGTCCCTCGTAGGGGCGGGCCATCAGGAAGCCGGGCGGGGCTGCGTCCGCGTAGTCCCCGACGAGCTTGATCAGCACGTCCAGGAGCACGGACTTGCCGTTCTTGCCGGAGCCGAACAGGAACGGCATGACCTGTCCGCCGACGTCGCCGGTGATGGAGTAGCCCAGCAGGAGATGCAGGAAGTCGATCATCTCCGCGCCGTCGGGGCCCTCGCCGAAGGTGTCGGTGAGGAAGCGGTCCCAGCGCGGGGTCGGCATGGCCTGGGGCGCCGCAGTGGTGGAGCGGGAGTGGAAGTCCTTGTCGGGGTCGGGGGTGCGGATCAGCCCGGTGCGCAGGTCCACGACTCCGGCCGGGGTGCACAGCGCGTACGGGTCGGCGTCGAGGCGGGCCGCGTTGAGGACCATGCCGGGCGCGGACTTGGCCTGCGCGAGCATGGCGTTCATGCCGCTGGTGCTCAGGGCGCGGCGCCGGTGCTGCTGGAGGGCGAGGGAGGTGTACACACCGCGCGGGTCGTTGCTCGCGAGGGACTCGGCGAGGTCGCCGGCGGCCCACATCACGGTGTCGTCCTCGTCCATCTGCCAGCGGGTGCTGTCCCAGCGGAACCAGCCGAGCCCGGGGACGTGCCGGTAGTCGTTGGAGTAGAGCCGGACGAACAGTTTGGCGTTGCCCCGGTCGCTGAGGGTGTCGGGCAGCAGCCCGTCGGCGGTGGCCTCCGTCTGCACGGGGTCGGCCTCGTCGGGGCAGGGGACGGGCGCGGGCGGGCGCTGGGCGAGGATCTGCGCGGCGACGGCCTGGGCGTCGAAGAGGGCGTCTTCCTGGCGGGACGTCATGCGCGACCTCCCGGCAGCAGCGGGCGGGTGCGGCCGGCGCTGAGGCCGCTGCGGATGATGGCCGTGTAGCGGCGTTCCTGGCCCGGCCTGGCGTGCTCGGCGGCCTCCCTGAGGGCGTGCTCGGCCTCGTCCGCGGCGAGTTGTCCTGCGCCCACCAGACCGCCCGCGGTGTAGGCGGCCCGGTTCAACTTCTCCGAGAACGCGGCCCCTTCGGTCACGGCGGCGCAGGCGGCCACCTCCGCGAGGAGTGCGGCCAGGACGCGGCCTGCGGCCCCTTGGCCGCCTCCGGCGGCGAGGACGGCCTGCCGGGCCCGTGGCGGCACCGGCCGGGGCGCGGGGACGTACGCGGGCGGCAGATGGCCGGTGCGCTCCAGTTCGCGGGCCAGCCAGTCGGGCAGCGGTGCGGGCTCGCGGGCGGGGCCCACGGGCTCGTACAGTCCGGCGTCGGTCACGGTGCCGGGGGCGACGATGTAGCCGCCGTGCGCCCGTATGTCGACCTGCCAGGCCAGCGCGCGGGCGCCGGAGCCGGTGGAGCACTGCCAGCGGTGCCCGCTGTGCGCCCGGTACCAGACGTGCAGGCCGCCGGAGGGGGTCCTGACGCGCAGGGTGGTTTCGTCGTCGGCGGGGCTGGTGACGCCGCGCAGGGCGGCGAGCACGCCGAGGGTGTGGAAGCCGTTGGCCAGCCCGGTCAGGTCGATGCTGTCGGAGATCGCGATGCCCGGCAGCAGGCGGTCCCGGTCCGGGAGTTGGCGTTCGTGCGCGTCGATGTCGATGACCAGCAGGCCCGCGGGCCCGCAGGAGATGCCCACGCCGAAGCCCGGGTTGGCGCCCCACCACTGCTCGATACGGGCGAAGTCCAGCGTGGCGGCGTGGAATCCGTGGCACCAGCGGCCCGCGGCAGGGCAGCCGCAGCCCTTGTGGTGATGGCCGGGCCGCCGGCAGTCCTCGCAGTTGCCCGCGGGGGTCTTGCGCCCCGGGGCGAGGGGATGGACAGGCCATCCCCGGCTGGCACACCACCGAGCTGTCACCGACGGGCCCGCGACTGGGGCGGACAGAGATGAGTAGCTACGTGAGTTGTGCAGCTCAGAGGCCATGCGCACCCCCCACCAGCGACCGAAGCGACTGAGCGACCGGAACAGCCTAGCGAAGCAAGTGGGAACCGAGAGTCCCCTGTGGAAAACAAAGATTCGATTCGCTCCGGGGGCCTCAGCGACTGAGCGACTGAAGCGCAGCGACTGAACGTCTTCGGTAGCTACTCAGTCGCTTTCAGAAAACCGCAGGTCAGAGATAGTGGAGAGACCAAAACAGCGACTGAAGCGACTCAGCGACTGAATATATGACGCGCACACGCGCACACGCACGCACGCGCCAATGTCTTCATATACCTGGTCGCTGAGTCGCTTCAGTCGCTGTTTTCCTGAGCAGAACCACTCTGACCTGGGACTTCTTCACAGCGACTGAAGAGCTACCGAAGCAGCTTCGGTAGCTGGTCTTCAGTCGCTGGTCGCTTTTCGGGCCGATCGAGGGTCAGCGACCGAAGCAGCCGCCATCTGCGGGCCCAGCTACCGAAGCGACTCAAGCGACTCTGGATCTGACGTGAAGCAGACCGGAGCCGCGCCGTCCGAAAAGCGCCGGTGCGGGCTTCCCCTCCCCGCCCTATCTCCGACTTTCAATCGCTTCAGTCGCTGTCACCCACCGAAGCCGCCTTGACCTGGGCCTCTTTGAAAGCGACCGACAGCGACTCAGCAGAACCCGAGCCCCGCCCCACCGGGCCCGGGCCGCACGGCAACACCGCCACCCCGTACGGCGAACTTCACTCCCTCCTGGCCCATACTGATCTCCTGCAAGCAACGCCAGGACGCGGGAGGAGCCGAAATGCCGGAGCGCACTCATCAGTTCGGCGTGTACGGCGCCCGCGGCATCAAGGGCCACGAGGCCGTAGCCCGTCGCCTGGACGCCCTCGCCGGGTACATCGCCACCCCCGTCACCGCCCGCCGCGGCCTGCTGGCCCGCCTGCACTACCTCACCCGCACCGACCACGCCCGGGCCGCCGCGCGTGCTGCGGGACTGACGGTCACCGACCGCACCCTGAAGGCGTGGCTGGACGGCAGGCGCAGCCCCTCCAAGAAGAACCTCGACCGCATCGAGCAGGCCTACCGCACCGTCCGCCGCCACAACACCGCCCGCTACCTCCTGGCCCGCCTCAACCGCGAGGGCCGCGGCACCCGCGTCGAGATCCACCCCCTCAACCAGTCGCAGGTCCCCCGCCCCCGTCAGCGCATGGTGGAGTTCCGCACGCTCAACATCCGCCACTGGGACCGCATCGTCGACGCCTGGGCCGCCGACAACCTCCAGGCCCTCGACGACGCCTGGGTCGACCAGATCGTGGACCTGGGCTCGCAGTGGGGGCAGTACGAGTACGTGACCAACATCGGGTTCGCGGCCTGAGCGGCCTGGCCCACCCCGGCCCGTGTGGTAGCAATCAACGCAAATAATCACAAACACGTATGTAGCATCCATGGGTCGAGGAGGTACGTGTGCGATCGATACACATACCTTCGACCGGGAGATACATTGCACACTTCGGGTGTCCAGGTTTTTCAGCGGCGGGCGGGGCATGAGTGCGCAGCAGGAGTACAGAGGCCGGCGACTGGGGCTGACGAGCCTCACGGTCGCGGCGAGCGGTCTGCTCGCCCTGCTGATCGGGGTGGCGTTCGCGGTGCTGCTGTGGGCGATCTCCGACGCGAACAGTTCCATCTCGGCCCGTCGTGCCTCCCGTACCGCCCTGGTCGAGGTCGGCGCGATGGAACAGCTGCTCCTCGATCTCGAGACCGGGCAGCGGGGCTTCGTGATCACCCAGCAGGAAACGTTTCTCCAGCCGTGGCGTGAGGCACGTGCCGCACTGCCCGCGGAAGCCCGGCGTTTCACCGGGAGCGCCACCTCCGTGGCTCAGCGGCGCACCGCCGAGGAGATCACCCGGGGCGTCGAGTCGTTCCTGAACGACTACTCGGTACCGCTGGTCGAGATGGTCCGGCGCGACGATCCGGCAGCCTCCTCGCTGAAGACGACCGCCGAGGGCAAGAAGCGCGTCGACACCTTGCGGGCCCAGTTCGACCGGTACATGGCGGACGAACGCGCGCAGCTCGCGGAGCGCACGGACGCCGCCGGGACGAACAGCCGGCAAGCAGTACTGGCCGCGGCGATCGGGCTTGCCGCGTCGACCGCGCTGGTGGCCGTCTTCACGATCCTCCAGCACCGTGCGGTGGTACGGCCGGTGCGCGGCGCCGCAACCGCGGCGGAGGAACTCGCGGGCGGTGATCTGAGCATGCGGATTCCGCCGAGCAGGGTGGCGGAGATCGGGGCGCTGGGCACTTCCTTCAACAGCATGGCCGCCTCGCTCCAGGACACCCGGCGCCGGATCATGGAGAACACCGAGGCCGTGCACCGGCGTACCGCCCGGGACCTGCACGACGGGGCGCAGCAGCGCCTCGTCAGCCTGATGATCGGGCTGCGGCTCGCACGCGAGATGCTCCCCGAGACGGAGGCGGCAACGGCGGACCTGCTGGACCAGTCCATCGACAACGCGCAGACGGCGATCAACGAGCTGCGTGAACTCGCCTCCGGGATCTACCCGCTGGTGCTGACGGTGAAGGGGCTGGTGGCGGCCGTGCAGGACCTGGCGTCCCGGTGCCCGGTACCGACGGTCGTGGAGAGCAAGGACGAGCGCCGTATCTCCTCCACCGTCGAGTCCAACGCGTACTTCGTGGTGGCCGAAGCGGTGACCAACGCCGTCAAGCATGCCGAGGCGTCCCGCATCGACGTGTCCATCGAGTTCGGGGACGTCCTGCGGATCAAGGTCGCCGACGACGGTGTAGGCGGCGTGGGCAAGGCCAGCGCGGGCAGTGGGATCACCGGGCTGACCGACCGGGTGGCGGCGTTCGACGGGAAGCTGGCCATCGACTCGCCGGCCGGGGGCGGCACCGCGATCCTGATCCAGATCCCGATCCGGGACTGACCTGGCCTTGTCAGGGCCCTTGGGTCGGCCGGAGGGGGATGCTCGCGGTGAGTGTGGTTCCGGGCCCGCCACCGCGTCGGCGGTCGTCCTCGCGTCGCACGGCTGATCCGGTACCTGTCTCACGGCTGATCCGCCGTCGGCCTGTTGGTGACGGCGGATCAGAAGGGGCGGGGGCGAGTGGCGGCAACCAGGTCCGTGCCTGGGCCGGGCTCGCCCGTCACCGAGCAGCCACGTCGTGTGTCCCGGTCCTGCCGGCGCTGCCCGCACCCGTGCCGAGCTGCCGTCGTTCGTCGTCGGACAGCCCGCCCCAGACGCCGTAGGTCTCCCCCTGTCTGAGGGCCGCGGCCGCGCAGATGTCGACGACCTCGCACCCGCCGCAGACGGCGCGGGCCCGCTCTTCTCGGACGCGGCGCGCCCGGCCCCGCTCGCCCGGCGGCGAGAAGAAGATGGCGCTGCTCATGCCGCGGCACGCGGCGCGTTGCTGCCACTGCCAGTCGGCCAGCAAGGGACGCACTGTGTTCTTCGGTGTGTTGCGCATGGTCTTCCTCTCTGCCTGCACCTGTCCGGCCACGGCGGCCGGACCCGTCGACGTCACTCGGCCAGCTGGGCCCACTCGTCCCAGTCCACGCCGTCCAGTTCGGTCCCCCGCGGGACCATGTCGTAGGTCCTCGCCAGCCAGCTCACGACCGGCTCGGCCGGGATCTCGAAGACCGCCTTGTGGGTGTTGCCCACGCGGATGCAGAAGGAGGACGGCTCGCCGTCGTGGTCGAGCACCGGCCAGAACGTCACGTCGCCCTCGCCCACCCGGGCGGTCATGCCTTCGGCCAGCAGATCGCGGGACAGTGCCCAGGTCACCGGGCGCACGCCCTCGGTGTCGAGGACCAGGGTGACGGCGAGCGGGTCCTGGGTGTCGTAGGAGAACTCGCACTGCAGCGGCAGGTCGAGCTCGGAGAACACCCAGTGCGTGATCTCCAGTGCGAGCTGGCACTTCTTCATGGTCGCCTCCCAGTAGGGCCTCAGCCGGTCATCCGGCGGGGAACGTAGGTTGTTGTGCTGCTGTGCCGGGCGGGGCTCAGCCGACGGCACGCAGAGCCCGGGGGGTTCGGCGTGCGGCGGCGAGCACCTCGAAGACCGCGATGGCCACCAGGACGGAGCCGCCGACATCGGCCAGCTGCTCCGGTGACACGAAGGGGAAGGCGGTCATGAACAGGCCCGCCGAGACGATCACCGCGTTCAGGACGTCGTCGTAGACGAAGACATGGCTCACCGAGGGCGAGGTCACGGAGATCGCCATGGTCAGTCCCCGCAGCAGCCAGGCACAGCCGGTCCACAGGGCGAGCAGGAACACCGTGTCGGTGCGGCCGGCGAACAGGACCGCGCCCAACGGCAGTGCGGCGAAGCCGCCGCCGGTCAGCAGCCACCGGACGGCCGCCGAGGCCGTGGACCGGCGCACGGCCAGCAGTTGAAGCACTCCCTGGACCGCGATGTGCACCCCGAACAGCTTTCCGGCCTCGGCCGGGGTGGGTACGGGTACGACGATCAGCAGGGCGCCCGCCGCCGCCGAGACCAGCGAACCCGCCAGCATCGTCGCCCGGGTGAGCGCGCCCCCCGGGCGGGCAGCCCATGGGGACGGTGCGGAGTGTGGCGCGGGCCGGCGCATCCGGTCGCCCACCTCAATGCGAGGTGTTTCCAGGTGAACCATGTCCGCTCCCCGTTTCTGGCCGCAGGTGTTCGGTGTCCCTGCGGTGCGTTTCTCGTCCTGCCGGTGAAAACCTTGTCTTCTGTGGGGGATCAAGAGGGTGTTCAGCGGTAGCGCCAAGTCTCGGAGTGGCGGGAAGCCCGGTCTGTCGTGCGCTCCCTCGCCCTTGCTCGGGGTTCCCCCAAGCCTTTGTAGGGCCCACCCCACCTTCGGGCGGACTCCGACCGTTTGACCTGCGACGGCGTACGCCCGCCCGAGCAGGCCGCGACCGCCGGAAACGGCCCGACCCACGCGTAGACCTCGGGTTTTCCCTACAACGACCGTCAGGTGGGCCCGCTGTGGGCGCTCCGGAGTCCTTGACAGCCACCGGGCACGGACAGGACACATGCTGGCCGCGGGCCACACATTCATGTGTGCCTGCCTCCTCCGAGGTGTGACACCTCAGCCGGTCGGCCGCCTCGCTCCTGGGCGGCCTGAGCACACACGCCCCAGGTTAGGATCTCGCCATGAGCCAACCACTGCGGGCGGTGCTCGGAGAAGACCAGCCGTTCATGCGCGAAGGCATCGCGGCCATCCTGCGCAGGGCCGGAATCGACGTGGTCGAGGCCGTCGACAACGCGGTGGATCTCGTCCGGGCCGCCGAGGAACACCACCCCGACGTGGTGATCACCGACATCAGGATGCCTCCCGGTCTGGAGGCGGACGGTCTGCGGGCCGCGCAGAAGATCCGCGCGACGCGGCCGGAGACGGCCGTCATCGTGCTCTCCCAGTTCCTGGAGGCCTCCTACGCGCTCGACCTGGTCGGGGACGACCCGAGCGGCGTCGGCTATCTCCTCAAGGAGAAGGTGGCCAGTCCGCAGATCCTCATCGACGCCGTCGAGCGGGTCCTGGCCCGCGACTCAGCCCTGGACCCCGATGTGATCGCGGCGCTGCTGGGACGCAAGCGCCCGGAGGATCCGCTGGCGGCGCTGACGCCGAAGGAGCGGGAGGTCCTGGCGCTCATGGCGGAGGGCCACTCCAACACGGGGATCTCCGAGCAGCTCTTCGTGAGCGTCGCCGCCGTGGAACGCCATGTCACCGGCATCTTCCTGAAGCTGGGCCTGAACCAGTCGGCCACTGGGCAGCACCGGCGGGTTCTGGCGGTACTGCGCTACCTCGGCCAGTAGAGCGCGGGCCGGTGCTCCGGCGTCAGGGTGTGGTGGGGGTGAAAAGGCTCTTCAGATCGGCGTCGAAGAGTTTGTCCTTGGGGACGAAGGACTCGATGCCCGCGTGCTGGAGTTCCTCGGGTGACCAGAACGACTGGTCGGTGGAGGTCAGCACGATCCGTGGCCGGTCGCTCTGCGGTGTCTCCTGGGTCAGCCGGCGTGCCACGGTCAGTCCGTCGGTGTCGGGCAGGTGCAGATCGAGCAGCAGTCCGTCGGGACGGTGCGTCCGCACCGCGGCCAGCGCCGAGGCGCCGTCCTGAAACTCCGCCACGACATGCAGGCCACGTGCCGTCAGCAGCGTCGTGGCGATGCGGCGGAACCCAGGGTCGTCGTCGACGACGACGATGTTGATGGACATGCCTTCAGCATGCCGAACCCCCTCACCACCAGGCCATAGGGGGAGCCCTACGCTTTGTGTATCGCTCATGCAAAGAGAACCCCTCGGCTGACCCCTCGGCGGACCCCTCGCCGTCCGTCCCCGTTCCCGCTGGTCTGATGCCCGCCGGTCCCACCGGCGAGGGCATGATCTGGATGCCCTTTAGACTGCGGTGATCGCATGACCGCACGGAGCCAGGTGCAGCGCAGCCGGGTCGGCGGATGTCACCGGGCCTCCAGACGTCAGCCGTTGGAGGCCGCTCGATGAATGACCCGGACTCGACCGTCTGCCCGGCCTCTACACGGCTGGTCGGACGGGACAAGGACCTCGCCTTCATCCACTCCTTCTTCAGCAACTCCGAGGTCCATGGCGCCGCCCTGCTGCTGTCGGGCGAGGCCGGGGTGGGCAAGACCGCCGTGCTCGACGCGGTGGCGACCGGGGCCACGCACAACGGCATCCGGGTGCTGCGCGCGGCCGGTGTGCAGTTCGAGGCGGACATCAGCTACGCCGGGCTCAACCAGCTTCTCGTGCCGCTCTTCGACGACTTCGACGTCCTGGACCCGGTCCACCGTGACGCCCTGCGGGTCGCCGTCGGCATCGGCAGCGGTCCGGCGCCGGACCGGCTGCTGACCTCCACGGCGGTCCTGCTGCTGCTCCGGCTGACGGCGGCCCGTACACCGCTGCTGGTCGTCATCGACGACCTGCCGTGGCTGGACCGGGCGACCAACGCCGTGCTCGGTTTCGTGGCCCGGCGGCTGGTCGGCAGCACGATCGGCTTTCTCGCCGCCTCCCGTGAGGGCTCCGAGAGCTTCTTCGAGTCCAGCGGTCTGACCGAGCACCGCCTTGAGCCGTTGGACGACGCTTCGTCGACCGAGCTGCTCGCCCTCGCACACCCCGACGTCTCCCCCGCCGTACGACGCCGTATCGCGGCTGAGGCGCGCGGCAACCCGCTCGCGCTGGTGGAGTTGCCGGTGGCGCTGTCGGCGGAGCAGCGGGCGACGCTGGCGATGGTGCCGGCCGTACTGCCGCTGAGCGAGCGGTTGCAGGCGTTGTTCGCCTCGCGGGTGGCGGAGCTGCCGGCGCGCAGCCGTGAGCTGCTGCTGCTCGCGGCCCTCGACGGGACGGGGGACCTCGCGTCCGTCGAGGCGGCGGCGTCCGGTCGGGCCGATGTCGACGACCTCGTTCCCGCCGAGCAGGCCCGGCTGGTGACGGTCTCCGCGGGCAACCGGCGGCTGTCGTTCCGGCATCCGCTGATCGGTTCCGCGGTGGTGGAGCTGGCGACCGGGACAGAACGCAGGCAAGCCCATCGGGCGCTCGCGGACGTCCTCGGCGGCCAGTTGGAGCGGCGTGCCTGGCATCTGGGCGAGGCGGCGACGGGCCCGGACGAGACGGTCGCCGCCCTGCTGGAGGAGGCCGCGCGCGGCCGGTTGCGCCGCGGGGACGCGCTGGGCGCGGTGGCGGCGCTGACGCGGTCCGCGGGGCTCAGTCCGGCGGCGTCGGACGAGAGCCGCCGACTGGCGGTGGCGGCCTATGTGGGCGTGGACTCCGGAGGTGAACTGGAGGACGCCACCCGGCTGCTCGCCGAGTCCCGGCTCGTTCATCCGGTCGGCGATCAGTCGCTGCACGCGGCTACGGCGTCGGCGTTCCTGCTGATCAACCGGGACGGCGACATCGACACCGCCTACCGGCTGCTGATCGGCGCGATCGAGTCATCGGAGCCCGAGCACCACTACGACGCCTCGGACGAGGGGCTCATCGAGGCGCTGCATCTGCTGATCCTGCTGTGCTGGTACGGCGGTGATCCGAAGCTGTGGGAGCCGATGCTGGCGTTCATGGAGCGGCTCACTCCCGAACCGCCCGAACTGCTCTGGGTGATCACCCGGACCTTCGGCGACCCGGCCCGCACCGGTGCGGCGGCCCTGCCCCGGCTGACGGAGCTGATCGCCACGGTCGGCGACGACCCGACCCGGGTGATCCGGGTCGGCACCGCCTCGGTCTTCGCCGACCGGCTCGGGGACTTCCGGTGGGCCACGCGCCGACTGGTGGAGCAGGGCCGGGCCGGCACCGCGCCGGTGCGCCGGCACCTGGGCGCGCTGATGCATCTGGGCCTGGACTACTTCCATCTGGGCCGGTGGGACGACGCCGCGCAGTTGGCGGCCGAGGGGCTGGCCCTGTGCGAGAACCACGACTACCGGTTCTTCGCCTGGTACTTCCAGTACATCCAGGCGGCGGTGGCGGCGGCGCAGGGGGACGCGGAGACCAGCGCCGCGCTGACCGAGGAGATCGTCCGGTGGGCGATGCCGCGCGGGACGTACGGCGCCCGGTTCTTCGCCTGTCACGCGCGGGCGCTGGCCGCGCTCGGCAGCGGCGACTTCGAGACCGCCTACCAGCACGCCTGCACGCTGAGCCCGCCCGGGACGGTGGCCCCGTACCTGCCGATCGCCCTGTGGGGCACGATGGACCTGGTCGAGGCGGCCATCCGTACCGGCCGGGAGCCGGAGGCCGCGGCGCACGCGGCGGCGATGCGCGCGTCGTCGATGGCCGCGCTGTCGCCGCGGCTGGAGATGCTGGTGCTGGCCTGCGAGGCGCTGACCACACCCGGCCGGCCGGGCCTGGCCCTCTTCGAGCAGGCGTTGTCGCTGCCCGATCCGGAGCGCTGGCCCTTCGACGTGGCGCGGGTGCGGCTCTTCTACGGCGAGCGGCTGCGGCGGCTGCGGGCCACGGCGGATTCCCGGGAGCAACTGGCGCAGGCGTTGGAGGCCTTCCAGCGCCTCGGTGCCAAGCCCTGGGTGACGCGTACGGTGGCGGAGCTGCGGGCCAGTGGCCAGTCCACGCCCGCCGCGGCCCGGCCGGGACCGGTGGCGCTGACCGCGCAGGAGCTGCAGATCGCGACGCTCGCGGCGACCGGGCTGACCAACAAGCAGATCGCCGAGCGGCTGTTCCTGTCTCACCGGACCATCGGTACGCACCTGTACCAGATCTATCCGAAGCTGGGCATCACCTCGCGGGCCGCGCTGCGGGACGCGCTGTCGCAGCTCGACCCGCACGACGGCGGCCAGTGACAGGGCCTGCGCGGTTCCCCCGAGGCCGTTGGACGGTTCCCCAAGTCATTTGACCTATGTCGGGTCCGGGGCTGGCGATCAGAGTGGGGCGGGAGGGCGTCCTTCCGGTCCGCCCTCGACCGGTGGCCGTTCCTGGGGTCGCCCGCACCACGAAAGGGGAACCGGATGCCCGGCGCGTCGGAGAGCCATCCGGACATCCACTGGCCCTCGGGCTTCTCCCCCGATCAGGCACACGGTTTCTGTCAGGCGCAGGCCGTCGTGCACGCCCCGCCCGCCAAGGCCTTCGCGCTGCTCAGTGACGTGGCGCGGTGGCCGGAGTGGGTGCCGGGCATCGCCGAGGTGCGGGCCGGGCCGCTCGCCAGGAGCTTCGAGGTGCGGTTCCATGAGCACCGGTTCGAGATCTTCGTGGGCGAGCATGTGCCGCCGCACCGGCTCGGCTGGTCGGGCATCGGTGCCGGGGTGCAGCTGTACCAGGCGTGGCTGTTCGTCGCGGTCGAGGGCGGCACCCGGGTGGTGACGGAGAACGTGGTCCGCGGCCCCGGCGCCAAGTCGCTCCAGGTGGCGTCCCCGGTGTGGGTGCAGCGGTTGAACTCCCTTTGGCTCGCCCAGCTCAAGAGGCTCTCGGAGAGCGCCCCGTAGGAACCTGCATACGCCGCCGGCCGGCACCCGGTGGGGGCGTCGGCCGGTCGAGGGGCGAGGGGCGGTCGGTCAGGCGGCGGGAACGGACTCCTCGGCGACTGCGGCGGGAGTGGGAGCGGCCTCGCCGGCCTTGCGGGACGGCTTGAGGAAGAGGGCGAGCAGGATGCCGACCGCGAGGGTGGGGGCGATCCAGAGGTAGCCGCCTGCGGTGGCGTGGGCGAAGGCGTCCAGGGCGGTGTCGCGCAGGGCTCCGGGCAGCTGCCCGATGGTGTCGGGGCGGGCGGCGTCGAAGCCGCCGGCGGTGGGCAGGGCGTGGGTGCGGTCGGCGAAGCCGGTGTTGAGGAGGGTGCCGAAGACGGCGACTCCGAAGGCCGCGCCGATGGAGCGGGCGAAGGTGACCACGGCGCTCGCGGCGCCGAGATCGGCGGCGGGCACGCTGTTCTGGACGGTGGTCAGGACGACCATCGGGACCATGCCGATGCCGACGCCGGTGATCAGGAAGTAGACGCTCAGCACGAGGGTGTGGGTGGCGGCGCCGATGGTGCCGAGCAGGAGCAGTCCGGCCAGGTTGGCGACCAGTCCGCCGAGCAGGATCCTGCGCAGCAGCTCGACGCGTGCGGCCCAGCGTCCGGCCAGGGACTGGCTGATGACCAGTCCGGCGACCAGCGGCAGCATGTAGACGCCGGACAGGGTGGCGGAGACGCCGTGGACGATCTGCAGGTAGGTCGGCAGGTAGACCAGTACGGCGAACATGGCGGCGTTGGCGAAGAAGCCGATCAGCGAGGAGAACACCACGGTCCGGGAGCCGAGCATGGCCGGCGGCAGGACGGGGGCGGCGGCGCGGCGCTCGACGGGGACCAGGAGCGCGGCCAGTGCGACGGTCGCGACGATCAGGCCGACGATGGCCGGCGAGCCCCAGCCCCAGCGCTCACCGAACGAGGTGACCAGGACCAGGCCGGTGGCGATGGCGGCCAGCAGGGTCGCGCCGAGGTAGTCGATGCGGGCCTTGCTGCCCCGGGTGGCGGCGGGCAGGGCGCGGGCGGCGATGGTCAGGGCGACGATGCCGACGGGCAGGTTGACCAGGAACGCCCACCGCCAGGAGAGCTGGTCGGTGAAGACACCGCCGAGCAGGGGGCCGACGATGCTGGCGACGCCGTAGACCGAGCCGAACATGCCCTGGTAGCGGCCGCGTTCGCTCGGGGCGACGATGTCGCCGACCAGGGCGAAGGTCAGCACGATCATGCCGCCGCCTCCGATGCCCTGGAGGACGCGGGCGCCGATCAGCTCGGGCAGGTTCTGGGCCAGGCCGCAGGCGACCGAGGCGATCAGGAAGATCGAGGTGGCGGTCAGATAGAGGGGCTTGCGGCCGAACATGTCGCCGAGCTTGCCCCACAGCGGGGTGACGGCGGTCGACGCGAGCAGGTATGCGGCGCTGACCCACGCGATGTCGTCGAACCCGTTGAGGTCCTGTGCGATCCGGGGCAGCGCGGTGGAGACGATCGTCTGGTCCAGGGAAGCGAGCAGCACGGCCAGGATCAGCGCGCTCATCGCGGCGGCGACCCCGCCGACCTTGGGTGATGAGGGCTCGGTTGCCTTCGACATGGAAGGTGGCCTTTCTAGAAGTGGAACATCAGAATGACGAAACCTCTAAGATCTGTCACTTCAATGTAGCACTTAATGGCCAGGGTTCTACTCCCGAGGGGCGTTAGATGTCTCAGGCATCACATTGCGGCACTAGACTCGGGCCGGTGAGAGCCGACGCAGCACGCAATCTGGAAGCCGTCCTGACGACAGGGGCACGCATGCTCGCCGCCGATCCCGGCGCCAGCATCGCGAGCATCGCCGCCGAGGCAGGTGTCGACCGGCGCACCGTCTACCGGCGCTTCGCCAACCGCGACGACCTCCTCGCCGCCATCTACGAAGCCCGCCTCACGGCCATCGAGCACGCCATCGAGGACGCCCGCCTGCGTGAGGCACCCGTCGCGGTCGCCCTGCACCGCTACGTCGAGAACATCATCGGCGTCAACCGGACCTGGCCCGTCGACCTCACCCGCATGCTCGCCGACGACAGCGTCCACACACGCCGCGACGCCTCCATCCACGAGGTCGACGCCTTCCTCCAGCGCGCCACGGACGAGGGCCTGCTGCGCCCCGGCCTGCCCCAGGGCTGGGCGAGCGCGCTGCTGCCGCAGCTGATGCACCTGGTGGCCCGGCAACTGCCCGAGCTGAGCCCGGGCCAGGCCGCGGACGTGGTCGTCGACACCCTGCTGAACGGTCTGGGGACGTCCTGACACACCGAAGGCCCTCGGCGGACACCTTCCTTCAGGTGTCCGCCGAGGGCCTTCGGCGCGGCCGGCGGCGCTGTCACCAGGACACCGCCGCCCACCTCATTCCACGACCTGCCGAGCCGTGTCCGTCTCGGAGGCATCCCGCTTCTCCTCCGCGTCGCGTGGGCGCGAGGCCGCCATGGAGGGCGAGGGCACGGTACCGGGCAGGTGGACGCGGCGGAGTCGGGGCTGTTCGTTCGCGGGGGCGGAGGGCTTCAAGGTCTCTCCCATCGGGGGTGCGACGAGATCGCGGGGGCGAAAAGATCGCGGGGCGAAGAGTGGGTGCCCCGAGAAACCAAAGAAGCGGCCGACACATTCCGCACCGCCTCAGCCCTGCCGCACTCCTTCGAGGAAACGGCCCGCCAGGTCGACGCGTTCGGCGAGCGTGGCCGGTATCTGCCCGAAGTCCACGAAGAGTTCGTGCACGCCCCCCTCGGCGGCGGCCCGCGCATAGTCGACGTACTGGGCGAGAGTGCCCGCCTCCGGCATCCGGTCCGGGTCGGTCTTCGTGTCGGTCAGCTGGGGGTTGACGCGCAGGGCCATGCGCAGAACCGTCGGGTCCCGGTCGGCCTGCACCGCCTCCTTCTGAATGACGTCCCACATGCCCAACAGGTGAGGCAGCGGCATCGCCACGGGCAGCCAGCCGTCGAGCCGCCGTCCGACCCGCCGCAGGCCGCCGGGGCTGAACGCCGCGAGCAGCACCGGCGGTCCGGGCCGCTGGCTCGGCTTGAGGCCCACCACGGTCTCCGGGACGGTGAACAGCGGTCCCTCGTGCGCGAAGACGTCGTTGGCCCAGTACTCCTCCAGGACGTCCAGGGTCTCCTCGAGCCGTGCTCCGCGCCCCTTCCAGGGCACCGAGACCGCGGCGTACTCGTCGGGCATCCAGCCCAGGCCGAGCCCCACGACCAGACGTCCTTGGCTGAGGACGTCGAGGGTGGTCAGGGAGCGGGCCAGCATGAGCGGCGGCAGCCACAGGCCGTTGAGCGTGCTCGTGCCCAGGCGGACCCGGGTGGTGTGGGCCGCGGCGAACGTCAGGGCGACCAGGGGGTCCATGTGGTTCTCGTAGGCGCGCGGCATCTCGCCGGAGGAACTCGGGTACGGGACGGTCGGCACCCGGGGTGCGAGGACGCGGTCGCCGGTCCACAGGGAGTCGTATCCCATCTCCTCGGCGGTGCGGCTGATGCGCTGGATGCCTTCCGGGCCGGCGTCGGGGCCGAAGGTCGGCAGGGCGAGGCCGAGTTTCACAGGTGACTCCTCACGAGGTGACCCGGTCCGGGTCCGGGGTTACGTCCGTCAGCGGGATGCCGAGCAGGGCTTCCAGGGCGGCCACCGTGCGGGCCGGGTCCACGGCGTGGACGGTGGCGAAGCCCAACTCCGCCGCGGGTGGCAGGTGCTGCTCGGTGTCGTCCACGAAGACGCACTCCTCGGCGGTCAGGCCGAGTTCGCGCAACACGATCCGGAAGATCTCCGGTTCCGGCTTGCGCGTGCCGTGCGCTTCGGACAGCACCAGGGCGTCGTACCGCGTCTCCAGGTCGTAGCCGTCGTACAGGTTCCAGGGTTCCAGGCCTACCGAGTTGGACAGGATGCCGACCTTGACGCCCGCGCGGCGGGCGGCGGCGGCCGCGGCGATCAGCGTGGGCTCGGGGCGCAGGTCGGCGAAGATGCGGCCCATCAGGTTGTCCGACGAGATCCCGAGACGGGTGGCCGCCGCCTCGTTCCACTGGGTCTGGGTGAGTCCGCCGCGTTCCAGTTCCTCGGTCAGCCGGATCGCCTCGGGGTCCAGGTAGAGGCCGGTGAGCAGGGTTCCCTCGGCGAGTCCCGCGCGCCGCTCGAAGGCGAACGCCGCGTGGACCAGAGGTGTTGTCAGCACACCACCGAAGTCAAGGACGAGGCCTTTGCGGTGCTGGGTCATGCTCACACCTTAGAAGGTCGCCATGGGACCCCTTCCGCCAGGTCATGTTTCTCGTCGAGAAGTGTCGGCGACCAGGAACATGTGTCGGATGTGAACCTTCGGGGCCGGTGGCTACGTCGTCCCGGTGAGGGGTTCCCCGGCGCCACGGCGACGGCGGCGGGGAACCCGGCGGGGCCGTTCGCCGTAGGAACAGGTCTGGTGAGGTCAGCTCTTCGCGCGGTGCGAGTGGGCCGGGTAGACGCCCAGGACGCGCACCTCGGAGGAGAAGAAGCGCAGTTCGTGCAGGGCGAGGGCGACGCGCTCGTCGTCGGGATGGCCCTCGATCTCGACGTAGAAGCGGCTGGGGTTGAGGCCCGCGCCCATCTGGTAGCTCTCGATCTTGGTGAGGTTGACGCCGCTGCTCGCGAACCCGCCGAGCGCCTTGTACAGCGCGCTGGGGATGTTGCGCACACAGAAGAACAGGCTCGTCATCGTCGGCTCGCCGGTGTGCGGGGCGAAGGCCGCGTCCCTGGACAGGACGACGAAGCGGGTGGTGTTGTCCGGGTCGTCCTCGACCTCGGCACGCAGCACGTCCAGGCCGTAGAGCTCGGCCGCGGCGGGCGGGGCGAGCGCGGCGTGCCGCGGGTCGCCGAGCTCGGCCACCTCGCGGGCGGCGCCGGCGGTGTCATCGCTGACGAGGGTGCGCCAGCCGCCCTCCCGCAGGATCTTGCGGCACTGCCCGAGGGCGTGCACATGGCTGCGTACGCACTCCACCTGGTCCACGGTCGCGCCGGGCACGCCCATCAGGTCGAACCGGATGGCCAGGAAGTACTCGGCGACGATGAACAGCCCCGACTCGGGCAGCAGATGGTGTACGTCGGCGACGCGGCCGGCCGCGGAGTTGTCGACCGGGATGACGGCGACGTCGGCGGCCCCGAGCGTCACGGCGTCCAAGGCCTGTTCGAAGCTGGTGCAGGGCAGTTCGCGGCCGTCGGGAAACAGGGCGCGTGCGGCGGTCGCCGAGTTGGATCCGGGTTCACCCTGATATGCGGCGGTCGTCACCGTGTTCAGCCTTCCTCAGGGAGGTCCTGTCGCGGGGCGGCAGAAGCTCCGTCGTGTAGCGGGCCTGCTGAAGTATGGGTGAACCTGCTTCGATCAGGCTCACCAGGGGGTGCGGGCCGCCACCCCAGTCTGCCGTCAGCGCGTGCTCGTATGCCGCGGCGACCACATGTTGGACGGCCCGCCCGGCACGTGGGACGTGCGCGGCGAGCCGCTGCTCGACGGCGGTCGGCAGACCCTGCCGGGCGGAGGGGGCGTCGTGCAGCATCGCGGCCAGACTCAGCCGCTCGTCGTGCAGTACGGCGGCGAGTTCCGCGGCAGTCGCGGCCGCCTGGCGCCGGGTACTGCCCGCCCCGCCCGCATACGGAGCGGCCAGTACGTCGGTGATACGGCGGGCCGTGCCCAGGGCCAGGGCGGCCACCGCCGTCCAGAGGAACGCCGCGTCGCCGGCGCGCAGCGGTGCGCCCGCCGAGTGCGTGCCGAAGCCGGCGGGAACGTACAGGTCGTCGAGGCGGACCACGGTCCCGGCCCCGACCCGCCCCGACAGCGTCTTCGACGCGACGACGAAGAGGTCGGGTTCGCCGGTGCCCGTCACGGGAAGCGGCAGGGCCAGCCAGGGTTCGGCCTGCTCAGGCGCAGGGAGGCTCCACAGCCCGGAAAGCGTGAAGCCGCCGGGAGCCGGCCGCGCGACAGCTCCAGGAAAATCCCCGTGGCACGCCGCGGCCGACAGTGGGGCGGCCCAGTTCCAGGTGCTCGTCAGGTCCTGCCAGGCCTCGGCCGGGGCGGTGTGCCCCGCCGACTCGCAGGCCGCGAGCACCTGCGCGAGAGGGCTCTCCGGTCCGAGCAGGCGTGGATGGTGGTCACCGTATGTGGGCGTCGTGGGCCTAGGCAGCCTGCTCGCCTCCTTCGGCCGGGGCCGTCGTGACGACGACGTTGTGCACTTCCTCGCCGCGCGCGTAGCGGTGCAGCTGGCGTCGGATGAAGTCCGTGGTCAGGGTGGGGAAGGCATCGGTGAACGCGGCGACATGCGGGGTGATGAGCGCGCCGGGCAGGCTCCACAGGGGGTGTCCGGCGGGCAGGGGTTCGGGGTCCGTGACGTCGAGCGCGACCCGCAGCCGTCCGGCCCGTACCTCCCGGACCACCGCACGTGTGTCGACGAGTTCACCGCGGGCGACGTTGACGAGCAGGGTCCCGTCCTTCAGGAGGGCCAGCGCCTCCGTGCCGAACATCCCGCGCGTGCCCTCGGTCAGCGGCGCGCACAACACCACGGCGTCCACTGTGGGCAGCAGTGCGGGCAGCTCCGCCGCGCCGTGCACCCGGCCGGCCGGTGTGGTGCGCGCGGTCCGGGCCACGAGGACGGCCTCGCACCGGAACGCGCCGAGCCGGGCGGCGACCGCGGCGCCGACCGCGCCGTAGCCGACGACGAGGACCCGCTTGCCGACCAAGGTGGAGCGGACTTCGGGCACCCACTCCCCCTGCGCCTGGTGGGCGGTGAACCGGTCGAGGCCCCGGCACAGGGACAACAGCAGGGTGACCGCCAGTTCGGCGGTGGTCTCGCGGTGCACTCCGCGTCCGGTGGCCAGCCGGGTGCCGGCGGGCAGCTCGTCGAGCAGCGGCGTCATGTGGTCGTAGCCGGAGCTGAGGAGCTGGAGCACTTCGAGGTCGCGCATGCGGGGCAGTACGGGGCGCAGGACGCGTTCGGCGCCGGGTGCGGGGATGCCGACGAGGAAGCGGACGTCGGCGGGGTCGCCGGGCAGTGGGCCGGTGCCGTCCCAGTAGGCGTAGGAGAGCCGGTCAGGCAGGCCTGGAATCTGGTTTCGGTGGTAGGGGAGCCAGACGGTCGCGCCGTCCTTCATCGTGCATCAGCTTCTTCCGCGCTCTGGTGTCACACGTCTTTGGGACGTGTGTGACAGGGACCGTGGTTCACGTGAGCCCTGCCACCCGCATGTGTGAACCGGTTCTTGAGGCGCTGTGCCCCCGGCGCACGGGTAGATATGTGTGAGCCTAGCCCGCAGGTGTCTCGGTCGTCGCTTCGGGTGGGAGTCGGGCCCCAGGTGCGGGGCGGAAGCCGCCGGTCGTAGGGCCAGCCCTACAGACAGCACCTCCACGCATGGGGCCAGCCGTACAACAAGAACGTTTTCGGCCATAGCGGCTGACGGATTCTGCCGTGCGTTCTAGTCTTCTGCGTGAGGTGTGAAGGGGTGGACCACGCTGTCCTCTGCGCAGCCGTCCGAGATCGGTTGCGGGCACGCACCACCCTCGAGTCCGGGCGGCAGACCGCGGGGACACCTGTCACCACGGCAGAGAGGGACAGCAACGTACCCTCACAAATGCTTTGGCGTGATCCATGCGCCTGAACACGAGAGTGTTCGGGCCGGACTGGTTCATCGGGGAAGGGAGTGGGGGACGGTGGAGTCAGTGGTCGGGGCGATGATCGGACGCGACACCGAGCAGGAGGTGCTGTCCGCGTTCGTCGCGGCGCCCGGCGGCAGGGCGCTCGTGCTGCGGGGTGACTCGGGTGTGGGCAAGAGCGCGCTGCTGGGACATGTGTCGCAGCTCGCGGCGGCCGAGCAGTACCGGGTGATCCGGGCGGCCGGAGTGGAGGCGGAGTCGGAGCTGCCGTTCGCCGGTCTGCACCAGTTCCTGTACCCCCTGCTGTCCCACATCGACCGGCTGGACGAGGCCCACCGCAAGGTCTTCGACGTCGTCTTCGGCAGGAGCGAAGGCACTCCTCCGTCGGTCATGACCCTCGGCATCGCCGTCCTCGACCTGCTCTCCCTGGCCGCCTCCCAGCATCCGCTGCTGCTGGTCCTGGACGACGGGCAGTGGCTGGACGAGTCCAGCACCGAGGTGATCGGTTTCGTGGGACGCCGGCTCACCGGCAGCTCGGTCAAGCTCATCGTCGTCCTGCGGGCCGGCGTGCCCTCGGGCTTCGACACCGCCGCACTGCCGGAACTGGCGGTGACGACGCTGTCGGAGCAGGCCGCCGAGCAGATGCTGGACCTGCACCACCCCGGTCTTACCCCCCGGGTGCGCCGCCTGGTCCTGGAGGAGGCTCAGGGCAATCCGCTGGCCCTGCTGGAACTGCCTCCGTACGTGCGCGGCGGCCGAACGCAGCACACACAGGCGGAGCCCTTCGGCTACACCGGCATCCCCCTGCCGCAACGCCTGCAACAGGTCTACGGTGCCCGCATCAAGGCTCTGAGCGACGCCGTCCGCGCGGAGCTGCTGCGCGGTGCCCTGGACGGTGTCGGGGCCGGTACCGCCGCCGGTCAGGCCAGGAGTGGTCGATACCGGATGGTCGACGCCGACGAGGCCACGGAGTACGGGTTGCTGGAGATCGACCCGCTGAGCGGTGACTTCGTCTTCCGGCACCCCCTGGTGCGGTCGTCGGTGGTCCAGACGGCGACTCCCAACGAGCGGCGCGCGGCACATGCCGTACTCGCCGACGTCCACCGCGACGACATCGAACGCCGGGCCACGCACCTGGCGGCCTCCACCGTCGACCCGGACGAGGAGGTCGCCGCCGCCCTGGAGACGGCGGCCGAGTCGGCCACCCGGCGCGGCGGCGCGGTCGCCGCCGTGGCCTGGCTGACCCGCGCCGCCGAACTGAGCGAGACCCCCGAGGAGCGCTCCCGCAGACTGGGCAGCGCGGCGTACGTCGCCGGGCACTCGGGGCGGTTGGACCAGGCACGGCAGCTGGTCCGCGCAGGTGCCGGCGTGGACACCGGCGGTTCCCCGGACTCGGTGGTCGCCTCGGGCTATGTCGCGTTCTTCGAGGACGGGGACATCCGCTCCTCGCAGCACCAGGTCTTCGCGGCGATCGAGAGCCTGCGCGACCGCGGGATCCGGGAGCCGGACGAGGTGCTCACGCGGCTGATCGATCTGCTGCTGGCCATCAGCCAGTACGGCAGTGACGAGGCGTGGTGGCTGCGGGTCCACGAGCTGCTGGACAGTCTGGGTGACCTGGTGCCCACGCACTCGCGCATCTACCAGGACGCGTGGGGCGACGTGGTCCTGCGCGGGGCCGGCGTGGACGAACGGCTGGAGCGCGCCTTCGCCGACGTGCACTCGCTGGAGCCGTGGGACGTCACCAGGCTGGGCGCCGCCGCCTATCACGTGGACACGCTCAGCCGGTACCGGCCGTATCTGCAGCGCATGGTGGACCGCGAGATCGAGACGGGCGCCCTGGCGGACGCCATGACCATGCTGCATCTGATCATGCTGGACCAGATCGGCGTGGGTGAGTGGGACGAGGCGGAGCGGACCGGGCAGCGCTGCCTGGAGCTGACGACGACGCACAAGCACGCGTCGTTCGTCCACCACACGCATGCCTACTTGGGGTTGCTGGCGGCGTTGCGGGGTCAGGTCGAGCACGCCCGGGAGCTCCAGGCCACCGTCGACGCCTGGGCCCGACCCCGCGGCATCGGCTTCCTCACCCAGATCACCGACACCATCGGCACCACCGCCGCCCTCGCCGAAGGCGACTACGAAGCCGCC
>NZ_JBIUCI010000035.1:0-38658 GCF_044593635.1 Streptomyces sp. NPDC051913 | reverse complement strand
CAGCCCCCATCAGGCACTGACCAGCCCAAACAACCCGGTCTGCCACTGACACCCCAACAACAAAAACCCCACCGACAAAACACCACACAACACCAATCGATTGATTCTGGCCTGATTCACTACCCCCGCCGCCGCTGCGTAGCGGAGTGAAGCGAACTACCTTGCGCTTTATGGGCGCTGGGAACATTCTGTTTATTGAGTGATCGATAGGGTCTGGCTTGTTTTTCGAGAATACTTCAACCCCCTATTCTTACGGGCCTGTTCGGGAAATATAATGAGGCTACTTGGTAAGGCGGCAACCTCACCGGGTGGAAATCTCTCACTGTGATCGAAAGGAACCCAGAAATGGCGAAGTTGAAGCCGATTTCTCCGGCGCGGATCGCGGAGGCCCGTGAAGACGCCTATGCGGTGCTGGCCCGTCTGATGGGCCGTCTGGCGCCGGGTGAGCACGTGGTGCGGCTGGGCGTGACCATGGACGGCGAGGAGAAGCCCCTGGCTGCGGCGCTCCGTATCACCGTGGAGGGTGACGGCGGCCTGGACGACCTCGTGGGCGCCGAGGAGAAGTACCTGGACAACATGGCGTTCTTGCTGATGGTCGGGCTGGCGCAGCCGTTGTCGTACGGCACGCTGTACCTGCGCTCCCCCGCGCCGGAGGCGGAGGGTGCGGCGTATGTCATCCGGGCCTGGCACCTGGCCTACTGCGCGCTCAGCGAGTGCACCGCGTCGGAGGCTGCCGAGCTGATCGGTGAGCGTGAACCGGCGCTGTTCGTGGACGCGTTCGGGCTGCACGACAGCGACGAAGACGACGAGACCGAGGCGGTCTATCCGCCGGTCGCCTACACCGTCCTGTAACTGCCCCGTGAGCGGGTCGGGATGGCGACCTGGCCCGCACCCTGCCCCGTGAACCGCCGGACGCGGGGCAGGGATGGGTGGGGCGCTGGTTGAGGGACCCCAGCACCCCCACCCACGTTCGACGCGGAGCGTCGCAGAGAAGCGAGGTAGGGGCGGCCCGCATCAGCGGGCCGCCCCTACCTCGTGCATCGCGTAGCGATGCCACCGCCAAGCCTGTCCGGGCGCGGAGCAGCCCGGGTATCCGCCGCGTAGCGGCGGCGCGACGCGTCTGCGGAGCAGACCGCGCGCAAAGAATTCAGGGAAGTGGGGGCAGGAAATAGGTGGCGCCGCGCCTCTTTTCCGGTGCTCCGTATTCTGCTGCGCCACCACGCTGCTCGTCTTATTTGTGGATGGGATTGCCTGCTGACGGGGAACGGCAGATCCGGGGGGTCGGCAAACCCGTTCCGGAACTCCCCGCCAGCAGTGCCTCTCACTGTGAGGCGTCTCCATCGTAGGTGACAGCTTCCCGTCACAGGGATGGTGCGTGCTCTTGATCGCGCCCGCTGTCCGGCGCTTGGCGCGGAGGCGCAGCCGACGCGCAACAGGGAGAGGACGGCGCCCCGATCCCCCGAGGCTCGCCCCGCCCGTCCCCGCCCTTCCCCTTTTCCTTCTTGTTCTTGTGGGGGCGTGGGGGTGTGCAGAGGGGGATGTCAGCAGGTGTACCGGGCTTGATTGGTTGGTTGACCTGGGGTGGTGTGGGGGCCGGCCGGGGGGGCTGCGCAACTCCTAGCGCAACCTCTAGCGCAACATCCTGGCGCAACCTCTACCGCAACCCGTAGCGCAACAGGGGTACCGATCATGCAGTACTAACACTATTATTTGAAGTCCTGGGGAAAGGTGACCCCCGGGGACCGCAAGGGACCTACGAAGGGGACAACGTGGAGATCAAGATCTCTGACGGAATCGTCCGGCGGGTGCGCGGCGGCTCCGGCGCTCCGATGAACACTCTGGCCATTCAGGCCCGCACGGTCGCGAACTTCCTGCCTCTGGCCTGCCAGCGGGCGGGGGCGACGATCGTGCACAACTCTGATGCGCACTACACCGGGATTCGGTTCAACACCAAGGTCGGACCGGTCGTGCTGGAAATGCCGTCGGGTGACGGGCCTTACCGGCTCGTTCACGAGCTCCCCGAGCCGGACGAGACCGGGCGCACCGAAGTGGAGATGCGGCGTTTCCCGCAGATCTACAAGCCGCAGGGAGTCGCGCACATTACGGCTGAGTTCCTGAGCTCTCGCGGGTTTTTGAACTAGTCCGCTGAAAGCCTCTGCGGGGCGGCAGCAGAAGACTTCTGCTGTTTCCTTTCGGGGGCCGCACACCGCGTGGTCGGAAAAGAGGGGAACTGATCATGAAGCTTGTTTCGTGTGTGACCGGCGAGGAAATACAGGCGGGCCGCACTCTTCGGGTGCAGACGGGTGCAGACACCGGGCAGTCGTGGAAGTTCGAGAGGATCGCTGAGCGCGGCGACGGGATGCGTCATGTGCATGTGTCGCGTCCGGGTGGGAAGTTGGGCCGGATTCACCGTGAATTCCACCCCAGTGTTTTCGGGTGCGAGATCACGGTGGAGATCACGTGGCGCAGGAGCGTCGGCCATGCGGCGTACCGCGCTTGGGCCAAGGCTGATGACTACCTGTGGGCCGGGGTGTTCGCGCTGGTGCCTCTCGCGTTCTTCGAGCACTACCACTGGGCGGAAGACATCGTGGCCGTTCTCGGCCGTTAGGGAGAAGTCGGAGCGGCGCAACGGGTGTGCCGCTCCCCGATCGGGGTGGGGCCCGGGGCGGTCAGTCCTCGGGTGCCCGGCTGGAGGGATCATGGAAGAGGTGCAGACGATGAGCCGTGCCGGTGAGCCGGTGACGCAGGCGGAGGGCGAGCAGGCTGCTTACGCGCTGCGGGAGTTGGCGCGCACCGTGAGTGCCCCTGATGCGTTGGGGGTGTCTCAGGAGCAGTTGGACGTGGCGGTGCCGTTCTTCGTGCTGGGGTGGGCGATGGGTGTGCGCACCGGGCACACCGCCCCGACTGTGGAGGGTGTCCCGGTCGACGGGGAGAGCGTCACGCGTGTGCTCGCGGGACTGCGGGCGGTGCAGGTCACTTCACAGTTCGCCGATCCGGTGTTGTGGCAGAAGGTCGACTATCACGGCAGTGTGACCCAGCAGCACGGCGAGTACTGGGTACAGGCGATCCATGTGCATGCTGATCCGTTCGGTGGGGAGCCGGAGTTGCGCTATGACCTGTGTGAGATGCGGGGTGTGGCGCCCGTGACGGTGATCACGGGTGCGCGGCGGGTGAGTCTGACGCCGTTGCCGGTGTTCCGGGTGACGGGCTGAGTGTGCTGGTCAGGGGTGGGTTCACTCACCCCTGAAACACACTATTATTGTGTTTGTCGGGGGGTGCGGTGCCTCCGCTCCCCCCGGCCCCGCCCAAGCCAACGCCGAAGGGGGAACGACCAGTGGGAGCACAGGAAACCCGGCGCATGCTGCCGGAGGTAAGGAAGTACACCGAGAGCGTGGACGCAGCCCGTGCAGCGCGGGACGCAGCCGTTGAGGCGGCGGAGGAGAAGTATCCGGGGCGCTTGGGATACGGCGAGGACGCACTGCGCCAGGCTCTCGCCTTCAACGCGGAGGCCGACTCGGCGCAGGCTGCGTGCGACGAGGCACGCCAGGCCGCCTGGGACGCCCTGAAGGCGTCCGGCGATCCGCTGGTGAAGTGGATCGCCGAGAACTGCGACGGACACCAGGAGCAGGCACGGCATGTGCTCACCGCCCTGCCCGCCACGGTCGGCGAACTGGATGATCTGGCGGACGAGAAGGACTGGTGCACCGTCTGGGACGACTTCCGGCAGCGGGCGATCGAGGCCGGAGTCATACCCGGCGTCACCCCGCCCAGCCGGGCCCGCACCGCAGTCTTCGACCGGATCAATGAGGAAAGCTGCTGCCACTTGGGCCCCAGGGCCCGGCGGCGCGTCGACAAGGCCCTGGACGCCCTGATCCAGGAAGCCCTCACGGCCCAGCCCGGCACCACCGCCCCGCAGTCCACGTAACAGCCCACACCGAACCGCCGCGCCCTGCACCCCCCTCCCCCGCAGGGCGCGGCCCCGGACGCCGGACACCCCCAGCCGCTGCCCCGGGCCGCCGGCCCTGCACCCCTGCGGCGGGTGCCGGGCGGCGGGTGCCGGGCGGCGGGTGCCGGACGGCAGAGTGCTGCCACCCTGAGGTGCCGCCCGCCCACGTGATGCGGCCGGCAGGCCGCGGGCCACCCGTCAGTAACGCCCACCGCCCCTCTTGACCGCGCTCGCGAACAGTGAGCCGAAGCCCCCGCCTGCGAGCAGGCCCGCTTCGAACCGGCCGTTCAGCATCAGCCGCACCCAAGCCACCCCAGTTCAGAGGGGGGTTCACACCCCACTAGACCACACTATTATTTATTTTGTTCGGGTCCGGGGGCGGCGGCTCCGCCCCCGCAGCAACCGACAGCGAAGGGGAACACCACATGACTCAGCAGTTCGCCCAGCGCGCCACGAACACCGCCCCCACCGGCGCCCGCAACGCCGACCTGACCGACCTGGTCCGCATCCTGGAAGACGGCGAGGACCGAAAGCTGGACGTCATCGCGCCCGCCTCCGCGCTGCGCATGCACGAGGGCAACGTGCACGTCGAGGGCGTCGAGTCCCAGATCACGGCCAGCGGCGTCACACGGGTCGACGGCATCTACCGGCCCACCGCCGTCGCCGATGAAGGGATCTCGGACAAGCTCCGCATTCCGCTGGCCTACCTGCGCCGGATGCGGGCGGAGAACGTCCCGCTGCTGGACGAGAACGTCAACGCGTGGCTTCGTGAGGGTCCGGAGCGCCGTTTCATGCTCCGCGCGTTCCGCAGCGCCGACAGCGGCGCTATGCCCGGTGAGGGAGTGGCCCGGGCGCTGCTGTCCGACAGCTACAAGCTGATGGACAACCTCGACATGCTGCTCGCCGCCCTGGACGGGGTGAAGCAGTCCGGGCACCCCACCCGCATCACAGGGTGTGATCTGAGCGACCGGCGCATGTACGTGCGCGTCGAATCCGAAGCCGTCGCCGTCCAGGCCCGCAACCTGCTGCGCGGCTACCGCTCCCCCTTCGACGGGCGCAGCGGTGACGAACTCCCCATGATCTCGGCCGGGTTCGTCATCACCAACAGCGAAGTCGGCGCCGGGGCCTACACCATCACCCCACGCGCCGTCATCCAGGTATGCAGCAACGGCCTGACCCAGACCCAGGACGTCATGCGCGCCGTCCACCTCGGCGGCAAGCAGGACGAAGGCGTCGTGAACTGGTCCGGGCAGACCCAGCGCAAGACGCTGGAGCTGATCACCTCCAAGACCGCCGACGCCGTAACCACCTTCCTGTCACGCCAGTACATCGAGACCAAGGTGAACGAGATGGAAGCCGCCGCCGGGAAGACACTGGACGAGCCGACAAAGACCATCGAGCACGTGACCAAGTCGCTCAGCATCGCCACCGAGACCAAGGACCGCATCCTCGCCCACTTCATCCGGGGCGGACAGATGACCGCCGGAGGCGTCATGCAGGCCATCACCTCCACCGCACAGACCCTCACCGACGCCGACCACGCCGCCACCCTCGAAGCCCTCGCCATACCCGCCCTCACCACCGCCGCCACACACGGCTGACAGACCCCCGTGCGGGCCAGGCACCCCCTGGACCGGCCCGCACGGGCCCAACCCACCCCCACAACACAGAACACAGAACGCAGAGCCCGGAACGCGGACGGCGGGCTCGTAACGCAGAGCCCGCAATGCAGAACTCGGAGCTCGGAGCGCGCGGCCCCACCCCGCAGGGAGCGCAGAGCGCACCCGCCCCGCCCCCTGCCGCGTAACCGCAGCCCCACACGACGCACCGGCGAAGCAGCGCGCGCAACGAGGGTGTCTGCCCACGCAGCGGTCCGCCGCGAAACCGGCGCACGCCACCCACCGCCCCTGACAACCGGCTCCCTCACGAAACCGGACACCCACCGCCCCCGTCAGCAGGCATCGACAACCGCACGCAGCGGCGCGCCGCAGGTCCGGCGCACGCCACCCACCGCCCCTGACAGCCCGCTCCCTCGCAAAACCGGACACCCACCCCCCGTCAGCAGGCATCGACACCCACCCCACAACCGAACACCGAAGTGCTGTAGCTCAGTTGGCAGAGCGCGGATCTTATAAGTCCTGAGGTCGCGGGTTCGAACCCCGCCAGCACTACCCAACACCCCAGCCCACGACTGCCATTGCGATCCCTGCACCCGCGGACGAGGTACTGAGCAACCTGCGTGTGTGAGGGGGGCCGGACTGCCCGGCTTCCTGAGGGTGACCGGTCCATCTGCACAACACCGACAACGCCCCGTGCACGCCCGGGATCGCGAGACCGGACACCTCTACATCCGCAACACACCCCCACAGGCAGCCGCCCTGGAAACGCTCACGGCTGACAGACCCCCGTGCGGGCCGGGCAACTCCCCCCACCCCCGGCCCGCACGGGCCCCACCGGGCCCAAGAGCGCGAACCGCGCGCCCGCCCGGCCCCTGCCGCACAGCGACAGCACGACGCGTCAGCAGAGCCAACCGCGCGCAGACCCGTACCCATTGACGCCCACACCAGCCTCCGTCACCCACCGCCCCGCCTCACGAGGAGCCCTCATGCCCGCACGCCCCGAGCTCGCCTACCCCGGTGACGCCGCCATCAAGGCCGCCATGAACCGCACCCTCACCGCCCGGACCGCCGTGTTCCAGGCACTCGGCGACGGTGAACACACGCTGACCCTGGTCGCCGAGCGGACCGACCACGCCTTCGTCACAGGCCGAACCGACCTCTCCATCGGCATACAGCCGCTACGCCTGGCCGTCCTGAGCGAAGACGCGTTCTGCGCCTTCCGCATGCTGCTGGTGTTCGCACTGGAGGCCAGCACCATACGCAGCGCCCTCCTGATCGCGACCACAGCCAGCCAGCCCCGCCCCCGCACGCGCGGCTGGGCTGTACGAGACGGATGGCTGCACCCCCTGGACACCAACGGCCTCCAGGCCGCCGCCGTTCCCTGCCCCGACGCCATGGCCGTAGAACACGAGGTCCACCCCGCCCCCGCCCTCCTCCAGCTCCCCGACTCCGACGAGGAGAACCCACATGACTGAGCCGCAGCCTCCCCGGCCCAACAACGCCGCCACCACCTCCGCCATGGGCCACGCCCTGCACGCCCTGACCGTACTGCTCACCGCCCTGGGTGACGGCGAGCATGAACTCGCTCTCTCAGCCGAGCGCACGGACGGCACAGAGATGAACGCCGACCTGACGGTGTCCATCCAGCCGGGCACCTGCCGCGTGGAGAACTCCGCCGAACAGTACGTGCGGTTCTTCGTACTGCTCACCTTCGCCCTGGAAAACAGCACCATCGCTGACGCCGTCCTCATCGCCACCACCACCGCCAACACCGACCAACGCGCATGCGGATGGGACATACACGACGGATGGCTCCACCCCATCAACCCCACCGACCTCCACCACACCCTCACACCACTCCCGCCAGACGACGCCGCACCGATCAGCGTCTGCCACGCCCCCACCCTCCACCACCCCCACTGACCCACCGAGGACCACGCATGCGTGAGAAGCCCGCCATCACAGCAGACGGCTACTGCACCAACACTGATCAGGGGCAGGGTGCTGAACTGGTCGATCGTGGGTGGCAGTCTGGGCAGATGAGACCCTGGAAGACCTCCACCGAGGATGACCTGCGGCGTCTGCTCAACGAGTGGGATCCCCTCGGCGTCGCTGACGATGTGCAGGATGAGTACGACTGCATGCTCGCTCCCCTGCTCCAGCGGCTGTGTTCCGGTGCCGGCCCCAATGAGATCAGTGTGTTCCTGCGGCACGAGCTGGAAGACCACTTCGGACTCGACCCTCTGGGCCTGCGGCCAGACACCATGGCCGCCCACATCATCGACTGGTGGAAAACGGCTTGCCCAGCCAATGGCGTGGCCGGCGCATAACCCCTCCCCCTGATCTCCTGACCGTTGCTCTGGGTGCCATTGGCTGACCGCAACGGACGCGGATCGAGCCGATCCTCGCGGATCGGACACCGAGACAGGGGTGGCCGGTGGCGGGCACCGATGATCGCGGGCAACCACCCCGCTGCTCACACACCGGTGACGTGCATACCCCCTCAACCAGGACCTGGGTGACCTCGGCGAGGAGGCCGAAGGGCCTTCCGTCCGGTGTCAGGGGGGTGGGACAGGTATTCGCGTGAGGAGTGAGCGTGCCGGGTCGGGCGAACATGTCCACCGATCATCCGGAGTGAGTCCGGTCCGTGAGCACCTGAAGTGTTGTGGCACGATCCGTGTTGTGGGTGACCGAACGCACGACGTGGACTGGTCCGGCTTGTTCCATGTCGCGGGACCTGCCAGCGACACGCCACGACACCTGGCAGCTCTCCTCGGCAAGGATGCACGGGCCTCTGTCGACGGGTACTCGCACCTGTGGTCGGCGACGCTTCGCCGCGAGGGCAAGGCATGGCCTGCGACGGCGCCCACTGCGATGCTTGTCGCCGAGCTCCTGAACAACCCGCTGCTGGGGCTCGACGATCCCTCGCTGCCCGATGCCATGCTGGCCTATCTGTACGCGGTCGGCGCCGCCGCCGACCTCGGCGACCAGGCGACGAAGATCCGTGCTCGGGTCCAGGACCGCGCGCCGGAGCTGCGGGCTTGGACGGTCGAGTACCTGTCGACCGATGAGGATGGCCGGGCCCGAATGTGGCAGGACGGCACAGGACTGGGTGAACTCGTCCTCGATCAGGCGGCGCTCGCCTGCTTCGATGTGGTTCCCGTGCTGCTGCAGCAAACACTGCCGTACCTCGCATCGGAACGTGCCAGGCGCAGGACATGTGCCGCCGCAGCGGTCGGGACACTGGCGCGGCATCCTACGGCCTCCGTGCAACGTTCGGAGCTGCTGGAACAGTTGACGTCGCTGGCCCTGGCCGCCGATTCCTCGTACGACCTGGCGACGATCGTGATCGCCATCGGTCACCTCGGCGGCGACACGCGCCCTTGGCTGGCTGACCCGCATGCAGGCGTTCGAGTCAGCGCGGCCCTGGCACCACACCTTGCCGGCAACGACGCAGCAGAGCACGTGCTCATGGAACTGGAGCGGTCGCCGCAAGCGTTCAGCAAGTCCTTCGGCGACATGGCTCCGCCCCTGCAGCTCCAGTCCCAGTCGCTCCAGGACCTGCTCGCAGGACGAACTGCGAGCTGATGCCCGATGTAAGCGACCGAGGTTACCGTCGCGGCGGGGTGAACAACCCCTGCTCGGTCACCGTCAGGATGCCGAACTCACCGACCACCAGCGCGGTTTGGGACGGCTCGTCGACGGCGACGGCCGCGCCCTGCGCCTGCCCCAACCCGACGACAGCCACCCCGACCGCCTGACAATCCACGCCGACCTGCCGGGCAAGACCAGGACGATCGCACCGCCGATCGGGGTCACTGCCCGCAGCGCCCGGCACGTGGCCCGCCAATTCACCCGGCGGCTGTACCCGTTGGCCGCCAAGGCCGCGCAGCAGGCCGCCGAACTGACCGCCCGCCAGCAGGCCGGGGAGAGGGCCCGCTGCGCCGCCGCCGAAGCCGCGGCCGGCGCCCTCCCCGGAGCCCGCATCGAGGAGTATTACCGGCGCACCCGGATCATCTGGCAGCACGACACCAGGCCGCCCGGCCAGCACGGCCCCGTCCAGGTCGACAGCGTCACCGTGCTCGCCGGCGCCTCCGGCGAGGGGGTACAGGCCGAAACATCAAGGAGCCCCAGCACCCTGATTGCCATGCTGGCCGCATTCGCCCCGACGTCACGGGGGGGTAAGAAGCGCAGGTCAGGGGCGGGTTCCACGCTCACTAATTAACACTATTATTAATGCCGACGGGATGCACGGGAGACCCGCCCCTCCCGATGCCCAGGACGAACGATGGTGGACCACCACCTCATGACCTCCCCGGCAACTGGCCAGCGCGCGCCGACCGCTCCCGCCTGTCGACCGGACACGAGCAGCCCGCCCCTTGCTCCACGAGAAAGGCACGTACGTGACCCACACCCACCGCCGCTCCGCGACTGCGCACGGCCCTACGCAAGCCCGTGCCAGCATGAGCACTCGTGCCTGCGCTGCCCGATGCTACGGGTTTCCCCCAGGCAGCAGCCCCGGCTGGCCGAGATCATCCGCGACCTCGCCGAGCGCATCGCACAAGCACGGACGAATGGCTGGCGCGGCGAAGTCCAAGGACTCCACGTCAGCCTCCAAGGAGAAGCGCGTTGCCCTCGACCGCGCTCTGGAACGCGGCAACAGCACCAGACGGGGCGGTCCCACCGACCCCGGCAGGCCCGTGATCACCAGGCCGCAGTGATGTCCCACGAAGGCCAACGCGGCGTTCACCGACGTCCCGCTTCCGAAAAGCAGCAGGTGGCGACCAGGCCCGAGGTTTCACTGCTCGCACTGCCTGGCGCGCCGAAGCGCGCCAGGCAGTGCCAGACCTTCTTGAGGTCCTGCGGG
Source organism: Streptomyces sp. NPDC051913 (assembly GCF_044593635.1). Classification (NCBI taxonomy): domain Bacteria; kingdom Bacillati; phylum Actinomycetota; class Actinomycetes; order Kitasatosporales; family Streptomycetaceae; genus Streptomyces; species Streptomyces sp. NPDC051913. Next base: position 28,226 of record NZ_JBIUCI010000035.1, on the reverse strand, counting down.
TCGTAACGGCCGCAGGAGGCCGCCTCGCCGAGAATGCGCGGATCGATGCTGCCGTTGGCCGCGAGCTCGGCGCCCAGGTCGACGTACTCCTGTCCGCGGTAGTCCGGGTGGCGCCGCAGATGCTCCACGGTCAGGTGGTAGCCAGGGTGCCACTCGACAGGGCACCCAAGCCGGCGGGCATCGGCTTCTACGACTGTCCCGCGATAACTGGGATCCAGGACAAGTGCCTCCACATCACGGTCAAGCCTGACGGTCCCGTGGATCTGTGCCTCGATGTGACCGTCCAAGGCGTCCAGCGCGTCGGCCTCGGCCAGGTCGATCAGAGCAAACCAGCCCGCGACACCGAACGCCGAAGGTCCCGTCGAGCTGTCCGGGTAGCAGAACGTCGCACGCTCAAGGGTGTGGGCGGCGAGCCTGAAGTACGAGGAGCCAAACCGAGGCGCCCCGCCGATGGACGCGTGCCGGTAATTCAGCGCCCCGTAGACCGGCCGCTCGACAGCTGCGGCGCAGTCATACGCACCACCGAAGATACGGCTCTCCCAGCGCCACCGGTCCCCACCCCGATACGCACTCAGACCGCCGTTGCTGGTGCCGGTCACGAACTGCGAACGATAGACGCCGTCTTCCGCCATCCTGAGAAGGACCGGACGCCCGCCCACCAAACGGTCGGGATGGAAGTTCATCGTCAACCGCAGCCGCGAATCGAGTGGGCGCCCGACCGACAGGGCCGCCACATGCCGCAGAGCCTTCTCCCGCAGCCACCAGGAACCGTCACCACCCATCCGCGCAGTGTGCACGAACCTCTTCCGTCACAGCCACCCGGAATATCGCCACCCCACGCCACCAAGCCGCAGTCCGGACAACCGTCGCCCATCGCCTTGAACGCCACGCCCCGAGCGGCACAGCAGATCGACCACCACAGCGGTTCGGGACGGCTCATCATCGACGGCGACGGCGACGGCCGCACCCTGCGCCTGTCCCAGCCCGACGACCGCCGCCCCGACCGCCTGACAATGCACGGCGCTGCCGGACGAGACCGCGACGACCGCACCGTCGACCGGGCTCAGGCAACACCTTGCCACTGGAGTACCGGCAGTGCAGGGCCGCGCCGTTCGCGGCATGGCCCTGCCACATAGCCGTCTTCCCGTGACCTGTCTGGTCAGGGATTCAGGGTCCCTTCCTTCACCGAGGAGAGGCTGTCGGTGAGGGCAAAGGCCGAAAACCACATGAACGCTTCGAAGACCAGGAAGAGGGCCAGCAGGCTCCACAGCAGGATGCGGGCCCAGCGGGGAAGGCGCAGGGCGATGCGGCCAGGGCCGTCGGGGGCAACACGGTGGCGCCACAGCCAGACCAGGACCCCGGCCCGGACGGCCACCGAGATACAGGACATGGCGAACTGTGCCGGGTGGCCGAGCGCGAAGGCCTGGTCGATGACGCGCAGGAACAGGTTCGGCAGGATGAACCACGCGACGGTGATCCACTTGCGCGCGGTGGTCCACCAGGCCGACAGGGCCAGCGTCACGAACCCAAGTCCTGTGAGGACCAGGACCGGGAAGTGCAGCGCATCGCCGTGCGGCGCCACCGTGAGCAGACCCAGCACCGAGCTCGCCGCGAGAAGCGCCAGGACAGTGCGCGGGTTACCCCCTCGCTCCTCGGGGTCGTCGCATTCGGCGTCCTCCCGTACCGCGGTGGCGGCGATGTCCTGGGGGTCGCCGAGTTCGGCAAGGATCTCGTCGAGTTCGCCGGGCCGTTCGGCCAAGGCAACCTCGACATGCTCGGAGAGGTCGGCCAGCAGCTCCCTGCGGCGGCCGGCGGGCAGCGCGCAGGCGGCACGATCGACAGCGGCCAGGTAGCGTCGTATCTCGGGGCGGGTGGCGGTGGTCTTCACTGTTCTCTCCGGTCGGCATGCTGATCAGGGGTAATGAGACGGTCGACCGCCTGGGTGAAGTCCGCCCATACAAGGGCGAACTCCGCTAGCGCGGTGCGGCCCTTGTCCGTCAGCGCGTAGTAACGCCGCGGCGGGCCACTGGGCGACTCGCTCCAGTCGGTCACCACCAGTTCCTCGCGGCGCAGCCGTGTCAGCAGCGGATACACCGTGCCCTGGCTCGTCGCCAGTGCGCCCGTGTCCGCCAGCTCACCCAGGAGCTCCGTGCCGTAACGCGGGCCGTCACGCAGCAGAGACAACACGCAGTACTCGAGGACCCCCTTGCGAAGCTGGCTCAATGTCTTGCCAGGTTCCATGCAATGCACAGTAGGTGTAGATGCCATGCATTGCAAGGCGCCTCTCAACTGCGCTTTTCTACTGCAGAGGGCAGTTACCGGCGAGGCAAATCCCCCGCCGGTCCGATGACTGACGCCGGTACCGGTCACGGTGACCGTCGAGAACAACCGGCGCGGACGGCGACAGCTCCGAGTACGAGACGCTCGCCACCATCTCTGCAGAGCGAAGCAAAGGAACGCCGCCTCATCCGTCACGTTGCCGCCAGGACCCTCGGCCCCAAGCCCAGCCAGACATTCCCGTACGCCGACACACCCACCGACGCGACGCGGCTACGCGAGATCACCGGCCGTCGTACCGCCCTCCCCCGGCCGCCCCACCGACGGCCCCAAGCCTGCGCAGCTCAACAGAGAACAGCAGCCCCGCTCGCAGGCGGCCTTACAGGCACGCACATACACCGCACCGACCTCACCGCCCACCGGAGTCCACGGATGCACGGGAGGCCCGCCCCTCCCGATGCCCAGGACGAACGATGGTGGACCACCACCTCATGCCCCCAGCAAACCGGCCAGCACGCACGGACCGCTCCCGCCGGTCGACCAACACGGACTCCTTCACCTACCCACGAGAAAGGCACGCACGTGACCCACACGCACCAGCCCTCCGAGTACTGGCCGTGCGCCGAGGGAGGCCCGGTGTCCGCCGACCGCCTCACCCTGCAGCACGTCCTGCGCCGCGAAGTCGCCGCCACCACCGGCTTGCTCACCGACGCACACGACTTCCGCGCCATGCAGTACTACGCACCTTCGCCTTCTTCGAACGCTGCGCCGCGCCCTGGGACCGGCTCGTCTGCGCATTCCGGCCCGCCGGTTCTCCGCCGGGATCGCACAACTGCCGCCCACCGCGCGCGAAGCGCTCGGCACCGACGTCCAGGCCTGCGCTCCCATGCCCGAAGCGCCTCCCAGCCCAAAGGGCAGTGCCAGACCTCTGCCGGAAGACTTCACGCAGGAGAGCTATCGCATCTCCCACGCCCTACAGGTATCACCGGCTACCGACACCCTGACCTCGAACCACAGGACGCAGCGGGCTAAAAGACAAATTGAGGATCGGCGAGAACGGCCGAGTCTCCTTGAGGCCCGCCGCTGGTCGCGCTAGCACCGACGTCGCAATCGTCCGTCCGGTGCACGCAGAAGAGGTCATGCCGTGATTTTGGTCCGGGCTGGATCCGGGGGTTACGGCTGTCACCCGGCTCGGCATCGGCGTGGCCGCGGTGCGAAGGGCTGGAATCCCTGCGGTCATCGCGGGAAAGTGAAGATTCTGGATCTTTCGAGGAGGCTGCCGTGGCGTGCGAGCGGGTGGTCCTGGGGGAAGTGCTGGCGGCGGCCGAGGCAGCGGCGCCGGTGGACTCCCTGGACGTGGTGGCGCGCGACCTGCGCGAGCGGTTCGGCGCCCGGTACGTGTCCTTCCTCTTCCTCGACCTGCTCGGCCAGCGCGTGGTGCGGGTGACAGAGGACGCCACCACCCTGCACGGGCGCAGCACCGAGCAGATCCGGCTCACCGGCAGCCTCTACGACCAGGTCCTGCGCACCCAGAAACTGGTCCGCGCCCCGGACGACGCGCACGGGCACGGGCATCGCGTGATCGCCCCCGTCACCAACCGCGGTGACGCCATCGGCTTCCTGGAACTCTCCCTGCCCCACACCCGTGAGGTCAGCGACGCCATGCTGCAGCAGGTAGAACAGGCGGCTCACGCCCTCGCCTACATCGTGGTCACCGACCGCCGCTTCACCGACCTCTACCACTGGGCCCAGCGCACCGCCCCCGTCAGCCTGCCCGCCGAGATCCAACGCCAGCTCCTGCCCACCGCCCCCTCCTGCGAAGCCGCCCAGTTCACCCTGGCCTGCGCCCTGGTACCCGCCGAAAGCGTCGCCGGCGACACCTACGACTACGCCCTGGACCGCGAAACCCTGCACCTGTCCCTGACCGACGCCATGGGCCACGACCTCAACGCCGCACTCATCGCCACCATCCTCGTCAACGCCTCAAGAGGCGCCCGCCGCATCGCAGCCCCCCTCGCCGAACAAGCCGACCACGCCCACCACTCCCTTCTCCAGCACAAACCCGGAGTCCTGGCCACCGGCCAGCTCCTGCGGATCGCCCTGGACGGAAACGCAGCACAACTCGTCAACGCCGGCCACCCCCGCCCCCTGAGACTCCACGACGGCACTGTCGAAGAAATCCACCACACGCCGACCTGCCCTTCGCGAAGGCCAGGGCCCCTACCAGGTACAGGACATCGACCTGCACCCCGGCGACCGGCTCATCCTCTACACCGACGGCATGCAAGAACGCCGGGCGCGAAGCGTCGACCTGCCCGCCCTCATGACCACCACCGCCACCCAGCACCCACGCGAGGTCGTCCGCACCCTGGTCGCAGCCGTCACCGACGCCTGTGACGGCAAGCTCCAGGACGACGCCACCGTCATCTGCCTCGACTGGCACGGCCCCACCACCCACCAACGCCAAGCCCACGCCGGAGCCAACACCCGAAACAACCCCCACCACCCACAAACACCCAGCAGGCCAGAGCCAGCCCCCACCAACCACGGACGACCAGACACAGACCCGGGCAGCGCGACACACGCCAGCATCCACACCACCGACACGACTGGCCTGGACGCCGACCACACCGTCACCACCACCCGCTGACCAGCCACCCGCCCCGGCCGTGGGCCGCCCCGGCCAGGGCTTGGCCGACTAAGTTTGGCGCCGCGTCAGTGGATCATGATTCTGCCGCCCAGATGCGGAGCATGATTCTCAACAGATCCGGGTCGATCAGCCCCACGTCGGCGGCGTGCTCGGCATGGGCCCACACCGTCCAGCCAGGGCCCGAGTTGCCCAACTCGTGGGCCACGGCAACAGCGTCCGCCGGATCGGTGATCACTTCTTGGCAGGCGCGGCACACATGCATGGCCGGCGCGCTCATGCCGCACCGCCAGGGCGATGGCATCCACAACCGCATCGCTTGATCAGCAGCAGTCCGTTCGAATGCGGCAGCGGCACGTCTGCAATCTGCCTGCACTGGCGGTGCAGATCTTCCAAACCCGGCCGCTGGCCCAAGATGCATTCGGCCGACAGCGTCCGTTCCTCGTCGGTCGTCGGCACGCTCATGAGCACCCCCGGCGGATGGCATCGGCGAGCCGGAGCGCGACGTCGGCGCGCACCCGTCCCAGGTTGATCAGATGGAGTGAGGGCGAAGCCGCGTCCGCCCCCAGGGACGGCAGCACGATCCCCGCCGCCGTCAGTGCTTCCCGCAGAGTCTCGACGGCCGCCGTGACATCCATGGTGTCCGGTTCTTGCTGCGCTGTGACCATGAACTCAGCGTCACGGGCGACGAGTTGAGAGGGCGAGAAGATATGCGCAGTTATTCTCGGGTAGCTACGACTCATGCGCGAGAATTCGCACGCCGCGACAGGGAGGCCATGGCCGCGGCAGGACCCCCGGCGGCAAGCTGATCGAAAACCCGGCGAAAGGAACTGATCATGGCTCGCCGCCTGCGCTTCAACGGCACCGGGAGCGGCGTGAACGGCTGCCCCGCCGTCCACGAGGACCTCGACACCGGTGAGGTGATCATCCACGGACCGGCGCTCACCGACCCGGACGACATCGCGCGCCTGCGCCACCTCGGACAGGACGAGGTGCCCGTCGTGGTCCCGCGCGAACTGCTCGTCGACTTCGGCCCCAAGGAGGTCACACGCGTGCCGCACCTCATCGGCCTGGACGAGTTTGACCGGCTGTTCACACAGTTCGAGCACACGGCATGGCGGCTGGAGACACGCCGCCGGTACGCCTGCGACGAGATCACCGACACCTACGCACAGTTCACCCGGGGCGAGCCCGTCGACTGGAGGGGCAAGGACGCCCAATGGTGTGCCGAGCGGCGTGCACAGACCGCGCTCGGCAAGCGGTTCGAGCGGGTGCGCGTTGTCGACAGCCCGCCCACCCCGGGGCAGCTGTACCTGCTCGACAACGCCCGCCGCAACAGCGCCGTCGGCGAGGACATCCGCCAGCTGAGCCGCGCGGACGCCGAGCGGCTCCAGCTCCCCGAAGAGGACTTCTGGATCTTCGATTCGCGGCTGGTGGCCCGGCTCAACTTCGACGACACCGACGACCTGGTGAACGTGGAGCTGATCACGGAGCCGGTAGAGGTCAACCGGTACGTCCAGGCACGCGACGCGGCCACGCACTACGCCGTGCCCTACGAGGATTTCGCGGCGAGGCTCGCCGCCAGCGAGTAAGCGGGAGACGGCACCGGTGACCACGGACTTCCAGCAGGCGCGTGAAGCGCTCGGGGTGCGGCTGCGTGAGCTGCGGCTGTCGGCCCCGGACGGACGACTCACCGGTACCGAACTCGCCCGGCGGCTCGACTGGCCACAGCCCAGAGTCAGCAAGCTGGAGAACGGCAAGCAGACCGCCACCCCCGACGATCTGCGGGCGTGGGCCGACGCAACCGGCCAGCCAAACGCCTACGGCGAACTCCTCGCCCGGCTGCGCGGGTTCGAGTCCCATATCCGGTCGTGGCGACGCCAGTTGGCCTCGGGACACACGGCCGTGCAGGACACCCACCTCAGCGCGCACGCCGACGCCTCCGTGTTCCGTGGCTGGGAATCCTCCATGATCTTCGGCATCCTCCAGACGCCCGACTACGCCCGGTCGATCTTCACCCGGTACGCCGAACTCCAGCAGTCCCCCCGGGACACGGAGCAGGCCGTGCGGTCCCGCATGCAGCGCCAACAGGCGCTGTACGACCCCGCCAAGCGCTTCCACCTGCTCCTGTGGGAAGCCGCTCTGCGGGCGCTCATCTGCCCGCCGTCCGTGCTGGCCGCACAACTCGACCGGCTGTCCGGAGCGGTCGGGCTGGACACCGTCGAACTCGGGATCGTCCCGCTCAGCGCCTCGCTCAAGATCCCACCGGCCACGGCCTTCTGGATCTACGACGACGAACGCGTGATCGTGGAGACCTGGCACTCCGAACTGTGGATCGAGGACGACGCCAGCGTGGCAACCTACCTCCGCACCTGGAAGACGCTACGAGAGTCGGCCGCCTACGGCGCAGACGCCCACCGGATCATCAGCACGGCACGGCAAGCCCTCAACCTCGCCTGACGCCCAGCCCGGGACACCACCATGCAGCCAACCTTCCCGGCACCGGCGAGCCCCTGCCCGTCCAGTCCACCGAGCACCACTGAAGACGCTGCAGTACCGGCAACGGACACGAAATTGGTCGAAGCCCAAAACTGCTGTTCAGCTACGGTGGCGGCATGACTGAAAGTCTGCCCGAGGACGTAGCCGACGTGCTCGACCTCGTCCTGAACCCGGACGAGCCTCTTCACGTCGCCCTCCGACGGCAGGTGCCTCAACTCAGGGTGCAATCCCGCTGCACGTGCGGGTGCGGCACTGCGGAGCGCGTCAGCGGCAGAGCTTGTCCAGGCCCTCCGAGAAGGACGGGAACTCAGCCTGTGCCTCTGTGATGATGTCCCGGGCGGGTCTTCGCGCGGTGGCGGCGTGGCGCTCGGCGAGTTCGGCCAGGGCCGGGTTCGGTCGCGCCTCGCACTGCTCGTACTCGACGACCTCCATAGGGCCAAGGCCCTCGGCCAGCAGCCACAAGAAGTCGGACAGATTTCCGGCCACGACGCCACTCTCGCCCTCCGATCCCAGGAACACCACGGGCTGTTCGGCCAGAGGCCGGCCCGGGCGCACACAAAACAGGGCGACGAGGCCGCCGGTGCCGTCCTGTCCGAAGACCCGGTAGGCGTCGCCGTCCAGTTCGTGGTTGCCGGTCCAGTTACGGATCCAGTCGGTGGTCTCCTCGGCGGAGTCGAAGGCGTCGTAGGGCTCGAAGTCCACGCCCCCGCCGTCGTAGTCAAACTCCACCCGCGCGACGGCGGCCAGGGCAGGCGGAAAGCGGCGGTCGCCGCCGGTCGTCTCGATCACACCCGCAGGCTAGCCGCCACTGACAACAGCCTGGCCGACGAAGATGTCACCATGGGCATCCTCAACCCCATCCCCTACTGGACTCCGTTCCTGCTCAGGGCAGTGAGTACGTGGTCCAACTCATTGGGCATCACGGCAATAAGAACAGCGCCTTCGGAGGAGGCGCACTCAACGATCGCGGACCCACCGTTGATCTTCACTGCCTCGCGCAGCGAGGGCGAACGCAGGCTGACCCGTCGCACCCCTGCCGGAAGTGATACCGCCGAACCGGCCCGAGTGCGGGACTCCCACGCCATCGTGGAGGGGCCAATCACCATCCGGCCCCGCAGCCACCGGCCTTCAAGCGCGGGATGCATGAGCACGCAGGGAACCTTAATCTCGTTCCCTTGAGCGGCCTTGTCTGCACGCTGCTTCACCTTCCGGCGAAACAGCCACGCCGTCAGCCCGGATGCTACGAGTAGACCCACCAGTTCGATCACTGGGGTATTGAAGCAGCACTCAACCCGAGTGCCCACCCGCTCAACGACCGCCTCCTACCAGCAGGTTCGCTCCAGTCGGCCTCCAGAACCTGTGAACCCGCTGGTTTCCGACCGGCCAGCGCACAAGATCCGTCGCCGCGAGACAGGCCACAACCTGCACGCCGAGGTTGAACACACAGACATCCGGAGTTGGCCCGGACGTTGTCTCCCGGACCACGGCCCGCAGTCCCCGCCCCGCAGTTCCAGGTGCGAGCGGCCCTGACGGCGCAGCCCCGCAAAAAAACCCAAGCCTGCCCTCGACAACGGCCGCGCCCGATGTCCGACGGCTGCAGCCCGCCACCGCACCTCGCTCCCCCCACCCGGGAGGGATACTCCTGGACGATGACGACGACCCAGCGCCTCCTCGACCTCGCCGCCGCGGCACCAGCCTGCCACGACGCCGACCTGCTGCTGCTCCTGGGCGGGGCGAACGAGCTGTACCAGCAAGGCTTTGAGGACCTGCACCGCGAGATGGCAGAGCGCCTCGGCGGACCGGCCGTGCGGACCTGATGGTCGCTGCGGAGACGGTCGGCATGCCCTGCGATGGATTTCAGGTGATCCGATAAAAGAGGTCGGGGGTGAAATTGCCATTCACCCGGCATGGTGGAGGAACTTGCCCTTGGCGCTCGTGACCTGTACGCGCAGGCCGAAGAGCGCCTGTTGGGCATCATTGCCCGGCAGCTCGCCCGCGGCCTCGACGCGCCCGGGTGGGTGGAGCGGAAGCTCGAGGCCGTGCAGGTCGTACGACGCGCGTCTCAGGCCGTCGCCGATGAGTTGGGGCGCGCGACGCAGCTCGAAGTGTTCGATTTCGTCGCCGAGGCATACAACACCGGGCATCGCGCCGCGGTCGCCGAGCTCGGCGCCCTGTCCGACGACGCCAGCCGGCTGGTGGACGACGTCACGCCGAACCCTCAGGCCGTCGACCGCCTTGCCGCCGAGGCAGTCAACCTGCTCACCGACCGCCACCGGGCGAGTCTGCGGGCCGTCGACGACGGGTACCGCGCCGTCGTGGCTGAGGTAACCGCAACGCCCCTGCTCGGCACCGGTACGCGCCGCCAGCAACGCAGCGTGGGACCGGATCTCAATCACCGCGACCCGGTACGCCGACCGGCCGCTCGTCCGGGCACGCAGCGCGCCCACCCGCGCATTCGGCCGTCCCGACAAGGGCTTCTCCGTCATCGAACGCAAGCATCGGCTAGCTCATGCCCAACCGACGCCTCGCCCGCGACTACGAACGCCACCCGCACCGCTCCGAAGGGTCCGGCTGCCTCAACGAGGAGTGGCGTCCCGGCAGAACATCGTGAGGCCCATGCGGGTGATCAGGACTGATACGAGCATGCTCGGGTGCGAACCTAGGCTCGTGGCCTCGGAGAGAAGCTCTGCGATAGTGACAGCCTCGGCCGTCCGGTCACCCTTCGCTCCCATCAGCGCTTGCGCTTGGGGCGTGAAGCAGATCTTGCTGCGGAGTTCGTCGACGTTGCGGCTGAACCACTTCCGGGCGAATCGCTCGTTCGCGTCCTGGTCCTCGCTTCCGAGACCGAGACCGCCGCCCACCAGCTCCGCTCCAAGAGCGGCGAACAGCTGTCCCTCACCCCACTCAAGGTACTTCTCTACACTCCTGACCGCGGGGTCGTCCGACTGACTAAAAGGAACGGTCACCACTTCTCCTTTTGCTGATTACCGGCGTTCTTGTCGGATGTGGCAGTCGATCGCGTTCACTACGGCCGCAGACACGGCGAACCGGTAGGTCGGTTCCGCGCTGGCCAGAACGGTCGCCTCCTGTATGTGCGACAGCAGCCAGTAGGCCGTAAAGGCGCGCTCCGGATCGTCGACAGCGTCGGCGACGGCAGGGGACACGCCCCACTGGGCGAGTCCCGAGCGCACCTGCCCAGCAAAGATGGCGCGCAGTCCCTGCCGAACATCAGGCTGGCCCTTCTCGGCGACACTGTCCCCGATCAGCTCCATCCACCGTTCGGGGGCCGCGCCGGCCAAGTCGTCCTTGAAGCTCATGATCTTGAAGTGAGAGGAGTCGTGTCCCTGGATGCTTACCCGGGAGTTGGTCATTAGCCCGCCCCACCACTCATCCGGGATCGCACGTCGGAGGTCACTCGCCCCCTCGCAGGCCCTGACAAGAGGCCGCGCGAACCCAGCCAATCCGGATCTCTGGAAGCCGCCCATCCCCGCGAGGGTCCGTTCGACCCGCTCCGTCACGGGCGGGTGCGTCTTCTGCGGACGGATGAACGAGAAGCTCTCCTCGGACTCCAGCGCCAGGAGGGCGATGAGCGCTCCGGTGCGGCCAGCCTGCATGGTGTCAGAGACCATCCGGTCTAGGACGGCCGTGGCGAAGTCGTCGGCCTCGTGCTCCATTTCCGGACCGAACCGGATGCTGCGGGTGTCGGCGGCATCGCTGGGGCCGAGGGGATGCCCCAAGACGATATGGCCCACCTCGTGTGCAACGATGAACGCCCCGGACACGAGGTTGAAGCGGTCGACGAGGCGGCGATAGCGTTCCTCGAGAAGTACCCGGAGTTTGGCCGGGACGCTGTGGTAGCGCTGATGAAGGCCGTGCCATCGGAGAAGCGCAACAGAGGATTGGATAGTTGGGTCTTGCCACGGCTCGCGGGCGCGGCGCTCGGCCGTCAGCCCGAGGTACCCGAGCGGGGCTACCTGGCTCTGCCGAGGAGACAGGTTGAGGGCCCAAATCCTGGCCAGCATGTCACACATGGACCACAAGGCGTCGCTCACCACGATTAATTTGGACTTGTCATCGAAGGGCAGCGTCCTAGCCAGCAGGGCGGAGTTGACGTCGTAGCCGAGCGTAGCGACCTCGATGGAGCCGGTGTCCGCGTAGCGCGCCGTCTCTGCGGCGGCGTCCAGGACCGCTTGCAATATGTGCTCCAGAGCGAGTGCCAGTGGGTCCTCGCCCTTCACCGCCAGGCGCAGGAGTTCGTCTACCTCCCGCACCAAACCATGGGCGCCCAGTTCCTCAGCTCTGTGACGGGTTTCCCGCAATTGCAGTACGCGGTCGCTGGCAAGGATGCGCTGACGGGCCTTCGCCATGGACTCCGTCGCGTCCCCCGCCATGCCCTCGCCTCCCCTGCCAGCACGGAAGGTCAGGATGACAGAACTCGGCCGGGGATGCGGAGCGTTGCAGTCACACGGTTCCAGAAGTCGTGTTTTCCGGCATGCGCGAATGGGCTGTTGGACCAGACCGGCAGGTCTTCGCGCTGCAAGCGCTCCTTCAACTTAGATCAAAGAGCGAAGGCGTCTTGGTGGAAGGAGACGTCGCGGAGCTTCCCGAAGACGACGTCGCGCCCGGTCTAGCCAGCCATCAGTGCGTAGACGGTTGGGGCGCCCGGGGGTGCTGGGTGTGGCTATCAGTCGGCTGCCTTCTCGTGGCTCTCGAGGCCTCGCCGCCCGGCCCTGCCCGAGGGCCTTCCCGTCATCTAGGCCGGCCCGCCCGCACCCCAACCACAACGCGCGACTTCGACACGGCCCGCCCAACAACTCACGCCGCGGGGCGATACACAAGCAGCGTCCGAATCCACGACGCGGGCACCTCCCGCAGTCATGAACATCTGCTACTCGTCCCCAGGTTCTGGCTCGGCTGCTGTGGAAGGTGACTACTGTGTCACCTCTCGACATCGAACAGCGGGATGGACGGTGGTGGCGGAGCAAGAACTACGCGAAGGCGATTGAGGTTGGCTCGCCACTGCTTGCCGTCTTCCGGGTCCACCCAAGTCGAGGCTGCACCGGCCTGGTCACTGATGATGCGAGCGAGAGCCGTGTCCGCGAGCATCCGCAGATCGTCAGGGAAGGCGGGCATGGGCTCCTCAGGTCCGTAAGGTGTGTCGATCGGGGCGCCGCCAGGACATTGCGCCGCAATCAGCGCGGCTGCCGCCACCGCTTCTCCTGCTTCGCTGAGCCAGCCTGTGGCGTCGACGGTGCGCGTCAGGACGCCACGGATCAGTGCCTCGCGTTCCTCGGGTTTCGCGTCGTCGAGATCGCCGGCGAAGTCCGCGGCCGAGTCGTTGTCGAAGGGGCCAATGTCCCAGGTGCCCATGTTGATCTCCTCGTGTAGGTGCCGCCCGGATCTTCGCACCAGCCGCTGACACTGCGATCACTGTGCGAGCAGGACGCGCTTCCGCAGAAGGGCGAAGCCAGCACGCCCGAACACCTGGCGCCTGAGCATCTTGATCCGGTCGACCCCTCGACCGCATCGAGCTCCAGGGCAGGGTCAATCCGACCATGACGGCATCGAGATCGCGATCGATGCCGGCGGCGAGGGTGTGAAGACTGGGCAGGTCGTCCTGCCGGACGCCACTTCGGCATGCTCATCAGCCGCATGCCCAACCTGCCCCCTGGCCGACCACATCCGGGAACTGAAGCCGTGAGCGGCCCGCTTCGGCCGAAGCGCCGGAAGACTTCGACGACCGGTGCGAGACATGCGGCGCACCCCCAGGCCAGCCGTGCCGCCCCTGGTGCGACACCGGTTACACCACCCACGACGCCCGCCGGGACACCGAGCTCTGCGACCAGGACACGAAGAGCCCCGCGCCGACCACGCACCCACCAGCCGTCCCGAAGAGTGAACACAACCCCATGACACGCGAGTTGACCACGCAGGAGCAGCTCGACGCGTCCGCCGACGACCTGGCACGGGAGCTGGGCACACACGACCGGACAGCCGAACTGACCGACCACCACCACGGTCTGGGACGACTCATCACCGACGGCGACAGCCGCGTCCTGCGCCTGACCCAGCCCGACGACCGCCGCCCCGACCGCCTGACAATCCACGCCGCCCTGCCGGACGAAACCACAATGACCGCACCATCGACCGGGCTCACCGCCCGCAACGCCCCGCACATGGCCCGCGACATCACCAGACGGCTGTACCCGCTGCACACCGAGACCGCACAACAGGCCCCCGAACCCACCGCCCGCCAACACGCGCAGGACAGCGGCCGCCGCGCCGTCGCCGAAACCGCGGCCGGCACCCCGCCCGGGGCCCAGGGCCGGGGAGCGGTACCGGCGCCCCGTCGAGATCAGCCTCTCCGGCGATCTCACCGCGGGCTAGCCACTGCGGCACAACAGCCGTTCGTGACTCGGGGATCCATAAGTCGTTTCACGGATCCCCACCCCCGTGCCCGGACCAATAGGAGGAGCCAGAAGGGGCGCATGGAATCACGCCGGACCGGCCTCGCAGACTGTCCTGCGACCACCACTCTTGGCCGCCGCGGAGGCGGCCGGCATGCCCTGGGAAGCCCCCAGGACCGCGAGGAGGTCGTCTTGCTGCTGGCGCTGGCTGAGTGGGAGATGGCGCCGGCCGCGATGGCGTACACGCAGATGGCCGAGGCTGCCGCGCGCCGCAGCATCTGCCTGCTCCCCGAGGGGTAAACGGAGCACCCGCCAGGGCGGCCGTCGGGGAAACTCCTTGAGGCGCGGGCTGGACCCACCCCCCAGACTTCTGCCATTATTTGTTTTTGTGAGCCGGGCTGGCCGGCGCACTGCCGACACGAGGGACGGTTGTGCCATGACCTCGCATCGTGAGCCTCGCCTGGCCGACGCTGCCCAGATCGCGGCCGAACACGACCTGACACCCGCCCGCATCAGCAGCCTGTACACCAGCCGTGAGCAGAACACAGCCGGCAACACGTTTCCCGAACCCGTCGCCATCCGCGGCCGCGCCCGGCTCTGGGACCAGGCGGAGGTCACCGAGTGGTTCGCCCACCGCACACCGACCCGCCTCCACGGGTACAAGCCGCCCGCCCGCGACCCGCAGGAACTGCTCAACGCGGCAGAGGCCTCCAGGTTCCTCGGCTACAAGAACCCCAACCAGGTCACCACCTTCGTCCGCGACCACCCCGGCTACTTCCCCGAGCCGGACGTCGTCGAAGAACTCGGCACCGCCGACAACCCCTACCGCCGCCAGCAATGGCGCGTGCAGACACTGCTGAACTGGCTTCAGACTCGGCCCGGCCGCGGACGACGAGCCGGAACCAAGCCGGCACCGCCCCTTCCCGACGTTCCCGTCGACGGCGACCCGGACGAGCTCCTGGGCGCAAGCGAGGCGGCCGCCCTGCTCGGCTACAAGAGCCTCAGCTCCTTCTCCAGCAGTCTGTCCCAGGGCAACCTGCCGCTACTCAAGACCACGGACGGCATCGCCGAGAACGCCGGACGCCAAAACGGGCGCCGACGCTGGACACGCCGACGTATCCTCGAGCAGGCAGCCCAACGGTCCAGGAAGTAGATACCTGGTGGTGAGCGGACCTCGCTCATCGCCCCGTGAACACGGTAAACGGTGTGGGGAGTTGGCCCCTTGCGGGCCGGGTGTCGCACGAGAGCCGACATGGCATGGCTTCGCCTCCACGCCCCGCAGCAGCAGACGCTTCTGGGGACCGGCCATCACCTTCCTCCGGCCGGCTGGCATGGACAGCTCGCCGCTGGTCGGCCCGACCATGCCCCTGACCACAAGGCCGTTGCTGAGCCGTGACCTTGGTCAGGGTCCCGTGGTCGGGGTCATGGTCAGGGTCGGGGGGTTGTCTGCTGCTATGACCCGTTCCCCTTCAGGTGCTTCGGCCCCCGAACCGGCCCCCAGCTCTTCTGAACCCCTGCGCCTGCAGGTCCTGACCGCGCTCGCCCTGCACCGCATGGCCACCACCGGGCAGCTGCGGCAGATGCTGCGCCCCAACAGCCCCCGCCAACTCATCTCCCGCGTCCTGAACAAACTGCGCTCCGCCGAACTGGTCGACCTCACCCCGCTGCAGCAAGCGGACCGATCGCGGACGCACGCCTGGTACCTCACCCCCGACGGGGTACGGCTGACCCGTGACCTCCCTCTCTTGCGGGGACGGCCTCCCTACCCCATCACCTCGGCTACTGCGGCCTCCCTCAAGACACCGCACACCTTGTGCGTCGTCCGCGCCCACCTGCCCTTCGCAGAAGACGCCCGCCGACTCGGACACGAGCACGGGCCATGGGACTGGACCCCCGA
Source organism: Streptomyces sp. NPDC051913 (assembly GCF_044593635.1). Classification (NCBI taxonomy): domain Bacteria; kingdom Bacillati; phylum Actinomycetota; class Actinomycetes; order Kitasatosporales; family Streptomycetaceae; genus Streptomyces; species Streptomyces sp. NPDC051913. The sequence continues at coordinate 12,499 of NZ_JBIUCI010000035.1, read as the reverse complement.
GGTGGCTCACTCCATCGGCGAAGGCGAACGTCTCGTCGCCGACGCCGTCCTGCACTACACAGCCATCGAAGGCCAACACCGGCGAAAACTCCGCGCGTTCGTGGAAGTCGACCGCACCACCATGAGCAGCGAGCGCCTCGCGGTGAAACTGATCGACTACGCCAGGCTGTTCCACCACGAAACCCAGCCCCTCGGCCGCCGCCGAACCGCCACCAGCGGCCCGGCATGGCTGCGCTGGTATCCCGTCTTCCCCCGCGTCCTGTTCGTCCTCACCGGCGCCGCCCGAACACGACTGGAACACCGCATCAGCGACCTGCAGGCCATGACCGCCCAACACCCCCTCGTCGCCACCCTCGCCCGAGAAACACCACTGGGCGCCACCATCCTGGAAGACATCGAAAACCACGGCCCGTCCGCACCGGTATGGGTTCCACTGACCGGAGGCGAACCCCGCCCCTGGACCGAGCTGTAAACACCTCACTACCCACTTCGCAGCCGGGCAACTGGGCTACCAGCCTGCGGAGTTGGGGTCGGGAATACCGCGACACCTGGACTCGGCCGGCACCCGATGATGTAGACGTCAAAGGAGATGGGCTTCTCGCTGAGCAGCCAGTTGGTTCGCGAGCTCATCCGGGCCGATCGCGCTCAGGGCCCAGAGGCTGCTCGCTCGGCGTGCCCAGTGCCAAAGCTGTTCGCCTCCAGGGGTGCGGAAAGACAGGACCGCGATGCCTTGGGCGTTGAACGGATCCGTGTCGAGGTACCTGAGGCCGCCGGTGCCGCACAGGTAGTGGGTGCTGCGGGTGGCTGCCACGAGGTCTGCCAGGCGTTCGGAGCGTCCTGGCCGGCTCGGGATTTCGCTGCTGTCCAGCACGTCGCCCGACCAACCCAAGACCGCGAGGAGGGCGGTCGCCGATGTCCTTGCGACCTCGGCGATGCGGTCGGAGGTGTCGAGTGTGTCCAGGACCGTGTCGAGGACGTCGGACACGGCTTTCCAATGGGGGCTTTGGCCGTAGTACTGGCGCACGAGCAGCTGAACCGTCCGGCGTGAGCGCTGGGGGTTCACGAGGCGTGCCTGCCGGATCAACGTCGAGCGCCTGTGAGGCAGATGCGTGGGGAGGGTGAGCCACTGCTGGTGTGCGGGCTCGTCCAGGGCGGCGAGGCGGGCGCGGTGCTGGTAGTCGCGGCGGGCGAACTGGACATCGTCCAGGACGATCCACCGGTCGGCGGCGTACAGCTTGGCCAGCGTGGAAAGTCTCGGGAAGAGGTTTGGCTGGTGGATCGCGCACACCCCGCCGCGTGGTGGGTCAGGTGCCGATGAGGCGGCTGTCGAAGCCGGCCCGCAGGAGGCGCTCGTAGGCGTCATGGACATCCCCCGGTACGTCCTGCTCGACGGCGAAGCCGAGCTTCGGGTACTCGATCACCCGCTGCAGGTCGCCGACGAGCATGTCGACGACGAGCTTTTCGTCGCCGATGGACTTGATGTAGTCGTCCAGCTCCAGTGGCTCGGAGGCGCAGACGACGTCGGCCTCGGGCCACAGCTTGCGGCAGGTGACGTAGCTGCGGCGCTCCATGTACGGCTTGGAGATCAGCAGCAGCGACATGGCTTCGATGCCGGTCTCGGCCAGCAACTCCCTCGAGAAGGTGATGTTCTGGCCGGTGTTGCCGGCTCTCGGCTCGACGAGGATCGCCTCGTCCGGCACTCCCAGCCGCAGGGCGTGTTCGCGGTAGTGGACGGCCTCGCCTCGCGGGAAGCGGGCCCGGGTGGTGGGGCTGTTGCCGCCGCTGAACACCACGATGGGGAACAGCCCGGCACGGTAGAGGTCGGCCGCTGCCGTCGCCACGCCCAGGTCGTGGCTGCCGAGCCCGATCGCCGCCGAACAGGGCCGCAGCTCGTGGCCCATCTGGTGGTAGTTCCAGATCCGTGTCGCGTCGTGGAACTGCTCGTCGGTGATCTGGCGCTGCTGGTGCTGCGGCACTGGCACTCCCTGGCTCATCCTCGCGTGTCCTTTCGGATGCCCTCGATGCTGCGCAGCTGGTGGCTCAGCCCGAACTGCCCGGCCACCTGCGCCGCCTTGTCGAGGACGGACAGCCCATCATTGCGGGTCGCCGCATCCGACAGAAGGATGTGCCCGTAGGCGGTGTCCAAGCGCACGCGCTGCATCGGAGAGTCGACCGTGCCGGTGGTCCGCGCGGTGTCGATGTAGTGCAGGGCCTGGTCCAGGTGACCTGCGCCGCGGTGGGCCAGGGCCAGCTTCTGGTGGGCCACGGCCCAGTCCTCCGGCTCGCCCAGGGCCTCGAACTCGCAGGTTGCGGCCGCCATGACCTCGGTGGCGTACTCGTTGTCGCCCCCCTTGCTCAAGGCTGTACCCACCCACAAGCGGGCACGGGCCCTGTCCCGGCGGCTCAGGCGTTCGTCCCGGGCGAGCTGCTCGTAGCGGCGGGCGGAAACCTCCAGCTCGCCGGACATCTCCAGCACCACGGCGAGGGACAGTTCGATCTGGGCCACCCGGCGCGGGATGTCGAGTTCACCGAACATGCCGCGGGCGGTCAGATAGGACTGGCGAGCGGAGAGCGGACCCAGGATCGCTCCCTGGTCGCGCTGTACATCGCCCAACAGCACCAGGGAACGCCCGTACAGGTACAGGCCCTTGTCGTCGAGATCGTGCGGATCGTGGCGGCCCAGCCAGCGATTCAGCAGCGTCGAGGCGAAGGGGAAGTTCTGGCGACTCACGCAGACGACAGCGCGCTCGATGTCCTCGGTCCATGTCTCGTAATCCGCCGGCCGCGCACTCTTCCGCTCCGGGAACAGCAGCGCCTCAAGCCGGGCGTGGGCGGCCGAGTCGGCGCGGGCGAGCGCGGTGTCGAGGATGGCCTGCGTATCGGGCCGGGGATGTGTTGCGGCGCCCAAACTCTCCCACTTGGCCACCGTGCGCAGGGCCACGCCGAGGTGGTCGGCGAAGGCGCGGGTGCTCATGCGCAGCGCGGCACGCAGGGCACTCGCCTCCTGGCCACTCCACTGCTGCACGCTGACCACGGCTGACCTCCTTCCCACACGTATCGAAGCACTCTCGGTGACGGTGCGGGGCGCGAAGTGCAACGGAAGTACAACAGCAGGTCATTTCAAAGCCGTTGGCGACAGCCGACGCTCTAGGTCATGGACGACGAACCCCTCACCGAACGCCGCCCGGTCACCGGCCCGCTCGTCTTCGGCTACCTACGTCACACCGGCAACGCGGCCCGCCACACGGCGCTCACCAGCTGCCTCGCCGAGTACTGCCGTAGCCACGAACTGACCCTGTGCGGCATCTTCACCGACCGCGAGCAGGCCGTCGCCCTCCACTCCCCCGCCTTCATCGGCCTCTTGGACGCCCTCACACTCCCGGACATCTACGGCGCCGTGGTGCCGGTGCTCAGCCACCTCGGCCCCAGGCCCGTCGCTGCCGAGCGCAAGCGGCGGATAACGGCCACCGGCGCCCGCCTGATCGCAGTCCGCTCCACCAAGCAGGCGGCAAGCGGCGCGTCCTGTATGCGTCTCACCCAGCCGGAAGGTACCTGATGTCCGTACGAGACGCGCTGCGCCGGGCCCCGACGATCGGCGACATTCCCGGACTGCGCCTGCTGCGCGTTGGCGACGGCTGGGACCTCGTGCGAACGCCCGCGGAAATCGGGTTCCTGGCTCTCGCCCGTCTCCGCGCCAGCGACGCGCTCGTCGGCCCGGTTCTCTACGACGGTCCCAACAAGCGCCTCTACTACGCCATCCAGACCACCACCGCCGACAGCGGCTGGGACGGCCTGCCGGTCCGGCATCTCTCCAGCAACTCCTGGCTCGTGGCTCCGGGCCTGGAGGTAATGGACGACTGGTTCGGCGGATGGTGCGAGCTCCCCGACGACGACACGCTCACCGGCCCCGAAGCTCTGCGCGCCGCGCTCCAGCAAGCGTGCCTCACAGCCGCCTGCCACAAAGCCCCGTCCGGCGCCTGCCGCTAGGACCCATCCCGCCCCACACCCAAGGGGGACCCCCGTGACACCCATGACACCTCAGCCCGTCTCACCCAACACGGTGCTCGCCAACGCCCTGCTGCGCACCGAAGACGTCCTGACTCCCCGCATCCTGGCCACCCCGCCGACCCGAATCGTCCTCGTCGTCGGCACCCAGATCAACGGCGCACCGCACCTCGGCACATCCCTCGTCCAGTCCCTGGCCTTCGCCATGGCCACCCGCCTGAACGACCGCTTCGGCATCCGCACCGAAGTCCTCTTCAGCGCCCTCGACAACGCCCCCTACCAGCAGGCCACCGACCCGATCAGCGGCCACCGATACCAGCGCGCCTACGCCCAAGCCGTCGACGAACAAGCCCTGACCGACCTCGTCGACGCCCTCTACCAGCCCCTGTTCACGACCCTGTCCCGGCGCCTGGGCATCCCCTACCGCATCGAGACCTACAGCCAGCAGCAGTCCGGCGAGCACTTCCGCCGCACCTGGCTACGGCTCCTGCCCCGCCTCGACGCCACCCGCTGGTGGCTCGCCCCGTCCACCGGAACCCCGCACCTGCGCGTTCCCTGCCCGCAGGCGGGATGCGGTTGGGCCGAGAAACACGCCGAACGCACGGCTGTGCACCTCACCGACCGCGACCTGGCCACCGTCGCCGCCGTCTGCCTGCACCACGGCCCCTACCAGGCCGCCATCACACCCACCGCCGGCGCCTACCTCGACCTGGCCACGCTGTACCGCAACCTCGTCAAGGAACTCGCTCTGACCAACCCGCAGGAGGGTGGCACCTTGCACGTCATGGTCAAGGGCGGCGACTGGATCTTCGGCTCCCTCCTCATCGACGAGGCGCTCCAAGCCGTCGGCCTCACCCGCGCCCAGCTTCCCGCCCGCCTCTTCTGCCCCCAGGTCGTCACCGACACCGGCGCCAAACTCTCCAAATCCCTGATCCGTGAAGGACACACCACCTTGCCGACAGGTGCCGCGGCCTGGATGCTCGACACCCGGCAATGGCCCGGCAGCGTCACCCAATACGCCGACCGACTGCTGGCCCTGACCGAAACGATGCTGTCCGACCCCCGCCACTTCTTCCGCTCGTACTCCGCAGCCGAGATCGGCCGCATGATGACCGCCCCAGCACCCAGGAGCATTTCCGCCCCATGACCGACACCACCGCCCACGTCCGCGAACTCAACCTCTACCGCCAATACTTCGACCTCGTCGCCGCAGGCACCAAGACCATCGAAGTACGAGTGAAATACCCCCACCTCGCCGACCTCACCACCGGCGACACCATCCGCTTCCGCATCAAAGGCACCGACGAAACCTGCGACGTCAAAGTCATCAAGGTCACCGAGTACGCCGACTTCGCCGCCCTACTCGACGGCGAAGGACCAACCAACATCAACCCGTCGGCCACCCGCGACCAGCAACTGACCAACATCCGCGCCATCTACCCACCCGAGAAAGAAGCCCTCGGCGCCCTCGCCATCGAAATCGCCCTGCTCTAACTCGATCCCGCTGTCAACGCTCCCTGAAATCTGACCCCCTCCGGATCCTTGGGTTCTAACACTTGTCGCAACATTCCTTGATCAACTAGAGGTGTGTTGATGGCGAGGCGGGGCAAGAAGCGCAGGCTGGAACTCGAAGCCGAGTACTGGCGCCTGCTGGAGTCCGGTGTGGGCACTGTCGAAGCGTGCAAGCAGCTGGGCATCGGCCGGAAGACCGGATACCGGTGGCGAGCCGAGAGCGGTGGGGTGCCGCCGCGGTCGCTGCCGGAGGCTTCTCGTTCGGGCCGTTACCTGTCGCTGCTGGAGCGCAAACAGATCGCCACCCTGCGTGAACGCGGCCTGGGAGTCCGGGAGATAGCCGAACGGCTCGGGCGGTCGGCATCGACAGTCAGCCGCGAACTGCGCCGCAACAGCCTCCCGCACGACAACGGCGTCTACGACGCCGACCTGGCCCACCACCGCTCCCTCGAACGCAACGGACGACCACGCCGCGTCAAGCTCGCCGCGGACCCGGAGCTGAAAGCGGAAGTCCAGGCCAAACTGATCCTGGAGTGGAGCCCCGAGCAGATCGCCGCCCACCTACGCACTCTGTGGCCCGAACGCCCCGAGCGGCATCTGTGCCACGAAACCATCTACCGGGGCCTCTACCAGGGCGCCAGAGGCGGTTTGAGTAGGACGTTGACCAGGAAACTTCGCACCGGACGCCCCTTGCGAAAGAGACGCCGCCGCTCTGACCAGCGAGCCGCCCGGTTCGTGGCTCCGACCGTCCTCATCGACCGCCGGCCGCCGATCGTCGAGCTGCGGACCCGCCTCGGCGACTGGGAAGGAGACTTGATCGTCGGATCTCGCAGCCAGTCCGCGGTGGCCACGCTCGTCGACCGGCGTACCCGCTACCTCCGCCTGGTCGCCCTGCGCGACGGGCACTCCGCCGACCAGCTCCGCGACGCACTCATCGCAGCCTTCACCACGCTGCCGGCGCACGCCCGACGGACCCTGACCTGGGACCAGGGTTCAGAGATGGCCCGCCACCACGAACTCGCGCCGCACTTCACCGACGGCGTCTTCTTCGCCCGCCCCGGCAGCCCCTGGCAGCGCGGCACCAACGAGAACATGAACGGACTGATCCGCCAGTACCTGCCCAAGCGCACGAACCTGTCCCTGCACACCCCGGAGGACCTCCGAGAGATCGAGTCCAGACTCAATAACCGACCCCGAAAGACACTGGGTTGGCAAACCCCCGCCCTCGCATTCGCTGCCGCTCTGACACCATGAGACCTGCAACGTTGCGACGATCACGCGAATCCGCCAACCCAGTACTGAACTTGATTGGGTGATGTCGGGTCGTTCGGCTGAGCGTTGAGCTCGCTGCGCTGTACTGCTGTCACTGTGAGGTACGCGCAGGGCGGCGGCTTGACCGACGCGCAGAGGGCAGCCCGGGAGCGGGTACGGCTGGATGCTGTGGCTCGGTTCGAAGCCGGGGACAGGAACCAGGTCATCGCTGGTGCTCTGCGGGTGTCTGAAAGATCGGTGGAACGGTGGCGGCGGCAGTGGCGTGAGGGTGGGGCGGCCGGTGTCGCCTCGAAGGGGTCGCCCGGCCGTCCGAGGCTCAGCGATGCCCAGGTCGCCAGGCTGGAAAGGGAGTTGGAGCGTGGACCGCTTGCACACGGCTGGGCTGACCAGCGGTGGACCTTGGCGCGGGTCAAGAAGCTGATCGGTCGGCTCTTCCACATCTCGTACACGGTGGAGGGCACGTGGCGCCTGCTCAAGCGGCACGGCTGGTCGTGGCAGCAGCCCGCGCGTCGCGCGATCGAGCGCGATGACGACGCGGTCGAGCTGTGGAAGAAAGAGGTCTGGCCGCGGGTAAGAGTGCCGCGGCGGCCTGCAATGGTTGGATCGTCTTCGAGGACGAGGCCGGCCAGTCGCTGACGCCGCTGCGTGCGAGGACATGGGGCCGAATCGGCCGGACGCCGGTGGTGCGAGTCAGAGGCCGGGGCTCGGGCCGGGTGTCCATGGTGGGCATGACCTGCTACAAGGCCGGCGAACGATCGCGGCTGATCTACGCAGTCCGCGAATACCGCGGGCGCAAGGACCAGCCGAAGGGTTTCGGCTCCCGGGACTTTCGTGCCCTGCTGGTTCGCGCCCGGATCCAACTCGGTGGTCCGATCGTGCTGGTCTGGGACAACGTCCGCATTCACCTGACCGCAGACCTGCGCGAGTTCTTCGCAGCCAACACCGACTGGCTCACGGTGTTCCAGCTGCCTGCCTACGCCCCGGACCTGAACCCGCAGGAAGGCGTGTGGTCCATGGTCAAGCACGACCTGGGCAACCTCGCAGCCGCCGACCTGGGTCAGCTCACCCGGACTGTGAAGCGCAAGCTCAAGATGATTCAGTACCGGCCCCAGCTGCTCGACGGCTGTCTCATCGGCACCGGCCTGGCCTTCGAGGCGTGACCCGCCTGGGGAACCTGTCACCCGAATGCGTGCTCGGTAACATCGCGTCACCCGGATGAGGTTTCGCCTGACGAATCGAGTGAGCCCGTGAGTGACGATGTCCTCTCTGTCATTCCGACCGACCCGCACTGGCAGCCTGAGCCGGCCGCGGCTGAGCGTGCTGCGTCGCTCGTGGAGGACCTGGCCCCCGGGCTCCCCGACGGCGTCGACGTCGAGATTGACGTCACCTGGCACGACGCACTCACCGTCGTCGACTGTGGTCAGAATCTGCAGAAGATCGACTGCCCCCAATGCGGCGCGTCGATCGACACCGAGTGGTGGGCCGACCTACTCGAAGCTCACTGCGACGACGGCTTCGCGACCCTTGCCGTGGTGGTCCCCTGCTGCGGCGCCGCGACCTCGCTGGACGCGCTGGAGTACGACTGGCCCTGTGGCTTTGCCCGATTCGAGATCGCCATCTGGAACCCAGAGCGTGCCTGGTTCAGCGACGAGGAACTGACCGCCATCGGGGACGCACTCGGACATCCGGTGCAGCAAGTCAGGGCCCACATCTGACGCACGTCAGCCCGCGAGGAACCCGACATCACGAGTTCAAGTTCAGTAGCGCCCCCGAATCGGCTACCTCGGGTGCGAATCACCGCCCGCCACCGCAAGGGAAAACGTCTCTGACAGGACTCGAAACGCCCTCTACGCTGCCGCGCATGGCACGCACATGGACACGACTTCACGAACACCTCGGATGCCCGCCCGGACCCCTCACCTTCGACATGGTCCGCCAGGCTGCGGCGGACAACCTGGAGGAGTCCGACGACCTGGACTGGAAGGAGATGCTCCCCCAGCCGCCCCGGGACGGCCGGTGGAACGAGTTCGCCAAGGACGTCGCCGCCTCCCCGCGCAGTTGCAGGGCGTGAACAGGAGGCAGAGGATGAACAGGCGACACGCGTCGTCGGCTGGTGCGTCGTGATGGACGGCAGTCGAAGCGACGAAAGCGCCCTCGACTCGGCGAAACGCCCGCGGGAGGCACCCCCTCGCCAAACTGCCCACGCGAGGCGATCAAAGTGACGTCCTCTCCTCGGCTGAAACTTCTCCGCGACTTCCCTCTGGAACTGGGCACCGATCATGCCGCCCTGTCCGGCAACGCCCAGCGTGCCCTGGCCTTCATGGGACCGCGGCGACAGGTGCGCCACACGGTCCTCGCGAGCGCATCACCTGCCCGCCCCCGACGCGGAGTCCCAAGGGCTGCGCCACGAACCGACCCTGCTGGACCTGTCAGACGTGTTCGGTGTCCGGGGAACCCCTCTGCTCACGTCCGACGACCCCGGCACCCGGCCCGCGCTTGCCCCTCGGCTCTCCGCACGGGCCTCATCGTGTCCGGTGCTGACCAGCACGCCGACAGCAACGGGACAGGTTCACCGGCGAACAGAATGAGAGGCACGGCATCATGACCGCGTTCACCCTCGACATGTCCGGCCCGTTCCAACCGGGGACCGGTGCCACCGACCTCGGCGGGCCGAACGTCGGCGGCCATCAGCCACCGCACTGGTACGAGCAGTACGGCATGGACTTCGGTGCCCCAGAAGGCACCCTCGTCCGCGCGGCCTTCGACGCACATGTCACCCGGTACAACCCGCACGACCCGGCCGCGGACACGCCCAAGGTGTACGGCGCCCAGATCTTCATGCGGGCCCCCAACGACATGATGGGCGGCTACTACACCCACATCGCCGATGTGCCGGCCGGACCTGTCAGCAGCTACGACAACCCGAGTTCAAATTCAGTAGTAGCTTCCTGGGAGGGTTTTCAGGTTTCTGGACAACTTGTCTGGCTGGTGGGTGTGCTGCCTGTCCGGCGCCACGCCTTCTCGTACTTGCCGCCACACGCCCTGCATTGGGCTCGGAAGAGGGCGGTGGCCGGCCCCATCTGCTCGCTCGGTTCGGCGGGGTACTCCGCGTTGTGGATCTTCGCGACGAGCCGCGGAGTGGCACAGGTGCAGGAGCGGCCTCCCCCGGCGCGGGCGGCCCCGGTCACGGGCGTCTCGACGTATTCGGTGCGGTAGCCGTCGATCGGCCGGTGCTTCTTCTTGATGTTCGACGCGTTCTCGAACCGGCGCTGGTTGGCCTTCCTGGGGAAGATCAGCAGGAGTCCGGCCAAGAGCAGGAATGCCTCCCCGCGTACGCGCCCGGGGTCGGGGTCGAAGACGGCGGCCGGGACACCGTGCTCGTCGACAAGGGGGACCCCGCCGGCATAGCGGGGATCGCCGGTGCTGAAGCCCACGGTCGCGCTGACGTCATGTTCGTCGGCGAGCTTGGCCAGGGCCTGGTCGACGCCGAGGCGGAAGACGCGGGCCACCTGCCAGAGCCTGCCGGGGAGTTGGGTACGGGCCGCCTGCTCCGCGGCGGTGGCCTCGGCCAGGGCTTTGGCCCGGGTGACCTTGTTCCTGGCACGGATCTTCTCGCGCTTGTTCTCCTTCTCCCGTTGCAACGCGGCCAGACGGGCTTCGCGGACGCGCCGCTCTCGCTCCTCGTCCTCCAGGTGATCCGTCTCGGCCGTGATGTACTGCGGCGCCGTCCACACCGTGGCGAGCGGCCGCTGTGGGTACCGCAGCGCAGTGCGCGGGGTGTGCGTGACGATCCGGTGGGTGAACGCCCAGGTGAGGAGCTGGGTGAGGGAGGCCGGGACGGCATTCCAGCCGCGTCCGGTGAACTTCACCAGGCCCTCGGCGACGGTCAAGTGCCCGGCGCCCTCTGGCTGTTCCAGGCGGACGGAGGGGACGGTGCCGAGCCAGGGCGGGCGGGGTCGGTCGCTGAACCAGATCGAGGCGACGTCGTGCTCGCGCATCTTCTCGGTGCGGGCAGTGATGTCGGCCGCGGTGATCGGGGCGAGCTGGGCCTCCAGCGCCATCGCCCAGCCGCCGCCCGGGTCGGTGGCCAGTACGTGGGCCCGCCACGAACCGTCAGGTGCCCGGACCTCCAGTTCGGCGTGAGCGCCGGCATCCCGGGCCGCGCTGGCGAGTTCGAGTTTGAGGAGGTGGTGGGCCTCGGACTCGCCCTGCCGGGCGATCTCGCAGTCGGGGGCGTGCGGGGCATGAGCGAAGAACCGTAAGCCGCTGCGAGAGGTCTTTGCGTACATCGGATGCTGACACTCCACGCAAGTGATCCGCGCGGGCGGCCGGGCCTTCCAGACAGCTTCCCAGCTGCGTTCGCAGCCGAGGTCGGGCAGATGCGCGAAAACGGTCCCCCACTCGGCGTGCACGGCCCTGAACGCCACACTGGCCCCCTGCTGATCGGCGAGAAAGCCAGTGTCGCGCGGGGCACTGACATCACGTCAGGCCAGCCCCCGCCATCCCCTCCCCCCAGCGTGTAGCGGCACGCCCCTCAGCCCACCGGTCGAGTCCTGAGGAGTCGCAGCCCATGACCAGCCCGATCCTGACCATCGACACACCCGCCGGCATGCGGCACGCCGCCACGCCCCCTGGCTCACCGCCTCCTACCGACGCACCCTCATCCACGTCTGCCCCTGGCCCCGGCAGGCGCCGACGTATGCTCGAAGTGATCCGGGCCGACCACGCCCGGCGCACGCTGCTCATGCACGCCGAACGCCTCGGCCAGACCTCCACCGACACCAACGGGGCCCACCCGACCGCCACCACCCCGGCCCAGGCCGACACGCTCGGACAGGTCCTGGACACCCTCGCCGGACAGTTCGGCCCGCACCCCGGCTCCCTGCCGCGCACGCCTGTCCTGAGCACGCCGACCAGGCACAGCAGCGAGGACGCCCTCGACGGGCCTGTTGTCTGATGCGAAGGAAATCGTTCGCTGCCCGACGCTGACGCTTCTAGCCTGCGTCGGGTGATGACAGCTGATGACGTGTTGTTCGTCCTGGCTCTGCTGCAGCGAGCGAAGGGGGACGTCTGGGTCGGTGGCGGATGGGGAATCGATGCTCTGATCGGGGAACAGACCCGCGACCATCGCGACCTGGACCTGATGCCCAGGCAAGACCACGAAGCCGCCGTGCTGACGGCCCTCTCCGCGGCGGGTTTCGTGGAGAGCCTGAACTGGAGACCCATCCGATTCGTCATGACGGCTCCGGACGGACGGGAGATCGACCTTCACCCGCTGGTCTTCGCTGATGACGGCTCGGCAGTGCAGGCGTCACCCGAACCGCAACGTCCCTTCACCTATCCCTCCTCGTGCTTCGTGACGGGAACCATCCAGGCGACGTCTGTCCCATGCTTGTCCGCCGAGCAGCAGGTCTACCTTTGATCTTGGTCAGTGCTCCGGCCTTCAGGCTGGATGGTGAAGGCCTTCTCAAAACAGGTGTGACCCGCGCCGAAGCACGGGTCTGTACTGTTGACCTCAGCCCGTTGGGCGTTTTTGCCGCTCGATGTACTGCTGTACGACGGTCAGGGGCGCCCCGCCGCAGCTTCCGGCGAAGTAGGAGCCGGACCAGAAGTGCCCGCCCCACAGGTACCGGCGCACGTGCGCGTCGTACTCCTTGCGCAGCAGGCGGGCGGAGACGCCCTTGAGGGAGTTGACCAGTTTGGAGAGCTG
>NZ_JBIUCI010000034.1:0-41351 GCF_044593635.1 Streptomyces sp. NPDC051913 | reverse complement strand
CGCGGAGACCGTCCTGTTCCTCGCCGGTGACGCCAGCAGCTACATGACCGGCGCCGAGATATACGTCGACGGCGGCGCAAGCCAGATCTGACCACGACAGCCTGGTCAGCCGATCAGCCGATCAGCTGATCTCTGTCCTGACATGACCGCAACGGGTGTCCGGCCGGGCCTTGTGAGGCTGGCCGGACGCACCGGCCACCCTTGAAGGGCTCACTCACGATGCGCGACGTAACCGACCTGCTCACCGCCAACCTGCATGACGTCTTCGGCAACCGCGACCCCGCATCCCGCCGCGCAGCCATCGACCGCATCTACACCGAGGACGTCGTCTTCACCGACCCCGAAGGTGTCACCACCGGCCGCGACGCCATCGAGGACAAGGCCGCCGCCCTCCTCGCCAACGCCCCCGCCGACTTCGAGTTCACCGAGGACGGCCGACGCTACGCCGGCGCCGACGCCGCAGCGCTCGCCTGGGCCTTCGGCCCGCCCGGGGCGCCCGCAGTCCGCGGGATCGACATCATCACCATCCGCGACGCGCGGATCGCCACCGTCCTGACCATGTTCACCGTCTGACCGACGCCACGGCATCGCGGGGACGACGATCTCGGCGAGCCGTGGCCAACCTCGGCGTACAGGCCGGGGCTCAGCGCCGGCCGCCGCCGGTTCCCCGCGATGCCCAGCCACAGACCATCCGCCCGCAACTTGCGCAGCGCGGGCCGCACATCCTGATAAGGACCGTCCTCGCAGAACCGCTCCGGCAGGCCAGCGGCGGCCCGCTTCTCGCGCTCGTCGTAGAGATCGAAGCCCGGCCTGAACTCCTGAAAAACCTCACGGTCATCACGGCCCTGCGCGATCACCGCCCCGAACATTGCGTGGAGTGTGTGACGAGGCACCTCCAGCACAGGGGCTCGGCTCGGCCATGAGGTATCCCCCTATCGGAGGCGAGCGCAGCCGGCCGGGAAATTCCAAGGGCAGTGTGAATGCGCTGAGGCAGGACCGCCGGTCAGCGCCGTGGCGCTTGCGGGCCGGCCGCCCGGTCAGCCGAGGTTTCGCTGATCGCCGGGATGTGCGGCCCCTCCGGCAGTCGTTGGGCGAGTACGAAGGACACGACCGAGGCGAGCACCACCAGCGCCACCGTGTCCACGTTGCCCAGCAGGAGTACCACCAGGACGACGCTGCTCACCGGCAGCCGCAGGGCTGCGGTCACTGCGGCCGCCATCCCGACCGCCATGGCCGGTACCAGCCCCAGACCGGGCAGCGGTGCCAGTAGCACTCCGGCAGCACCGCCCAGGAACAGCGAGGGGAAGACGGGGCCACCGCGCAGACTGCCCAGGCACAGGGCGTACGCCAAGCCCTTGAAGGCCAGCACCGCGATGAGGGCACCCACCGGCCAGGCGTGCGGGTCCTGCGCCAGGTGGGACAGGGCGGACTCCCCGGACAGGGCCGCCTCCGCCGGCGAGCGACCTGTGCTGACCGCGTAGAGGGTGATGCAGAGCGCCGCGCCCAGGGCGCAGAGGGTGGTGCCGCGTACCGTCCCGGTCGCCACGAAGCGGGCCGCGAAGCGCCCACCCACGAAGAGCCAGTGGATGAACAGCGCGACAGCGGGCGCCAGCACCGGCACCCAGAGTACGTCGGCCCAGTCCAGCGGCGGCGGCTTGGGCAGGCCGATGTCCAGGCTTCCCGTCGCCAAGCCGGTCCAGCGGACAAACCCCGTGAAGACCAGGTCCCCCACCCCGCTGGCCAGCAGGGCCGGCAGCATCACTGCGAACAGCTGCGGCCCGCCCACCCCGGCCACCTCCATCAGCAGCACCGCGCCCACGATCGGGTTGCCGAACAGCGCCGAGACAGCGGCGGCCGCACCCGCCGCACCGAGCAGCGCGGTGCTCGCCTCGGTCTCCGGGGCGCGGGCCAGGCGCGCGAAGAGCAGAGCCAGTCCGGTGCCCATCGCGATCAGCGGCGCCTCAGGGCCCAGCACGGCGCCGAGCGGCAGAGCCACCAGGGCGGCGATCAGGACACCCGGCAGCGCCTTGCGGGTGATGCCGCCCGCGTGCAGGCCCCCGGCCGGGACATGTCCGCCCCGGCCCTGCAGCCGTGCGGCCACCAGGCCGACGATGAGACCGGCCACCGTCAGCAGGGGCAGTGCCCACCACCAAGGAGCGTGCTCGTGGCCCAGGTGTCTGGGCCAGTCCGTCCAGATCAACCGCTCCAACCGGTTCAGGGCCACGAGGAACCAGAACGCGATCAGCGCGACCGGGATCCCGATGAGCCCGCAGAACACCAAGGCCTTGCGGTACTCCGGTCGGGCCAGCATGGTCCTCAGCAGGTCGGCTTCCGGAGGCTGGCTCCCGGGCGCGGACCCGCTCTCGGACGTCGTTGCGGCGATGGCTCCTCCCGAGTTCGGCATCGCATCCCGTGGCCGCGTCGCTCTGAGCGTCCAACGGCCTGGTTCGGGGTGTGCACGTACACGTCGTCGTCGGCGAGGGCGATGATGCCGCGGAAGAGGTCGAGGACTGCGGCAATGAACAGCAGGATGGCGGCGAACGTCGTCAGTCCATCGGCGGCCGCCCCGGATTCCAAGCGGCGGTGGGCTTTGGTCGTGGCCCTGGCCGGTTCCTCCCTCCGTCGGTGACAAGTCGCACCCAGGGGTGCTTCTTCGAGCATGCGCGGCACCCTGTTACGGGTGATCACCCGTAAGGGGTGAGGCTGGTGAGGCGACAGCACGCGGACGTCGCCTCACGCGGCCTCGGCCGGCAGCTTCCCGGCGCTGACGGCGTCGACGAGGGCCTGATGGTCCCGTTCGTTCTGGTCGGCGTAGCTTTCGGCGAAGGTGACCAGTGCCCGGTCGAAGGACTCCCCGCCGCCCAGATACGCGGCAATGGCGATGCGGTCGCCGGACCGGGCGTGGGCACGGGCCAGCGTCGCACCGCACAGCGCGCCGAACGTGCGCATGCCCCGCGGCACCATGTCCTCGGCCACGGCGACTCCCTTCCAGTCCCGCAATTGGCGTACGTAGAAGTCCCGGCGCCGGCCGTCGAGTCCCTCGACCCGCTCCCAGCCCAGGAAGATGTCGCTGGTGGCCTGCATCAGCCGCTGCCCGGAGACGACCCGCTCCCCCTGCGTCGGGTACGCGGTGCCTCCGACATGGGGCGCCAGCACCGACTCGTCGGCTTCCTTGGCCTGGAGGAACAGCGGGTCCTCGTCACCCCGGCCCAGCAGCAGCACGATCCAGCAGCGGGTACCCACGCTGCCCACCCCGACGACCTTGCGGGCCATGTCGGCCACCCGGTACTGCTCCAGCAGGAAGCGCCGGTCCGACTGCAAGGTCTTGCCGTAGCGCTCGATCAGCCGACTGATCTGCTGTTCCAGTTGACCGCGCTGGTCGTCCGGCAGCAGGTCCTCCAGGCGTGTGATGAGCGGTGAGTCAGGGAGGATACGGCGCTTGCCGTCGACGACACCGGTGAGCTTGTCGAAGACCTGAACGGTGTCGTGCGACCGCGCCTTGGCCGCGGCCTGATCCCAGCGTTTCCGGCCCCTCGCGGACAGGTCCGCCCCGAACTGGTCGCGTACCCATTTCTCGTCGAACTGGGCGTACCAGACGCCCAGGTTGCCGATTCCAGCGAACGCCCGCACGCTCTCGCGATACGACTGCACGGTGGCCCGGACGATCCCGGCCCGCTCCTTGGTGCTGAAGCCGTTCGCCCGGCCGGCGATGACGAGACTGGCCGCCAGGCGCTTGACGTCCCACTCCCAGGGACCCGGCAGGGTCTCGTCGAAGTCGTTGATGTCGAACATGAGGCGCCGCTCGGGCGAGGCCAACAACCGGAAATTCAACATGTGGGCGTCACCGCACAGTTGGGTCCGAAATCCTGTCCTCGGCGTCTCCGCGAGGTCGGACGCCATGATGGCGGCGGCCCCCCGGTAGAACCGGAACGGTGACTCGGACATCCTCCCGTAGCGGATCGGCACGAGCTCGGGCAGCCGCGTCGCCGACTGCTTCTCGATGATCTGCAGCGGATCGGGCCGTTTGGGTCCCGGGGTGAACTCGCCGTGGCTGGAGCGGGGTACGTCGCTGCGTGCCGCCTTACCGAGCGCGGCGCGCTCCTGCGGGGTGCGATGCCGCGCGTCCCGGCCGTCCAGGTGGTTCTCTGTCATGGCGGTGGCTCCAGGGCTAGGGCGCTCAGTGTTGGCTGACGTATAGGGCATCGGCATTGGATTGACCCGATGGGCGCGCATTGCCGAGCACGACATGGATCAGATCCAGACCGACTCCGCCCATCGCGCCCTGTCGATCAGGCGGCCCCCAGAACGAGCGCCGCTCCCAATGTGTCCCGATCCCGCATCAGCCGGCGTTGCAATGAACGAGTGGACCGTTGTCCGCCGTCCCTACCGCCGCGAGTAGGACATGACTCCCGGGAGTGGGGGTCCGATCACGTGGCCAGGAGCCTGCGCTTCTGCTCCTCGAACTCGGCCTGGGTGAGCACGCCTTGGTCCTTCAGCTCGCCGAGCTGCTTCAGCTGCTCGATCTTGCTGGTCATATCGGAGGCGGCCGGAGCCGCCGCCGGTTCGGCGTAGGCCGCAGGCTGGGGCGGGGGCGCCTGGGCTTCCTGCTGGGCCGCCCATCGGCCTTGCTGTCGGCGTGACACACGGTTCGACACGGCCGTCGCCGTTCCGGCGACGACGGCGGTTCGCGCGACACCGCGGAGGAGACCTGGCATGACTGTTTCCCTTCTGCCCGTCATAGGTCGACTCTTCAGTGAGAAGCCTCGGTCGCGTCGAGAGCAGCGACGAGCGCGGGCACCGGGATCCGTCCAGAGGCGACCATCCTGGCCCCGCCGCGGCGCAGGGCTGCGGCGAACGGCGCGGCCCAGCGGTTCTCGTAGAGCAGGATGGCGGCGGAGCTCCCGGGCTCCAGCGCCTCGGCCGCCTCGTCGATGTCGTCCTGGCCCAGGAGCCCTGACGACGCACCCTCGAAGACGGCCAGGTCGAGCTCGCCGTCGCCGGTGAAGTCTGCGATCTCCACGCCAGTCACGGATCCGTCGTCATCCTTCCTGACGAACATCAGGTCCAGGATCCGGATCAGTCCGCGGTCCACGAGATCCACGAGGATGGGCAAGCCCTCGCCCGTCATCCGGTTCCCGGGGAACTCGACGACCAGATAGTCGATCGGACCCAGTTCTTCGAATTCGTCGCTCACGCCGTCACCTCTGGTGCTCGCGGCTGTCGTCCCCCAAAAGCCCCGCACATCGATTGCATCACCGGAACTTGGCCCTCGCACCTCGGTACGTCGTTCACCGGCCGGGGGCTCCCAGCTCGCGGGCTCAGGGATCAGGGCTCAGGGCCGCCCGCCTGTGTCGGCGCCCAGTGCCCTCGAGTCATTCCGGTGCTCAAATGCCGGATGAAGCGGCGTCTGCTGGCGGGTCGTCGGAGGGCGGGCCATACGGTCCGGGTGTGCCCAGGTGGCGGGCCGGCCAGGGTTCGCAGGCGATGACCGCGCCGGCGGTGATGCACAGGGTCACGACCACGCAGAGCGTGATGAGCCAGGACAACAGAGTGAAGACCGCACCCAACGACCCGTACTTCTCCAGGCTGTGGTTGAGGACCCGGGGCACGTACAGCGACGCGGTGGAGGTGAGAACGCTCAGGGCCGTTCCAGTGAGCAGCGCGCCCGGCAGCAGCGGCCGCCACGGCACACGCGCGACCAGCAGCAGATGCTGCGTCCACCACCAGACACCGGTCTCCGCGATCAGCAGCAGTGGCACGCCGAGCCACAGGCCGAGGCCGAAGCCGTTGCGCAGGCTCCCCTGAACGGCGAACATGCCCAACCACGTCGCGAGCCAGGCGATCCATCGCCAGGCAGCCACCCGCGCGCTCGCCCCCGGCAGGCTCCATGCCCGCTGGCACAACCGTTGCATGGCACGGCTGCACGCGGTGGCCGAGAGCAGCACCATCAGCCCACCGACGACGCCGGTGGTCTGCCGCAACTCGTCTGACGGGTCGCCGGTGCCTTGCAGGACCTTGTTCAGCTCGTCGTCCGCACTGCCCGACAGCCCGAAGGCGTCGTGTACGGACGCGACGAACTGGTCACGCAGCCACTGCGGGGCGATGGAGGCCACCACGAACAGCAGGGGCACAGCCGTGAGGAACGTCTGGGCAGCCAGCCGGGTCGCCGAGTCGAACACGTTCACCGAGATCAGCTGCGACAGCAGACGTGTGATCACCGGAAACCGGGTCTCGGCCGCGGTCCGCAGTCCCATCAGCCGGGACCGCATCAAGGCACCCCGCTCCCGCCACGACGCCCGGCGCGGCGGGCGGTCCGGGCCGCCCTCTCCGGTCCTCGTCCCTGTCCTTGGCTGCATGCTGCCAGCGTGCCGCCGTTGCGCCCGCCCGGCCCTCGGCCACGGCACGACGCACCGCCGAACGGGTGAACGGTTCCTCGCACGGCATCCGGCGCCGACAGGCCCCGCCATCGGGGAGTTGTGAGGTGTGGGTCTGGTGGTGAAACTGGGGCCATGAGCGAGAGCCGCCCCGCGACTGGGCGCGCAGGGTCAAGCGGAGGCCGTCATGGTGCTTGACCTGATGCTCATCGGCCTCGCGATCGCCGTGTTCCCGCTGTCGGTGACCGCTTTCGTCCTGGTCCTGTCGGCACGTGGCGGAATCTGGAAGGGCCTGGTCTTCATCCTGGCCTGGTTGGCCTGCTTCGTGGCCGTCCTGGCCGCCGTGCTGCTCAGCACCGGCGGCGAACCTCCCCCTCCCAAGTCCCCACCGTCCACCGCAGCGTCCGCTGCCAAGCTGGCCATCGGCGTGGGGATGGTCGGGTACGGCTGGCACCGGCACCGGTCACGGCACAGGAACCGCGAGCGGACCGGCCACCGGCACACGTCCTCCGGCGGGCTGATGGCGCGAGTCGACCGGCTCTCCCTCTGGACCGCGGCGGGGCTGGGTCCCCTGCTCCAGCCGTGGGGGCTCGTGGCAGCCGGCGCGGCGACGGTGGTCAGCGCCGACCTGTCCCACGCCTCCTCCTACCTGGCCCTGTTCGGGTACTGCCTCCTTGCCACAAGCAGCCTGCTGGCGATGGAGGTCTACACGACGTTCGCTCCGGACTCCGCGCGGCTGCGCCTGGGGAAGCTGCGTACCTGGATCGAGACCCATCAGGAGCAGGCGCTTGTGTCCGTGGCACTGGTGGCCGGGCTGTTCCTGGTGAGCAGAAGCATCGCCCAGTTGACATCCTGAGCCTTCTCGACCGCGCAGATACCGAAAGCGAACAGCACCATCACAGCGCCGCAGCCTCAGCGAAACGGACGCGTCCGGCCCCACGCCGATGTTCTGACACGCATTCGGCGCACAACACGGAGGTTGCCGCACTGGAAGGGGGTCGCCGTGTCCAGCGGGCGTAATCCTCGAAAGCCTGCTCCCTGGCTCGGGTGGCATGCCCCGCCGCGCTGGTCTGGGCGTCGTCGCCGGTGACCGCGCCTGGGCGGCAGCAACTGGCCAGTCCTGGAATCGTGCTGCCCGCGCCCTCCCCGGCGGTGGGAGCAGCGTGGCTGTGGCGGCGGAGGCTGCGGGTCACAAGGGGATGACGACCAGGGCGATGTCGTCGGTATTCCCCTCAGCCGGCAAGAGGTCGGCGAGGAGAGCGTCGGCCAGTGCCTCGGGGTCAGTGAGGCGGTGGCGGGTGAGGGAGTCGGTGAGGCGCGTCAGGCCGGTGTCGATGTCCTCGGCGCGGCGTTCGATCAGGCCGTCGGTGTACAGGACGAGGGTGGCGCCGTCGGTCAAGGGAGTGGTGGCCTCGGGGCGCGGGACATGTTCGGGGCGGGCTCCGAGCGGCGGGTCGGTGGCCTGGTCGAGGAAGGTCACGGTGCCGTCGGGATGGAGCAGGGCGGGTGGTGGATGGCCGGCGCTGCTGTAGGTGATGGTGCTGTCGTCCCAGTCGAGGAAAACCTTCACCGCGGTGGTCGACTCGGCGCCGTTGACGGAACGGGCGTACAGCCCAAGGACTTCCAGGGCCTGGGCCGGGCCGTCGGCGACGCGGGCGGCCGCGCTCAGTGCGCTGCGCAGCAGGCCCATGACGCAGGCAGCCTTGAGGCCGTGGCCGACGACGTCGCCGACCGCGATGGCCAGGCGATGACCCGGCAGGTCGACCAGGTCGTACCAGTCGCCGCACACGTTCAGGGCACTGACGGCGGGCCGGTAGCGCACGGCCGCCCGGTGCTGCCCGAGGGGGACGGGGGCGGGCATCATCGCTTCCTGCAGAGCCAGAGCGACCTCGCGTTCATGTGAGTGGGCCCTGCGGAGGCGTTCGTTGACTTCCTGCAGTTCACGGGAGCGGGTGTAGAGCTCGGCTTCCAGCACACGGGCCTGGCGGTCGCTGCTTCCTTCGCCGCCGCGGGCGCGGATCAGTTCGGTGACTTCCTCCACCCTGTGCACGAGGAGTACCACGCGCCCGTCGGGCCCGAGCACCGGTGCGTTGACAGGGCTCCAGAAATGCTCGTCCCAATGGCCGGGGCGCTGGGGATCCTCGATGTCGTACCGGATGATCGCCATGGTGTCGCGTTCGCCGGTGGCCACCGCACGCAGCATCGAGGACCGGGTCTCCCGCATGCCCGCGGCGGCCGGGTCATTCGGGTTCTCGGGGAAGACCTCGAAGATGTACCGGCCCAGCAGCTGCTCGCGGGTGCGCCCGGCCAGCCGCTCGAAGTCCTCGTTGACATCGACGTACACGAGGTCGGGCGACAGCAACGCCACCATGCCGGGCAGGGCATGGAAGACCTCCGCGTAATCGATCTGCGGTTCCCTCATGTGCAACCTGCCTCGACACCGACGGTGATTGGTGATGTGCGACGACGGGGGTGCGCGGGATCGAGCGCGACGGCCTCGGATCCGAGTTCCCGGGCTCGGTCCGCGAGGCGGAACGTGCCCACCCTTCCGCCGCCCGACTGTTGGTTCATGATGCGGAACAGCCGCGTGAGCGGTTGTGCGGGCCGCTCCTGCGGCGCCCGGAGTCGGGCGTGGGTGGTGAGTGCGAGACGTCCCGTCCACATCCCCAGGCCCACGGGGCGAGGGCGACCAGGACAGGCCACAGCAGGCCGACCGCTACGAAGTGCACGCGGACGGCAACAGGCAGCACCCCGCCGAACGAGGTGGCGAGCGTCCTGGGCAGGCCACGGTGGGAGAGCACCCACCCCAACGCCGCCGCGGTTCCGGCGGGCCCCGCCCACCGACGCCGAACAGCACGGTGCTCTTGACACCGGCGCCCGCGACAATGAACACGCCGACGGCCGCCCCCGCGACGAGCGCCAGGCGCGCTGTCCGTGTCCGCACGGTCCCTCTGTCTCGCACAAGGCCCATCACACCTGTCTGAACCACGACCGTGCATCACCTGCCTCGGGTGATACCGCGAGAGGCGAGGGATGTGACGATGCGAAGAAAGAGGTCCGGTCATGGCCGCGACGAACCACGCTTCCCTCACTCCGTGCGAACGTGCGGCGCGTGGCATAGGAGTCCGGGCCCGTAGGCCGCGCTCCAGCCATGCCCTCTTCGACCCGGATGAGAAGCGGCCCGATCCGGTTTACGTGATCGAAGCGCAGTCCTCCACCCGCGTGCCGGAGCTGGTACCGATCCGGTACGGCCGGATGCTCGAGTCCCCGTTCCGTTTCTACCGGGGTGCGGCCGCGATCATGGCCTGCGCACTCGGCACCGCTCCCCACACGGGACTGCGCGTTCAGCTCTGTGGCGACGCGCATCTGCTGAACTTCCGCCTTCTCGCCTCCCCCGAACGCCACCTCGTCTTCGACATCAACGACTTCGACGAGACCCTGCCAGGACCCGTTCGAGTGGGACGTCTAGCGGCTCGCCGAGAGTCTGGTGATCGCCGGCCGCGCCAACGCGTTCTCAGCCGCGGAATGCGACGAGATCGTCCAGGCAGTGCGCGGACGCGCCGTACGACCTGCAGGAACGCCGCACCGTACCGGGGGATCCTGTACGGCGGCAGCAGGCGACGGCCGAGGAAACGGAGGGAACCTCGTGATCGTCGCCCTGCTCGCCGTCCTCGGCGTGGATCTGCTGGCCCTGGCGGGACTCCGGGTGGCACGTTGCGCTCGTCGTCGCCGGGTCACCCACCGGCCCGGGGCCTTCGTCGGGGCCGCCCGCGCGGTCGAGGGCGAGACACACGGTCTCAACCGGCGGTAATGGCCGGGATACGGCCGCCCAGAGTTCGCCATGGCCCGCTGTGAACCGGCGGGCCGCTGCCGCAAAACGCGATCGTCCCGGTCGACGCCGTCCATGCCACGCCCCCCGCGATGCCCACCGCACGGCCCGAGTTGGGCTACACCGGCAGCGCCAATCTCCTGGTCCGCTACCTCAACCAGGGACGCGCCGAGGGCGCTCGTCCGGTGCTCACTCCACGCCGAGCCGCCCGGATCCTACTCACCCACCCCGAGAACCTGCGGCCGAAGGACACAGCGCTGCTGGAGAAAATCGCTGCAGCCTGCCCGGAGATGACTGACCTCGCCGATCTCGTGCGTGGCTTCGCCGCCTTGTTGAAACCAGTCGAAGGCAACGACGTGAGACTCACCGAGTGGATCACCGCGACCCGCACTGTCGTGCTACCTCACCTGCGCAGCTTCGCCAACGGCCTCGAAATCGACCGGCCCGCGGTGAACGCCGGACTCACCTTGCCCTTCCATAACGGCCGCACCGAAGGCGTCAACACCCGCACGAAGCGAAGCATGAGGCAGATGCACGGACGCGCCGGATTCGATCTCCTCCGCCACCGCATCCTCCTGCCCTGACCACCCAACGTCACCACCGACTACGGGACAGACCCGAACGTCTTCCAGTCCCATGATCGTGGGATCCGCCGTTGGATTTACACTCCCGCTGGCTCAGGTAGTGGCGTCCGGTCCGGTCGGACCGACCGTTCCTGCTGCTCTCGTCGTGGGGCGTTCCGTCGTGTCCTGGTGCGTGACTGCGTCACCGGTGAGGGACGTTGCCGTGAAGTACTCGAGCGTACCGGTGATGCTGAGAAGACGGTTGAGCGGCGCAGGCCGTTCGTCCAGATGCAGACGTACCCGTGCCGCGGTGGCACGGCGGCCGATCATCAACAGAATCGACAGTCCTGTGGAGTCGACGATGCCGATTCCCGCACAGTGCAGGTGCAGGTCTTGGAGACCCGGCCGGGCCGAAAGCTGGGCAGTGGCCTGCTGCAGAAGGAGATCGGCGGTGTCGTAGTCGAGATCTCCGGTGATTTCTATGCGGACCGTGTCCTCGGTGTCATCGATGGTCAGGTGGAGTGCGGGAGGCAGGATGGTCATGCTGGCGTTCCGGCTGCGGTGTGGTGGGTGGTGAGGGCTTGGATGCCGTGCTGGAGGATGCGCGCGGCCCGGGGGAAGTCTTTGAGCTCGCGGGCGAGGAGGTTCAGGGCCGGTGGTAGGGACTGCGTGGGCACTTTCCTCGCCTGGAGAATCCGAGCGGTCCAAGTGATGAACCCGGTGAAGAGGTCTTCGTCGCCGATGTAGAGGGCGGCGGCCAGGAACTCCACGATGTGAGCGAGGTCTTCCGCCGTGCGCTCGCGCTGCATGTCGTCGTAGGCGTGCATGGCTGGGAACGCGTCCTGGAGGCCGAGGAGGACGGTCCGTACCAGGGAGGCGTTGCTGCGGGCGACCAACGTGTATTCCTGGTCGGCCAGGTGCGGCAGGTCGTCCACTTGCTGATGGTCAGTCCGAGGGCGCGGCAGGGGTGCCCTGGCGAGCCGGTCGGCGGCGGCGTGCGCGTCGGGGGCCCACGCCTGGGCACCGAGCAATTGTGCGTAGCGGCCGTCGGGTCCGAACGCGGCTCCGCCGACCAGGACAGGGACTCCGATGGCCTGGCAGGCGGTCATTGCCGCATGAGCGGCGGGGAGCCTGGTGGGAATGGAGCTGGACAGCGCAACCGCGTCGGCCTTCGTGGTGTGCAGGTGGGCGATGAGGTGCGGTGCGGGTACCTGCGCTCCGAGGTAGTCGACCTGCCAGCCGCGCAGCCTCAGCACCTCGGCCAGCAGCCGAGCGGGCAGCGCGTGCCATTCACCGTCCACGCACGCCACCGTGATACGGCCTCGGCTGGGCGTTCGGCGGGTGGTGGGATGCAGGACGAGTGCGGTCACGGCGCGTTCGTTGATGGCCGTCATGGCGTGTTCCTGCGCGACGCTGATGTGGTTCGCGGCCCATTCCTCACCGACTCTGACCTGAACCTTCGCGATCACGTCCAGGAGGACGGACTCGGGATCCAGGCCCTCGTCCAGGGCGCGAAGGACGACGTCGGTGGCGGCCTGCTCATCTCTGGCCGCTGCGGCGTCCCACAGCTGGCCTGCTGCTTCGCGGGTGTGAGTGGGCGTGGGGAAGCGGTGCGAAGTGCTTGTGCTCATGCCGTGTACCTGCCCCGGGTGTGGCCGTCCACCGCGCTGAGATGGTGGGTGCGTGGTGCGCAGATCGCGACGACGGCCATGTCGTCATGGCCTCGGTTGCCCAGCCACTGGGAGACGAGCATCTGGACATGTTCCACGATGCCCTCCGCCGGCATACCGGCGCACTCGGCCAGGGCACGCTGAAGGCGTTCCTCACCGAAGAACGCGTCGCCCAGCGGGCCGCCCCTGGCATCGGTGATTCCATCGGTGTAGAGCACGCAGGACTCACCAGGGGCGAGCGTAACGGTCGCGGTGCGGGCCCCGACGTCTGGCAGGGCGCCGATGAGGGTGCCGCGGGTGTCGGCTTCCTCAACCGTTCCGTTCGCGCGGATGATCAGAGGATGCGGATGGCCGGCGCTGGTCAACCGCACACACACGCCGTTGGCCTTGCGGGCTGCGGAGGCCAGGACCAGCGTCGCGAACCGGGTGTGATGCGAGTTGAGCAGCGCGGTGTTCAGCAGACTGAGCATCCGCTCGTGATCGTCGGCCAGGGGCAGCAGAGCATGCAGCGTGTTGCGGATCTTGCCCG
Source organism: Streptomyces sp. NPDC051913 (assembly GCF_044593635.1). Taxonomy (NCBI): domain Bacteria; kingdom Bacillati; phylum Actinomycetota; class Actinomycetes; order Kitasatosporales; family Streptomycetaceae; genus Streptomyces; species Streptomyces sp. NPDC051913. The sequence goes on along the minus strand of NZ_JBIUCI010000034.1, from coordinate 28,386 downwards.
TGAGGACTGCGGCCTCCAGACCCTTGCCGCACACATCACCCAGCGCCACCAGCGAGGCTTCCCCCTCGGCGGTGCCGGGGTGCACATCGTAGAAGTCCCCGCCGACCCGCTCGTGATCCGCCGACGGGCGGTAGCTGCCGGCGAAGTCCACACCGGAGATCTGGTGCAGCACCGGGGGCAGCAGATCCCGCATAAGGACCTCGCTGATGGCTGTCTGCTCCGCGTACAGGCGAGCCGCTGACATCGCCGCTCCGGCACGTGCGGCGAAAAGGCGGGCGAAGACCTCTTCTTCATCGGTGAAGGCGGCTCTGCCCTCCTTGCGCAGCAGGACCAGCGCACCGGCAGGAACGCCGTGGCCGGGCAACGGAGTGATGACTATCGCCCCGATGGGACCGAAGCCCTCAGGAGTCATCCAGTGCGGCGCCGCGGAGGCATCGATCCATCGGGAAGGAACCGGAGGGAACCCACGCAGAGCCTCACCCAGACCGGGAACCTCGTCAGGATCGATCGCTTCCTGAGACGCGACAGGGGTGCCACCACGCAAGCAGGACACCACGGGCAACCGGCGACCACGGGACGGTGCGATCACCAGGGCCGCATCGGCCAGGTGATCGGACGCCATCTGCGCGGTCACGTCCATGCACCGTCCCAGATTCAGCGAGGACAGCAGTGCACTGGACGCCGCCGCGAGAAACGCCGTCTGCTCCCGCTCCATACGCAGGGCCTCACGGGCCAGTTGATGGTCGGTGTCGTCCACCAGCCACCACGCCACCGTGCCGTCGTCCCGCACGCTGGAGTGCGCCTCGAAACGCCGTCCTGCGATCACGCCGGACAGCGGCGCCTTCGGCTCATGCACGCCCCGCAGGCCAGCAAGGCACGTTGAGCGGTGGGCCGCGGCGAGCCAGGCCGGAACCACATCGGCAAGATGCGTTCCGGGGCACGCTGCGGGCAGCGCCACTCGAGCGGCTTCGTTGCGCTTTGTGAGCGTGCCCGCCGCATCAGCGACCAGCACCGGGTAAGGGGCACTGCCCCACGGGAAGTCTGGTTCCGCGCCCGCCTGCGCCTGAGTAGCAACCAAATACTGAGGACCCGCTGCGCGAGTCCCTCACCTCTCCAACCCCAGAGAAATTATTGCCGTCAGGCAACGATCTCTCGCGAATGCCCGTCTGGCAAGCCGCTTCCCGCAACACCTCCCATCTGCCCAAATGTGAAGGTTCAGTGTGCACATTTTTCAAGAACAACTCGCCCAGTGCGATTCGAGCGAGAGACACAGCGGGGCACCCGCCACCCACCCCCCTACGATCTTCACAACGCTGTAGATTCTGCAGCGAAGCAGATGGGTCCCCCACCAGCGCGCCGCACCCACAGCGGCCTGGAATTCACTCTTCGGTGTGAGACAAGAGCGCTCTCGCTCACAGGGATCGGATCAGGCCGACAAGCGACGCCACTGCGCGGCAACACATCCACGCCGACAGAAGCAGGCGCGCGGGCCACACCGTGCCCACAGCGCCCGGGATCAACCCCATCGAACTGTCGCCATGAATACCGGGCAACGTCGCGCAACCGATTAGGCAGCGCGCGACGGCCGGTCACGGAGATGCCCAGGCGCACGCGGCAGAGCATGACAGCCGAAACAGCAACAGCCCTATATTCCTGTTCAACGCCCGATCCTCGACCTCATCGTGCGAACATCACTGCTCGGCGGACGCTCCCGATCGGCCAACTGCATGCACAGCACGCTCGTGACCAGTTGCGACACGCCCATGGCCAGCAGACCGCCGGATGCCGCCCGGCCGCGCCATCTACCACGACAGGCGTCACCACCGCTGCGCCGGACCACAGCTAGCGCGCTCTGCGCGACATCTTCGACCGCCTACCACTCCCGGTACCCCACGGGCGGAGTGCAAGCCGCAAACAGACTCATCACCTGATCAGGTGCCGATCCGTCGCCTCCATCCCCCTCTGTCACATCCACTGCCTGTGGATACCGCGGCACCTGGTCGTGGCCAGAAGCCAACGGCCGCACTGACGAGCAGTACGGGCAACAGCGCGGCCTGGCCCTGCGATCACAGGAGCCCAAGCAAGGCGCGCATCCCTGCCGCACCGCCATTACAGTGAAAGGAGCACCTCTGCCGGGTCTGCGGCACCTCGTTGCCGCAGCCGGACCGCAGTTGGAACTGTGCGGAGGTGCACCGTGCACGACCTCGTCCCCCCTCGCCGTCTTTGGAGCGATCGCGGATGGATGCGTGACGCCGCCTGTCTGGACGAAGATCCCGAGCTGTTCTTTCCCCTCACGGAGCTGGACAGCAACCCTCAAGTCGATCAAGCCCGGGCGGTCTGCCGTCGTTGCGCGGCCCTGCTCGACTGCCGCTTCTGGGCCATCGAGAACGGGGAGGACGCCGGCATCTGGGGCGCCACCACAGCGGCTCAGCGGCGCGCCATCCGCCGCGCACTGCTCAACGAGCGAGGACCGGATACGGACTAGCCCCCTTCGCGCCGATCGGCGGCCTTCTGCTCGGTGGGATCTTCGGGCTCACGGCGCTGTGCGAGAGACATCGCCAGCGCCGTCTGTAACGGCTGGGGCTGTGGGACGGCTCGTGAGAGAACCATCCCAGACATGACGGTCACAACCTGCAGCTCGAGTCGTCGCCAACTCAGCCGGCGAGCGGCCGTCGTCCCGGACAAGGGGCGCGGGGGAACCTCGCTGAGGAGCCGATCGAAGGCCCTACAGGACGCCGCGGCGGCTACCTCACCTGAGGCTCCAGCAGTTCCAGCGCCTCCGGCGCATGCAGACCGCCAGTGGCAGGACCACCGGGTGTGGAGCGTGCACCACGGCCTGACGGGCCCGGAGCGCAAGGCCCTGGACGACGTACCGTCCATGACGCAGGAGGCGCTGGTACTCCTGTCGGGTCTGACCTCAAGGATCGGCCTGCGCGACCCCCAACCAGCAATGGGCACTGGGCAGCTGGTTCATGGACTCTCTGGGCCGCACGCTGGCGTGGAGCCGGAGGGGCCGACGTCTGTGGGGCCACGGGAAAACGGTGGGAACTGAGGTGGAACAGCTTCCCCTTCCATGAGGACGTCGCCATAGCGCTGACCGATCCGCAGGCCGGGATCGCCGGCGCCCAAGCCGTGCCGGCGCGCCATGGCTGGGATGTGCGACTCGGCGATGCGGTACTGGCCCTGCGATCCGAAACAGGCTGACCTTCAGCACATTGGGATCACCATCAGGCCGGCGGCGAAGGGCTACTGAACAAGTGTCCAACACCCGCGCTTGATGCTCGCCCTGTTCGGCTGAGCGCGGGATGGTGTGGGCGTGCCGGGGTGCGTGCAGCCCGGCGTGGGCAGATCGGCGCCTAGCCTTCGAGTCATGTCTTCTCGTACGGGGCCTGACGACGGTCCGCCTACCCAACGTCCCTCACAAGGCGATGGGGGCGGCGAGGGTGCACGGCGCTGGCTCAGTCCGAGGATCCTCGCCCTGGTGGGCGCCGTGGTGACGGCCGTGGTCGTGACTGCAGTAACCACTCCGGTTGAGCAGTGGGTGAAAGACCTCTTCGGCATCGGTGATCCGCCGCCGACCACCTTGCAACTCGTGCCACGCGAAGTCATCTACCAGGACCCGACCCAGGGTTGGATCGCACCCGGTAAGTCGCTGCCGTCCGCCGACCGGGACGAGATCAGCAAGGTTCTCCGCGAATGGCAGAGAACCGGCGAAGCCGTCCCGGCCCTGCGTCAGGTGATCACTTTCAGTCTTCAGAGCTCGACGCCCGCGACAGTCAACATCGACGGGCTGGAGATCGAGAAGGAGTGTCAGGATGCCTTGGCCGGCCCATACTTCCACTACTTCGGCGGAGGGCTGGTGACGTCCAAGCTGATCACGGTCGATCTCGACTCCCCGGTCGCCTACATCGTGCCCGCGGATGGTGACCTGGGAGACGACCCGGAACGGAGCCCGGTTACGGCGTTCCCGTTCGGGGTCACCGACAAAGAGATGTCACGTTTCACGCTCATCGTGAAAGCCAGGGAACGGGACTGCCGCTGGAAGGGCCTCCTGAAATGGTCAGCAGACGGGCAAGAGGGGACCACGGAGATCAGCAATCACGGAAAGATGCTGCGCCTGACGGGTACCTCGGCAATGACGGCCGACGTGCGGTACTGAGACCGTCGACGACCGTTCGAAGGCATGCTGTAACTCCGTGAAACCTCAGATTCCCTCGCGCCCGAGACGGACAGGAATGTCGAAGAGACTGCCCATAGAGTGGGCCCGGGAGCAGCTTCGGCATGAGCTGAGCCCTGGACAACAACCTCTCGCCGAACTGGGCGTGGACGAGGTGTGGCTGAGATTCGTGCGCTTTGGCTCGCAACGCTTCGATGCAGCGAACACTCCCGGCGCGGATGCCTGCTCTGCCAGATCGGAACCCACGCCTTCGATGGGCAACCCGCCTTCACCCAGGACTTTGCCCGGCAGTTCGAGGTCAACGATGCCTCAGGCGAGCACGACCATTACATCCAGCTCCACTGCGAACTCCATGACGAACCCGTCCCGCAACTTTCGGGCACTGTGGGCACTTTGAGTCCTGGTTCTTCCACGACACGGACGAGGAACTCGACAGCTGGGCCGACGACCTCAGACTTCACGAATTCTGGACGCCCGTCCGCAACTTCCATCCCACGGACATCACCGAGCGAACATTCGGCTGACTAATGACGTTGGGCGAGTTCCTTGCTGGTGATGCCCGCGTTTAGGCGCAACTCGCCAACCTAGCTGGCGACCACCTCGCCGATGTCGCCGACGCCACCGAGCAAGGCATCCAACGTATCAACCACAATCCACAACTGCCATGGTCATTTCTCGCCCACGCCGGCCTGACCATCCACCCAGCACACCCACCGAACTTACGAAAGGATCAGTAAGGTGCTGACCGGGCGATCACGTGTCCATCGTCGCGCGGAGCCCAGGCCGTTTCCTGGACGAGGTGACCTCCGTGGACCGTCACCGCACGGCAGTGGCCCGCGGATTGACCTCACAGCGAGCGATCTCGTCCACGGGGCCCGCGCTGGCAACGGCCAAGCCGGTCACGCACTTCCTCGCTGGTCTTGATGCTGGTCGGCTTGATCATGGAGCTGGCTGTATCGCCGGTGGATGGACCGGGGACGTCCGTCGCTTTATCCCCATCCCTTGAAGTCAAACGTGAGCGCTGCGTACCCGCGGTGACGCCAGTTCTCTGGTGTATCCGGCGGGCATCTGCTCCTTGACCGTGCCCCACGCGCCCGTGACGATCATCGCCGCCAGCCGGTCCGAGTTCGCTGCCGGGGGCCGGTAAGAGCTGACCGATCAGGGGCGCTCCGTCCGACGGGAAAGCGACGCGCTCGATCTGAATCAAACTATAGCGGGTGTCCATGAGGGTGCTTCGGGATTGCGAGTCAGGGGTACGAATAATTTAAGGTTAATACCATTTACCGCGACTCGCCAGGCGAGGTTCGGCAGGTCTGGCGCGAGGCGGTTCAGGTTGCAGTGATGGCGATGGCTACGAGGGGGCGCTGACGCCGTAGAGCGCGATCGAGAAGGCCGACCAGGCGGTACATGACGAAACGCCGTTTCATCAGATTCTGGACGCGGGAGGTCTGGGGGCCGTCCAGCAGTTGGGCGGTGGAGCTGACGGTGGGCGCGCCCTGCGGGATCGCGCCGCTCATCGTGCACGGCGCGATGGTGACCTGTGAGCTGTTGCGGATGCGTTTGACCTTGCCGGTGGTCGGGTCCGTCAGCACGTAGACGGTGCCGTTGTCGACAAGGGTGCCGACAGGTGTGGCGACGGGGTTTCCGTTCTTTCGGAAGGTGGTCAGCAGAACGTGCTTGCTGCCGGCGATGTGAGGCAGGGCCTCGGTATAGGACTTCTGGGTAGTGGACATGGTCTTTCCTCCGGTGTCACTGGGGGCCGCATCGGGCGGCGAGTGCACGGGCGGTACGGGCCGCCTGCTCCTCGACCCAGGCCCTGGAGTTGCGGGCGCCGGGCAGGAGTTGCTCCTGATGGAACAAGGCCAGGCCTTGGGCGGCCGCGGCTACCTGGACCAGCAGGTCCAGCCCTTCTTCCAGGTCTCCAGTGATCTGGCTGGTCACGGGTGTCAGGTCGTCATGCAGGACGGCTCCCGCCGCGGCGAGCTCGGGATGGTGTTCCTTGTTGAGGCCGGCGAGGAACGTGATGGCAAACAGGGCCCTTTCCTCGGCGGCGAACCGAACGTAAGCAGCGGCGAAGGCGGCCAGCTGCTCGGCGGGATCCGCGTGATCGGCCAGCGCCGCCCGGTAGCGCCGCCGCTGCTCCTCGTATCCCCTCAGAGCCAGGGAGGCCAGAAGGGCATCACGGTCGGCGAAGTGTTTGTAGGGCGCGGAGACGCTGACGCCGGCCCTGCGGCATGCCTCGGCGAGGGTGAATCCGTGCGGCCCCTTCTCGTCGACGAGGGCCAGCGCGGCCTGCTCGAGCGCATTGCGCAGGTCTCCGTGGTGGACGCCGCTCGGGCGTGCTCGCTTGACTGCCATACCCCAAAGGTTAACATGATTTACCATGAGGTGAATGGTATTAACCATGTGAATGGTGCGTCGACCGCCAATGCCTCCCTACACACCGTGAATCCTTGGAGGGATCAAAGCATGCGCCAGCGCTGGAGCACCGACGACATACCCGACCAGCAAGGCCGCACCGCGGTCATCACCGGAGCCAACACCGGGATCGGATTCGAAACCGCGAAAGCCCTGGCCGTGCGCGGGGCAGCGGTGACGCTCGCGGTACGGGACCCTGCCCAAGGCAAACGAGCCGCTGAGGCGATCACCGCTACCGAGCCCACTGCCCAGGTTCGCGTCCAGCACCTCGATCTGAGCTCCCTCGCCTCGATCCGCTCGGCAACAGCAGAAATCCGCACCGAGCACCCACGTATCGATCTGCTGATCAATAACGCCGGCGTGATGTACACCCCGCGCCGGACCATCACAGCGGACGGCTTCGAGCTGCAGATGGGCACCAACCACCTCGGCCACTTCGCCCTGACCGCACTGCTGTGGGACCTGCTGCCCCCTGATCCCGCGTCACGAGTGGTCACCGTCAGCAGCGCCGGCCACCGCATGGGCGGCCCCATCGATGTCGACGACCTCGACTGGCAGCGACGCACCTACAACAAGACCGCTGCGTACGGGCACTCCAAGCTGGCCAACCTATTGTTCACCTATGAGCTCCACCGCCGCGTGGGCAACGGCGGACCACTCGCATTGGCCGCACACCCCGGTGGCGCCGACACCACCGGTTCGCGCCAGGCAATGGCACACAACTCCCTGCTCACCCGCACCGCGTTCGCCGCCATCCGCCCCCTGCTCCTGCAGTCGCCGGTGATGGGCGCCCTACCGGTTCTGCGTGCCGCCACCGACCCTCAAGCCCGCGGCGGGCAGTACTACGGCCCTCGAGGATTCCAGCAGAGCAAGGGACACCCCATCGCGGTTCAGTCCAGCGCCGCCTCCCACGACCCCGAGCTCCAGCGCCGCCTCTGGAACCTCTCTGAGCAACTAACCGGTACTTCGATCCCCGCGTGACAACGGATCAACTCGGCAACAGAAGCAATCGCCCCTCAGCGCCTGCTCCCACGTCCGGAATGCCGAAAACGCAACAGACATGAACTCATTGGCGCGAAAGCCCCTCAAGTTCCGGATCGATCTCCCTCAGGAACCCGCCTTGTGCGGCGCTGCAGGGGTGAAGCCTCCGACCGTCCCATTGGGCCCGTTGCGTGGGCCACCCTGGAGGTTGTCTCGTAACTGGTGCTGTTGATGCGTTGGCTGGGCATGGGTGGGGTGATCTCAGCGGATGATCTGAAACGGATGGAGCCGTTCTCCGCGCTGACCGAGGTGCAGTTCGCCAGGCTGGTGGCGTTGGTACGGCGTCGTGGCGGCGACGTTCAGCGGGGCCGGCCTTGGCGACTGCCGTTGCAGGAGCGGTGTTGCTGGTGGCGACGTACTGGCGAACCAATCTCACGTTGCGGCAGGTGGCACCGCTGTTCGGGGTCTCGACGTCTGCTGCCGCCGCATCCTCGATCACCTCGCACCGCTGCTGGCCATCTCCCCGGCCCGCCGGCCGCGCAAGGACACCGTCTGCAACGTCGACGGCACCCTGGCGCCCAACCGCGACCGGAGCATCGCCGCCTCCAGCAAGAACTACCGGTACTCGACCAACCTGCAGGTCGTCATCGACGCCAACAGCCGCCTGGTCGTGGCGATCGGTCTCCCGCTGCCCGGCAGTCGCGACGACTGCAGGGCCTTCACCGAGTCCGGTGTCGACCGGGGCTGCCGCGGGCCCCAGTCATCGCCGACAGCGACTACCAGGGAACCGGCCTGCTCATTCCGCACCGCAGACGCTGTAGCCAGACGCACCTCAGCCCGCAGCAGGAGGCCGCGCTCATCCTGGTCTCGCCCATTTCGGCCAGATGGACGTTCCAAGATAGTGACAACTTCGGTTCGCTGAGCCGACACTTGGCCTGTGACGGACTGGATCGCGAACGGGATCACCATCGCCTTCGGACTCACCAGCGTAGGGTTCGGGATCCGGGAAGTGCGCAAGGACAAGGCGCAGGTTCGCCGATTCCCGGACCAGGCGGATCCTGGCGTCGGCCCGTACCCGACGTGGCCGAGCCAAGCTCCGGCAGACGCCCGGCCGCAGTACCCCACCGCCTCCGCCTATCCGTCCTATCCGCAGTTGCCCCCTCCCGCATACTCACAGCCGGGCCACTCGGCGACCCCGCCGCGGTGGATCGTGGATCCGCCACCGCGATGGGTCACGGACTGGTGGGTGGGGGCCCTGTCCATGGCCATCGCCATAACGGTGATCATGTGGGTGACCAGTCAATTCGCGCAGACTCCCATCGGTCAGGGCCTCGCTACGGGCGGTCTTTTCGCCATCGTCCTAGTCAGCTGGCTGATCCGCAGAGCGGGCGATGCCTGGCCGTCCTACAAGCTCACGGGAATTCTGCTCGTCCTCATCCAAATGTGCGGCGTGAACGCGATCATGGCCGTGCCGCTGCCGTCGGCCCTGCACGTGCCGCAGCTCATCGTCGCCGCCGCCGTGTCCTCGCTCTTACTCGCCTGGCTGGTGACCTCATGGCGGCTTCTCGAGTGACTGCCAATCACCGCCGAGCTCGGCCTGTCGACCTGCAGCGTCAGGATTGAACGAGCTTCTTGAGGCAGTGGGTACAGCCACAGAGGGTCATAGGCTCCTCCCATGCCGACTGACGGTCCCTTTCTTGGTGGTGGAACAAGGCGTTGCCTCCGCCGGCTTCCGGTGATCGCGAGGCGGTCGGCGACCAGATACCTGGCCGCTCCCTCGATCGCACGGCTGCCGATCGGCCAGCCCTTGGCGAAGGCCTGGTCGTAGTGAAGAGACGGCATGTTGCTCAGGTAGCGGACGCACCTGTCGACGCCGGTGCATTGCTCGCCGGTCAGGTGGCACTCGTCGGCCTCGGCGTTCAGGGCGATGACGGCGTCGTCGGTGGCCCCGTTTAGGAGGCGGGCGGCGTGGGCGGCGACCCATTCTTCGGCGTCAGGATCGGTGGAGGCGTAGAAGCAGCGGGCCGCGGACCAGAGCTTTGCCAGGACGTGCACGATGCCCAGGACAATGTGGATCCCTACGTCGCGGCGGGCGGCTTCGGCCTGGATCAGGTCGAGTTGGTGGCGGGCGCCGTCGACCAGGACGATCCTGTCGCGGAGGTGTTCAGAGTCGCGGGCTTCGGCCTGGGCGAAGGTGGAGGCGATGACCTGGGCGGAGTCCTGTTCGACGGAGCCGGTGAGCCACTTGTGCTTGGCCCGAGGTCCTGGCCGAGGCCAGCAGTTGCCGGTGCCGCCGCCGGGCGGGGCGATCACGTCGTGCGGGCGGCGGACGGCCGGGGGCGGTGTCGTAGACGCAGGCCAGCGTCGCCATCCGTTTCCGGTTCGCCTTCTCGCCACTTGACAGCCGGGTGCGAAAGACGTGTTGGGCCCATTGGGCGGCGCGGGCGGTCTCCTCGCGCAGATGCTCTGGCCTCATGACGATGCCCTTGCCGTCCGCGGAGAGAACCAGCAGCGTCGACGCGCAAGTGGGCAGCTGACCAGTGGGCGTGGCCTGGTCGGCGGGCTGGTCCAACTGCTGCTGCCGGCGCCACTGTTCGTTGCCGCGTACTCGATCCGCTGGGTGAACTTCTTCGGCACGTGCCGAGCAGCTTTCTGCTCACCGCCGTCTGCCGTCTGCCTGTTTGAGTCCCAGCCGGCGATGTAGCGCCTCCGGATCGGTTCGTCGCGCCGTGGCGTAGGCGTCCTCGAAGAACGGGAAGACCACGCTGCCGCGCCGGGCACGCTCGGCTTGGATGTACGGCTCCAGGACTTCCCAAGTCCGCATCAGGCGATGGTGCGACAGGCTGATGAGGATCTCGGAGTTGACGATGCCGAAGCGCATCATGATGGAGATGGCTTCGAAGACAAACGCGACGTTCCACGCCCGGTACTTGGCCTCATCCGGCAGAAGGTCGATACCTTGGTCAGGACTGTGCTGCGAGGTCAGCTCGAACAGGACCCAGCGCTGATCCTTTTGGAACTCAGGGTCGCGAATGTGGGTCAACAGCACTTCCGTCGTCATGGCCAGATCACTGTCGGCGCCGGCCCGTCTGATCTGCTGGCTGACCCCCCACGTGGATGCCGCCAAGGCCATCACCGACATCACGAGCGAGATGATGTTGAATACCATGAGCCGCATCCCCCCGACACACCTTACGGACCCCGCGTTCTTCGGTAATACCCCGGCGAGCAGATCCTCAGAGCCCCGGAGCAATCTCACGATTACGACCACCTGCGCCGATGGCTCCGCAGGCGCGGCATCCGCCCCCGCATCGCCCGCAAGGGCATCGAGTCCTCACTGCGGCTCGGCCGCCACCGATGGGTCGTCGAGAGAACCGAGTCCTGGCTCGCCGGCTGCCGCCGACTCCACCGCCGCTACGAGCGCAAGGCCGAACACTTCCTCGCCTTCGTCGGCATAGCCGCAGCCCTGATCGCCTATCGCAGACTGGCCAGGGAGAAGGCCTGACGATGCTGCCTGTCACACCCGTCCGTCATGCTCTGCGACATGAACGAGGACGTTTTTTGGCAGCTCATCCATGAGTGCAGCCCTTCAACCCCTGACCCTGACGGCCATCAGCTCGCCGCTTCTCTGGCAGCCCGCCTAGCAAAGGGACCCGTGTTTGACGTGGTCGGCTTCGCCGAGCAGCTCTCCTGGGCACTGTACAGACTGGACCGTCAGGAATATGGCGATGATCTGTCGAGCGATCAGTTCCTCTACACCAGGGCTGCGGTCGTCGCAGCTGGCCGGGAGGAGTACGAGAGCGTACTTCGGGACCCACAGCGGTTCATGCCCTACGCCAGCGACCTCGTCTGGGCCGAGGCACTGCTCTACGTACCCAACAACGCATACGAGCACCTCACCGGAGACGAGTGGGACCGCAGTACCCAGTACAGCTACGAGTCCTACTCCAATCGTGCCGGGTGGACGGAGCTATAGACGCCGACGATCCGTTCCTCACCATCAGAAACGACGTCTTGGGCCGGGGGCGAAGCGAATCTTGCGGTTGCGACGCGGAGCGTCGCGGCCTCATTGCGGCGGAGCCGGACCCTGCTTCGTCACGGTGACGGATCGTTCACACGCCTCCGGTCACGACGTGGGTTCGACGTGCCTACGGTGATCGTCATACAGCTGCGGTACGCCTTCAGGTCATTGGCATGCTCCAGTACAAGGCGCAACGGTACGGCCGCACCCTGGTCACGATCGGCCGGTTCACACCGACCTCCCAGACCTGCTCCACCTGCGGCGCCGTGGACGGACCCAAACCCCTCAACGTCCGGGAATGGACCTGCAGCGCAGTGCGAAGAAGCCGGAAGCCACGGATTCCCGACCGGACACCGCGCCGCGTAGCGACACGGCAGCCAGTCAAGGAGGGCCAGAATCCTCGCCCTTCAGAGCGAGGAGCATGTCAAAGCCCCACGTCCCTCCGTCGGATGTCCTCCAGGGACTCCCGGCGGACCAAGACGCGGGCGAGGCCCTCGCGTACGGCGGCCACCGGCGGGCGGCCGACCAGGTTGTAGCCGGAGGCCATGGACAGGTGGTAGGCGCCGGCCACGGGTACGGCCAGGAGGTCTCCGGGGCGTACGTCGGCGGGGAGTTCGACGTCGGCGGCCAGGACGTCGCCCGCCTCACAGTGCCGGCCGACGACGGTCACCCGGGCCGGGGCCGCGGTGCTGTGGCGGCCGACCAGGCGGGGTGCGTAGCGGACGCCGTACAGGGCAGGGCGCGGGTTGTCGCTCATGCCGCCGTCCACGGCGACGTAGGTGTGCGAGCCGGTGCGCTTGACGGACAGGACATGGTAGAGCGCGACGCCCGCCGGACCTGCGATCGCCCGCCCTGGTTCGATGATCAGTCGGGGGACGGCGAGTCCGGCCGCGGCGCACGCGTCGGTGAGTTCGGCGCGGACCTCGCGCGCCAAGGATGTCAGGTCCAGGGCGGGTTCGCCGGGCCGGTAGGCGATGCCGTGGCCGCCTCCGAGGTCGAGTTCAGGCAGGGTCAGGCCATGCTGCTCGTGGAGGCGTGCCATCAGGCCCACCATGCGGCGGACGGCGACGAGGTACGGCTTGACGCTGGTGATCTGTGAGCCCAAGTGGCAGTGCAGGCCGGTGAGTTCGAGCTGCGGCTGATCGAGTATGCGGGCGATGGCGTGCTGGGCGTAGCCGTCGGCGATGGAGAGGCCGAACTTCTGCTCGTCGGTGCCGGTGCGGATCTTCTCGTGGCCGCCGGCGCTGATGCCGGGTACGACCCGGACCATGACCTTCTGGTGGCCGCCAGGCCCGACCGCCGCGGCCAGCCGCGCGATCTCGGACGGGCTGTCGATGACGATCCGCCCTACGCCGAGACGCAGGGCGGCCTCCAGGTCGTGCGGGGACTTGGCGTTGCCGTGGAGGGTGATGCGGTCCGGCGGGAAGCCGGTGGTGACGGCGAGTTCCAGTTCACCGGCGGAGCAGACGTCGAGGCCGAGGCCCTCCTCCTCGACCCAGTGGGCCATGGCCCGGCACAGGAACGCCTTGGCGGCGTAGAGGACTTCGGCGTCCGGGAAGGCGTCGCGGTAGGTGCGGCATCGGTCGCGGACCTCGGCCTCGTCGAGGACGTAGACGGGGGTGCCGAAGCGGTCGGCGATCGCCGCCAGCAGCACGCCGCCCACCGCGAGGTGGCCGTGCCGGGGTTCGGTGGTGGAGGCGGGCCACACCGACAGTTCGGCGGACGCGGCAGCTTCGGTGGTGGCGGCGGTTTCGTGAACCGTGGTCATCGTGACGGCCCCTCTCGGGCTCAGGCGATCCGCAGTGCGGGAACGGAAGCGGCGGGCTCGACCGGGGCGGGAGCCGATGCCGAGAACAGCGGGTCCACCGTGACGGTGGTGATACCGAGCGGGGCGGTCAGCGCGCGCAGGGCGGGCTCGGCGAGGCGGATCCATGCCTGGTCGGGGCCGAGCGCGGCGGTGAGTCTGTGCGCGGAGGTGAAGGCGACGGCCGAACGGTCACCGAGCGGGGTGCGAAAGAGCCGGGCCGCACATCCGGAAGGGCCCGGCCGGACGGGAACGTAGAGGGGGCCGGCCGGGGATCGATCGCAGGGTTCGGGATCGTCGTCCTGAAGGAGTTCTGCCATGGGGTGCCTCCTGAAAGGCAGGGTGCGGGTGATCTGTGAGGCCCCGGACGCGGGGAGGCGGACCGGGGCTCGCCCTCGACGTTATGCCCGGTCTCCCCCGCTGACGGGCGGGCCCTGACGGGACGCTGACGGTGATCCGGGCGACCTTGACGGAGTGCTGACGCGGCTGCTGGGTGGGCGTGTGAAGGGCCGTCAGAAGGGTGCCAAGAAGTGCCGCGAGCGGTGTTCGAAAGCCCAGGAACAGAGGTGAGATGGAGGCTGTTCCGAGGAGGATCAGATGTCCGAGTCCCACCCGTCTTCGACCGCTCGCCTCGTCGTGGGAGTGAGCGGTTCGCCGGGCAGTCTCACCGCCCTGGCCCGGGCCGCAGACGAGGCCCGGCGGCGGGGCACCGAGCTTTGGCCGGTGCTGGCCTGGGAGCCGCCCGGTGGGAACATCGCCGCCCGCAGGTCCACGGCCGCGACCATCCTGGTCGAGGACTGGGAGCGGCTGGCGCGGGAGCGACTGCTGAAGTCGCTGTACGAGGTGTTCGGCGGCACGGACACCGGGCTGCCCGGCCGGTCACTCATCGCCCGGGGCGTCCCGGGACCGGCGCTGGTGCAGCTCGCCGACCGTGAGAACGACGTCATCGTGATCGGCGCCGGACGACGGGGCCGGCTGCGCCGAGCAATGTGGCCCTCAGTCGCCCGCCACTGCCTCGCCCACGCCGGCTGCCCGGTACTGGCAGTACCGCACTCCCCACTCCAGGCCACTCTGGAGTCCGCGCACCGCCGGAACGTGCTGCAGCTGCGGCTGGACACCCGGCACGTGGAGCGGGAGTTCGCAGTGCCGCCGCCTCGCAGCTGAGCGCGCTGGGAACGACCGCCGCAGGTCCGCGTGCTCAGGAAGGAGTCAGATGGCCAACTGGTGTTCGCGAACGTGCTCGGGATGTGGGCCCAGGTGTTGCTGGCCATGACGTTGGTGACGCCCACGTGGAGACGCGAGACCGGAGGACGGTTACTGGCGGCGGTGTGAGGCCGGTGGTAGTTGTAGTGGACGTTCCAGACCGCGATCGCCCGCGCCCGTTCTGCTTCAGAGGACCACTGCCTGGCATACAGGAGGTCTTCAGCGAGGATGCGCTGGTAGCGCTCGACCTTGCCGTTGTGGCGGGGCGTGTACGGCTTGGTCCGTTGATGGCGGGAGGCCCACGGGATGAGGGCGCGCTCGAAGATCGCGGCGCGGTAGTTCGCGCCGTTGTCGGTGACCACACGCACGACCCGGTGGATGCCGTGGGCGGCGAAGAACGCGCGGGCCCTGCTGAGAAATGCCACCGTGGTGACGGCCCTTTCGTCGGCAAGGGGCTCGGTATAGGCCAGGCGGGAGAATCCGTCGACGGCGGAGTGCAGGTAGACGTACCCGCCCTTGGCCCCACCGGTCTTTGCGCGCTGTGCAGCCCTGGCCTGCTTCGGAGCCGCGTCCGTGGGCCCGCCGCCCTCCGCCGTCGGGGATACGCCCGACCTTCTTGACCTCCAGGCGGACCATGTGGCCCGGGTCGCGGGCCACGATCCGTTTCGGACGCCTGTTGGTCGAGCCGTCGGGCTCGAGGAAGCGGCGCTGGTTGATGCCCAGGCGCTCCAGCCACCGGCCTACGGTGCGTTCGTTGATCCGCACGCCTTGGCTCGCGAGTGCAAGGGTGATCCGGCGGGCGGACCAGTTGTTGTCCCGCCGCAGCTGCTCGGTACGTTCGACGACATCGGGCGGGATCTGGGTCGGTGAAGACCGCGGGACGCTCGGACACGGTCCTGCAGCCCGACTTCGCCGTGCGTGTCGTACCGGTTCTTCCACTTGGACAGACAGGCGCGGGAGACACCCGCCTCGGCGGCGACGTGTGCGATCGCACGGGTGCGGCAGCGCTCCCAAGCCGTCGGCGTCCCTCGATGTTCAAGGGCGCGTTCGCATGTGTCACCGCAGCACCTCTGTGTTCCGGCCGGCCGTGATGACGGTGAGGAGGGGGAATGCGATGAGCAGCGCGACCGCGACGAGAAGCCCGCTTGTCCAGAGCGGTCCGAGAGCCCCGGCTTCGGTGCCGAGCGTGGCTGCAGCGACGACGGGGCCGACGGCGGCGCCCACGTTCAGCGCCGCCGTCGCATACGAGCCGGCCATCGTGGGGGCTCCCGCGGCCTCGTAGAGGACCCGGGTGATTAGCGTGCTGCCCAGCGCGAACGACAGCGCGCCCTGCACGAACATGAGAGTGAACAGGGCGGCCGGCTCGTTGACCAGCACCGCCAGAGCGGGCCAGCCGATGAGCAGCAACGGACCGGCGATCGCGATAACCGGGCCGGGACTTCGGTCGGACAGCCGTCCGGCGACGGTGACGCCCACGAAGGAACCGGCACCGAAGAGCACCAGAGCGACAGAGATCCACAACTCGCCCAGCCCGGCGCTGTCGGTCACCACGGGGGCGAGGAAGGTGAGGCTGCCGAAGGTTGCCGCGTTCACCAGCACGCCGAGCAGCATCACCAGGATCAACCGCGGCCGGGCGAGCTGGGCGAGCTCCGCTCGCAACGCCGGCCTGCCGGTCGCCTCGTCCTCGTCACGTCCTGCGGGGATGCCTTTCAGGATGCCGAGAGCGGCAGGCAGACAGAGAGCGGCGACTGCCCAGAAGGTGGCCCGCCAGCCGAGTGTCGTGCCGAGCACTGACCCACCGGGGACACCGGCGATCGTGGCCACCGTCGTGCCCGACAGCAGGACGGCCAGTGCGCGTCCCTTCCTGTCGGGTGAGACCAGAGCGGCCGCTGTGGTCAGAGCGAGGGCGAGGAACCCCGCGTTCGCGACTGCCGCGACCACTCGGGTAGCGAACAGAATGGGAAAGCCCGTGGTGACGGCGCCCAAGGCGTGCGTTGCCGCGAAAGCGAGGACGAACCCGAGAAGGGCTGGGCGCCTGGGCCAGTTGCGGGCAAGCGCGGCCACCAGGGGTGCGCCGGCGATCATGCCGATCGCGAAAGCCGAGGTGAGCACGCCTGCTGTCCCGACGGTGACGTCGAACTCCGAGGCGATGTCCGGCAAGAGGCCGGCAAGCATGAACTCCGAGGTGCCCATGGCGAAGACCGCCATGGCAAGCAGGTACAGCGGGAGAGGCATCGAGTGGCTCCGAGGTGAGGAGAGGCACGAGAAGGTCATCTCGTCACCGCGGCCAGCCCCGAGCGCAAACTCGTCCCACCACAGAAAGCGGCGCGACGACAGGGCTACGAGCTCAGTGGTTCAGGGGGCTGACGGCGTGACCGAAAGCCCCCACCTTGTCTGACTCAGGACTCGACATGGCCCGCACGCTACCCGACCGACGCACGTCGAAGCATCCTGCTTTCCCGAACATCGGCCTGCCTACCAACGTCCTGTCCCGCAACACCTAGGCCGTCTACGACGACTCACGACTCGGGCCGCCTGACGCCCCTTTCCCGGAGCGTCAGACGGCCGGCTCACATCAGCTCTCGTCGATGGACGTCCCAGACCGCCTCCGGGCTCGACGGTCACGAAGGAAGCGGAAGACCTCGGCCCCGAGCGCGAGAGTTGCTGCGGCTGCACTGAGCGCCGCGTTGAGGGTGTTCACAGCGGTAGGTCCCTTCTCCGGGACCTGTGGCCGCTTCTCAGGCGTGCCAAGATCCCGGCACGCCTGAAACATGCCTGGACTCCTTGGTCACGCCCGTTGGTTGCCTGTCCCCTCCACCCTTCGGCAACCGCCCCTCCCGGGGCTTGCGGGTCGTTATGGCCTTCGGGCGCTCACGCCTCCTCCGGGTAGGCCATCTCGCGATGAACTACCCGCAGGCCAACATCAGAAATCCCGGAGTGCCCAGATCCTCTGAGGCCCGTCAGGAACTCACCGTCCCATCTGCTTCTGCAGCAACGCACCACTGACGCTCGACACCGGAAGAACCTCCACCAGCTCAAGGACACCGCCCAGTTCGGGCAGCTTCGCGGCCGAGTACTTCACGATCAATGCAGCCTGGAAATGAGCACGGAGAACCTCATCCTTGACGCCCGCCAGGAGCTTGATCCTGCCCGGTCCAGACACGCCACTGGGCTGTGGGGTGGTGCCCGCGGCCCAACGCGGAGCATGCGTCTCAGGAAGGCTTGAACACTCGAGGAAAGTCCTTGCGTCGTCTGGCACCCGTAGGGCGGAACTGACGCCTGCGTGCGTGCGTCTTGGGCGACATAAGCCCAATCTCGAGAGGTTCTATGCCTGCTCCACGGCCTCGCCCACCTCGGCTACGCATACGTTCCATTACCCCTCGCCCACCGCTGCGAATACGCTCCCATCAGCGCCATTCGCCTCGGTCGATGTGGTTTTGGGCCAGCGCTCCATTTCGGTGGCTTTACCGCTGGTATCAGCGCACTGACTGGACAAGGCACACGGCAGTTGCTGCTGCTGTCGTCGCCGCAGCAAGCCTGGCGGTTTCGGCGTGGGGTACATGGAAGTCTGCCCAAGTGGCCGACGACCAGCTTGCGCAATCCAGGGAGGACCATCAGGAAGAGGGCCGCAAGCTGACGTCGCACCTCACGATGTGGAAAACCGAGCGAGACGACAGCGGCGGCGTGACTTGGACACAGTTCGTGGCCAATCGCAATCTTGAGCCTGTGATCGTCTACTTGAAGATCGCCTCTGAGGAGCTTTGGACGCAACCGAACGGCAGGATTGCCAAACGGCCCCTAGCAGGCATGGTGTTACTCGGAACCATCCCCCCGTGCACCCGGTACGAGATCCCCTACAGCGTCCTTGAGACCCAAGTGAGCCCTCGCTTCCGTCTCACCTTCTGGAGCATTGCCTCGCTCGTTGCCGCAGAGCCCTCCGGAACGTTGTGGCAACGGCTCCCCGGAGGAGACATCAAGAGCCTCACGGCACGCGATCGGCGCGACATCGCTTTGGCGGAGAAAGAGATTTATGTGCCAGCGCCGCTGGAAGCGAAGGACTCGAAGGCTACAGGCCTCACACCGTGCGGATCCACCAACTGATCGGAAGATGGCGCCATCTTGATCGCCTGAATCCGGCCTGCATCGCAAGGTCAGGAAGGGCACCGCCCGCAACTGCTCCGAGTACGCGGCTGCGACCGCCGAAGAATACGAGAGCCACGAGTACGGCCGGGGCTGCAACGCGCGCACCGCTGAAGGGGGCGACTGCAGCGAGTACGAGGCCCTCTTGCTCCGGCAGTAGCGCCACCACATGACGAAGGCCCCGCCTGGACAATCCGGCGCGGGGCCCTTCCGCCTCCACGTCTGCCAGTGCCGTCGTTCAGTCACCCGTCGTCGTAGTAGTCCAGCAGGTCCTTATCGTTCCTCGACATCCCATCGAACGTGTTCGCCAGAATCAGCGCCCCGTAGTCGTCCCGGTCCACGCCCCCCAACCTGGGACCCGCCCGCTGAGCCTGTGGGTCCGCGACCGCGAGCAACTTGCACAACTGACCGTCAGCACCGTCACCATGACTGGCGACCGGGCCCTCACCAAGCACGCCGTCACCCGCGCGCACCACTTCGCCGCCACCCTCGCGGAGGCCAACTACACGATCAGCGTCACGCTCGCCCACGCCGTCGACTCCACCGCCCAACAGACCGCCATCGAAGCGGGCCGGGCGACGCTGCCCCCTCTGCCGCGCGCCCTGGATGACGCCCCTCCCCACGTGCACACCCCGCTCCTGCGCGCCCTCCACGAAAGGGGCAGCGCGCGGCAGTCATCTACCGGCCCGGCACCGCAGCCAGCGGCGCGACGCTGAAGACCAATGCCGGTTTGGAGTGGTCCCTTGCGGGCCGGGGGTCGCCCGATGGCCGGCACGGCGCGGCTTCGCCACCACGCCCCGCAGCAGCAGACGCTGCTCGGATCAGCCATTGGCTTCATCCGATCAGCTGGCACGGACAGACCGGAGCCGGTGGGCCCGACCACGCCCCGACCACAAGGCCGTTGCTGAGCCGTAACCATGGTCAGGGCCCCATGGTCGGGCTCATGGTCAGGGGCAGGCGGTTGTCTGCTGCTATGACCCGTTCCCGTTCAGGTGTTCCGGGCCCCGAACCGGCCCCCAGCCCGGCTGAACCCTTGCGTCTGCAGGTCCTGACCGGGCTTCCCCTGCACCGCATGGCCACCACCGGCCAACTGCGGCCGATGCTACGCCCCAACAGCCCCCGCCAGCTCATCTCCCGCGTCCTCAACAAACTGCGCACCACGGGCCTGGCCGACCTCACCCCGCTGCAGCAAGCAGACCGATCACGCACCCACGCCTGGTACCTCACCCCCAACGGGATACGGCTGACCCGTGATCTCCCCCTGCTGCGGGGACGGCCGCCCTACCCCATCACCTCCACCACCGCCGCCTCGCTGAAGACACCGCACACACTGTGCGTCGTCCGCGCCCACCTGCCCTTCGCCACCGACGCCCGACGCCTCGGACACGAACACGGACCATGGGACTGGACACCCGAAGTCGCCCACCCCATCGGCGACGGCCAACGACTCGTCGCCGACGCCGTCCTCCACTACACGCACGTCGACAGCCAACACCGCCGCAAACTCCGCGCGTTCGTCGAAGTCGACCGCACCACCATGAGCAGCGAACGCCTCGCCGTGAAACTCATCGACTCCGCCAGACTCTTCCACCACGAAACACAGCCCATCGGCCGCCACCGACCCGCCTCCACCGGCCCGGCATGGCTGCGCTGGTATCCCGTCTTTCCCCGCGTCCTGTTCGTCGTCACCGGCGCCACCCGAGCACGACTGCAAGACCGCATCAGCGACCTGCAGGCCATGACCGCCCAACACCCCCTCGTTGCCGCCCTCGCCCGGGAGGTGCCACTCGGTGCCGCCGTCCTGGAGGACATCGAAAAGCACGGACCGTCCGCACCGGTGTGGGTACCACTGGCCCGCGGCGATAAGCGCCCCTGGACCAGCTTGTGATCAGATCGACCGGGGCTGCGTCCCCAACAGCCTGAGGCCTACGCGTTCCGGCCAGCAGCGCCACTCCTGGGGCACCCATAGCGCTGAAGACCTATCCGCCTCCCGGAACTGGCCGTCCGAGCGTTCCGGCCACCCTGGCCTCACCCGTCCCACGGGCCTGCAGGGCGTGCAGGGCCTCTGGAACTGTGGTTACAGCGGCCCTCTGGCCTGAGCATCCGTTGACCGAATTGCTCAGTCCAAGCCATCTATCGCCGCACAGAGTGACCAGCGGTGATCCCCGTGACACAAGACCGCGATGGTTGGCCACATGAACCGCAGTGCACGTGACGCGCCATCGATGAGATCGGGATGAGGCGAACAAGCTCCTCCATACGGAGCCCGGATACTTCTTCCCCCGCGTGGGCAGCAACGTGGTATTTGATCGGCGTCACTGCATAGAGGGGGACTCGGGTGGCGGACGATGACGACCCGCCGACGGGGTGGGGTGAGGGCGAGTGCCGGATGTGGGAGGCCTACCGGCGCGGTGAGTGGTGCGAGGGTGTGCCGGAGGTACGGGGAGAGGCCGTGCGCCAGCTGTTGTTGACCGTGCCGCCCCCGCGCTCGGGCCACCTCGCCCGGCTCCGGCTGCGGGGCATGCGGATACGCGGGGAGCTGGATTTGTCCGAGGCCGCCATAGGCGGGGCCGTACGGCTGCGGCGGTGCCGGTTGGATGAGGCGCCGCGCCTGGACGGCGCACAGTTGGAGGCGCTCGAACTCGACGAGTGCCAGTTCCCCGGGCTGCGAGCCCACAGCGCCCGGACCGCCCGGGAGTTCAAGGTCACCGGCTGCACGGCGGGCGGCACCCTGGACCTGCGCTCGCTGACCGTCGGCACCCATCTCTTCCTCGACGGCACCAAGATCCGCCCCGGCCCCGGGGAAGCCGCCATCGACGCCCGGTCCGTCGCCGTGGACGAATCCCTGTCGGCGACGGGTCTGGACTGCGCAGGCACCTTCTACCTGACCAATGCCCGCGTGCAGGACCTGGTCATACTCCGGGGAGCGACGATCAGCACCCCCAGGGGAAATCTCCAGATGTCCGAACTCACCGTCGGCGGCGGCCTGTACATGGGCCGTGGCTTCTCCTGCGCCGGAACGGTCAACCTCTGCGGCGCCTCGATCGGGGCGTCGTTGGAACTCCTCGACGCCACCCTCACCGGCCCGGGCCTGGACGCGGGCGACTACGCTCTCCACCTCGGCTGCGCCCAGATCGGAGGCGACATCCAGGCCGAGCGGGGGCTCGTCATCGACGGACCGATCACCCTCGCGGACACCTCGATACGCGGCAGCGTCGTCCTCAAGGGCGCCCGCCTGAACCACTCTTCCGGTACGGCACTGACGGCGGCCCGCGCGCACATCGGCGGCGACCTCGACTGCCGTGACGGTCTCTCCGCACACGGCACCGTCGACCTGTGCGACGCCCGGATCGGCGGCTCGCTCCTGCTGGACGGGGCCGAACTGACCGCGCCAAACAGCAGCCCGACCGCCCTGAGCGCCCACGGCACCGACATCGGAGGCGTCGCGCACATGAGCCGCGGATTCACTGTCCACGGCAAGGTCGGCATGAGCAACGCCACCGTGCGCAGCGTCCTGTCCTTCGAGGGTGCAATCCTGGACACGGCTGTTGAAGAGGAAGCCCTCGTCTGCCGCGGCACGAAAGTCGCCGCACTGCTTCTTCAGTTCCGAGAGCCTCCCAGGGGCAGCGTCGACCTCAGCCGTACCAAGGCGGCACTGATCTGGGACGAGTCCTCTACCTGGCCCGCCTCCCTGATCCTGGACGGCACCGTGTACGACATGCTGCGTCCCACCCTGCCCGCCACGGAACGCCTCCCCTGGCTGATGCAAGACCCGGAGGGCTTCAAGCCCCAGCCCTACGAGCAACTGGCCGATGTCTACCGACGCCACGGCCGGGACGCCGACGCCCGGACCGTCCTGGTCGCCAAGCAGCGCAACCTGCGGCCGACCCTCGCGTTCCCCGCCCGGCTGTGGAGCCTGCTGCAGGACGCAGGGGTCGGCTACGGATACCGCCCACTGCGGGCAGTATGGCTGCTGGTGTGCCTTCTGGCCGCCGGCTCCGCACTCTTCGGGACGTGGCGGCCCGAACCCGTGGGCGGCGGCCCGTACCCCCGCTTCCAGCCGGTCATCTACACCCTCGATCTCCTGCTGCCGCTGGTCGATCTCGGCCAGGAACGGGCATACGAGCCGTCCGGGGCCATGCAGTGGGCGGGGATCGTCCTCATCGGCACCGGCTGGCTGCTGGCCACCACCATCGCGGCCGGCGCAGGCCGAGTCCTGCGGAGAACCTGATTCGATGGTCACCGCACTCGCCACGGCACGGCCGACGTATCAGGCTCACGACGCCGAACTCCTCCTGATCCGCCCGGACGGACACAGCGGACTACGCACCCAGTCCCAGGACACAGCCGCCGTCACCGCGTACCTGGCCGCCGTGACGGCAAGCACGGGTCCCTGGTCTGCCGGGCCTGGTGCCGACTGACCGAGGACATCCTGCAGACCGTCCTGCGGCGCCGCGCGCTCGGCTGGGCATCATCACGTGTACGCTGGCAAGCGGTGGGCTCACACCTGACGCAAGAGTGGGGCCAGCGGGCCATCGCCCGGCCAGACCTCCTGCTCCGCAACAAGGCACGTGAGGAATAGGTCGACCTCGGCCATGACGACGGCCCGCTCCTGCGGGCCGTCGGTGAGGGCTTGTCCGGAGCGGGCATCGAAGACGCGCACGTGACTGTCAGGGCCGGCCCACACGAGGGCCCTCCCGATCTCGGGCCCGGGCCACGTTCGGCGCTGGAACGGAGCACGGAGCCACGGCGGTCGAAGCGGTGGTTGTGAAGGCAGGGCCGCCCGCCTCGAAGACCGGCCGGTTCGCCGACGAGTCGTCCTGCCGTCGGCGATGGCCCTCTCCTGCAAGGACCTCTGCGCGGACACGGAGCGGCTCCTGCTCCTTCTGGCAACCGACCAACCAACTCCTGAGGGCCCTGTGTTGGGCGTGTCGCGGATGACGACCAGCTTGAGCGGGCTGCAGCCTGAAAGCATGACCGACCTGAGCCAAGATCCCCGCTTCCTCCAGGACCCCTACCCCACCTACGCGGCCATGCGGTCCAGTTGCCCCGTGCAGCCCCTGCCCACCGGGGCCAATGGGCACCCCAGCTACGTGGTCACCGGCTACGCGGAAGCCCGGGAAGCCCTCGGCGACACTCGGCTCTCGAAGGACACGGCCGCGTTCTTCGCGGGCAAGGAGTCACGACGTCGGCTTCACCCGGCGGTGGCACGGACCATGCTGGCCACCGATCCACCCCAGCACACCCGGCTGCGCAAGCTGGTGACCAAGGCGTTCACGAACGGAGCCATCGCGCAGCTGCGCCCGTTCATGGCTCGCGTCACCGACGAGTTGCTGGATCAGTGGCCCGTCGGTGAACGGTTCGACTTCGTGGCCGCCCTGGCGGTGCCGCTGCCGGTCATCGTGATCTGCGAACTGCTCGGCGTGCCTGCGGGAGACCGACCCGACGTCCGGCGATGGTCCGGAGAGCTTTTCGCGGCAGGCGATCCCGACACCATCGACTCGGCCTCGCGTTCCCTGGCCGATTACATGACGACGCTCATCGCCGCCAAGCGCCTGAACCCCGGCAACTGCCTCCTCGACGGACTCATCTCGGCGCGCGACGGAGACGACCGTCTCAGCGAAGAGGAACTGGTCTCCCTGGCGGTACTGCTGCTCGTAGCCGGGCACGAGACCACCACCAACTTTCTCGGCACCGCCACCCTCGCGCTGCTCCAGCACCCCGCCAAGCTGGATCGCCTCCGCAAGAATCCGGACGATGTCCCGGCCGTACTCGACGAGTTGCTTCGATTCGACTCCCCCGTCAGTACCGCCACCTTCCGGTTCACCACCGAAGCCATCACGCTCGGCGGCACCGACATCCCGGCCGGCACCCCGGTACTGATCGCCCTCGGAGCCGCCAACCGCGACCCGGCCCGCTTCCCGTCACCAGACCTGCTCGACCTGGACCGGAACGCCACCGCCCACCTCAGCTTCGGCCACGGCATCCACCGCTGCGTCGGCGCTCCCCTGGCCAAGGCCGAGGCGGAGATCGCCCTGCAAGCGGTACTGAGCCGGTATCCCGCAATCCAGCTCGCTGGACCAGCCGACCGGCTGGAGTGGCGCCACACGCGCCTCGTCCGCGGGCTCGCATCGCTTCCCGTCCTGGTGTAACCGTCCGACACAGCACGAATGCCGGAACTGCTGCAGGGCTGCGTGACATGATCTGACTCACTAAGAGAGCATCTGATCAATGTTCAGGTAGCTCTGTCCGATTCGCCAGCTTCAATTCGCCAGGTTGGTCCTCCGGCCACTGCACGGCGCCCAGGGACCGGTCGGCGCGGAGCGGTCGAAGCAGAGGCGGCCGTCCCGGCGGCGGACCAGCAGCGGGCCAAGCTCGTTGAGGTGCACGCCACCAGATCTACCGGCGATTGCCGACGGAGTGCCCCTGTTCTCGGACTGGTGACGCCGTGTCGGCTACCTGGCGGCGGTCACGGCTTCTGTGAGGCGGTCCAGCCGCGTGTACAGGGCCCGGACGAGACGGGCGCGGTTCTGGACACAGGCGGCAGTGCCCTTGAACGGGACAGACAGGCGGCCATCAGCTTCGCGGAGGACGACTTCGGCGAGGGCGCCGCGGCCGTCGTTCTTGGGCAGGGCTGCAGCGAGGCGCCCAACGTCGGCGGCCACCGCGCGGGCGTGCCCAGTGAGGTGAAGGGCGATCAGTTCGTAGTCACGGGGTGCCAGGTCCGGGTCCTTCCACGCGAGGACGGCTGTGATGAGTGCCTCGTGCGGAGCACGGTCCAGGGGGAGTTCGGCCTCGGCCAAGCCGCGCGGATCGTGGAGCGCTACGTGGGTGGCGCTCATCGGGGACCGGGCGCGTTGTCGTCCTGGCCGTGATCGCCGGTGTCCGCGTGCGCAGCCTGGGCAGTAAGGAGGCGGGCGTAGCCGTGGTCAGCGCTGGCGATCCGTGCCGGGGAAGGTCGGCCGAAGGCGGGCGGCTGGAGGCCATGGCCTTCCGACCGGGGGCCGGCGGGTGTGGGTGCGCTCATGGAGCACCGCCTCCCTGTGCTGGGTACGTCGTGTCATTCGACAGTTCCTCACAGGCCGCGGCTACGGATGCGCCAACCGCAGTCTTTTGTGGCGCCGCGTCCTCCTCGCACCGGGAGGTCATCACGCTGGCCCATCCCGAAATGTGGCTCTGAGCAGGCAGTCATTTCCGCCACCGCTAGATCCAATTCTCCCAGGGCAGTCGGCCTCAACGCCGACCGGGAGGCTGCCATATCGGCGACCGCGGCGGAAGGCGAGCTCGTCGACCACGAGCACGCCCGGGGCCCGGTCGGGAACCGGCGGAACCTCGAGCAGTCCCAGCAGCCGGCTGCGGCCCGCCGCCAAGTGCAGCTTGCGGCACAGCCGTTCACGACCCCTCCGCCGAGCTCAACGGCGACGCCCCGCAGCTACTGCTTCAGCCCGAAGCTGGAGCGTCGATACCGCTCGCTCAGCCCGTCGACCTGCTCGACGAAGATACGACGTCGGCACGGCGGCCGGTCTCAGAAGAATCGCCTGGTGCCCCGGCCGCTCAGCGCCGATGGGTGGCGTTGCAGGCCAAGGACTCTGGTTCCGTGCGCAGCGCGTCCACGACGGTATCGGGCATCTGCGGCCGAGACCGGGCTGCTGCGCCACGCGGCGACCACGCCGGGCGCCGTCCGCCCGGCGAGTCGCTGGTCGAGTGCGGCTGGGGACGCGCTGCGCGGGTTGATGCCGACGGCCACAGTCGAGCTGACGCTGAAGGATGGCCTGACCGGGGGCGCCCCGTTGGTCACGCGGGCCTCGACGCTACCGACGGCGCATTGCTGCATTCGCGCCGCAGCAACGCTCCGCGGGGCAATTCCAGTCGGCTGCAATAGCCCGTACCCGAATCACTTTAAGTCAAATTTTCTTTTATGTATGAGGGTCGCAGGAATCCCTGCAGGACCATGCACAGATCCTCACCGAGTGCACATGCGTGCGGAGACACTGCTGTCGGCGCAGAATGACACGGTAGTTTGCGATGCTTTGCATTGGATGCGGGGCCGGATGCAATGAGCGCCCATCACCCTCCGAAAGTGTCCGGAATCGATTCATCGGTTCCCTCACCCGCACACCATGTCGCGCTCGCTGCCGACTGGTGCCCGACGCCGGAGACGAACACCTGCGCTGGGTCACGCCGCAACGCCGAGTAGCAGCTTCTGGACGCTCTCACGCGGCTGCACGGAGGGGCGGTCGCGCCTCGGGGAGGCACCTGGCTGGTTGATTCCTTCCGTACTCACCGGTCCACTGTGCCGGTTTAGGGCCTGCCGAGCGAGGTCGGCGCGGAAGATGTGGAGAACCCGACGCGGGAGATCGGCGAGCACCTCGCTGCGGCCCTGGCCACAGCCCTCCGCAGGGGGGAGCCCGATCAACTCCCGTGCGTAGCAGCGGAATCCGTGTCCGAATAGCCGGGATCGAATTTGCTAACCGCCGATCTCTTGTTACCGTTCAAACAGCCGGGCTGCTGGTGCAGCTCCTGTCGCGAAAACGCGAGCTGACCTGCGATTACGCGCTCGAACACGCTGATTTGTTCGCAAGCAGCCAATTTGCAAAGCCTGCCGGCGCGAGCGGCCTCCACAGCTTCGACTCGCCCCGACAGGCTCCGAAGATCACCACAAGAGAGGTGATGCATCATGTGCTCTGACGATACCTTGCAGCAGAGGACGCCGGGCAACTTGAAGCCGCGGTGGAGTGTGGCCTTGGCCGCAGTCTCGGCTGCCGCCAACGCCTTGCGACTACTGCGCGAGCTCCTGATCCACCACTGAGGCCAAGTACTTTTCCGCTGATCCACTTGCTGCTTCTCCCTGTCATAGGCGGGGAG
Organism: Streptomyces sp. NPDC051913; assembly: GCF_044593635.1. Taxonomy (NCBI): domain Bacteria; kingdom Bacillati; phylum Actinomycetota; class Actinomycetes; order Kitasatosporales; family Streptomycetaceae; genus Streptomyces; species Streptomyces sp. NPDC051913. The sequence continues at coordinate 777 of NZ_JBIUCI010000034.1, read as the reverse complement.
AACCAGCGGCCAACTGTGATGCTCACCTGGCCAGATGAGGTGCTCAGCCACGCCTCGGCCGGGCGGCGGCAGATTGGGCCCGCTGATGTGCGCGGACGACCCGGCCGGAGCCGTCTCAGCGCCGCGATGGCCCACCCGTCCAACCTCTGGGCCGAGCGCTTGCCCACCGGGAGGGAGGTCTAACCGCACGAAGGCCAGCAGCATTGTGACCAGTGCGCATGTCCTGGGCAAGCCTGGGGAGTTGGGTGGGCAAGCCTTGCCATTGCGGGCAAACAACCAACGGATTCAGGGCAGCGGGGCCAAAGTTGCCGGGAAAACTGCGAAGGGGCCGAAGTGGGCGCGGGCGGGGTCGGCGGCCTTCTCGATGGAGCGTGCCCTGTCGTCGGTCGGGTCGAGGAAGAGCTGGTAACGCCTCAAGCAAGCCCGTCCGCGAGAAGCTACTTCGAATCGATAGCCCCTGGCTTCGAGGAAAGACCAGGGGCCACTTGCCATGACAGGGCGGTCACCAGGACCAGCAGTTCCCGACTCCACGCCGGCGAGAACAGGGAACCGTACGACATTCCGATCCACGCATGTCACTTCACCCAACGCGCAGAAATCGGCACGGTCACGCCGGCGTCAGCCGCCCACGTCGGCGCGACGCTTCATGCCGTCGCCGGCAGACCGAGGGTTCGGACACAGGTGAACCGCTCCGGGATCGGTGGAGGCTCTATGCGTTGACTCCAGCCGCCGGTTGGGGCTGGTGTTGAGCGTAGTAGTTGGTCTCGTGCTCGTGCG
>NZ_JBIUCI010000033.1:42233-55143 GCF_044593635.1 Streptomyces sp. NPDC051913 | reverse complement strand
CTGTTTGATCTGGTCGTAGGTGTGCTGCAACCGCTGGGAGGTCTTCTCCCCGGGTGTGCGGAACGTCTTTCGGTGTGCGGCCTGCCGCTCCAGGTTGAGGAGCTTGACCTTCTCCTTCGGGGTGAGCCACTTGTCCCGGTCGGCGGTGCCCTGCGGGAGTCGTGGCGGGCGGCCGTGGTCCTGGTGGTCCTTGTTGGACAGGGCCAGGGGGATGTTGACTCCGGCGTCGATGCCGACTTCCGGCCCTTCGTGGGGCTCGGGGGCGCGTTCAAGGCTCTGCACGCGAAAGGCGATGTGCCAGCCCAGCGCGTCCTTGACGAGGCGGGCGCCGGTGATCCGATTCTCCTTGTTGGCCCGCTTGCCGACCGGGAGGTCTTTGGTCCAGCGGAAGCGGACCCGGCCGACCTTGGGAATGTTGACCATGCCCCATCGGCGGTGCACGCGGACGATGTTCAGGTCCCGGCCCTGCGGGATGTCCACGGACATCACTGTGCGCAGCCGGCCCTTGTAGGTGGGCTTCTCGGCTCGGCCTTCCCAGCAGTTCACCCACGCCCGGTGGTATGTCTTCAAGGCGGCCTGCGCGGCCTGCGCGGGCAGCACGGCGAGGTAATCGAGATCCTTGCGGGCCTGCCGGATCGCCGCATCAGCGACAGACAGCTTCGTGTCGCTGTTCGGCGTCATCTGCCACCAGGAATGCAGGCAGTTCCACAGAGTGCGGGCCGCATGCGCCTGGTCATCGAGGACGCGGATCCCGGCAGGGCTCAGCGCCAGTCGGGCTCGGTGCCCGAACTGCCGCTTCACCACACCGAGTTCGCTCATGACGAGCACCATACATTTTTGGTTTATGTCACCACGCTGGAACCAGAATCCCGACATACGCACCGGCCGTCACGTCATCTACAACCTGCACGTCCACTTGGTCTTTGTCACCAAATACCGGCGCAAAGCCATGACCGACGCCATGCTGACGCGCTGCGAAGAGATCATGCGAGAGGTCTGCACGGACTTCGAAGCCGACCTCAAGCAGTTCAACGGGGAGGAGGATCACGTACACCTGCTCGTGCACTACCCGCCGAAAGTCCAGCTCTCCAAACTGGTCAACTCCCTCAAGGGCGTCTCCGCCCGCCTGCTGCGCAAGGAGTACGACGCGCACGTGCGCCGGTACCTGTGGGGCGGACACTTCTGGTCCGGCTCCTACTTCGCCGGAAGCTGCGGCGGGGCGCCCCTGACCGTCGTACAGCAGTACATCGAACTGCAAAAACGCCCCACGGGCTGAGGTCAACAGTACAGACCCGTGCTTCAGCGCGGGTCACACCTGTTTTGAGATGACCTTCACCATCCGGCCTGAAGGCCGGAGCACTGACCAAGATCAAAGGTAGAACTCGGCGAGCGCGGCCGAGTACAGACCACTGCCCGGGATGTACGCCAGGTGGCCGGGCCCGGCGGTCTCCAGAGCGCAGTCGGCGGCGTCGTCCAGGCGCGCGAGCAGGGCCTCCAGGTCACCGCCCGGGGCGGGAGGCGGCGCCAGGAAGGACCGTACGAGCTCGGCCTCCGCCTGTGGCGACAGGGTGCCGCTCGCGGGGCGGGCGGCGAGGTTCTCGGTGCGGTCGATGACACGGTCCAGGACGAGACGGCCCATCTCCGTCATCGTGGCGCGGTCGGGTTCCAGGGGGAAAGGGTGCATGAGGCAGTCCGAAGTCGGTGAGGGGCGGGTTCGTAGGCGGCGGAACCGTCCTGGCGGTCGGTCGCGGCGCGTGACCAGAATGCGCCGCCGACCGCGGCATGCGATGGCGTGATGAGTGCCCGTACGGCCTGATCGCGCAGGATTGTTCGCCGAGTGGGCCGATACGCTGCATTTCATGCCACGCCCCTTGTACGACCGTATCGACCGGGCGATCCTGGACCACCTCCAGCGCCACGGACGCACCCCCAACGTCGACCTCGCCGAGGCCGTACGCCTCTCACCCTCCTCTTGTCTGCGCCGCACCAAGGCGCTGGAGGAGGACGGGGTGCTGGCCGGCTACCGGGCCGATCTGGACCGAGAGCGCCTCGGCCTCGGGCTGACCGTGTTCCTCTCCCTCAAGGTCGAGCACTCCCGCACCACCTCCCAGGTGGTCGAGGAGGCGCTGAAGGCGATCGACCACGTGGTCGCCTGCCACGTCGTCTCCGGCGACGCTGACTTCCTCGTCGAACTCGCCGTGCCGGACCTGCGCACCTTCGAAAGGGTGCTCACCGACCAGATCCTGGCCATCGGGCCCGTGCGCGACGCCCGCAGCACCTTCTGCATCCGCACCGTCATCGACCGCGGCCCGCTGCCCCTCAACTCCTGGCCCGCGCCTGGTGCATGACCGCGCGCTCTACCCACGCCAACTGCTGCCACCGCCTCGCCCCGACGTTCCGGCCGGGGCGAGGCGGTGCGGTGTCGCGGAAGGGGTCAGGATGCCGTGCAGGCAGTGCCGTTGAGGGTGTAGGTGCCGGGCGGGGCCGTGTCGCCGGTGTGGGTGGCCTGGAAGCCGATGTCGACGGAGGCACCGGGGGCGATGGTGGCGTTGTGGGCGGCGTTCTTGGCGGTCACCCGGCCGGAGACGGGGGAGTACTCCGCGTTCCAGCCGGACGTGATGGTCTGGCCGTTCGGCAGGGTGAAGGCGAGGGACCAGCCGTCGACGGCCGTGGTCCCGGTGTTGGTGAGGGTGATGCTCGCCGTGAGCCCGGTGTTCCAGGCGCTGACGGTGCCGGTGACCCGGCAGGTCGCGGTACCGGGTGGGGGCTCGGAGCTCTGGAACTGGGTGAAGAACTTCCACACCTCCGCCGGCACCCAGGTTCTGGCGCTGTCTCCCGGGGCGCCGTCCTGGGGAGCGGCGATGTGTCCTTCGTCGAAGGCGGCCCAGGCGACCGGATGTCCGGCCGAGCAGCCGGAGTAGGTGGTGATCCGGTGGGTCAAACTGCCCTGCGCGGGCTCGGGCGGGTTCTGGGGGGTGCAGCCGTTGTTCGTGACGAACCGGTCCCGCAGCGCCCGCCCGCCGGAGATGCCGAGGACGTTGTCCCTGAGGCCGTGCACTCCGAGGTAGGCGATGGGCTGGGTGCCGCCGCTGCATCCGCTCAGCAGCCCGCCGCTCTGGACCGCGACCGCGCGGAAGACCGTCGCGCGTGAACACGCCAGGGCGTACGACATGGCGGCGCCGTAGCTGAATCCGAGGGCGAAGCGCTGGGTGGTGTCGACGCACAGGTCCGCTTCGAGGCGCCTGAGCATGTCGTCGACGAAGGTGACGTCCTCGCCGCCGGTGTTGGCCCAGCCGTTGTTGAGGCCTTGGGGTGCTACGAAGATCGTGCTGTTGTTCGCCAGTCGCTGGAGTCCGTAGTAGGCCCAGGTGCCGGTTTCGACGGTGCGGCCGGTGGAGACGTCGGTGGAGGTGCCGCCCAGCCAGTGGAATCCGAACACCAGCCGGTAGGGGCGGTTGCGGTCGTAGCCGTCGGGGACGCGCAGGATGAACGTGCGGTTCTTGCCACCGCTGAGGATCGTGTGCGTGCCGCTGGTCAGGGTGGGGGTCTTGCCGCAGCCGGAACTCGGGGCGGCGGCACCGGCGGATACGTCGGCCGCCGCGGAGGCCGCGAGCGGGGCGTTGCCGCTCCGGCCGTGGCCCAGTGCCGTGCCTGCCATGCTCAGGACGATCAGCACCGCGACGACGGCGGGCCATAAAAGGGTTCTTGTCCTCGTCATCGAACTCCCCTTCTTGAGGCGTGGTCGGTCACGCGCGGGACCACTTCTGGTTGGCCTGGCCGTTGCAGGTCCACAGGACGAGCGGGGTCCCGTTCGCGGTGCCGGCCGTGTTGGCGTCGAGGCACAGGCCGGAGTGGGCGTTGCGCAGGGACCCGTCGGAGCCGAGCGTCCACTTCTGGTTGTCCTGGCCGTTGCAGGGCCAGGTGATGACCCGGGTGCCGTTGACGGTGCCCTGGTTGTAGGCGTCCAGGCACTTGTCGCCGTAGACACGTATCTCGCCGCCCGCCCAGGTGGTCCAGAGCTGGTTGGCGGCCGTGTGGCAGTCCCAGAGCAGAGTCGTGGCCCCGGCGGCGGTGGAGGCGTTGTCCACGTCGACGCAGCGCCCGGACGCGGTGCCGCGCAGCCGGGACGTGGTGGCGGTCAGCGGGGTGCCGCCGGTGACCCGGAAGGCGGCGACGCCGTGGGCGGGGACGCTCGCCGAGATCTGCCCGGAGGTGCTCGATGTTGCGCCGGACCAGAGGTCGGTGAGGGTGAACGGGCCGCCGGACAGGCCGATTTGGGCGGGCGTGGTGGTGACCGTGGCGGTGCTGTCGCCGCGGTTGAAGAGGCCCACGGCGACCGAGCCGTCCGCGAGGGGCTTGGCGAAGACCTCGGTGGCACCGTCGTCACGCACCCGGCGTCCGCCCGCGCCCAGCGGGTCCTGGTCCACCGCCAGCAGGCGCGGGTTGCGCAGGATCGCGCTGATGTCGGCGGACATGGTGCGGATGTCGTTGCCGGCCATGAGCGGGGACCCCATCAGCGCCCACAGGGCGAAGTGGGAGCGCGACTCGGTCAGCGACAGGCCGGGTCGCCCGACGACCAGCATGTCGGGGTCGTTCCAGTGGCCCGGACCCGCCTGCGCGGCCAGCGGCGCGGTGACGTCCAGGACGTTGCCGACGCCCATCGGGTAGCTGTTGGTGTTGCCGTTCTGCCAGATGTCGAGCAGGTCTTCGGTCGTGCGCCACAGGTCGGCGACCTCGCCCCAGTTGTAGGTGGCGCCGGTGATGGCGTGGAAGCTGTTGGGGTTGATGGAGTAGACGATCGGCCGTCCGGTGGCGCGCAGGGCGTCGCGCATGAGTGTGAACCGTGCGACCTGCTCGTCACGTGTGCCGCTGGAGGAGCACCAGTCGTACTTCAGGTAGTCGACGCCCCACGAGGCGAAGGTGGCGGCGTCCTGGGCCTCGTGACCTTTGCTGCCCGTCGACCCGGGATAGGCGCCGCTGGTCTGCGCACACGTGCGTTCGCCCGGCACCTGGTAGATGCCGAACTTCAGGCCCTTGCCGTGGATGTAGTCCCCGAGGGCCTTCATCCCGCCGGGGAACTTGGTGGGGTTGGCCCGCAGGTTGCCCGCGGCGTCGCGCTGCGGGTCGAACCAGCAGTCGTCGACCACCACGTAGCGGTAGCCGGCGTCCCGCATGCCGGAGGACACCATCGCGTCGGCGGCCTGGCGGACCTGGGTCTCGGTGATCCCGCACCCGAAACTGTTCCAGCTGTTCCACCCCAGCGGCGGGGTGAGGGCCGGGCTGCCGGGCGCGGCCGAGGCGGGGGAGTGGGCGGAGGCCGTCACGGACGCGGTGACGGTGAGGGCGGCGGCTGCGAGGAGGCGGAGCAGTCGTCCGTGTGAACGTCTGGGCACCAGGGGCTCCTTGGGAGGAGGTTCGAAATTTCGAGCCTCGTTCGGAAACTCGCGGTGAAAGGGATGTTAGAGAGGTGCGCGAACATGTCAACACCTCTGACACGCTTGGCGGTTGACCTGCGGGAATGGAACTTCTGACGGTCCGAATGTTTCGACGGGCCTTGCGATCGTGCGAGAAGTCTTGACGTCCATTCCCAGGCTTCTATCATCCAGGTTGCTCGGCTTACCGACCCGTGTTCGAGATGTCGAATGATGCGAGCCGCTCCCTCTGGACGAACCACGAGGAGAACGCCCCCTATGCATATGTCATGGACTCATCAAGAACTCTCCCGACGCCACGCACTGGCGGCCGCCGGCGGACTCGCCGCGGGCGCCCTCCTCCCCGCCGCCCGGGCCTCCGCCCGGGCGACGGGTTTCACCAACCCGGTGATCTGGCAGGACTTCGCCGACATCGACGTCATCCGCGTCGGCGACACCTACTACGCCTCCGCCTCGACGATGCACTACTCGCCGGGCGCGCCCGTCCTGCGCTCGTACGACCTCGTGAACTGGGAGATCGCCGGTCACTCGGTACCCACTCTCGACTTCGGCGCCAAGTACGACCTGAACGGGGCGCGCGGCTACGTCCGCGGCATCTGGGCCTCGTCCCTGGCCTACCGGCCGAGCAACAGGACCTTCTACTGGCTGGGCCAGATCGACTTCGCCCGGACGTACGTCTACACCGCCACCGCCGCCGAGGGACCGTGGAGCAGGCTGACGACGATCAGCACGCCCTACTACGACGCGGGACTGCTGGTCGACAGCGACGACACCCTCTACGTGGCCTACGGAAACACGACCATCAGCGTGGCCCAGCTCTCGCCCGACGGCCGCACCCAGGTCCGCACTCAGCAGGTGTTCACGACACCGTCGAGCGTCGGCACCCTCGAAGGATCCCGCTTCTACAAGATCAACGGCCAGTACTACATCTTCCTGACCCGCCCCGCCAACGGCCAGTACGTCCTCAAGTCCTCGGCCGGCCCCTTCGGTCCGTACACGATGCGACAGGTCCTTCTCGACCTGCCCGGGCCCGTCCCCGGTGGAGGCGTCCCGCACCAGGGCGGACTGGTGCAGACACAGCGCGGCGCCTGGTACTACCTGGCCTTCGTCGACGCCTACCCCGGCGGACGGGTGCCCGCCCTGGCGCCCGTCACCTGGACCTCGGACGGCTGGCCCGTCGTGCAACTCGTCGGCGGCGCCTGGGGCGCCTCGTATCCGAGCCCGGACCTGCCCGCACCACCCCGCGAAGTCACGCCCATGACCGGCGTGGACACCTTCGACGGTACGACCCTCAAACCGAGGTGGGAGTGGAACCACAACCCGGACCCCACCAAGTGGACGGTCGGCAACGGCCTGACCCTGCGCACCGCGACCGTCACCAACGACCTCTACTGGGCACGCAACACCCTCACCCACCGCATCCAGGGCCCCACCTCGACCGCCACGGTCCTCCTCGACCACTCCGCGATGCGGGACGGCGACCGGGCCGGGCTCGCGCTGCTGCGTGACTCCTCCGCCTGGATCGGCCTCAAACGCGACGCCGGTACGACACGCCTGGTGATGGTCAACGGGCTGACCATGGACGGCAACTGGAACACCACGGGCACGGGCACCGAGGCCGCGAGCGCGCCCGCCGCCGGCACCCGCGTCTGGCTGCGCGCGAGCGCGGACATCCGCCCCGGCGCGCCACGCCCCGCCACTTTCTCCTACAGCACCGACGGCACCACCTTCACCCGCCTCGGACCCGCCTTCTCCATGGGCAACGACTGGCGGTTCTTCATGGGCTACCGATTCGCCCTCTTCAACCACGCCACACAGGCACTCGGCGGCGCGGTCCGGGTCACACGTTTCGAGCTGTCCACACCCTGAGCGAGCGGAGGATCGCACACCCCACCCCGCACCGCGCGGTACGAGGAGCAGTGCGAACCCGCTGAAGCGCTCCCCCCTGACCTTCCTACCAGGAAACCGAGGTCCCGTGATGAGCCGCAGACTCCGCACCCTGACAGCAGCGCTCTGTGCCCTGCCGCTGGCGTTCGCCGCCGCCCCGTCCGCGCATGCGGCCGACCCCACCACCATGACGAGCGGGTTCTACGCGGACCCCAACTCCACGGCGAAGCAGTGGGTGACCGCCAACCCCGGCGACGGCCGGGCCCCCGCGATCAACGCCGCCATCGCCAACACCCCGATGGCCCGCTGGTTCGGCTCCTGGAGCGGCACCATCGGCACCGCCACCGGGGCCTACGCCGGGGCGGCGGACCAGGCCGACAAGCTGCCGGTCCTCGTCGCCTACAACGTCTACAACCGCGACTACTGCGGCGGCCACTCCGCCGGCGGAGCCGCGTCACCGTCCGCCTACGCCAACTGGATCGCCCAGTTCGCCGGCGGCATAGCGAGCCGGCCGGCCGTCGTCGTCCTGGAACCTGACTCCCTCGGCGACTACGGCTGCATGACCCAGGCCCAGATCGACGAACGCGAGGCCATGCTCACCGGTGCCCTCACCGAGTTCAGCCGCCAGGCCCCCAACACCTGGGTCTATCTGGACGCCGGCAACCCCGGTTGGGCGAACGCGGCGACCATGGCCCGGCGCCTCCACGAAGCCGGGCTCCGCCAGGCCCACGGCTTCTCGCTCAACGTCTCCAACTACTTCACGACCTCCGAGAACACCGCCTTCGGTGACGCCGTCAACCGTGAACTCAGCGCCCGCTACGGCTACACCAAGCCCTTCGTCGTGGACACCAGCCGCAACGGCAACGGCTCCAACGGCCAGTGGTGCAACCCCTCCGGCCGCCGCATCGGCACGCCCACCCGCACGGGAGGAGGCGCCGAGATGCTCCTGTGGATCAAGACCCCGGGCGAGTCCGACGGCAACTGCGGCATCGGAACCGGCTCCAGGGCGGGACAGTTCCTCCCCGAGGCGGCCTACAAGATGATCTACGGCTACTGACGCCGGACTCCCACGGCCCCTGGAACCAGGCAGCCGGGGGCGTCAGTCCGTGAGCCGACCGGGGGTGACCATGCGGTACTCGTAGGCCATGACGGCGACCTGGGATCTGTCGCTGGCGCCGAGCCTGGCCATGATGCGGCTGACATGGGTCTTCGCCGTCAGAGGTGGGACCACCGGTCGCGTGGCGATGTCGTGGTTGGTGCAGCCGACGGCGATCAGCCGCATGACCTCGCGTTCGCGGCAGGTCAGGGTGTCGAGCCGACGGTCAGGCTTGCGGGTGTGGTCCGGGCGCAGGGCGAATTCGGCGATCAGCCGCCGGGTGACGGAGGGGCTGATGAGCGCGTCGCCGCGCGCCGAGACACGTACCGCGTGGAGGAGTTCGGCGGGCTCGGTGTCCTTGACGAGGAAGCCCGCAGCTCCGCCGCGCAGGGCCCCGTACACGTACTCGTCGAGGTCGAACGTCGTCAGCATCACCCCCTGCACCGCCGCCGGCCGCTCGTCGTCGGCGATGCGCCGAGCGGCTTCGTACCGGTCGCAGCAAGGGGATGGCTGTCGGCGCGGTGACCCGCATGTCCTGGGCCATGGTCCCCGCCGGCCTCGGCAGGCTCTCGCCCCGCCCGCCTGGCACGCACCAGCCGACGTGGTGGCGTACATCTCCTGCCGTTCGCCCACGACGTCCTGTCCGTGAGGCACCGGCCGGCATGTGACGCCATGGCGGAGGTCCGGCTCCCTGACGGGAGCCGGACCTGTGTCGTGCCGTCAGCGCTGCAGTGTCAGCAGCCCCGGACGGTAGGGGAGGAGGCCGTAGTCGCCGCCCGAGCTGGGGCTGCGTCCCTGGTAGAGCAGTTGCAGGTTGCAGGGGTCGACGGTCATGGTCTGGTCGGCGGTGGTGCGGATCAGTTCGCCGTGGCTGATGTCGTTGGTCCAGGTGGCGCCGCTGTTGGCCTTTCCGGCGAAGGGGTTGCTCTCGGTCGCGGCCTGGGGCGTCCACGTGCCGTTCAGGCTGGTGGCGGTGAACGAGCGGAAGTAGCGGCCCTGCGAGCCGATCGCCTCGACGATCATGAGGTACCGGTTCTGGCCCTGCAGCTTGTACACCTGCGGGGCTTCGAACAGGTTGTTCGTCGTGTCGCTCATGACCACGGTGGAGGTCGATCCGAAGCTGCCCGGGAAGTTCCCGATCGGCATACTCGCCCGGTAGATCTTGCCGTTGTCGCCGGCGAAGAACAGATACATGTTCGTGCCGTCACCGATGAGCGTCTGGTCGATCGGACCCGTTCCGGAGCCCGAGATACTTCCGGAGAAGAGCACCTGCGGGGACGACCAGCCGTTCGGGTTGGTCGGGTCGCTCGATGTCCGGTACGAGAAGGCGGTCGCGCCCCACTGGTAGGTGAGCACCCAGATGTTCTTCGGCGCGAAGTAGAAGAGCGTGGGTGCGACGGTGGAGGACGACATCGTGTTCTGACTTGCCGAGGCCATGTCCGACCAGTTGGTGAACGGGCTGAAGTTCATCGAACCCCAACTCGTCCCCGTGTCGTGCGTCGTGGCGTAGACGAGCTGCTTGCCGTTGTAGGGAACGACGGTGAAGTCCTTGAGTGAGACCCATCCCGACTTGGGCTGGGCCAGGGCGCCCGTTGACGACCAGCGGTAGGCCGACGGAAGATCGCAGGCGCCGGGGGTGTCGGCGCCGACCTTGACGAGCTGCCACTGCTGGTTGGTGCCGCCCCAGTCGTCGTACTGGACGATGTTGGCGTTGTCGGCGGTGGACGCGCCCTGCACCTCAAGAGCCTTGTTGGTGTGGCGCGAGATGAGCCGTACGTAGCCGTCCGAACTGTCGGCCAGCCGCCACTGCTGGTTGGTGGCGTTCAGGTCGGTCCACTGGACGATCGAACCGCCGTTGGCGGTGGACCAGTTGTACAGGTCCAGCACCTTGCCCGAGAGGCGGGACTTGATGCGGTAGTAGCCGTCGCCCGTACTGACGAACTGCCACTGCTGCTGGCTCTGGTCGTTTCTCGTCCACTGGGTGATGCGGGCGCCGTCGTTGGTCGCCATGTTGTAGACGTCCAGGGCCTTGCCGCTGTTGCGGTTGATCAGCACGTACGAGGCGTTGGGGTCGACGGTCGCCGCGCTGGCGGGCTGAGCGCCGAGGAAGGCGGCCACAAGGAGCAGCGGCGAAAGGACGGCGAGTAAGCGTCTGAGTGGGGCCGTGAACGGGTGGCGCAACCACATCTGGGGGCCTCCTTAGGGGGCGGGGCGAGGTGGTGTCGGCGAACCGCGGAGCGGCCGTGCCGGGGAAGAATGACCCTCCGAAACATTCGAAGAGTTCTCGGATCTTTCGACGCCACAAGATAGAAATGCGGGGTGCTTCGGTCAAGGCCTGTCGCTGTTCTGTCTTCCACCAGATCCTTCGGTCCGGCGTGGGGCGAGGTGTCACATGAGTCGGGATCGCGCGGGCAGGGCGCGGCTCGACGCTCCGGTGTGAGGCCGTTGACCAGGGATTTGATGATGAAATGGGGGCTTGAGGCGTCGGCTTAGATGGCGGCTTGAGTCTCGCTGCATCCGGGTATGGCGGCGCGCGAGATCTATTTCCCGGCTCGATCCCGATTCGAATGTTTCGATCGAGGTGTGGAAACTTTCCTTGCGCAATGTATTGACGATCCACCGTCAATGCCTCAATCATCCCTCACCAAGGGTCGACCAGAGTTCGAAATGCCGAACCATACGGCGCCACCCGTTTCGTTCCGGTGAGGTTTTCGCCGGCGCAGCTGGCTCTTCGTGAACGCGGAGAGGTCGGCGACGCCGTGTGACACCCCCGGCTGAGCCGCGTTGGAGTGTTCCCGTGCATGTGCCTGTGCCTGTGTTGTCTGTGCCTGTGCCGAAACGGCGCTGTCGCGCGCCGACCATCAACCGTCGGCCGATCTCCCCTCTGCGCGTCAGCCATCCCGTGATGTCGATTTTGGAGGCACAGCCATGGCATTGAACGCCCTACCCGGACCCGGTGACCGCCGGAGAACACGCACGGCGCCGCTCGCGCTGCTCATCGCCGTCCTCGGCGCCATAGCCGCCCTGCTGACGCCGCCGGACGCACACGCAGCCGAAAGCACACTCGGCGCCGCGGCGGCGCAGAGCGGCCGCTACTTCGGCACCGCCATCGCCTCGGGCAGGCTGGGCGACTCGACGTACACGACCGTCGCGGGCCGCGAGTTCAACATGGTGACGGCCGAGAACGAGATGAAGATCGACGCCACCGAACCGCAGCGCGGCCAGTTCAGCTTCACCGCCGGTGACCGCGTCTACAACTGGGCGGTGCAGAACGGCAAGAAGGTCCGCGGACACACCCTGGCCTGGCACTCCCAGCAGCCCGGCTGGATGCAGAGCCTCAGCGGCAGCACACTGCGCCAGGCGATGATCGACCACATCAACGGCGTGATGAGCCACTACAAGGGCAAGATCGCCCAGTGGGACGTCGTGAACGAGGCCTTCGCGGACGGCAGTTCGGGCGCCCGGCGCGACTCCAACCTCCAGCGCACCGGAAACGACTGGATCGAGGTCGCTTTCCGCACCGCACGCGCAGCCGACCCCGCCGCCAAGCTCTGCTACAACGACTACAACACCGACAACTGGACCTGGGCCAAGACCCAGGCGGTGTACGCCATGGTCAAGGACTTCAAGTCGCGCGGCGTACCGATCGACTGCGTCGGCTTCCAGTCCCACTTCAACAACGACAGCGCCTACAACAGCAACTACCGCACCACCCTCCAGAGCTTCGCAGCCCTCGGCGTCGACGTGGCCATCACCGAACTCGACATCCAGGGCGCCCCGGCCACGACCTACGCCAATGTGACCAACGACTGCCTGGCCGTCCCGCGCTGCCTCGGCATCACCGTCTGGGGAGTGCGCGACACCGACTCCTGGCGCGCGGACCAGACGCCGCTGCTGTTCAACGGCGACGGCAGCAAGAAGTCCGCCTACACCGCCGTCCTCAACGCACTCAACGGCGGCACCACCACACCCCCCTCGGGCTCCGGCCAGGTCAAGGGCGTCGGTTCGGGCCGCTGCCTGGACGTCCCCAGTTCCAGCACGACCGACGGCACCCAGCTCCAACTGTGGGACTGCAACAACGCCACCAACCAGCAGTGGACGTCCACCACCGCCGGTGAGCTCAGGGTCTACGGCAACAAGTGCCTGGACGCCGCCGGCACCGGCAACGGCACCAAGGTCCAGATCTACAGCTGCTGGGGCGGCGACAACCAGAAATGGCGCCTCAACTCCGACGGATCCATCGTCGGTGTCCAGTCCGGCCTCTGCCTCGACGCCGTCGGGGCCGGAACCGCCAACGGCACCCAGATCCAGCTCTACACCTGCTCGAACGGCAGCAACCAACGCTGGACCCGCACCTGATGAACCCCTGACGTCGGACTTCTCGCCCGCCACGGGCGAGAAGTCCGACCGCAGCCACGGAAACCTGCGAGCCGACCCGCCGGTTGAAGACGGGTGGGGGGGCAGACATATTTACCAGTGGGTAGGGGGCCGGAAC
>NZ_JBIUCI010000033.1:0-42223 GCF_044593635.1 Streptomyces sp. NPDC051913 | reverse complement strand
CGCCAGAAACAACCGCTGGACCCGCCCGTTTTCAACCCCTGACGTCGCACTTCGCCCCCGCCAGGGGCGATAAGTCCGACGTCAGCCTCGATACCGTGCATGCAGCCAGACGGTTCGACGACGGGTGTGCCGCATGCATGATGAACCTGTGGATCTCGAGCCGTACCGCAGTGAGTTGGTGGCCTTCTGCTACCGGATGACGGGTTCGGTGCACGACGCCGAGGACCTGGTGCAGGAGACGTTGCTGCGCGCGTGGAAGGCTCGTGAGCGCTACGACCCCGCACGCGCGTCGGTGCGGACATGGCTGTACCGGATCGCGACCAACGTGTGCCTGACCGCGCTGGAAGGGCGCGGGCGGCGTCCGCTGCCCTCCGGCCTGGGTGTGCCGAGACGAAGCCGGGCGGCACGACAGCGACGGCCCCGTGGCCGCCGGGCGCTGTCGTGCCGCCCGGGTCGTCGTCGGTGTCGCTCAGGCGGATTCGAGGATCGGGCGGATCTCGACGGTCTCCGGGGTGGGAAGGCTCTTGGCCAGTTCGAGGGCTTCCTCGCGGTCGGTCACCTCGACGATGAACCAGCCGCCGAGGGTCTCCTCACCGGCCTGTGCGGGGCCGTCGGTCACCGTCGACGTCCCGTCGGCCGCGGTGCGCACTGTCGTGGGAGCCGTGTGCTCGGTCTCCAGGGCGTCGCCGCCCACCAGCTTTCCGGCCGCGGCGAGTCCGCCGATCCAGCCTTCGTACTCCTTGCGGTACGCGGCCCGGTCTTCCTGGATCCGGCGGCGCGACTCGTCCGTCTCGAAGATCACGAGCGCGTATTTCACGGGAACTCCTCTCGGCCGTCCCACGGGCGACCGTTGCGGTTGACGGATGGGGGAGGGGGTGGCCTGTTCAGGTCGTGCCGTCGGCTGCGGCGACGCGGGCGAGTGAGCCGATCTCCAGCGCGGTCCACAGGGCGCCGTCGGGGCCGACGGTGATGCCGTGCGGTTCGGAGCGCGGGGTGGGCAGGTCGTGGACGGTGAGGGAGCCGTCGAAGGTGAGCGAACCGACGCGATTGGCGCCCCATTCGGTGAACCAGACGACGTCGTCGCCGTCGAGGGTGACGGCGTGCGGTCGGGCGGCGCGGTCGGGCAGCGGGAACTCGGTGATCTTCCCGTCGGGAGTGATCCGTCCGATCTGCCCTGCGGCGATCTCGACGAACCACAGCACTCCGTCACGGCCCGCGGCGATCCCGACCGGCGCTGCGGCCTGGGTCGGCAGGGGATACAGCGTGACCGCACCGTCCATGGCGATCCGCCCGATGGCGTTGCCCTGGTTGAGGGTGAACCACATCCCGCCGTCGCCGCCGGCGGTGATCGCCGAGGGGAACGCGCCGGTGACGGGCAGCGGGAACTCGGTGACACTGCCGTCGACGGTGACGCGGCCGATGCGGTCGGCTGCGGTCTCGGTGAACCACAGGGCGCCGTCCGGCCCCGCCGCGATACCGAACGGCCCGCAGCCGGGCGTGGGCACGCCGAATTCGTCGATCACGCCGTCCGTGGTGATCCGCCCGATCCGGTCCGCCCGGTACTCGGTGAACCACAGCGCTCCGTCCGGGCCGGGGACGATGACGGTCGGCCCGCTGTCGGGGTCGAGCCGGTGACGCGTCGGCTCCTCGCCGGGGACGAGCCGGCCGATCTGGCCGCTGTGGACGAGGGTGTACCACAGCGCGCCGTCCGGTCCCGTGGTGAGGGCGTAAGGCCCTGCGCCGCTGTCGCCCACCGTGTGCTCTTCGATGGACACCTGGGTCACATGATTCAAGGGGGATTCCCGTTTCCGTGCTCGGTGGCGATGCGTGCGATGCCGTGGGCCATGCCTCTGGTCATGATGGCGGCGGTGTCAACGGCTTTTCACAGATGCCTCGTTCGAGGAGGGGGCCGTGTCGGGATCGGTGGAACGGTACGTCACCGCAGGGCCTTTCGCGGGTTCGGACCTCGCCAGCCACAGACCGGTCAACACGGCCGTGGCGAGTGTGACGGCGCCCGCCGCGACGAAAGCGCTGTTGAGGCCGGTCTCGAAGGAGGCGCCGCCGGACTGCCGGGTGCGGACGACGACTCCGAGCAGCGCCACGCCGAGCACCGCGCCGATCTGCCGGGTGGTACTGCTGACCCCTGAGGCGAGGCCGCCTTCCTGCGGGCTGACCGCCTGGATGGCGGCGCCTGTGAGGGGGGACAGGGTCAGGGCGAAGCCGACGCCGACGACTGCCAGCCGCCACCACACGTTTCCGTAACCGGTGTCGGCGTGCACCATGCCCAGTGCCACCAACCCCCCTCCGGCCAGGGCCAGACCGACGGTGACCACGACACGGAAGCCGTACCGGGCGGCGAGCCGGCCCGCGTACGGGCTGACGATCACCATCGCGAGGGACATGGGCAGGGTCTGCAGGCCGGCGCGCAGGATCGAGCTGCCCTGGACGTACACGAAGAACTGGGAGAAGAAGAACGACGAACCCATGAGCGCGAACCCCACCACGACCATGGCGGTGTTGGAGACGGTGAACAGGCGCTGCCCGAACAGCCGCAGCGGCAGCATGGGTGCGCGACGACGGGCTTCTACGGCGATGAAGGCCGCGAGGAGGATCGCCGCGGCGGCGAAGCTGCCCAGGATGGCCGGTGAGGTCCAGCCGCGTGCACCGCCCTCGATCAGTCCGTAGGTCAGCGACCCCACCGCCAGCACCGACAGCACCGTGCCCGGGATGTCGATCGCGGGGGCGTTGGGATTACGGGACTCGTCGAGGTGGCGCAGGCCGACCAGCACCAGGACCACGCCGATGGGGAGATTGACCAGGAAGATCGCGGGCCAGCCGAAGGCTTCCGTCAGCACGCCGCCGGCCACGGGCCCCGCGGCCAGACCGATCCCACTGAATCCGGCCCACATCCCGATCGCCTTCATCCGTTCCTGCGGCACGGGATAGGCGGCGGCGAGCAGGGCGAGCGAGGCAGGGCTCAACGCCGCGGCCCCGATGCCCTGGAGCACCCGGCCGGCGATCAGCCAGCCGAGCGTGGGCGCGAGGGCGCAGACCAGGGACGCGGCCGTGAACACCACCACGCCGGTCAGGTACACCCGCTTGCGGCCGAAGCGGTCGGCGAAGACACCGCCGGACATCAGCAGCATGGCGACCAGCAGCACGTACGCGTCGACGATCCACTGCAGACCGGTGAGCTGGGTGTGCAGCCGGTGCTGCATGTCGGGCAGTGCCGCCCCGACGATCGTGTTGTCGAGCAGGACCATGAACTGGCCCAGGCAGGTCAGGGCGAGCAGCAGGGTCTGGTGCGACCGACTGTCTGGCCTCGCGTGCGATACGGCCATGGATCCCCCTCGGTGGTTGTCCGCGCCGGCTGCGGCCGGTACGGGCGGCGGTACAGCACAGCCTCCTAACGCAGGTGCTGGCTGCGTTAGAGCACTGTAGGGAGGTCCGCGTCATAAACGCAAGTGATAACTGCGTTAAGGTGGCGGCATGGATGATGAGGGACAGCGAGCCCGGCGCCCCGGCGGGCGCAGTGCCCGTGTCGGCGCACAGGTGCACCAGGCCGTCACCGACCTGGTCGGTGAGCGCGGCTACGGCAACTTCACCGTCGGCGAGGTCGCGACCCGCGCAGGGGTGGCCGACAGCAGCATCTACCGACGGTGGGGCAGCCTGGAAACCCTGCTCGCCGAGGTGGCGCTCACCCGCCTCAACGCGCAGTCGCCGATGCCCGACACCGGGAGCCTCGACGGTGACCTGCGCACCTACGCGGCCCAGGTGGCCCGCGAGATCACCGGACCCGACGGTCCGGCGGTGCTGCACCTGGCCGTCGCCCTGTCGAGCAGCGGTCAGCAGGGTATGCAGGCCGGCGCCGACCTGCGCGCCGAACGCACCCGGCAGCTCCAGGCCATGCTCGATCGTGCCCGCGAACGCGGCGAGAACGCACCCGACGCGTTCGAGGTGCTGGACCACATCCTGGCCCCGATGTACATCCGCGTCCTGTTCGGCATGGTCCCGCTCACGCCGGACTACATCGACGGCCTGGTCGACCGGCTGCTGTGACCGCACCGGATCAAGAGTTGTGTGCGTGACGGGTGGGTGAGCCGGTCATCCCTCGTCGAGACAGAGGCAGAAGGGGTGGCCGGCGGGGTCGAGCAGCACTCGGACGTTGTCTTGCGGCTGCTCCTCGGCCACCGTGGCGCCCAGGGCGACGGCCTCCGAGACCGCCGAGTCCAGGTCGCCGACCTGGAAGTCGAAGTGCATCATGGGACGCTGTTCGCCGTCGATCGGTGGCCACACCGGAGCCCGGTAGCCTTCGGCCCGCTGGAAGACGAAGAACGGCCCTTGCGGGGAGGCGGCGACGATGGCGGTTCCGGGTTCCTCGTGTCCGATGTGCCAGCCGAGGAGTTCGGCGTAGAACCTCGCCAAGCCGCTGGGGTCGGGCGCCTCGATCGCCGTTCCCCACCACATGCCGTCAGTTCGAGATTTCATTCCGGCAGCCTGCCTCATGATCCCGCGCTTGTCGCGGACGAGGTGCGGTCAGCCGACGGTGAGTTCGTCCCCGGCTGCGCTCATGCCGCGAGTGCGTCCAGCGCCTCCGCGACGGAGGCAGGATCCAGCGGGCCCACGTGTGACGCCTCGGGAAAGTCATGCACACGGAAGCGGTTGCCGGGTGTGAGTGCGTCGGCCTCCGTGACCATCCTGTCCTGGAGCGCGGTGGCGATCGTCCGGTCCTGACCGAAGCGCAGGTAGGTGCGGGGAACGCGCCCCCAGCTGTCAGCCCGGCCGACCGCACGGCCCGCGTACGCGGTGATGGGCTCGTCGGTCTGCATGCCGGCCAGAATCCGGCGGAAGTCGGCGTCAGGGTAGTCCGCGCAGATCATCTCCTTCAGGAGGGCCAGTCCACGGCTGTCGCCGGTCCGGAAGTTCAGCCGCAGCACCCCGAGTTGGTCCGGGTCACCGACCGTCAGCTCGACCGGGCTGACGGCGTTGGCGTTCTCGGGTGCCGCCGTGCAGGCATCAGCGGTGGGCAGCGTACGGCTGGGGCAGAAGGCCGCCATGTAACAGAGGTGGTGAAGCAGGTGCGGGACGGCGTCGCCGACCCGGCTGACCGATACGCCACCCAGGCTGTGCCCGACCAGCACCACCGGGCCGTAGTGCGCCGCCCGCCGCACGACACCCGTGACGCGCGCCTCGTAGTCGTCCAGCCCGAGTCCCTTCAGCGGCGAGGGCTCGACCGCCATCGCGTCGAGGTCCTGCCGCTGGTACGACTCCGGGACGAAGGCCTGCGCCCCGTGCCGCGGTTGATCCACCATCACGACGCGGTGGCCGCGCAGCGTCAGCTCTCGCGCGATCGGCATCCAGAACGCGCCCGCGCTGTGGGTACCGTGCACCAGCACGTAGGTGGTGGGCCTTCGACGTGGCGCCGCCGCCGCTCGTGAGGTTCCGAGCCCACCGGCCAGTGCCGTACCTCCCACCGCGAGTCCCAGACCGCGCAGTGCCGTCCGCCTGGTAGTACCGGTTCGTTGGTCGTTCGTGGCATCCGTCATGCTCCGACGCTATGAGCGGCCCGCTGGGCGAACCAGCGGCCCAGCACCCCGGCGGGGGTGGGCCTGGCACCACCCTCCGACACGGAAGCGAAGGACACGCCCACGGCACTGACGTTACGAGGCGACCCATATCGTCCGCGTATCGAGAACCGCATACGCCCGGACAACACCCCGTCACCTTGACTCCCGGCATGTCCTCCAGCGAACCAGTACGAGCAGCAGCCGGGACTCCGGTCGTCAGGGCGATCAGCGCCGCCGAGCACTTGGCGTTCGTGCGGACCCAGCGGTCGGTCAGCTTTCTGCAGACCCCGGCCTGGGGCCGCGTCAAGACCGAGTGGCGCAGTGAGTCCCTCGGCTGGTTCCACGGTGGACGCCTGGTCGGCGCCGGGCTCGTCCTGCACCGCCCGGTCCCGCGGCTCGACCGCTTCACGCTGGCGTATCTGCCCGAGGGCCCGGTCATCGACTGGAGCGGCGAGATCGGCGCGTGGCTCGATCCGTTGGCGGCCCACCTCAAACAGCACGGCGCGTTCGCGATCCGGCTCGGCCCACCGGTGGTCACCGACATGTGGAGCGCCGCCCAGGTCAAGGAGGGCATCGCCGCCCCGGAAGTCCGGCGGCTGACCGACCTACCCGGCCAGTGGGGCGATCCGGTCGGGGCTCGCGTGAGCAGCGAACTCAGGGCGGCGGGCTGGCTGCCGCAGAACCCGCAGGACGGGTTCGGGGTCGGGCACCCACAGTTCAAGTACGAGATCCCGCTGGCGGGCAGGACCGAGGACGACCTGCTCAGGGGCATGAGCCAGCAGTGGCGCCGGAACATCAGGAGGGCGGCCAAGGAAGGCGTCGAGGTCACGGCCGGCGCCGGGGGCCCGGAAGACCTCAAGGCGTTCCACGACCTGTACGTCCACACCGCGCAGCGCGACCGCTTCACACCCCGGCCGTTGCACTACTTCGAGACCATGTTCGCGGCGCTGAGCGCCGAGGACCCCGAGCGCATCACGCTCTATCTGGCCCACCACCAGGGCGACTTGGCCGCCGCCACCGTCCTGGTCCGCGTCGGAACCCACGCCGTGTACGCCTACGGCGCCTCCGCCACCGACAAACGCGAGGTGCGCGGCTCCCACGCCTGCCAGTGGGCGATGATCCGCGACGCCCTCACGGCCGGCTGCGATGTCTACGACCTGCGCGGCATCACCCCCACCCTCGACGCCGACGACCCGCACGTCGGCCTGGTCCGGTTCAAGGTCGGTACCGGCGGGCGGGCGGTGCGCTACGTCGGCGAGTGGGACCTGCCGCTGCGACCGATGGTCTACCGGGCCTTCGACCTCTACATGAGGCGGCGCGGACGCTGAACTAACCCAGTGCGGCGGCGACTTCGTCGAGGCGGACCCCGCGTGACGCCTTGACCAGGACCACATCACCGGTGGTGAGGTGGTCGCGCAGCCAGTGGACGGCCGCGCCGTTGTCGGCCAGGACCAGCGCCCGCGCTCCCGCGCCGTCGGCGATCGGGCGGGCGACCTCGCCGACGGCGACCACCACGTCCGCCCGGGCGGCGGCGTACGTCCCGACGCCGCGGTGCTCGGCCTCGCTGTCGTCGTCGCCGAGTTCGAGCATGGCGCCGAGCACGGCGATGCGGCGTCCGCCCTCGATGGCCGCCAGCGCGTCCAGGGCGGCGCGGGTCGAGTCGGGGTTGGCGTTGTAGGAGTCGTTGATCAGCGTCGCACCGCAGGCGAGGCCGCGCGACTCCAGGCGCCAGGGGGACAACGTGGCGCCGGCCAGTGCCGCCGTGGCCGGGGCGAGCGGTACACCGGCCGCGAGCGCTGCCGCCACGGCAGCCGACGCGTTGAGTGCCTGGTGGGCGCCGATGAGCGGCAGGGAGATGTGAGCCGAGCCGGCGGGGGTCCGCAGAGTGCAGGACGGCCGGCCGAGCCGGTCGAGGGTCAGGTCGAGTGCCCGTACGTCGGCATGGGCCGCCCGGCCGAAGGTCACTACCGGCCCGTCGGTGAGCGCGCGCATCGCGGTCACCCGGGGATCGTCCGCGTTGAGGACGGCGGTGCCGCCAGGCGCAAGTCCCTGCACCAGTTCGCTCTTGGTCCTGGCGATGGCGGCGCGCGACCCGAACTCGCCGAGGTGGGCCAGCCCGACGTTGAGGACGACGGCGATGTCGGGCGCGACCAGTCCGGTGAGTGCGGCGATGTCTCCGACATGGCGGGCCCCCATCTCCAGGACGAGGAACCGGGTGGCCGCCTCGGCGTGCAGCATGGTGAGCGGCACACCGAGCTCGTTGTTGAACGAGCCGACCGTGGCGATGGTCGGCCCGGCTTCCGAAAGCACGGCCGCCAGCAGGTCCTTGGTGCCGGTCTTGCCCTGCGAGCCGGTCACCCCGACAACGGTCAGTTGCTCGCGCAGCCGGGCCACGACATGCGCGGCGAGCCTTTGCAGCGCACCCCGTACGTCCTCGACGACGACCGTGGGCAGCGGCGTGGGCCGGGAGCCGAGCACGGCCACCGCACCGGCCCGCCCGGCCTGTTCCGCGAAGGCGTGGCCATCGGCCTGCGCGCCGGCGAAGGCGACGAAAAGGCCACCCGGCACGGCCTGCCGACTGTCGAGCACGGCCGGCGCGGTCACGGTCGCAGAACTTTCACCCTCGGTCGTTCCGCCGACGATGTCGGCGATCTCGCCGAGCCCGAGCGGGATCACGCCGACCCCCTGGAGGCCATCTCCGGTATTGAGTAAGTCATCTGCTCAGTCAAGGGAGTTGGCTGTATCGCGGGCATATCGAAAAACCCATACGTTCCGGCAACAGCACCCCGCCTTGACTGAAGACATGACCCACAGCGAAACGACCCGCATCACCATGTACGGGTGCGGCCCGGACGAAGCCGCTCTGTTCCGCGAGTTGGCGCCCGGCCTCGGTGTGCGGCCGACCATCACCGACGCACCGGTGTCCGAAGCCAATGCCGAACTGGCCTCCGGCAGCCGATGCATCAGCGTCGGCCACAAAACGCCCATCACCCGTGCCACCCTGCGTGCGCTCCGTCGAGCCGGCGTCATGTACATCTCCACGCGCAGCATCGGATACAACCACATCGACCTGGAACACGCGGTCAGCGTCGGCATCTTGGTCGAAAACGTCTCCTACTCCCCGGACAGCGTCGCCGACTACACGCTGATGCTCATGCTGATGGCGATACGGGACGCGAAATCCCTCGTCCGCCGCACCGACATGCACGACTACCGGCTGAGCGATGCACGCGGGAAGGAACTGCGCGACCTGACCGTCGGCGTGATCGGTACGGGCCGCATCGGAACGGCGGTCATGGACCGGCTCCGTGGCTTCGGCTGCCCCGTCCTGGCCCACGACCATCGCCCCTCGGACCGCCCCGCCACCGCGGTCGAATACGTTCCCCTGGACGAACTGCTGCGGCGCAGCGACCTGGTCACTCTCCATGCACCACTCACCGCTGCCACCCACCATCTGCTGAACCGGCAGCGCCTGGCGCGGATGAAGAACGACGCCCTGATCGTCAACACCGGACGCGGCGCGCTCATCGACACCGAGGCCCTGCTCCAGGAACTGGAAAGCGGCCGACTGGCCGGCGCGGCGCTGGACGTAGTCGAAGGCGAGGAAGGCATCTTCTACGCCGACTGCCGAGACAATCCCCTTCAATCCAAAGCCCTGTTGCGGCTGCAAGAGCTGCCGAACGCGGTCATCAGCCCGCACACCGCCTATTACACGGATCACGCCCTGCGCGACACCGTGGAGAACTCCCTCACCAACTGCCTGACATTCGAAAGCAGGATTCAGCATGCCTAGGCTCAAGGTCGGCATCATCTTCGGGGGCCGTTCCGAGGAGCACCCCGTCTCCGTCAAGTCCGCGCGCGAAGTGGCCCGGAACCTCGACCCCGAGAAGTACGACCCCTTCTACATCGGCATCACAAAGAACGGAGCCTGGAAACTCTACGACGGTGACGGTGACGGCGACGGGCCCGACGCGGACTGGGAGAACGGCAACTGCCGCTCCGTCGTGCTGTCTCCGGACAGCGACGTGCACGGACTTCTCACCCTGGAGCAGGGGAGTTACGCAACGACACGACTGGACGTCGTAGTGCCCGTGCTGCACGGCACCCTCGGCGAGGACGGCGCGATGCAGGGTCTGCTGGAGCTCTCCGGCATCCCCTACGCCGGCTGCGACGTTCAGAGCTCCGCTCTCTGCATGGACAAATCGCTGGCCTACGTCGTCGCCCGCAGCGCGGGCATCGCCACCCCGAACTTCTGGACCGTCACCGCGGACGACACCGTCGACACCGCCCAACTCTCCTATCCGGTCTTCGTGAAACCGGCGCGATCGGGGTCGTCCTTCGGCGTCACCAAGGTGTCCCGACCAGAGGAACTCCCGAGCGCGGTGGAAGCGGCACGGCGGTACGACCCCAAGGTGCTGATCGAGGAGGCCGTCGTCGGCAGCGAGATCGGCTGCGCGATCCTCGGGAACGGCTCGGATCTGGTCGCGGGTGAAGTGGACCGTATCGCGCTCTCGCACGGATTCTTCCGGATCCACCAGGAAGCCACCCCCGAGACCGGTTCCGACAACTCCACGGCCATCGTTCCGGCCGACATCCCGGAAGAGTCGCGGCTCCTCGTCCAGGAGGCTGCCAAGACCGTGTACCGCGCGTTGGGATGCCGCGGTCTTTCGCGGGTGGACATGTTCCTCAAGGAGGACGGAGAAGTAGTCCTCAACGAGGTCAACACCTTCCCCGGCATGACCTCGTACAGCCGCTATCCGAGGATGATGGCGGCCGCGGGCCTGCCGCTCTCCGAGGTGATCGACCAGGTGGTGTCCCTCGCCTTGACGGGGAAGAGTCGATGAAGCCGATGCAGCCGACCGATTCGACGAAGGACGACTTCGTCTATGTGGACGACCTGATGTCCGGCATACGCTGGGATGCCAAGTACGCCACATGGGACAACTTCACCGGCAAACCGGTGGACGGATATCTGGCCAACCGAGTCGTCGGTACGAGGGCACTGTGCGCGGCCCTGGAGAACGCCCGGGAGCAGGCCGCATCACTGGGCTTCGGCCTTCTGCTCTGGGACGCCTATCGCCCGCAGCACGCCGTCGACTGCTTTCTGCGCTGGGCGCGGCAGCCGGAGGACGGCCGGACGAAGTCGCGGCACTATCCCCGTATCGGCAGGACCGAGATGTTCGACAAGGGCTATGTGGCCGCCAGATCAGGCCACAGCCGGGGCAGCACCGTCGACCTCACGCTGTATCACCGGACCACCGGCGAACTCGTCCCCATGGGCGGCGACCACGACCTGATGGACCCCGTCTCGCACCATGGCGCACAAGGGATCACCTCCATCGAAGCGCACAACCGTAAGCATCTGCGGTCCATCATGGAGACCTGCGGTTTCAGCGCGTACGAGCGCGAGTGGTGGCATTACACACTCGACAACGAGCCCTATCCGGACACCTATTTCGACTTCCCCATCACATAGGCCGCCGGGGAGACAACGACACACCCGTGCCGCTGACCCGAGCCGCCTCCTTACGAGCCCGACCACCTGGACGTGCGCCCGGGGAGCTCAGGAAGGGAGGGAGGGCAGGCGGCCGTCGGCGATGGCCTGGGTGAAGGTGCTGTAGTCGTCCTGGGTCTGCTGGGCGTAGCCGACGGCGAACGCGGCGACGGCCCGGTCGAAGGAGTCGTCGTCGCCCAGGTAGGCGGCGATGGCGGCGCGGTTGCCGGAGCGGGCGTGGCCGCGGGCCAGCGCGCGGCCGCAGAGACCGGCGTACTGGTGCATCAGGCTGTCGGACAGGCTCTGGACGGCCGCGGACCCCTTCATGTCGAGCAACTGCCGCCAGTAGAAGTGGCGTCCGGTGGGCCCGGTCGACCACCCGAGGAAGATGTCACCGAACGCCTGAAGCAGCCGCTGTCCTTCGACCACGCGCCGTCCCTCGTGGGCGACGGGCACCCGCACGTAAGGGGCGAGGACGGAGGGTTCCGCCTCCTTGGCCTGGAGCAGCAGGAGTTCGCCCGCCACGCGCCCCTCCAGCAGCAGGACCCAGCAGCGGGTCCCGACACTGCCGATACCGACGACCTTGCGCGCCGCGTCCAGGATGCGGAAGCGGTCCAGCAGCCTGGCCTGGGCCGACGGCAGGGTGGCGCGATAGTCCTCAAAGGCGTGCTCCACCGTGTCACGGTCCTCCTCCCCGACCGGTTCGACCAGGGGCGGCGCGTGGACGAAACGGGGCCGCCCGTCGGGACCGGGCTCGGTGAGCTTGACGACGGCCTTGCCGCTGTCCGTCTGCCGTGCCTGGTCCAGGGTGCGCCGCAGCCGGGCCTGCTGCAGCGAGTTGCCGACCTCCTGGAGCAGGTCGTCGGCCGCGATGTGCTCGTACCAGACGGCGAGTTCGGTGGAGGAGGCGAGTTCGCCCAGATGCGTACGGTAGCCATGGGCGGCCTCGGCCGCCGCGGCCGCGGCGGTCTCCTGGGTCGCACCGTTGTCGAGCGCGGCCACAACGATGCTGGCGGCCAGGCGCTTGACGTCCCATTCGAAGGGGCCCGGCAGGGTCTCGTCGAAGTCGTCCAGGTCGAAGACCAGTCGGCGCTCCGGGGAGGCGAACAGGCCGAAGTTGGACAGGTGCGCGTCCCCCGAGAGCTGCACGGTCAGCCCGGAGTCCACAAGCCCGGCCAGGTCGGCGGCCATGACGGCGGGAGTGCCCCGGTAGAAGGCGGACAACGAACCCGTCATACGGCTGTACCGGAACGGCAGCAGCTCGGGGATCCGCGGCGCGGCCTCCTCTTCCAGGATCTCCACGAGGTCACGCCGCTGGGTGGAGGGGACCCACTCCCCGTGCGTACCCAGAGGGAGGCGTTCGCGCGCCGCCCGCCCAGTCGCGGAGGGATCCTCGGGCGGCGCGAGGCCCCCTGCGAGCGGGCGGCCGGGGGAACGGGGGAGCGTGGACACGGGATGGCTCCTCTGGGGCGAGAGCGGGTCTCGGGCGAGGCGTGGCGCCGTCGGCGGCACGTTCGATTACCGCGCCGGGACACGGTCGGCCACGGTGCGAGCCATGGCCGCGGTGCGGCCCCTTTGCCGACCCGGGATGTCATCACGGGCTGGTTACCGGCCATGGGCCTGTTCACGAGTCTTCTCCCAGCGTCCCACGGCTGCCGACGTCCGCCACTTCGGGCGACCGCCGCCTCGCCGGGCCGATGCGGCGAAGCGGCGTGACAATGAAAGACGCCCGCTCTTCAGGATCTGGGAGGCACCGTGAGCGATCTCGAATTCGAACAGAAGCGGACGCTGTCACGCGTCGAGGCGGCCGACCAGCTCGAGGCCGTGGCAGCGGCACTCAGGCGCGGTGGCCAGGCGGAGTTGGATCTCGGCCCGGGTCGGCTGACAGTGCGGATCCCGGACGAGCTCCACACCGAGCTGGAGGTCGAGCTGGAGGACGGCGAGATAGACCTGGAGATCGAACTGTCCTGGCAGACGCCACAGCCGCACCGGACGGCGCGCGAGGACTGACGGGAGCCAGCCGGAGCCGCTCGGTGCAGACATCGCCGCCGAACGGTCGTCGTGCCGCTCCCGGTGCCCGTCAGCCGAGGATCCGGCGCTTCTGCGCCTGCATCTCCTCGTCGGTCAGGATTCCCTGCGCCTTGAGGTCGGCGAGCTGCTTGAGCTGGTCGATCTTGCTGGTCATGTCGTCGCCCGCGGAGGACGGTGCCGGCGTCGGGGGCGCAGCCGGAGGCTGGGCGGCAGCAGGCTGCTCGTAAGCGGGCTGCCGCTGCTCCTGCTCTGCCCAGCGGCCGGCCTGACGCCTGGAGACACGGTTGGACACCGCGGTGGCGGTGCCTGAGATCACCGCGGTCCGTGCGATGCCTCGAAGAAGTCCTGGCATGCTGCGTCATCTCCCAAGTCGAGTGATGAAGGGGGTGAGCGGGGGCGTGGTCAGCCGTGAGGTCGGGCCGCGCGCGGCCCGCCGGGAGGGCCCGGCGTCGTCAGACGGCCGCCGGTCCGCTCGACGTCGGCGGCGTGGTCTGCTCGATCGCCTCCAGCGACGCCAGCAGCGCCTGCACCGGAATCCTCCCGCTGGCCACCATCGAAGCGCCGCCGCGTCGCAGCTCGCGGGCCAGCGGCGCGGCCCAGGTGTTCTCGTACACCAGGATCGCGGCGGAGGTGTCGGCCTCCAGGGCAGCGGCGGCGTCCTGAAGGTCGGTGTGGTCCAGCAGGCCTGAGGAGGCTCCCTCGAACACCGTGAGGTCGACCCCTTCGCCGAGCTCCTGAAGTTCCAGCCCGGCCACCGAGCCGTCCGCGTCCTTGCGGACGAACACCAGGTCGAGGATGCGGATGATGCCGCGGTCGACGAGGTCGAGAAGCAGGGGGAACCCCCCTCCCGTCATGCGGTTGCCGGGAAATTCGAGGACCAGGTAGTCGACAGGTCCCATGTCGTCGAGCTCTGTGTTCACGACCACTCCCCAGAAGCGGATTCGGTCCAACGGGGCGTCCGGAGCAAGTGCACCCGGGCCGGCACGTCGGCGACCGCAGGGGTGACTTCCGTCAGCCCATTCCAGCATCGGGCGGGCGCCCCCGCACCTCGTGCCGGACAGGGCACCGACGACGACCGGGGCCGTGGGCGTACGCCACCGCACCGCCCGCCGCATCCGCCCGGGGTCTGCTGCCGGTCCCGACGACGCCTACGCCTGGATGACGAGCCGGACCTGGTCGAACCTGTACGCGGCGAGATCGTCGGGGCGTATGAGCCAGTAGAGCGCGCCCTCGCCGCCCCACATCATGGTCGTCTCGTGGTCGCCTGCGAACTGTGCGAGCAGAAGCCAACGTTCGGCTTCCTCGTCCAGCGCCGGGTCACCCCACTCGTGCCTCTCCGCGAGAGTGGCGTTCGCGATGTCGTACTCCACCGGGCCCTGAAGGGGGTAGGCATGACCGCCGATCTGGTGGTCGATCCGGGTGCGCAGGCGCGCGAAGGCGCGGACGAACGCCGCGAGTTCGCCCGGAGTGTCGCGGCGGCGGGACGGCCAGGCGCGCGTGTCGCCGAGCAGCGCCCGTCTGGCCCGCGGCAGCCACAGATCAGGCGCGCTCTGTTCGATCTCCGCGGTGAGATCGACCCGTGGGTACGGCTCCAGGACGGGTGGCGTCCCAGCCGGGCACACGGGTGTGTTCTCCGGTACGTACAGCACCTGTGCGCCGGCCCAGGTATCGGTGTCGTCGACGCACACGACGGCGTCTGCCTGCGTCTGACCGTCGAAGCAGAAGAAGAGAAGCGTGCCGTCCTGCGGGAACTCCGCGCCGAGCCCCTGCTGGGGCAGAGCGGCCCACCGCACCGACGCGATGAAGGACAAGGGCCCGCGGCCGGGCCATTCGGGCCAGATGACCCCGGCGGGCAGATGCGGGGCCCCGCCCAGAACGGCCACGACCGCCTCGCCTGCGTCGGCCCGGCGCAGACGTGCGCAAGGACGCAGGAGCGCTGTCCAGCGCTGAGCCAGATCGCCGGGAAGGTGCGCGTCGGCAAGCGCGGAGTACGGCCCATCAGACATGCCGTGCATCATGGCCGATCCCGCCGGCACTGCCGTACCGAGGGTCTGCACGTTGTTGGCGTGTGCCGCGGGCCGGGTCACCGCTCGCGGGACGGACGTAGGTCAGGCGTCCGGCGAGGCCGCCGTGACGGAGACCCGAGCTGTCCAGGACCCGGGTTGCCGAGGCGGATCCCAGGTCACTTCGACGTCAGTGTGGTGGAAGTCGTGCGCGAGCGCCGCGACCAGGGCGGCCGCAGCGGCCCGTGCTTCGGACGCATCGGCGTGGGCCGGCACGTCGACAAGGCGCCCGCAGACCATGGCGCCTTCCTCGGTGAGCACACTGTGGCGGTACCCATCCGGCGTCGCGAGCAGAACGATGCCGGCCGGCATGCCGATGGGGGGTCGGGTCTTCGTCACACGATCTCGCCGCGCCATGGACCCATTGAACCCGCGCCGCGCCCCTCCCGTCGGTCACCGTCGCAATTCGCTGATCAGCATCCCGGCGTGCACGACCAGGGCGAGAAGCGGGATGACCAGGAATGCCTTGCCCATGCGCGCGAGCCGGGCGGTGTTCATCCGATACCCGAGCCCCCGGCGCCGTACGCCGACCGCAGCGAGGGCGAGTTGGAGGGCTTTCGCCACCTCGTGGGCGGGCGACAGGTGGCTCTTCTCCCCGGGCAGCGGACCGACCGGACACACCTGGGCCCGCCAATGCGCATCGAAGGACACAACGGCCGACGCCCACCCGTTGCCACTGAGGTGCACCGCGTCGGCCGCGCCGGAAGGAGCCGGCAGCGAGGCGTCAAGCCGCTCTGTCAGTCCGGTCGGCAACGGCCGGCCAGGCAGCAGGGCCAGCACCTTCTGCGGCGGCACATGCCGCACGGCATGGTCGAACTCCCACCACAACTGCTCGCCTTCCCCGAGGCGGATGACCACCAGCCGGGACTGCTCCATCAGTTGAGCCACGGCCGACTGCCAGGTGTCCGAGGGGAAGTACAGGCGTACGGCTCCCATGGGGGGAAGCCGTTCGTCGGGTCGGCCGACGGCCACGACCGGGCCGAAGGCGCCGAGGACCGTGGCGAAGAGCTCCTCGCGGGTTTCGAACCCCGCGAACTGCAGCATCCCCGGAAGGGGGATGTCACCCGTCAGAGCCGCTTCTTCGTCGTCCACGAAACTGCGCAGGTACAGCACCGGTGCCTGCCCGCCGCGGGCCAGCGCCCGGATCGGGTCGACCCGGGCCCGAGGCCGGCAGTGACGCAGGAGGACGGAGCCGGAGACCGCGAGCGTGAGGCCGCCGACCAACAGCAGTGCCCGGACACCGATGTTGATGCCCAGACTCCACGCCGTGACGGCGGCCGTTCCGCCGAAAATCCCTGTCAGCAAGAGGACGTACCCCACGCCGGTCAGCAGACCGTGGAGAGACCGGTACCACCAGGGGCGGACCGGGGTGAGCTCGCGGGCCATCCGCACGACATCGGACGCGATCTGCACACCACGCCGGCGCCGGCGCCGCGCGAGAAGCACCCAACTCGCAGTAAAGGGCAGGGCGGCGGCGCCGCACGTCAGAAACGCGCCGCGTTTGCGGGTGACGTCCGCGGCGGTGCGCCGCCGTTCCCCGGCGACATCCGACGGCACGTCGCGCAGGTAGGTTTCCGCGGTGACCAGATCGCACGCCGGGTCCGCTCGGGTCGGCAGGGCCTTCCCGGGGCACCGATCGCTCGCCTGCTCCGCCCAGGGATCCTTCGGCAGGGACCCTGTCCGGCGATAGCTCCGCCACTGTTCGAGTGACTCCGTCGCCAACTCCAGCGACAGGGTGGCCCGGTAATGACCGGGAGGCGCGGCATGCTGGAGGGAGCGGGTCTCCGCGTCGATGTCCCGCAGCGCCGTCCGTTCCGGCTGTGTCAGTGCGGGGCCGGCGGGGTGGGCGACCGAGCGCAGGCGGGCCGCCGCGGAGATCAGCTCCTGGGCCTGCCGGGGCGCGTCCTGGAGCATCCGCTGCTCGTGCAGCGACCCACTCCAGGAGAGAAGGAAGTGGGCGGCGAGGTACAGCAGATTGCAGGCGATGAAGGCCGAGGCGCGCAGCGCGAACCCTTCGGGAATGCTCTTCCGGCCCACGGCGCCCCCCGGCGATCCGACATGCACAGCCACGAACCGACCGCCCACGAGCGCCGGTGCTGTGATTGTGCCGTACGGTGACCGGACCGTGGCCCGGAGTTGTGGAAGACGCTTCTGCCGTGCAGGGGCGGGCCGAGGGTGGCTGCGACGGCTCGGGTCAGGGCGCTCGTCGTGTGCCGGGTCGCCGGGTTGCCGCCTGCTCTCCTCACGCCGTGGCGTCCCGGAACTGCCCCAGCCAGCGGAACCTCCCGCCCGCCACCTGGAACAGGTACAGGGCCTCCATGGTGAAGCGCGTACTGAGGCCCGTTTGACTTGCACCGCGGGCTGAAGCCCGAGGATTCTGGCCTTCTCTACCGGTTGCTGTGCCGCTGCGCCGCACGGTGTCCGGTCGGGAATCCGTGGCTTCCTGTTTCTTCGCGCTGTGCCGGGATTGCTCCCGGTCTTACCGGCGCTCCGCAGGCCGTTACCGCCAGTCCGGCGGCCGTCTTCACGTTGATTGCGGCGTTGTGGTCCCGGTCGTGGACGGTGCCGCAGTCACTACAGGTCCATTCCCGGACGTTGAGGGGTTTGGGTCCGTCCACGGCGCCGCAGGTGGAGCAGGTCTGGGAGGTCGGCGTGAACCGGCCGATGGTGACCAGGGTCCGGCCGTACCGTTCTGCTTTGTACTTCAGCATGCCGATGAACTGTGCCCATCCGGCGTCGTGCACGGACTTGGCCAGCCTTGTGCGGGCCAGTCCCGCCACTGACAGGTTCTCCACGGCGATCCCTTGGTTCTCGGAGATCAGTTTCGTGGAGAGCTGGTGGTGGAACTCCCGGCGTGCGTCAGCCACTTGGGCGTGGACGCGGGCGACCTTGAGGCGGGCCTTGGCCCGGTTCTTTGATCCCTTCTGCTTGCGGGACAGCTCCTTTTGGGTTTTCTTCAGTTTCCTCTCCGCGCGCCGTAAAAAGCGAGGGGAGTCGATCTTTGTGCCGTCGGAGAGGACGGCGAAGTGGGTGAGGCCGAGGTCGATGCCGATGGTGCGGCCGGTTGCCGGCATCCGGGCCGCGTCGGCGGTGGGATCGGTGTCGATGACGAAGGAGGCGAAGTACCTGCCGGCCGCGTCCTTGATGACGGTGACGGAGGTGGGGGTGGCGGGCAGGGTCCGGGACCATTTCACCTTCACCGCGCCGATCTTCGGCAGGCTCAGACGGCCATGATCGGTGATGCTCCAGCGGGCATTGGCGGTGAACCGGATCGACTGCCGGCTGTCCTTGCGGGACTTGAACTGGGGCGGGCCCAGCTTTGGGCCCTTGCGCTCGCCTTTGAGGGAGGCGAAGAAGTTGCGGTACGCGGTATCGGCGTCCCGCAGGGACTGCTGGAGCACGACGGCCGACACTTCGCCCAGCCAGGACCGCTCCACCGTCTGCTTCGCCTCGGTGATCAGCCTCTTCGACAGCTCTGCGGCGCTGGGGAAGGGCTGATCGGCCTTTCGGGCGTCCTCGCGGGCGCGGACCGCGTCGTTGAACACGACACGGGCGCACCCGAATGCCTTCGCCAACGCAGTCTGTTGGCCGGTGTCCGGGTACAGGCGGAAGCTGTACCTGAGCTGCATGACCGTCACCCTAGATGCTTGGGTTATGGGTGAGATGCAGGAGATCAGAACTGGTCGTCACTGTGCTTTCGTGATGCACGTGCAAGTTCGCCGTGACCAAGCTGGTCAACTCCCTCAAGGGCGTCTCCTGCCGCCGTCTGCGCCAGGAATTTCCCGGCCTGGTGCGCCACTAATGGCGGGCTAACAAGCTCTGGTCCGGCTTCTACTTCGCCAGCACCCCGCTCTCCGTGGTCAAGGAGTACATCGAACAGCAGAACCGGCCAGTGTGTATCGCGCCGGCTCCGCCGGGACGGCCCTGCGACGCTCCGCGCCACGGATGAGAAACACACCATCCGGCTCCGCCGGACAAGATCCCGCGACGCGCCGCGTCGCAGCCATCAGATTCGCTTCACCACCGGGCTGAAGCTCGATGCGCTGCGAATGAATCTCAGTGGCCGGTTACGTATTCCGCGATGTGACATCCGTCCGTTCCGGGGCGGAGATGCGGCGGTTATGTCGATCAACAGGTGAGAATGATGTGTGAGGGGAATGTCAAGACAAGGGGGTAACTGTGGTGGCGGACGGGGTGGTTGGGGAGACCGGGCACGGGGCGCCGTTACTGAGCCGGTCTGTTGAACTGGCCCGGTTCGACGAACTGCTCGACCGTGCGGCCCGCGACGCCCGCGCTGCGACGAGGGGCGGGGAAAGCCGTGACACGGGCCGATCCCAGCTCGTCGACATCACCGGTGCGGCGGGCATCGGCAAGAGCAGGCTGCTCGGCGAGGTCTGCGCGCGGGCGCGCCGACGCGGCCTGACCGTACTGCGCGGCAGAGCCACCGAGTACGAGCAGCAGGTGCCCTTCCAGGTCTTCACCGACGCACTCGCCGACCTCGACCCGCACACCCTGGACGACTTCCAGGACGCCGACGCCGTATCACCCCTGCTGCAACGCAGCGCCGCTCGGCACAGCGACGCGGCCGACCGCTTCGGACTGCACCGCTCCACAGCGGCCCTGCTCGCCCGGCTCGCCGCCCCGTCCGGGCTGCTGCTGGCCCTCGACGACCTGCACTGGGCGGACTCCGCCTCACTGGAACTGCTCGATCATCTCGTACGCCATGCCGTGCACGCCCCCGTCGTCCTGGCCGTGACCCGCCGGGACCGCCAGAGCCCCGAGTCGCTCGCCGCCAGACTCACCCGCGGAGTCGACGACGGCACGGTCGTCAGGCTCGGACTGGGGCCGCTGAGCGCACACGACTGCGCCGAACTGGCCGGCCCCGGCATGTCACCCGCGGACACCGCCGCACTGTACGCCGCGAGCGAGGGCAACCCGCTGTACTTCCTGACCCTCCTTCAGGCCCGCCGCGGGGGTACGACGTCCGAGTCCTCGTCGCCACCCGGGCTCGGCGCCCTGCTGCTGGAGGAACTCACCGCGCTGACCCCCTCCCAGCGCGGCATCGTAGAGGCCGTCGCGGTGCTGGGAGAGCATGCCACCCCGGCGATGCTGGGCCGGGTGACCGGCCGCTCCGGCACCGCGTTCACCGACGACGTCGACACCCTCACCCACCGCGATCTGCTGCGCTCCGACCCGCAGGGCCTGTTGACCCTGCGGCATCCGGTCGTCCGCACCCTCGTCCACGAGCGCACACCCTTCTCGAGACGCGTGGACATCCACCGGCTCGCCGCCGAGGAGCTGGCCCTCGCCGGTGCCTCCGCCGCCGAGCGGGCCCACCATGTGGAGCGGTCGCTGACCGCCTGGGACCCGGCGGCGGTGGCCGTACTCGACGAGGCCGCCGCACGAACAGCCCGCACGGCCCCGGCGAGTTGCGCCCACTGGCTCGACGTGGCGCTCCGCCACCTTCCGCACACCGTCGAACACGCCCCACGACGGCGCGAGTTGACGCTGCGGCGAGCCCATGCCCTGGCCGCGTGCGGAGGACTGCGCGAGAGCCGCGACCTGCTCCAGGAACTCATAGCCACCCCGTCCCGGTCGTCCGATGGCCACGCCACCGACGAGGACCACGACCTCAGGGTGCGCGCGGTCGTGCTGTGCGCGCTGGTGGAGCGCCACCTGGGGCGCTGCACCGAGGCCGTCGCCCTGCTGCGCCGCGAACTGGCCCGCGACCCCGCACCGGCCGATGTCGTCCGGCTCGGCCTGGAACTCGGCTCGGCCGC
This sequence comes from Streptomyces sp. NPDC051913, assembly GCF_044593635.1. Lineage (NCBI taxonomy): Bacteria > Bacillati > Actinomycetota > Actinomycetes > Kitasatosporales > Streptomycetaceae > Streptomyces > Streptomyces sp. NPDC051913. The sequence continues at coordinate 21,288 of NZ_JBIUCI010000033.1, read as the reverse complement.
GCCCCAGGGCACCGGCACCTCCTACCCCCAGGTCCGCGCCGAGGTCGAGGCGGCCCTCGCGGCGGCCCGGTCGATGGGCAACGAGGCCGGTGAGGCGGGCCTCCTCGCGGTCGCCGCCCTGGGGGAGGCGTACGAGGGCAACATGAGCGCGGCGCACGAACTGGCCCGGCAGGCCGCCGCCCTGGTCGACTCGCTGCCCGACAACGACCTCACCGCCCTGTGCGAACCGCTCGCCAGGCTCGGCTGGGCGGAGGCCTTCCTGGAGCACTACCCGGACGCGGAGCGGCACGCCGAGCGCGGCCTCGACATCGCCCGCCGCAGCGGCCAGCTCTACGTCATGCCTCATCTGCTGCTCTGTCTGTCCCATGTCCGGGTGCAGACCTGCCGCGTCTCCTCCGCGGTGGAACTCGCCGACCTGGCGGAGGACATCTCCCGCGGCATCGGCAGCGACCAGCTCCTCACGTTCGCGCTGGCGAGCAAGGCCTCCGCACTCGTCGCCTCCTGCCCGCCGGGCGATCCGCGTCCCCGCGCCGTCGCCGAGGAGGCGGTGGCCGCGGCCGGAACCGGGGTGAACTGGTGGGCCTCCACCGCCTGGTGCATCTTCGGCTGGGCGTCGCTCATGGCCGGAGATCCGGTCGGCGCCAGGGACGCGCTGCTCCAGGCGGGCGGCCCCGAACTGCACCGGATCCAGCCCTCGATGCGGCCGCTGTACCTGGAGATCCTGGTCACCGCCGCACTGGTCACGGGCCGATCCGAGGAGGCCCGTGAGCGGGCCGAACAGGCCCGCAAGGAAGCGGAACAGCTCGGACTGCCGATGCAACGGGCCTCCGCGCTGCGCAGCACCGCCCATCTGCCGCTGGCGCAGGGGGACACGGCCGCGGCGGCGGACCTGTTCGCCCAGGCCGCGACGGAGAGCGCCCGCTGCGGCGCGGTCTTCTGGGAAGCCCTCTCCCTGCTGCTCGGCGCCCCGCTGGAAACGGCGGCGGGCCGCGCCCGCGACGGCACGCTCGCCTGGCTGAGAGGCCGACGGCTCGCCGAGGCGGGCGGCAGCGGCATGCTGGTGGCCCTCGCCGACGCCACCCGCCCGCCCGACGGCGGATCCGAGACCGCGTACGGCTCCCCGGACCGCGCCGAACTCGCCGAACGGCTCGCCACCCTGACCGCCAGGGAACGGGAGATAGCCGAGCTGGTGGCCCAGGGACTCACCAGCCAGGCCATCGCCGACCGGCTCTACGTCAGCCGGCGCACCGTCGACACCCATGTCTCGCGCGCCTTCCGCAAGACCGGGGTCTCCTCCCGCACCGCCCTGGCCACACTGATGGCCCGCCGCCGCACCGGAAACCGCTTCGTGGACGCCAGGCCGGATCAGGACTGACCCCAACCAGGGCGGGCGGGGCCGCCTATTTGACGTCGATGAAGTCGCCGGTGGCCGTCGCGGAGCCGGTGGTGGCGGTGCCCGCGAAGGCGAACCGGTAGTACCCGTCAGAGGTGGCCTTGACGGTGGTGCTCAGGTTCCCCGTCGAGTTCGTCTTGACGGTTTTGACGGTGGTGTAGGTGCTGCTGCCCTTCTTGCGGAACTGCAGCTTCACGGGCTGGGTCGAATAGCCCGCGTACTTGCCCGTCGTCCAGTTGGCGCGGCTCAGCTTGCCCGTGACCGTGATGGTCTTGCCCTTCTTCACCGGCTCGGGGGAGGCGTTGGCGGTGAGTTTCGCGGCCCGCTTGAACCGGGTCCTGGTGACGTCGTCGTCGTAACTGGCGTTGGCGTACAGGTCGTAGGCGCCGAGGAAGAGCTTCCAGGTACCGGCGGTGCCGTTGCCGTCCTTGAAGGCGACCGCGGGGTCGATGGTGAAGACCGCCTTGCAGTTGTAGCTCCAGCCGCCCTCGGCCGGTGACTCCGTGCACACGGGGTCGTCGTCCGACTGGAACGAGCCGGTGATGGTGTCCGTGCTCGAACTGTCGGTGCCCTGCCACAGGAACGCCTGGGTGAGGGCGACGCCTTCCGCGTCGAAGGCGCTGAAGGTGACGGGAACGGCCTTCTTGCCCGTCACTCCGAGGACGATGTCCTTGCCGCCGTTGACGACGCCGTCCGAGAAGGTGGTCCCGCCCAGCGCGTCCTGCGGCTCGACGCCGCCGGAGGCGAAGGCGCCGAGAGGCGTCGCCGCCCCCGGACGCTGTGCTGCCTGCGCGGCGCCCGGGAGGGCGAGCGCCGAGACGACGACGGCGCTGGTGAGGACGGTGGCGGTGGTGCGCATGCGCATGCGGTTCCCCATGGTGAGGTCGGTGTCCGGTCGGACTGCCCTGCCGGCAGGGCCTGTTGATGTGATGAGAAGGTCGGATGCCCGCTCGGACTCCCGCGGGGCAACGCTCGCTCAGGGCGTGGGGGAGCGGAGGATGTCGTCGAGGTCGAAGCTGTAGCTCGGCGACGGGTAGAGGCCCGTCGGATACAGGTCCGTCGGCTCGGCGCTCGGAGGCGGCACATCGGCCGGGTCCGCGGTGGGCCTGCCGTCCGGACTGCACACCTGCGGCGCCGAGGGCTGGGAGAGCTCGTAGTCGGCGACCCGCTTCGAGCGGAACTCGACCGTGTCGCGATCCCAGATGTCCTGGGTCCCGCCGACCTCGACCTCCTTGGGCAGTTCCTTGCTCTTGAGCGGCTTGCCCACGGTGATCGTGAGCAGGGCGCCCACACAGGGACTGCGATCCTTCGCGTACAGGGACTTGGGCAGGGCGATCTTTCGCTCACTGCTGGCGTCCGCCCGCAACTCGACGCGCTTCACACGGCGAAGGTCGAAGTAGTAGTCGGGCCGCGTCCCGTCCGAGAGTGACTCGCCGTCGCCGCCGTCCGCGACGCCGTACACCAGCTTCCAGAACTCGACCTGCACGGTGATCTTGTGACAGAGCGGTCCGAGGTATCCCGGCATGCTGGAGAACTCCAGATCACCAGAACCCGAGTTCTGCTTGGGAGTGTCGACGTCGAGCTTCACCCAGTCCACGGACTCCGCCGTCGTCCACCCCTTGTTGTCATGGCAGCCCGACGCTCCGGTCGGATACGGGGGAGTCAGGGACGGCGTCGGCGACTCGGTGACCTCCGTCGCGCTCTGGCTCGGACTCTCGTACGCGGAGGTGTCGTCGCCGCCGCCCGAGCACCCCGCGGTGAACAGACCGACCAAGGTGAGCGCTGCGACGACAGACGGAGCGGACCGCTTCGTCATGACAGCGTGCCGGACACTCTTCGGCATCTGCGCTCCCCCACCCGGTGTCGTCATGCACACAAGGAAATGACATGGATGCCGGGAACACGTCGGTAGGAGTACGTATTCCATGTACGTAGGGGTCCCGTGACGCAGGACCGAAGGCCGTATCGGCGGCGTCCACCTCAGGTGTCGGTGCACGAAGGCCAGTGGTCCACCGCCCACTCCGGCCAGCCCTGCCACCCCTTCGGCGGGGCGGGGATCTCGCCCCCGGCGATTTCCGCGGCGCCGGGCACCTCGAACTGCTCCCGCCATTGCTCCACGTCGGCCTCACTCATGGGAAACGTCTGATGCGGCGCCGTCGCCTGGCGATGCGCGATACGGGCGAGCTGGACCTCCTTGTCCACGCGCACATAGACCACCTCACATGCCGCCCCGGCCGCGCGTGCCAGCCATCGCAGTGCCGAACGCTCATCACGGCCCCAGAGGCCGTAGTCGAGCACCACGTTGGTCCCCAGTCGCAGCGCCTGGAGGGCGACCGAGATGAGCCGCCCTTCCAGCACCCAGCGCTTTCCCTCGGCCATCGAATCCCCGAACAGCGGGATCATCCAGTCGTCCGGCGTCAGTCGCAGTGCCCGACGGGTCACGGCGAGCTCTTTGGCCCGGGTGGTCTTCCCGGTTCCGGGGAGCCCGACCATCAAGAACAGCGTGGCGGCAGGTGGATCCTGCGGCATGCGGGCGAGGGGACGTGGTCCCGTACTGGTGTGTGGTGCACCGAAGCGCTGCGGCTGAGACATGACACCCCTGATCAGGCAGGATGGCCCGGCAGCACAGCGATGAGCGAGTGGCTGCCGACGGGACTCTGATCCGGCGGTACGTCGTGACACCGGCCCCGGCCGGGACCGTCAACGAGGCCGCGGTGATGGGCAACCGCGGTTACCGCCGCTAAGCGGCGGTGCGGGTGGTCATGGCGGCGCAGCAACACATGCCTTCACCCTAGCCGACCCACCTGGACAGGCACGACGAAGCCGCCCGCCGGTTTTCCCCCGTGGCGGGCGGCTCGTGCCGTGGTGTTCAGAGATCAAGGTCGGCGGCGGCGACGTTGGCGTCCTGGGCCGCTGGACGACACCGGCCGGGGCCGGCGGCGGGATTCGAACCCGCGTCACCCTCTTGACAGGAGAAGTACCCGCAGCCTTCGCACCTGAACAACGCCAACCGTAGACGGCCTGATCCATCAACGCACCCCTTTTTGGGTGCTCCCGAAGGGGCCCCGCCCGGACGCCGAACGGCGCGCCGGACCGATGAGTTCGCCGGTTGACTGAAGTCTTTCCTCACCGAGGAGAGAGGGAGACCAGGATGAACAATCCGATTCGGCTCTACATGTCGATGTCGCTCGACGGCTATATCGCCGGCCCTGACGATCGGCCAGGCCAGGAGCTCGGACGCGATGGCGGACGGCTCTTCAACTGGCTCGACGACCGGGAGTCCGACGGTCCCAGCGGCCAGGTCTATCGCGAGGCACTGGCGACCGGTGCGCTGATCTCCGGCCGTCGGACCTTCGAACTCGCCGGGCGCTGGCGAGGCGATCACCATGACGGCGTGCCGATCTTCGTACTCACTCACCAGGTGGATGACGGGGACGTCCCACCAGGCCACGCGCGTTTCGTCACCGACGTTGAGGACTGCGCCCGTCAGGCACGCGCAGCCGCCGGGCACCGGCCGGTCATGGTCCACGGGGCCGGGGCGGCCCAAGCGCTTCTCCGAGCCGGCCAGCTGGACGAGATGGAGATCCACCTGGTTCCGGTCCTCCTCGGCGGCGGCCGACGGCTGTTCGACCACCTGGGTGGCGATCACATCGAACTCGACCTGGTCCGACGGCTTGAGGACCGCGACGTGACGCATCTGCGCTATCTGGTGCATCGCCCCGAGGAGGCCGCGTGAAGACGCTCTTCGTCTCCTACCGCGTCACCGACCTGGACCGCTCGCTCGGCTTCTACACCGCCCTGGGCTACACCGAACTGGGCAGGGTCGAGATCGGCGACGGGGCCCGCCTCGTGATCCTCAAGTTCCCCGAAGAACCAGCGGCCTCGCTCGAACTGGTACACCGCCCCGGCGCCGGACCGGTCGACGTCGGCACCGGCTTCGACCACCTCGCGATTCAGGTGGAGGGTCTCGCCACCACCCTGGAGACGCTGACCGAAGCCGGTCTGAGGCCCGAACCCCTCCAGTACCCGGGTGGCCCTCATGGCCCGAAGACGTCATGGCTCACAGACCCGGACGGCTACCGGATCGAGCTGGTGGAGTGGCCGTCCGGACATCCCGACGGCATCACCGCAGCAGACTTCGCCTGAGGAGCGGACCGCAGACGTTCGGTGCAACTCCCGATGCAACTCCCCATGAAACTCACGATGATGGAAGGTGCACCGGACCGGGCGGTCATCGCGCGCCGGCACCCGGGCGCGTTCACCGAGGAGCGGCCAGTACTGCCGCGAGTCCTTCTCGCAGATCCTTGACGAAATACTCGGGAACCTCCAGCGAAGGGAAATGCGCGATGCCGCCCCTCCAGAGAACAGGCATCGCGCGGGCAACCAGCCCCTGGTAGGGCCTTCCTCCGACCGTCTTCCCATGAGACGTCAAGTGACAAGTGACTGACATGCTGGTTCCATGCGATTGTTCGACTGTGATGGGCACGGCATTGAGCTGGGGGTTGTGAACTACCAGTTCCCCGATGACGCCCATGAGGGCAAACGTCGGAGCTGGCTGATCATCGAAGGCACTGCGCATTGCCCACAGGGAGCGTGGACTTTCCGTTGGCAGGCACTGACTCCGGAGGACGCGGTCGTGTTGGCCACCTGGCTCCGCGACATTGCTCGCGCGACCGGCGGTCGCCAACCAGAGGATCGCAGCCTTGAGTTCATCGAGCCGAACTTGGCCTTCACGGCCGACCGGACCGATGCACGGCACATCGCCCTCGAGATCCGCCTGGATCTCGAGTTCTCGCCGCCCTGGCGCAAGCGGAATCAGGCAGGAGACCCGTTCACAGTCGTGTGTCGGATCACGCCAGAGGCGCTGCTGAGAGCCACGACTGAGTGGACCGCCGAGATCGCCCCTTACCCGCCGTGGACCCCAGGCGGACAGAGCGGACCTTCGTGACGTCAAAGGAGCTGTCGCAGGTCGGAACCCGGGGCCGGATCAGGTCCCTGGGAGGATTTCGTGAAGTGGGCACACCAAGGCAACGGTCCCCTTCGCCCGGGTTGGTGAATGCGCGGCGAAGAAGGCCGTGTCACGCGGCGCGGCCCGGCAGCGGGCGGCCAACGGGGCAGAGGGTGGGGGTGTGGATGTTGAGGAGGTCATCGGCGCGTTGTACCGGCTGCGGCCCGAGGAGTTCGTCGCCGAGCGGGATGCACGGGTGGCGGAGGCCCGCCGGGCGAAGGATGCGGTTGCGGCGCGGCGGATCGCCGGACTGCGGCGGCCCACGCTCGCGGCCTGGGCGTCGAACCTGTTCGTACGCCAACACCCTCAGGAGGCAGACCGCCTGCTGGAGCTGGGGGAGACGTTGCGGCAGGCGCATCGGACGCTGGATGCCGGGCAGCTGCGTCAGGCGAGCCGCCAACAGCATCAGATGATCGCCCTGCTGGCGCGGGAGGCGGCCGAACTCGCACAGCAAGCCGGATCGCCGTTGACACAGGCGGTCCGGTATGAGGTCGAGCAGATCCTGCACGGTGTCCTGGCCGACCAGAAGGTCGCCGAGGAGTGGGCGGCGGCCCGGCTGACCAGAGTGCCGGCGGCAACGGTGGACTTCACCGCCGTCACCCCCGAGGCCCTGCCCGAACGCTCCCGGCCGCCGGCGACTACGGCCCCCACGGCGGCGACCCGCGGGACGAGATCCCGGGCGGACAATCCCGATCGGCGCGCCCAGGCGCGGCGCGAGCGAGTGAACCGGGCCCGCGCGCGCAGCGAGGAGACGGCAGCGGAGGCCCGCCGAAGCCAGGACATCCTCAGCACCGCGAACGACACGAAGCAGGCCGCCGACACCCGCGCAGAAGGAGCCCGGGCCCGGGTGAGCGAACTGGAGGAGCATCTGCAACAAGCCCGTGAGGAACTGCGCGAGGCCATGGAGACGGTAGCCCTCGCCGACACCGCGGTGAAGGACGCTGCCCGTGCCGCCGACAAGGCCCGCCGGTCCGCGGACCGGGCGAGCCGAGAGCTGGCCAAACTCACCGAGGACACGGACGAGGCCTAGCCGGCCTCGGCCGTCGTACCAGTGCTGGGCGCGCCTGTTGCGCCGGGAATCGGTCAGGAAGGTTCGACTGCTGATACGGCGGTGACGGTCACGGTGTCGTCGCACTCGGCGAACTGTCCGTCGTCCAGGGCCACCTGGTGTGCCCCGGATCCCGGCAGCCCGATCACCATCGTGGGATACACCACGGGGGCCGAACCGGACACGCAGTATCCGTCGGCCTCTCCCTGCACCTGCACGAACGTCAGCTTCACCCACGCTTTGGCACCGGGCAGTACCGTCACCGCCGTCGCGGTTCCGGTCGGTTTGACGGTGAGCGGCACGTTCATCTCGGGAGAGCCGTTCCCGGCTCCGGCCACCGTGGGGTGACCTTTGAGGATGCACGTGTGTGCGGACACGTTGGTGAACTCGACGACGGCTGCCCCGGTACCGGTGCCGTCCGGCCGCACGGCGGCCTGACGGGAGGTCGCTTCGAGACTGCTCGCGGCGCACGTCGCTGCCGAAACCGGTGCGGATGCCGAAGGCGCGGAGGGAGAAGCCGTTGCTGTGCTGGCGGCCCCGGACGAGGTGGCGCTGCCGCCTCCGGTGCCCGCATCGGCCTCACCGGGCTGACACCCCGCCACCGCCAGAGCGGCCGAAGCTACGATGACCGCTACCGCCGTATTGCGCATCGCGCTCACATTCCGCATGCCGTCCCCCAAGTTCCGGTTGTCCGGAGCGCGACTCCAGTCGCCCCGTCGAACCAGACAGAACCGCGGGGCCGGCAGTTCTCCCGCACACCGACCTGTGACCCGCCGGTGACGAATTCCCGCTCTCACGGTGACGGAGCGTCAGCGGACAGCAGGTCACGACAGCACCCCAACACCGTGCAGCCGTTGTGGTGCTGGAGTGGGTGCGGCGGTTGAAAGCCGAGCGGTGATCGGGACAGAGCGGCCCCTACCTGGGCCCTGACTGGTCGTCCGGCGTGGGCAGGGCTGAAGGGTCGAGATCTCGGCGCATGCCGGCACGCATGGCGTCAAAGGCGTCGAACCATGGCCGACACTCACTCTTGAGCTCCGCCCAGGTGTCGTATCTGCGGCCGGCGATGAGCTGTTGAACGAGGTCGCGCATGCCCTTCATGGTCTTGTCGGAGAGGGCAACGATCTCAGGTGGCGCTGTGATCGCCAGCTGGTACCGCAGCTCGTACACCCCGCCGTTGCGGTAAGCGACTTCCGCCTGACGCGCCCGCTCCGGCCAGGGCTCCGTGCTGTCGATGACGACGGCGCGGATGTCGTTCCAGGTCCTGGCCACCGCTGCCAGGTAGGCGGCATACAGGTCGCGTCTGACCTCAGTACGGCGCTCGCTCTGCTCGCGGCGCCACTTGGCTCGGTCGGCTATCGATGTGGCGCCCACTCCGATGACTGCGCCGGTCACTGTGCCTATGAGGGTCCCCCATTCCATCGCCTCAAGATAGGCCTTCCCTCACGTGCCCATCTGACTGGCCTCCTGCCTGGGGTTGCCGTCCGTAGGTGATCAAGCGGCTGGCCCCTGGGTCCGCAGACAGGTCAGGCGTCATGGGCGTGGCCTGCTTGACCCGCCAGGCCGCCACCAGCACAGCCGTGAGGCGGCACCGTGGTCAGCGCCGCGATCTTCTGCCGGCTTGCCTCTGGTGCATGGATGGTGGCCGGCCTCGACGTCCAGGAGCGATTGGTTCGATGGTCCTCAACCTGGTGGTGATCGGCACGGCCGTCACCCTGGGGCCGTTGCACAACAGCGCCTTCATCCTGCTGCTGTCCTCGCGGCACGGTATCCGTCAGGGTCTGGCATTCCTCTTGTCGTGGCTGGCCAACCTGATCGTCGTCATTGCCGTCGTGGTGCTGCTCACCGGCGGTCAGCCGCCGGATCGCCACAGTGCGCCCTCGGCCGCCGCGATCGCCGCGAAACTCGCCATCGGTCTGGGGCTGGTGGTCTACGGCGCGCGCCGGCGGCGCCGACCGCCCCGCCCGCGCGGTCCTGTGCGCTGGGCCGCGCGGATCGACAACGCCTCCTGGGTTACGGCGGCCGGTCTGGCGTGGCTGCTGCAGCCTTGGGCGCTGGTCGGCGCCGGTGCCGCAACGGCCCTGGAGGCGGACCTATCCACCGCCCACGACTGGATTGTGCTCAGCGGCTACTGCCTGTTGGCCACCCTCAGCCTCATCGTCATGGAGATGTACGCGGTCTGGGCGCCTGCGGCCGCGGAAGCCCGGCTGAACGCCCTGCGGATGTGGCTGAGTGAGCACCAGGAGCAGCTGGTCGTCACGCTCTCCCTCGCCGCCGGACTGTGGCTGATGGCCGCCAGCATCTACCAGCTGGTCGCCTGATGCGGATGGCCGGTCAGAGAAGGCGGCAGCAGCCGGAACGGGGTGCAGCCGCGGCAGCCTGACCACTCGTCTGACCAGCACCATGACACCGCAGTTGCGGAATCCACACGGCATGCCGTGAAGCCCTCCCTCTGAGGCGAGGCCGAAAAGCGGCGCAGCCTGTGCCGATATGCCCGCCCGGCATGGTCATTTCCAGCCGTTGCTTTGGCATTCCCATGACAAACCTGTGTGTGCGGTGCCACTCTTCTGCAGAAGTTCACGGTTCGTCGACGTAATCCCCACACAGAGCACCCCCCACCCCCCACCTCCTTCCACCCGCATGCCGTGCAGCGCTCCGGATCGGCGCACCCCGCCGCTCCGTCTCGTCCACGACCCTGCATCACGGGCCGTCCGTTGTGTTGAAGGAGAACCCGTTGCCCTTGCGACGCCGCGCTCTTGCCGGGCGCAGACGCGCCACCACCACCGCCCTCGCTCTGACCGCCGTAGGCTCCCTGCTCGCCCTCGCCGCCCCGAGTCCCGCCACCGCGGCCCCGGCGGAGCCGACCCCCACGAAGATCACCGCCACCCCCAGGAGCGGCGCCGCGCAGCCGTCCCTGACCCCCGCCCGCCGAGCCGCCCTGCTCCAGAGCGCCCGGTCCGCGGCGCCCCGCACGGCGGAGCGAATCGCCCTCGGCGCCCAGGAGAAGCTCGTCGTCAAGGACGTCATCAAGGACGCCGACGGCACCACGCACACCCGTTACGAACGCACCTACGCGGGGTTGCCCGTCCTCGGCGGTGACCTGGTCGTCCACGACCAGAGCGGTCGTACGACCGTCACCAAGGCGAGCCCCGCCCGACTTGAGGTCCCCTCGCTCCGTCCGACGATCACCGCCGCGGGCGCCGCCGCCAAGGCCCTCGGCGTCTCGAAGAAGGACGAGGTCAAGGGGTCCCGGACGGAGCGGGCGCCCCGCCTGGTGGTCTGGGCAGGGGCCGGCAAGCCCGTGCTGGCGTGGGAGACCCTCGTCGAGGGGGTTCAGGTGGACGGCACTCCCAGCGAACTCCAGGTCGTCACCGACGCCGCCACCGGCAAGGAGCTCCTGGCCGCGGAGCATGTCCATACCGGCTCCGGCACCGGCCAGTACGTCGGGGAGGTCCCAGTCGGCTCCACGCTGTCCGGATCGACGTACCAGCTCGTGGACCCCGACCGCGCCGGGCAGCGGACGTACGACCTCAACCAGGGCACCTCGGGCACCGGCACCCTGTTCACCGACGACAACGATGTCTGGGGCAACGGACTTCCGGGCAACCGTCAGACCGCCGGTGTCGACGTGGCGTTCGGTGCCGCGGCCACCTGGGACTACTACAAGGAGACCTACGGCCGCAACGGCATCCGCAACGACGGTGTCGCCGCCTACAGCCGTGCCCACTACGGCAACAACTACGTCAACGCGTTCTGGCAGGACGCCTGCTTCTGCATGACGTACGGCGACGGCTCGGGCAACACCCATCCGCTGACCGCGCTCGACGTGGCAGCCCACGAGATGAGCCACGGCGTCACCGCCGCCACCGCGGGCCTGGTGTACTCGGGGGAGTCCGGCGGGCTCAACGAGGCGACCTCCGACATCTTCGCCGCCGCCGTCGAGTTCTACGAGAACCTTGCGGCCGACCCCGGGGATTACCTCGTCGGTGAGAAGATCGACATCAACGGTGACGGCACACCGCTGCGTTACATGGACAAGCCCTCCAAGGACGGCGCGTCCCGCGACAGTTGGAGCTCCGCCCTCGGCGGCATCGACGTCCACTACTCCTCGGGCCCCGCGAACCACTTCTTCTACCTGCTCTCCGAGGGCAGCGGCGCCAAGACCGTCAACGGCGTGGACTACGACAGCCCGACGTACGACGCCCAGCCCGTCACCGGCATCGGCATCCAGAACGCCGCCGCGATCTGGTATCGCGCGCTGACGACGTACATGACCTCCACGACCAACTACGCCGGTGCCCGCACCGCCACCCTGTCGGCCGCCGGCGACCTGTTCGGCACCTACAGCCCGACCTACCTGGCCGTCGCTGACGCCTGGGCCGCGATCAACGTCGGCAACCGCATCGCCCTCGGCGTCAACCTCGCCCCGACCGCCGACCAGTTCAGCGGCGTCGACCAGAACGTCAGCCTCCAACTGGACGCCTACACCACCAACACCGGCGCCGCTCTGACGTATGAGGCCACCGGACTGCCCGACGGCCTCGGCATCAGCCCGAGCGGTCTGATCAGCGGCACCCCGACGACCCTCGCCACCAGCGACGTCACGGTCACCGTGACCGACAGCACCGGGGCGACGGCCACGGACACCTTCACCTGGAAGATCGGCTACGTCTACGCCAACGCCACCCGCGTCGACATCCCGGACAACGGGGCCGCCGTGGAGTCACCGCTGACCATCACCGGCCGCGAGGGCAACGCCTCCGCGACCACCTCGGTGTACGTCAACATCGTCCACACCTACCGCGGCGACCTCACCATCGACCTCGTCGGGCCCAACGGCACCGTCTACTCCCTCCTCAACCGCAGCGGCGGCTCCGCCGACAACGTCGACCAGACCTTCACCGTCGACGCCTCCGCGCAACCGCTCAATGGCACCTGGACCCTACGGGTGCAGGACCGGGCAGCCATCGACGTCGGGTACATCGCCCGCTGGCAGCTGATTCCCTGACCCCCAGTCCGACCGCACGACGCCGCCCGGGTCCCGAGGATCCGGGCGGTGCCATGAGGTACATCAGCCGGAGAGTGGCGTCTCTTTTCAGCCAGGTCCTCGCAACGTCCCTGCACGGAAAGGTACTTCCCCACAAGGGCATGCACCTGACATCTTGCACCCACCACTTGTTTCGTACGGCCAGGTCGGTGCCACCAGCACGGCCGGGCCGTCTTCGGAGGACGCATTGATACCCCACATATTCAGCCGACCGAGACGCACACTGGTGCTGGCGGCCACGCTCGGCGCCGCCCTCGCGTTCGGCGCCCCGGGCGCCCTCGCGGGTACGCTCCCGGTCGTCCCCTCCACCGCGCCGGCCGCCAAGGCCCACACGCCGGCCGTCGCGCAGGCTTCCCGGAGCGCGGCATGGGTGGCCGGCACACGCGCTTACCTCGTGATCACCGCCCCGGGTGACAGTTCGTCGGTCCGCTCCGCGATCACGGCCAACGGCGGCACCGTCTTCTCCAGCTTCGACGCCATCGGCGTGATCGTCGCCCACTCGGCGTCCAGCACCTTCGCCGCCACCATGCGCGCCGTCACAGGCGTCCAGCAGGTCGGCGCCACACGCACCTCGGACGTCCCGGCCGCCGCCTACGACCCGGCGCTCCCGCCCAACCCGGCCCAGGCCTCGACCCCGGCCGGAGAACCGGTCCGGGCCGACATGAGCCAGATCAAGGCCGACCAGGCGTGGGCCGTGAACCCGGGCTCCGCCTCCGTCACGGTCGGCGTCCTGGACACCGGTGTGGACGACCAGCACCAGGACCTCGCGCCCAACTTCGACGCGGCCGACTCGGTCTCCTGCGCCTACGGCAAGCCCGACACCCGTGCCGGCGCCTGGCGGGACGTCGACACGCACGGCACCCACGTGGCGGGCACCATCGCCGCGGCCAAGAACGGCAAGGGCGTCGTCGGCGTGGCACCCGGGGTGAAGATCGCCGCGGTCCGGGTCGCCGAGCCGGGCAACTCCTTCTTCTTCGCCGAGAACACCATCTGCGGCTTCGTCTGGGCCGGTGACCACGGCTTCAAGGTCACCAACAACAGCTATTACACGGACCCCTGGCAGTTCAACTGCCCGGACAACATCGACCAGGCCGCCATCATCGAGGGCGTCAAGCGCGCCCAGGAGTACGCCGAGGGCAAGGGCTCCCTCCAGATCGCCGCCGCGGGCAACGAGAACTACGACCTCGCCCACAAGACGACCGACTCCGCGAGCCCGAACGACTCGACGCCGGTCACCCGCACCATCACCAACGCCTGCCTCGACATCCCGACCGAGCTGCCGGGCGTGGTCACGGTCGCGGCCAACGGCACGGGTGTCACCAAGGCCTCGTTCTCGAACTACGGCCAGGGCGTCATCGACGTCGCGGCGCCGGGCAGCAACGTGTACTCCACCGTCCCCGGCGGCGGCTACGGCAGCAAGAGCGGCACCTCGATGGCCACTCCGCACGTGGTCGGCGTGGCGGCACTCCTCGCCAGCGCCAACCCGGGCATCACCCCGGCGCAGCTGCGCGCCAAACTGGCCGAGCAGGCCAACGACATCGCCTGCCCCTCGGACAGCCGCTGCACGGGCACGACGGCCAACAACTCGTTCTTCGGCGAGGGACAGGTCGACGCCCTCAAGGCCGTCGGCACCACCCCGCCGCCCGGCAAGTACTTCGAGAACCTCGCGGACTTCACCATCAACGACAACGCGACCGTGGACAGCCCGATCGCCGTCACCGGTGTGACCGGCAACGCCCCGGCCACCCTCAAGGTGGGTGTGGACATCAAGCACACCTACATCGGCGATCTGAAGGTCGACCTGGTGGCGCCGGACGGCACCGTCTACACCCTGCACAACCGCACCGGCGGCAGCGCCGACAACATCGCCCAGACCTACACCGTGAACGCCTCCTCGGAGGTCGCGAACGGCACCTGGACGCTGCGCGTCAACGACAACGCCGCCTCCGACACAGGCAAGATCGACGCCTGGAACCTGACCTTCTAGCACCGGGCCCGACAGCGCCCCAGTCGTGCTGTTCGGGCACATCGGTCTCGGCCGCGGTGGACGCCGCGGCCGAGACCACCCTCCTGGAGACCCGGCCCCGCCCGGACGCCGTCGCCGCACCGCTCAACTCCCCTCGCCTGCGCACCCCATGGATCACAGCGGGTCGTGATCGATAGGCTGGGAAGGTCGAGGCGTGGGAGGATCCGGCAGTGTCGCTGAGCTACTACGTGTACATCTCGGACAGCAAGGTCGACATGCTGTTGCCGCAGATCGACCCCGGATTCGGGGCCAAGCGGCAAACGGAGGTGGGTGTGAACCTCTCCGTGCTGTCGGCGAAGCGCACCACCGAGGGCCCGGCGAACGACCGGATCACGCGTCTCGAGGCGGTCGTCCGGTACCTCCGCGATCACGGTGACCTCGGCACGGTGGACGCCCCGGGCCAGTACTTCTGGGGCTCGCTGCGGATGCGATGGGGCGCGTTCCGCGACGACCCCGCATCCTCCCTGGTGTTCTTCGGCGGGCGCAGCGAGGACACCGTCGTCGCCCTGGGTGGCTCGTACCGGCACGTGTACGACTACGTGCCGGACGCCGAGGCACACGGCGTGGGGCGCTCGATGATGTCTTCGATGCTCGACGGCCTTGGGATCACCTCCGACCTGGAGGACGAGTACGTCGCCGACGCGGTGGACGGCGACCTCGACCACGTCGATCGCATGGCACTGGGCCGCGTCGAGCGGGTCGTCGCGCGACTGCGCTGGCCGGCTCAGCACGTCGAGTTCGTGGCGAAGCGGCTGCTGCACGGCGAAAGCCCGGACGGCACCGGCAGGTCGGTGCTGCTCGGAACACCCCTGTACGCCGCCGTGGTGGACTGACGCCCATGGCCACCTGGCGCCGCGGGGACGTCATCCTGGACCTGTACGAGGTCCTGGACGTGGTGCGTACCGGCGGCCTGGGACTGGTGCACCGGGTCCACCACCGCGGCTGGGACATCGACCTGGCGGTGAAGACCCCGCGCCCCGCCGTCGTCCGCTCGCCGGACGGGATCGGGGACTTCGAGCGGGAGGCGGAGGTGTGGGTGGGTCTGGGCCTGCACCCGCACATCGCCAACTGCGTCTACGTGCGCACCCTGGAGGACGTGCCCAGGGTCTTCGCCGAGTGGGCCGACGGCGGCAGCCTCGCGGAAGCCGTCCGCAACCGGACCCTGTACGGCGACGATCCCCTCGCGACCCTGCTGGACGTCGCGATCCAGTCCGCCTGGGGCCTGGAGCACGCGCACGAGAACGGCGTCGTGCACCAGGACGTCAAGCCCGCCAACGTGATGCTGACCCGGGACGGCACGGTCAAGGTCACCGACTTCGGCCTGGCACGGGCCCGCGCGGCCGGGGACGCGGAGCCGTCCGTCAGCCGCGGCGGCCTCGACCCCGCGTACTGCTCGCCCGAGCAGGCCCGGTCACCGTCCGGGCTCACCCCGGCTACGGACATCTGGTCCTGGGCGGTCACCGTGTTCGAAATGCTCCTGGGCAGGCCGCCGGTGCGGGACGGTACCAGCGCCGGCCAGGCCTTCGAGGGCTACACCCGGTCCCGGACGCCGGGCACGCTCCCGCGGGTGCCGGTCGAGTTGCTGGACGTACTGCGCGAGTGCTTCGCGGAGGACCCCGCCGTACGCCCTTCCCGGCTCGGCCCGCTCGCCGAGCGGCTGGTCGCGGTGTACCGGTGCGAGGTGGGTCCCTATCCGCGCCGCGCCCCGTCCGCGGCCACCCTGCTCGCCGACAGCCTCTCCAACCACGCGCTGTCGATGCTGGACCTCGGCCGCCGCGACAGCGCCGAGGATCTGTGGACCCGTGCCCTGCGTGCGGACCCCCACCACCCGCACGCCCGCTACAACCGCGGGCTGCACCGCTGGCGGACGGGCGTGATCACCGACGCCGAGCTGGTGGACGAGCTCGAGTCCGTGCGCTTCGGCGACCCCGACGACGGCACGTACCTGCTCGCGCTGGTGCACCGCGAGCGGGGCGACGCGCCTGCCGCGGCCGAACTGCTGCGGGACGCGTCCGCGCGGATGCCCGACGACCAGCAGATCGCCGCCGCCCTGGCCTCGGTGCTGGACGCGCCCGCCCCGGCCCAGTCCGTGCTGCCCGGGGAACACGACGACTGGATCACCGCCCTCGCCCTGACCCCGGACGGCACGACGGGCATCTCGGCGGACGGTTCCGGCGGGCTGCGGATCTGGGACCTGGCCACGGGGGAGTGCCGGCAGGAACTGCGGCTGGAGAACTACCGGGCCTCGGCACTCGCGGTCCGGGACGACGGACGCGTCCTGATCGTCGGCGGTGGCACCGGGCGCGCGCTGGTGCTCGATATCGCAACCGCCTCAGGTTTCGACCTGCCCGGGCACCCCAGCTGGGTGCTGGCGGTCGCGCTGACGGAGGATCAGCGGCACGCGGTCACCAGCGGGTACGAAGGGGAGGTCGTCACCTGGGACCTGGAGACCGGCGAACCCGTGGAGGTCCGGGAGTTCGAGGGCAGGGTCGATTTCCTGGGCGCCCGGGGCACCCTGTGCTGCATCGTCGACCACACGCGCCGGACGAGCTCGGTGCACGACGTCCGCACGGGAGCACTGGTCCACCGGTTCGATCACGCCTGCCTGCGCGTGCGGTTCACCGACGACGGCCGACGCGTCGCGGTCAGCGGCGGGAGCACCCACGTCCGACTGGCGGACCTCGGCTCCGGTGATGCCCCACGGGTACTCAGGACCGGATACGGCCAAACAGCCCTGAACACGGACGGCACGGTCGGCTTCTCCAGCGGCGGACGCGCCGAGCCGTCACGGGTGTGGGACCTCGACACGGGCCGCTGCCGCCTCTCCCTGGAGGCCACGCCCGACACCAAGGAGGTCGCGCTGAGCGCGACCGGCCACCGCGCGCTCACCGCCGAGGGCAAGACCGTGCGCGCATGGCACCTGCCCCCTGCCGGACCGCCGGCCCCTTGGAGCTACGTCCGCCCCCACCAGGCCAGGGACGTCAGCGCCGCGGCCACCCGAGTGGCCGAACTGCTGGACCAGGCGGCCACGCACGGCGCGGCCGGACGGCTGGAACAGGCGGCCGAACTGATCCGCGCCGCCCGCGCACTGCCCGGCCACCGGCGCCACTCCGAGCCCGTACGCCTGTGGCGCAGACTCGGTGCCCTCGGCCGCCGTACGGCACTGGTCGACGCCTGGTCCGCGGGCCGGATCACCCCCGACGACGACCGGTCCTGGGCCCTGGCCCTGAGCGGACGCAGCCCCACCGCGCTCGCCCGGGCGGGCAGCTCCGAGGCCTGGGTCTTCGACGTGGAGACCGGGCAGCTGCTGCACACGCTCAGCCTGCACACCGGACACCTCGGCGCCCTGGCGATGACCGCCGACGGCCGGCTCGCCGTGTCCGGGGGCGAGGACGGCCGGGTCGTCGCCTGGCAGCCCCGCGACAAGCGCCTCGTCCAGCTGTTCACCAGCCCCCGCGACCACGTGTACTACGTCGCCGTCAGCGAGGACGGCCAGGTGGCCCTCTCCGGGACCGCCGACGGCGTCGTCGCCGCCTGGGACATCCCCAGCGGCAGGTCCCTCGGACGCTGGGAGGCCCACCCCGGAGCCGTGCTGGACGTGGCCGTCAGCGCCGACCACCGTTACGGGCTCTCCCGCGGCCAGGACGTCACCGTGAAGATCTGGGACCTTTACGCAGGCGAACTGCGGTGGGTGCTGGGCGGGCACGAGGAGTGGATCGGTGCCGCACGGCTGAGCGAGGACGGCCGCTACGTCGTCACCGGCGGCGCCGACGCGACCGTACGCGTCTGGCGGACCGCCGACGGACAGTGCGAGGCGGTGCTCACCGGACACACCGACGCCGTGGTCGACGTCCTGCCCGGCGGCGACGGCCGGCATCTGCTGTCCTGCTCCGCCGACGGCACCGTGCGGCTCTGGGACGTCGCCGCCGCCCGCTGCGTCCATGTGCTCACCGGACACACCGCCGCCGTGCGCAGCCTCGCCGTCACGCCTGACTTCCTCCTCGCGGTGTCAGGCGGCGAGGACCGCCAGGCACGCCTGTGGGACCTGACGACCGGCCGGGAACTGCGGGCCTTCACCGGCTTCTCGGACGCGGTATCCGATGTCGCGCTGGCCCCTGACGGCGCTCTGCTGCTGGCCGGCGACGAAGGCGGCCGCCTGCTGACCTGGGCCCTGGACTGGGAGTACGACTTCGGCTCGGCACCGGGAGTGCTGCGCGCGGAGGCCGAGCCGGTGATCGAGGAACTGCGGGCCGAGGTCGCCGTCGAGCTGCCCTCCCGTGACGACAGCCGCCCGGCCCTCATCGAGGCGATGGCGCGCATCGGCGAGCGGCAGCAGCGCGCTGTCACCCGCACCCTGGAACTCGCCGCGGAACTGGACAAGGTGCCGTCCCGCAACGACACGGGCTACCGCCTCTACATGCACTCCGTGGCCGAGGACCTGGCGAGCCGGGAGCCCGACAAGACACCGGGCACGGCCGAGGCGCTCACGCTGCTGCTGAGACCGGAGGAGGAACTCAACCGGTCCGAGACCTTCTGGGCCAACCACTTCGCCGACCAGCTCCAGGACGACCTCGTCACGCTCGCCGAGGCCGCTCCCCTCCTGCACCGCGAGGGCGATCCGGTCGCGGCCGAGCTGACCTGGCAGCTCGTCGTCGACGTGCGCTCCCACCTGTGGGACGCCGGGCACGTCGAGACCCAGCGGGCGATGCTCGGCTGGGCCGCCGTACTGATCGATCTGCGCCGGCAGACGGAAGCCCTGGCCCTGATCCGGGCGGTGACCGCGGAACGCGAACGGGACCTGGGAGCGGACCATCCGGCCACCCTGGAGGCGATCGCGGCACTCGCGTCCCTGCTCACCGACAAGGGCGAACTGGACGAGGTCGAGCGGATGTACGACGTGCTGGTGCCCCAGCTCGTGCGGCGCTACGGCCCCGACGGCCTCCAGACCCTGGAGGCCCGGGTGGGGCTGGCGCGGGTGCACCGCCGGCTCGGACGGCACAGTGACGCGGCTCAGGTCCTGCGCGAAGTGCTGGCGAAGCGGCGGCTGCGTCTGGGCGAGCACCACCCGGACACCCTCGTCGTGCAGGCGGAACTGGACAGTCTGCCCAGCCCCGTACCACCCAGACCGACACGGAAGGGATGGAGGAGACGGCGATGATTCCGGACCGGTCCAGCATCGGCGCCCTGATCACCGGCAAGGCGTTCATGGCGGAGGTCGGGGCGTACTTCCCCGTGAGCATGGCCTTGCGCGGTGACGTGTTCGAGGCCGTGTTCATGATGCGGGAGAGCGACCTCGGGCACCGCACCAACGGGCCCTACTCGCCGCAGCGGCTCCCGTCCGACGCGATGAACTGGGCCCAGCTGCGGACGGGGATGGGCATGGCGGGCTGCTTCCCCAGCTTCCGGATCGAGGCCGGGGGACACTGGCCGCGTATCCACATCGCCCTGTCGGGCACTTCCGTCCGCGGCCTGATCGTGATGCCGGAAGAGGTGACCGCGGAGACGGTGAACGCGCCCTACCTCGGCAAATGGCAGGACCAGGCATCCTCCGACATACGGATCGGGCTGGACTACCTCGCCAACTGGCTGGGCTCCTGTCACCACGAGGCGGGCGGCTCGGCACCGTCGATCGATCTCGACCTGGTCTACCGGCCGTTCGACTACGAGGCGAGCCTGGCCAGGTACGAGCAGCGGATACGCGAACTCATCCCTCCGGTGCGCCCGGTCCTCGAACTGCGTTGGCGCTCGGCCACCCCGGCCCAGCGCAGGGCCTTCGTGAGAAACCTGAAGGGCGCCCGGAAGTGCGGCTCCCGGCTCGACCGACGCTGGAACTACCGGCTCGGCGGCATCGAGGTGGAAGTGCCACGCTGAGGCGGTGCTGCACCCTCCCGGCCGCAGCAAACGTGGCCCCCTCACACGGGCCCCGCGGGACTACTGATCTCTTCGGACTGTTGTCGGATGCTGATCCCTGCGGTAGGTCGGTGGTATGCGGTACGCGCAGGGTGGTGGGCTGACCGCCGAGCGGCGGCAGTTTCGTGAGCGGATCCGGTACCAGGCCGGTGAGCGGTTCGCACGCAGTGAGAGAACCGCGGTGATCGCGAGGGATCTGCGGGTGAGTGAGCGGTCGGTGGAGCGCTGGCGTCGTGCCTGGCAGGAGGGCGGGATGGACGCCCTCGCCTCCACGGGACCGGCCAAACTCCCCAAGGTGTCCGACGGCCAGTTCGCCGTGCTGGAGGAGGAGTTGGCCCTCGGGCCGGCCGAGCATGGCTGGGAGGACCAGCGGTGGACCCTGGCACGGGTCAGAGCGCTGATCGCCTGGAAGCTCGGCATCGACTGCTCCCCGGCGGCCGTCTGGCGGCTGCTGCACCGGCACGGCTGGTCCTGGCAGTGCCCGGCCCGCCGCGCGCTGGAACGCGACGAGCATGCGGTCGAGCTGTGGAAGAAGGGTGTGTGGCCGCACGTGGAATGACCGCGGCGGCGCTGGGGGCCTACATCGTCTTCGAGGACGAGGCGGGGTTTTCCATGACACCGCCGCGGGCCCGCACCTGGGGCCGACGTGGGCACACGCCCGTGGTCCGGGTGCGCGGCCGCTCCTGGCGCCGCTGGTCGATCGCCGCCATGTGCTGCTACAAGCAAGGAGAAACCTCCAGGCTGATCTACCGGCCGCGGCGCCACCGAAAGCACAAAGGCAAAGGGCGCGACAGCTTCTCCTGGCGCGACTACCGCGACCTGGCGGTGCGCGCGCACCTCCAGCTCAAGGCCCCGATCG
>NZ_JBIUCI010000032.1:0-62082 GCF_044593635.1 Streptomyces sp. NPDC051913 | reverse complement strand
CCTCCACACCTACAACTACCATCGCTGCCACACCGCACTCGGAGGCCAGCCGCCGATCAACCGTGTGAACAACCCTGCGGGGCAATACACCTAGGCCGCGTCGTGGAAGACCAGGCCCAAGGCGTGGCGTCGGCCCGAGTGGACGGTGCTCACGCCGTGGCGTATCGCGCCGGCGGACCAGCCGCGGCGAGTGCGCACCGGGTGGTCGCGGGTGGTGAAGACCAGGCCGTGGCCCTGCCGCAGCACGGTCGAGATGCCCCGGGACTGGGCCCTGGGCCGCTGCTCCACCATCAGGAACTCACCGCCCGTGTAGTCCGTGCCGTGCTCGTCGAGCCCGACCACGACCTGGAGCGGGAAGAGCAGCTCGCCGAAGACGTCCCGGTGCAGGGCGTTCCAGTCGCCCGCCCCGTAGCGCAACAGGATCTGCGCCGACCGGTCCTGCCCGGCCGCGTGGCAGCGCTCCAGCCACTCGGTGAGGGAGTCCGGCCAGGGGGCCGGGCGGCCGAGGCGGGCCGCCCAGTCCCGGGCGACCGGCAGGAGGCGTGGGTAGAGCGCGGCGCGCAGGGCGGCCACCGGGGTGGGCAGGGCGTGGGTGAAGTAGCGGTACTCGCCTGACCCGAAACGGTGCCGGGCCAGGTCGACGGTCGTGCGGAACAGCTCGGGCTTCTCGTACAGCGCCGCCAGGTCACGGCACTCGGCGGGCGTCAGCAACTGCCCCGTGGGCGCGCTGCCGTGCTCGTCCAGCTCCGCGGCGAGCGCCTCCCAGTCCGTGCCGGCGACGCGTCGGCGGGCCTGCGTGAGGGTGAGGGTCATGAGGGGCCTCCCGTCAGACGAGTGTCGGCTGAAGCGCGCCCTCGTGCGTGAGCAGCCGTACCTTGCGCTCCACTCCGCCCGCGTACCCGCGCATCGAGCCGTCGGCGCCGATCACCCGATGGCAGGGCCGCACGATCAGCAGGGGGTTGGCGGCGAGGGCCGCGCCCACCGCCGGGGTGTCGGCCCGCGCCACACCGAGCCGCGCGGCCAGCGCGCCGTACGTGGTCGTGGTGCCGTACGGGACGGCGTCCACCGCCTGCCACACGCGCCGCTGGAACCCCGTGCCGACGGCGGCGAACGGCAGCTCGAACCGGGTGAGCCGGCCCGCGAAGTACGCGGCGAGCTGGGCGGCGGCCTCGGTGAAGGCCGCGTCGTCGCGGCGCCAGTCGGCGCGGACGGCGGGGGCGGTGCGCTGTTCCGGCATCGACAGTGAGGCGAGCATGCCCGCTCGGCTCACGAGCAGCAGCTCGCCGAGCGGGCTCTCGTAGGTCGTGTAAGTCGTCATGTCTATGAGTCTGCTGGGCCGGGCGGCCCGTCACCGGCGGGAATCGGACATCACGCTGAGCGGTCCACGGTACCCGTGATGGACTGCTCTGACCTGGTGGTATTTACGGTCGAGTACCTCGGCGGTACCGTAAGGGCATGCCAGCTCTCAACGTCGAGTTCAGTGATCGTGAGCTAGAGGATCTGCGGCAGATCGCCAAGGAGCGCGGTACGTCGATGAAGGCCCTCGTCCGGGAGGCCGCCGCCGCCGACATCGCGCGGCATCGCGCCCTCCAGGAAGGCGCGGAGGCCTTCCGGCGCTTCTTCGCGGCCCACGCCGACGAGTTCGCGGCGGCCTTCCCCGACGACGAACCCGGTGTCCGGCGCGAAGAGCGGGTCGTCTGACCGATGGCCTCCGTGGTCCACATCGACGTGCCCTGGCTGCTCCAGCGGCACGAAGAGGTCCTGCCGGACCAGCCCACCATCAACGACTTCTCCGCGCTGGTGGCCGCCGTCGCCCGCCACCGGGTCGACCCGCCCCGCCTCGGGGTGGACTCCGACCCCGCCTGGCGGGCCGCCGCCCTGCTGCACACCCTCGCCCTGCTCAAGCCACTGCCGTCGGCCAACGCCCGTTTCGCCTGCGCGACCGCCGTGGCCTACATGTTCGTCAGCGGCGTCGGCATCGACCCGCCCTACGGCGCCCTCGTCGACCTCGCCCGCGACCTGATCTCCGGCAAGACCGACGTCTACGGCGCCGCCGACCGACTGCGCTCCTGGCAGATCTGAGACCTGGCGGGGCCACGTCGGCATGGCTGGCCCGGCGGGTCCAGGGCTCCGGGACGGGCGCGTGGTCCGGTTCGGCGCGCTTCGGGATCCCGGGTCTCCGGCCGGGTCCGTCGGCCGTTGTCCGGCCCGGCCGGTCCCGACCCGCCCTCGGGGCCGCCGACCGAGGGCGGGAGGATCGGGGTCGGCGGCCGGTTTCGCGCGGGAGAGCCGCCGTCCTGCGCGTGGCCTCCGAGGGGCCGGTACCAGTGCACTACGCGGTGGTGCGCGCCGGGAGCGTGCGCGGTGCTCCGGCGCGTGCGCGTGTTTCACA
This sequence comes from Streptomyces sp. NPDC051913, assembly GCF_044593635.1. Taxonomy (NCBI): domain Bacteria; kingdom Bacillati; phylum Actinomycetota; class Actinomycetes; order Kitasatosporales; family Streptomycetaceae; genus Streptomyces; species Streptomyces sp. NPDC051913. The sequence goes on along the minus strand of NZ_JBIUCI010000032.1, from coordinate 59,690 downwards.
CGGGGCGTGTGGAATACCGAAAGCGGGATGGGGCGAGCTGCGCCGACCGTGTTTCTGACTTTCTTTCAATGATGCTGATGTTGCTCAAGTGCCTTGTTGGCCATGACTCCCTTGTGCAAGGGTGAACTACCCGTGCGGGGGGTAAAGTCCGGGCTTCATTCGTCCCGTGGGGAACCGGGCCGGACGAGCCGTCGGTGAATTTCACACTCCTCGCGCAGCGCCAAAGAGGACGCACACGTCCCCCGCTCCTTTTCGGCGAGTTGAAGCCCAGAGTCACCTGCGTGTGGGAAGGAACCCGCTCAGTGCCCACCCCCCACCCCCCTCGTCCGCCGTACCCGCCCCCCGGCGGCGTTCCGGGGGAATCCGACGACGACCTCGGTGCCGCTCTCAGAGGCCGTCCGGACGGCGAGGCGGCCCAGTCGGCCGCGCTGTTGATGGCGCGTCACTGGCAGCCGGTCCACGAGTACGCCGTGATCTGCCTCGCCTCCCGGTCGGAGGTGGCCTCGATGGTCACCGCCGCCGCCTTCCACCAAGTCCTCGACCGCGTCGCGCTCGGCGAACCCGCCACCGCGCTGCGCCCCCGGCTGCTCGTGCGCGCGCGGGACACCGTCCGGGAGTGGTCGGCCGAGGACCGAATATCCGGCGTTCTCCCCGACCTCGCGAAACCCGCCGGCGGTCGCGGTATGCGGGCGGCGAAGTCCATGACGCCGGAAAACCGCAAACTCGCCGAGCGTTCATTCCTCGCCCTGCCCGGACTCGCCCGCTGTCTGCTGTGGCACACCGAGGTCGAGGCCGAGCCGATTGCCGTCCCCGCCGGCCTGCTCGGCATGGATACCGACGCCGCGTCGGCCGCTCTCGAACAGGCGCGTGACAAATTCCGCGAGGGTTGTGTACATGCCCATCGGGAACTCGCGCCGACGAAGGATTGCCGCTTCTACAACCGACTCCTCGACGTCCCCATTCGGCGCGGCGGAGCCCTGTTGCCGGATGTCCAGCAGCATCTGGACGAGTGCCGTTACTGCCGTTTCGCCGCCGAACAACTCAGCCATTTCGAGGGCGGGTTGGGTGTGCTGCTCGCCGAGTCCGTGCTCGGCTGGGGAGCCCGCCGCTACCTCGATACCCGGCGCGGGAACGACCGGCAGGGCCCGCGTGCCCAGGGCGGCGCCCGGCACGGCGGCGGACGCCGTCGGCTGCTGTCCCGCATCCCGTCCCCCGGCCGCCGTCCCCCCGAGGGCCCCCGACCCTCCCGGGTGCTGCTCACCGGAGTGGGCCTCGCCTCGGTGGGGCTGATCGCCAGTGTGCTCGCCGCGAGCCTGTGGTCGGACGACGGCGGTGCCGACCCGGCCGCCTCCACCAGCGCCACCGGCAGCGAGTCGGCCCCGGACGGCGTCTCCGCCTCCCCGCCGGGCACCGCCCAACTGCCCCTCGCGCCCAGCCGGTCCAGACTGCGCAACGTCGGCGCCGACCTCTGCCTCGACATCCGCGGCGAGGTGAAGAAGGGCGCCGGGACCGAACTGGAGGCCTGCTCGGACGACGACACCCAGAAGTGGACCTACGACGAGGAGGACGGGCTGCTGCGCAGTGCCGCGGACCCCGACCTGTGCCTCGACTCACGGGCCGACGCCGGTGTGGTCATCCTCGGCAGCTGCGCGGACGAGAGGAGCAAGCGGGCCGCCGACGTGCGCTACGACATCACCGTGCAGGGCGAGTTGCTCACCCGCTGGGACGACCAACTCGCCGTCACCTCCACCAGCGGGGAGCCGGACTCCGACATCGTGGTCAAGGTACGGGACGGTTCCGACCAGCAGCGCTGGGTGACGGACGCCGTCTCGCCCAGCGCCGGCGCGCTGTCGGTGCCCGACTCGGACGCCCCGTCCGTGCGGGCCGTCGACCTCACCGAGCGGGGGGCGCCCCGTTGACCACGTCCCGGGGCGGATCGCCCGCCAGATAGCCCGTCACGTTCCGCACGGCGGCCAGGGCGATCCGCACCAGCGTCTCGCGGGTGACGCCTCCGACGTGCGGCGACAGCACCACCCCCGGGGCCCGCAGCAACCGTAGGGCCGGGGTGGGCGGTTCGGGGTCGAAGACGTCGATGCCCGCCCCGGCGAGGGCGCCCTTGTCCAGGGCGTCGGCGAGGGCGTCCTGGTCGATCAGGGCGCCCCGCGCCGTGTTGACGACGAAGGCGGTCGGCTTGAGCAGCGCGAGCCTGGCCGCGTCGAGGAGGTGACGCGTCTCGTCGGTCAGGGGCGTGTGCAGGGAGACGTAGTCGCTGGTGCGCAGCAGTTCGTCGAGCGGCACATGGCGGGCCCCGCCCAACCGTGCCTCCGTCTCCTGCGCCACCCGGCGCCGTCCGGCGTAGAGGACGGTCATGTCGAACGCGACCGCGCGCCGGGCGACTTCACGGCCGATCCGGCCCAGCCCGACGATGCCCAGCGTTTTGCCCGACAGTTCGGTCAGGGACCGCTGGAGGCGGGGGAGCGCCCAGTCGGCCTCGACGAGCGCGGTGTGGGCCGGGACCACCCGCTTGGCCAGCGCCAGCATCAGGGCGAAGGTCTGCTCGGCCACGTTCTGCGCCTCGGCGCCGGTGGAGCCGATGGTGCACACGGGCACCCCGAGGTCGCGCGCGGCCTCGACGTCGACGTGGTCGAAGCCGTGACTCGCGCACTGCACCAGCTCCAACTCGGGTGCCGCGGCGAGGTGTTCGGCGGTGAGGGGGGCCAGCGCCGTGATGACGACGTGGGCCGCGCGCAGGGCCGTCGGGTCCTCGTCGGCGCGCTCGACCACGGTGACCTCGGCGTCGGCGGGGAAGAGCGTGGCGAGCCCGGCTCCGGCGCCGCGCCCTCCGACGTGCGGGGAGATGACGGCGAGTACGTTCTTCGACCCGGTCACACGGGGTCCTCGGTGAGGTCGGCGGGGCCCACGGTGGTGGGGGAGGCGTGGCCGGACAGGGCGAGGGTGAGGTCGAGTTCGGCGAGCAGACAGCGGATCACGTGTTCGACGCCGGCCTGTCCGTCCAGGCCGAGGCCGTACACGTACGGCCGTCCGACGAGCACCGCCCGCGCGCCGAGCGCGAGCGCCTTGAAGACGTCGTCGCCGGTGCGGACGCCGCTGTCGAACAGGACGGTGAGCCGGTCGCCGACCGCCTCGGCGACCAGGGGCAGCGCGTCGGCCGCGCCGATCGCCCCGGCGACCTGCCGGCCGCCGTGGTTGGAGACGACGACGCCGTCCATTCCCGCGTCGGCGGCCAGACGTGCGTCGTCCGGGTGCTGGATGCCCTTCAGGACGATCGGGCCGTCCCAGTTCTCCCGCAGGAACGCCAGGTCCGGCCAGGTCTTGGCGGGGTCCGCGAACATGCTGACGAAGTGCAGCACCGCCGCGTTCGGGTCCTCGTGCACCGGCTTGGCCAGGGCCGCCTGGAACGCCGGGTCGGAGAAGTAGTTGGCGGTGCCGACCCCGTGCAGGAACGGCAGATACGCCTGGTCCAGGTCACGGGGCCGCCACGCCAGCAACGGGGTGTCCAGCGTGACCACGAGCACGGTGAACCCGGCCGCCCTCGCGCGGCGCAGGAAGCTCCCGGCGACCTCCGGGTCCTTGGGCCAGTACAGCTGGAACCAGCGCTCGGCGTCACCCATCGCCTCGGCGACCTGCTCCATCGGTGTGCTGGAGGCGGAGGACAGGATGTACGGGACGCCCTGCGCGGCGGCGGCCCGGGCGGCGGCGCACTCGGCGTCCGGGTGCATGATCGACAGCACGCCGACCGGTGCCAGGGCCAGCGGGGCGGGCAGCGAGCGGCCGAGAACCTCGACGGCGAGGTCCCGCTCGTGCACGTCCCGCAGCATGCGCGGCACGATCCGCCGGCGCTCCAGCGCCGCCCGGTTGGCGCGGGCCGTACTGCCGTCACCCGCACTGCCCGCCACATAACCGACCGGCCCCGGCCCGAGCCGCTGCTCGGTGAGCTCCTCCAGGCGGGTCAGATCGGTCGGGAGCCGCGGTACGGCCCCCGACATCCCGTTGAGATAGATCTCGTACTGGAAGTCCGCCCAGTGCTTGGCCATCCGCGGGTCCCGCCTCTCGTCGCTGAGAACGCGTTGCGCTCCGACGATACTGGCGAGTAAGAGCCGGTCAGCACACCGGGGTCGGCCGCCGTTCGCCAGGCCCGGGTCAGCCGCCGTTCGCCGCCGCCACGGGCTCCGGCTCGCCGGGCACCGCGCCCGGTCCGGAGATGGCCGGCACCGGTACGTCGACGGTCCGCGCCAGCCGCGCGCCCTCGGGCCCGTACACGGCACGGGGCTCGGGGAAGACCCGCAGCAGGGTCAGGAACAGCACCGCGGAGACCACCAGCGACAGCGGCAGGCTGATGTCGATGCCGTTGGCCAGATCGCCCAGCGGGCCGACGAACTGGCCCGGGATGTTGGTGAACAGCACACCCAGCAGCGCGGAGACCCACCAGGCGGTCATGCCGCGCCAGTTCCAGCCGTGCGCGAACCAGTAACGGCCGCCGCGCTGACGGCGGTTGAAGACCTGGAGGGCGTCCGGGTCGTACCAGCCGCGCCGGGTCCAGAAGCCGAGGATCATCACGACCATCCACGGCGTGGTGCAGGTGATGATCATCGTGGCGAACGTCGAGATCGACTGCACGAGGTTCAGGCCGAACCGTCCGATGAAGATGAACGCGATCGACGCGACGCCGACCAGCAGCGTCGCCTGCACCCGGGACAGCCGCGGGAACACCGAGGAGAAGTCGAGGCCGGTGCCGTACAGGGCGGTCGTGCCCGTCGACATGCCGCCGATCAGCGCCAGCAGACACACCGGCAGGAAGAACCAGCTCGGCGAGATGGCGAGCAGCCCGCCCACGAAGTCGGGGGCCGCGGGGTCGACGTAGTCCGGGGCCTTGGTCGCGATGATGCTGGCGGTGCCCAGGCCGAACAGGAACGGCAGCAGCGTGGCGATCTGCGACAGGAACGCCGCGCCGACCACCCGGCGGCGCGGGGTGCTCGCCGGGATGTAGCGCGACCAGTCGCCGAGGAACGCGCCGAACGACACCGGGTTCGACAGCACGATCAGCGCGGCGCCGATGAAGGACGGCCAGAACAGGGACTGCGTCGCCGCGTCCGCCGAGTCCGTGAAGACGCCCGCGTACGACGGGTCGAAGTCCCCGGCGAAGGCGATCGCGCCGACCACGAACAGCACGCTCGCCGAGGTCACCGCGACCTTGTTGACGAACAGCATGAACCGGAAGCCGTACACGCACACCGCGAGGACCAGACAGGCGAACAGCGCGTACGCCACGACGTAGCTCAGATCGCCGCGCGGCAGCCCGAACAGCCGGTGGGCACCGCCGACCAGGGCGTCGCCCGAGCTCCACACCGAGATGGAGAAGAACGCGATCGCCGTCAGCAGGGAGAGGAAGGAGCCGACCACCCGGCCGTGCACACCGAGGTGCGCGGAGGAGGAGACGGCGTTGTTGGTGCCGTTGACCGGCCCGAACACCGCCATCGGACACAGGATCAGCGCACCCGCGACCACGCCGAGGAGGGTGGCCGCCAGGCCCTGCCAGAAGGAGAGGCCGAACAGGATCGGGAAGGCGCCCAGCACGCAGGTGGAGAAGGTGTTGGCGCCGCCGAAGGCGAGCCGGAACAGGTCCAGCGGCGTGGCGGTGCGGTCCGCGTCGGGGATGCGGTCGACGCCGTGGGTCTCGACCTCGGTCAGGGACGGCGCGGACGAGGGGTCGGGCTGCGGGGACAAGGGGGCTCCAGCGAGGGGGATCGGCGGTGGAGCGCGTCGTGGCGCGGGGAGGGGGCGGGGGAGGGCCGGGCGCCGTCGCGGGGGTGTGCGGCGGGAGAGGGGCCGTCCTCTCGGGGGTCTGCCGACGGTAAGGCCGGGGTCAACGGCCGCACCAGAGGAAGTTTCATCCATTCCTCGCGTCACAGATGTACGAAACCTCCATCACTCGGTGTCCGTCGGCGCCTCCTCGGGCTCGGCGTCGGGCCCCTGTGCCCGTACCCGCTGGACGTGTTCGAGGGAGTCGCGCAGTTCGGTGAGCCAGTCGTCGGTGTGCCGCTGGACGAGGCGGACGCACCAGGCGAGCGCGTCGCTGCGGCTGCGCGCGACCCCGCCCGCGATGAGCGTGTCCAGGACCTGGCGCTCGGGCTGGCGCAGCCGGGTCATCACGGGCGCGGCCACGTGCGTGAACAGGGCGCGCTCCCCGGCGCACTCCACGCCCCAGGACACCTTGCGGCGGAACCGGTGCTCGGCCTCGCGGGCCACCTCGATCCGGGCGTCGCGGGTGCGCTCGCGGAACTCCTGGACGCGGCTGCGCACGGCCGCCTCCCGCTCGGTGGCCGGGGCGCCCTCGGCGAGCCGCGGCGCGGGGATGCGGCCGATGACGGTGATCTCCTCGCGGTCGACCGACAGCTCGGCCAGTTCTTCGAAGAGGTCGTCCGGCAGCCGCCCGGCGAACCAGCCGCGCAGTTTCTCGTGCTGCTCTGTCGTAATCATGTAATGACGATTACTCCGCCGGAGCATGAACGCAAGGGGGCGGGGAGAGGTCAGCCGAGAGCTCAACCGGAATGTTTCAGGCCGATTGCGGAGCCGGTGTGAACCGGCCATTCGGTCGGGCCGGACGATCAAGAACCGCGTGGTTACTGGGTTCCGGTGTTCGAATTCCGTGACTTCGCGCCACTGATTCAACACGCAAGGTTACTGAATCACGTGGGGTCGATGTGTGTTCCGGCCGCCGACTCGGCAGACTCGCGCTCGCCGCACCGACGCCGATCGTGCCGGGCGCGGCATCACCCTCGTCTCAGCGGAAGGATGCTCATCATGCGGAACACCGCGCGCTGGGCGGCGACCCTCGCTCTCACGGCCACCGCCGTCTGCGGCCCCCTCACCGGGACCGCGCTCGCCGCCACGGACTCGCTCTACGCCCCCTCGGCCCTGGTCCTCACCACGGGCCACGGTGACAGCGCCGCCACCGTCACCCCGGCCCGCGCGGTCACCCTCACCTGCGCCCCGACGCCGTCCGGCACCCACCCCGCGGCCGCCCTCGCCTGTGCCGAACTGCGTGGTGTGGGCGGGGACTTCGACGCGCTGGAGGCCCGTGACGACGTGATGTGCACCAAGGAGTACGACCCCGTGGTTGTCACCGTCGACGGTGTCTGGCAGGGCCGACGCGTCTCCTATGAGCGCACCTTCGCCAACGAGTGCGTGAAGAGCTCCCTCGGGTCGAGTCTCTTCAGCTTCTAGAAGTCTCTTCACCCCCTGAGGACCGAGGTCGCACGGTCCCCGTGGAACCGGAGGGCCGCCCGTGGCTGGGGAGCGCGGGCGCCGTCGCGGGGACCGGTGCGATCTCGCACCGAGGGCCGGTCGGGCGGAGTGGGGCCGCCCGGCCGGCCTTCGTAACGCGTGTTCACCGGTGCGGGCTCATGGGGCCCGCCCGTGAGATGGAGTTCGCGGCGCACTTCACCCGACAGGGCTCGCCCCGGCGCCGGCGCTGGGCCTCGGAGTCCTGGGTGCGCCGTTCCGTCTCCTCGAACTCCCGCAGGACTTCCTCCACCGCGGTCTCGGGATGCTTCTTGTCGTGGGTCATCACGGTGTCCTTTCTCAGTTCGTCGCCGCCGCGATGCGCAGCGGCACGAGGTCCTGGTCCCCGGGTTCCTCGGCGCGGCGGCTGACACCCGCCCACCAGGAGGGGCCGTCCTCGATGTGGCGCAGCAGGACGCCCTCGCGGATCGCCCACGGGCAGATGCCGACGGTCCTGATGCCGGTGAGCTTCAGTGCCGTGTGCGCGACCATCGCGCCGGCCAGGCTCTGTGCGGCGCGGGGCGCCGAGATGCCGGGGAGCCGGGCGCGTTCGGCGGTGGGCAGGGCGGAGAGGCGGGCGATCGCGGCCTTCAGGTCCGAGCGGTGCAACTGGCGCTCCACGAAGGGCCCGTGCCGTCCCGGCGGTGCCCCGCACAACCGGCCCAGCTGCTGGAACGTACGGGAGGTGACCACCGCCGTGTGCGGTCCCTCCCAGCGGATCCGGGCCGCCACGTCCCGCAGTTGATGCCGGACCCGGCGCCGCAACGCCCGCAGCAGCTCCGGGGAGGGTGGATCCTCGTCGGCGAGGAACTCATGGGTGAGCCGGCCCGCGCCCAGCGGCAGCGAGGCCACGAAATCCGGTAACCGTCCCCGTCCGAAGGCCACTTCGAGAGAACCGCCGCCGATGTCCAGCAGGGCCAGCGGCCCCGATCGCCACCCCATCCAGCGCCGCGCCCCCAGGAAGGTGAGCTCCGCCTCCAGCTCGCCCGGCATCGTGCACAGTTCGACCCCCGTGCGGGTCCGTACCGCACGCAGCACGGCCCGGCAGTTGGGCGCACCGCGGACCACCGCCGTGGCGAAGGCCAGCGGCGGCGCGGAACCCCACTCGGTCGCCGTCCGGTCCGCCTCGGCCACGGCGGTGACGAGTCTGTCGACCGCCTCCGCCGGCACCGGGCCGCCCGGCTCGACCTGTTCCGACAGGCGTAGCCGCCACTTCGCGGTGTGCACCGGCAGCGGAACCCCGCCCTCGGCGTCCGCGACCACCAGCCGGACCGTGTTCGACCCCACATCCACCACGCTCATTCGCATGGACCGGTGAGTACCCGTTTCGGGGCCCTCCCGCACCGCGCCCGGGTGTGGTGTGCGGCAACCGGCCAGGAACGGCCCGCCGGCACGGGCAGCGCAGAGGGGCCGCCGTCTCCCTGATGACGGCGGCCCCTCGGTCCTGGGGGAACTACATGTGGACGACGGGTGCGGCGTCCGGGTCCTGCTCCGGCACCCCGCGGCGGTAGAGCAGGAACGCGATCAGCGTGCCGGTGGCGAAGAGGCCGGCCGACCACCAGAACGCGGTGGTGTAGCTCTCGATGGTGGCCTGGGCCTGCACGAGCTTGTTGCTCGGGTCCTTGCCGGCCAGGTAGTCGGTCGCGGCGCTCGCGGCCAGGGTGTTCAGCAGCGCCGTACCGATCGAACCGCCCACCTGCTGCATGGCGTTGACGGTGGCGGAGGCGACACCGGCGTCCTCGGCGGCGACGCCGCCCGTGGCCAGCTGCATCGCGGGCGGCATGACCAGACCGAGGCCGAAACCGACCACGATCAGCTGCGGCAGCACGGCGCTCGTGTAGGACGACGCGACCCCGATGCCCGTCAGCCAGGCCATACCGACGGCCGCGATGCCGAAGCCCAGCGGGATGACGGCCTTCGGGCCCATCCGCGGCACCAGCTTGGTCGTGCCGAGCTGGGCGCCCACCATCAGCGCGGCGACCATCGGCAGGAACGCGACACCGGTCTTCGTCGGGCTGAAGCCCAGGTTGAGCTGGAGGTAGTAGGTGAGGAAGAGGAACACACCGAACATGCCGCCGCCGGAGATCAGTACGGCGAGGAAGGAGGCGGCGCGGTTGCGGTCGAGCAGGATGCGCAGGGGCAGCAGCGGGTGCGCGGCCTTGGTCTGCCACCAGGCGAAGGCCACGAGGAGCACACCGCCGGCGATCAGGAAGCCCCAGGTGGCGGGCGAGTTCCAGTCGTGGGTCTCGGCGTTGGAGAAGCCGTAGACCAGGGAGAACAGACCGGCGGCGACCAGGACCGTGCCCGGCACGTCCAGCTTGGAGTTTCCGGCGTCACGGTGGTTGTGCAGCAGCATCCAGCCGCCGGCGAAGGCGACCACGGCGATGACGACGTTGACGTAGAGGGTCCAGCGCCAGTCGAGTGCGTCGGTCAGGACGCCGCCGAGCAGCAGACCCACCGCGCCGCCGGCGCCAGCGATGGCACCGTAGACGCTGAAGGCCTTGGCGCGCTCCTTGGCGTCGGTGAACGTCGTGTTGAGGAGGGAGAGCGCGGCGGGCGCGAGGAGTGCGCCGAAGGCACCCTGGAGAGCGCGGGCGGTGACCAGCATCTCGAAGTTGGTCGCGGCGCCGCCGAGCGCGGAGACCGCGGCGAAGCCGACGACACCGATCAGGAAGGCCGTCTTGCGGCCGAAGAGGTCGGCGATCCGGCCGCCCAGCAACAGGAGAGAGGCGAAGGCCAGGGCGTAGGCGGTGACGATCCACTGCCGGTTGCCGTCGGAGAACCCGAGGTCGGCCTGGGCCGAGGGAAGGGCGATGTTCACGATGGTGGCGTCGAGGACCACCATCAGCTGCGCGAGGGCGATGACGCCGAGGATCCACCACCGCTTGGTGGAGGCGGCCTCGGGCGACGCCTCGACGGCGCCCGCCTGGGCGCTGTCGGTCAGGGTCTTCTGGGACATGGCGGAACCACTCCAGGGAAGTCGTTCGGAATTTACGAAGCCGTAAACGAAACTGTTTCGTACACATCGAGGCTAGAGCATCCCCAGCGAAACGGCAACGTTTCGCTGGGGAGGGAGGTCGAGTGTGATCAGCGGCACGTTCGGGGTCGAGGATGCGGAGCTGTACTACGAGCTACGGGAGAGCGGTCCGCCACTGCTGATGATCAGCGGCGCGGGCGGCGACGCCGGTTACTACACGGAGGTCGCCGCGGACCTCGCCGACGCGTTCACCGTGATCACCTACGACCGGCGCGGCAACTCCCGCAGCACCGGCCGTTCCGGGGCGCCGATGGACCTCGCCGGGCAGGCGGCCGACGCCCAAGCCCTCGTCGCGGGTCTCGCGGGTGGCCGGGCGCTGGTCTTCGGCAACAGCGGGGGCGCGATCATCGGGCTGACGCTGGCCGCGCTCCACCCCGCGTGCGTGGCGGGCCTGATCGCCCATGAGCCGCCCGCTGTGAACGTCCTGCCCGCCGACGACCCGGCGCGCGGCTTCTTCGCCGACGTGGCCGAACGGTACGCGCGCGGCGGTGCCCCGGCCGCGGGTCGCCGGTTCGCCGAGACCGTCCGCGGGGAGGGGGCGTATCGCTGGCCGGACGACCTGTGGCGACGGTTCCTGGGCAACCAGGACCATCTCTTCGGCAGCGAGTGGGCGGGCTTCGCCGGCTTCCGGCCCGACGAGGGCGCGCTGAAGTCGGTGCCGTTCCCGATCGTCCTGGGCGCCGGCGCGGAAGACCGCGACACCTACTACGCCCGCCCCTCCGTCGAGATCGCCCTGCGGATCGGCGCGCCCTGGGTCGAGTTCCCCGGCATCCACATGGAGTTCCTGCGCCGGCCCGACCGGTTCGCGGCGGCGCTGCGGGCGCTGGCGACCTGGGTGTACGCGGACGACCGACCGCCTGAGCCGCGTATGCCTTGACCGGCATATAACCAAAGAGGCATATTAGAGGCATGTCCGAAGCCGCGCTCTGGGCCGCCCTCGCCGACCCCCACCGGCGGGCCATCGTCGCCCTGCTCCTGGAGCGACCGAGGCCCGTCGGGGAGATCGTGGAGGCATGCGGCCTGAGCCAGCCGAGCACCTCCAAGCATCTGAGAGTGCTCAAAGACGCCGGTCTGGTCCGGGTCAGACAGGACGCGCAACGCCGCGTCTACGCCCTCGAACCGGCCCCGATCGCCGCCCTCGACGCCTGGCTCGCCCCCTACCGCAGGCTGTGGAACAGCAGCCTGGACATGCTGGCGCAACGCCTGGACGACGCTGAGGAACCGCCCCCTTCGAAGGACTGATCCCCATGTCCGCAGACCTCACCGGCACCTATCTGACCCTGGACGACGGCCGCCCCGCCGTCCGGTTCAGCCGTACCTACGACCATCCGATCGACCGCGTCTGGCAGTTCGTGACCGACGCCGACGAACTCGCCCACTGGTTCCCGTCCCGCGCCGAGATCGACCTGCGCCCCGGCGGCGAGGTGAGGTTCAGCGGCGACCCCAACATGCCGGAATCCACGGGCCGGGTCCTCGCCGTCGACGCGCCCCACCACCTCTCCTTCGCGTGGGGCGACGACGAACTGCGCTTCGAACTGGCGGAGTTGGGCGACAACAGCACCCGTTTCACACTCACCAACGTGCTCAGCGAGGCGAACACGGCCGCCCGCAACGGCGCCGGCTGGGAGGTCTGTCTGGCCGCCCTGGAGCGGCATGCCGACGGCTCGCCCGGGAGCCGGGTGCCCTGGAAGGAGTTCTACGACGGCTATCTCGCCGCCGGTGTTCCCTCCGGCGCCCCCGTCCCGGGCCTCGACTGAATCCGCGCTACGCCATCTGCCGGCGCACCAGCTCGTGCAGCCGCCCGTTCGTGTCCGCGAGCAGCTGCGCGGGCGGGCCCTGCTGGGCGACCTTGCCGTCCTCCATCACGATCACCCGGTCGGCGTCCAGCACCGTCGACAGCCGGTGCGCGATGACGACACGGGTGGCGTTGAGAGCCTTGGTGGACTCGATGACCGTGCGCTGCGTCTCGTTGTCCAGGGCGCTGGTCGCCTCGTCGAAGAACAGGATGCGCGGGCGGCGGATCAACGCCTGGGCGATCATGAGCCGTTGACGCTGGCCACCGGAGACGGCACCGCTGCCGGAGACGATGGTGTGCAGGCCCATCGGCATCCGCTGGATGTCCTCCGCGAGCCCCGCCATCTGCGCCGCCGCCATCACCTCCTCCGGCGTGTAGGGCTCGGTGCCGCAGATGACGTCCATGATCGAGCCGGTGAACGGCTGGGCGTGCTGGAGCACCACCCCGCACTGCCGGCGCACCGCCGACTGATCCAGCGCCGCCAGGTCCTGGCCGTCGTACAGCACACTCCCCGAGACCGGCGGGTCGAAGCCGATCAGCAGCCGGAGCAGCGTCGACTTGCCGCAGCCGCTCGGGCCGACGATGGCCACGAACTCGCCGGGACGGATGTCGAAGGACACGTCGTCGAGGATGAGTGGGCCGTCGTCCGAGTAGCGGAAGGACAGCCGGCGTGCCTCGATCCCACCGGACAGCGGGCCCGGCCGGGTGCTCGCCGTGCGGACCTCCGGGGTGGCCTCCAGGACCGGCTTGATCTCCTCGAACAGCGGCAGCGCGCCCACCGCCGACACGAACGCGCCGGTCAGTTGGGTCACCGACGTCAGCACCATCGTCACCGAGGTGTTGAAGGTGAGGAACGCCGCCGCCGACATCGAGCCACGCGCCGGGCCCGCCAGCAGCATGAACATCAGCAGGGTGCAGACCGGCAGATAGACCGCGCCCAGCACCGTGGTGAGGTTCTTGATCCGGCCCACCTTCTGCTGGAGCTCACGGCTGCGGGCGAACTCCGAGGCCCAGGCCGCGTACGCGTAGTTCTCGGCCGCCGCGACCCGCAGCTTGGGCAGTCCGCGCAGGGTCTGGAAGGCCTGGTTGTTCAGCTTGTTGCCGAGCACCACCAGGCGTCGCTGCCAGCGCACCTGCCACAGTCCGAGCCCCAGGAACACCCCGGCGATCACGACGAGCATGCCGATCGCCGCGAACGCCATCGGCACGCTGTACCAGAACAGCAGCCCCAGGTTCATCGCGCCGACCGTCACCGACTGCGCCACCACGGGCCCGACTCCGGCCAACAGGCGGCGGATCGAGCTGATGCCCATCGCGGCGCTCGCCAGCTCACCCGTCGAGCGCTCGGTGAAGAACTTCGTCGGCAGCCGCAACAGGCGGTCCCACACGGCCGGTTGGAGGGTCGCCTCGATACGGCCCTCCAGACGCAGGATCGTCAGGTTCTGCAACAGCATGAAGGTCGCGGCGACGAGACTGCTGACCATCACCGCGAGACAGACCTGGACGATGAGATGCGTCTGGGCCTTCGGCACGAACTCGCCGAGCACCCGGCCGGTGGCGATCGGCACGATGGCGCCGATCGCGACCGTGACCAGACCGCTGAGCAGCAGGTTCGTCAGGTCGCCGCCCATGTGCTGCATGCTGAACCGCAGCAGCCGGAGCGGGCTGAGCGCACGGTCGGGCAGTGGGCGGTAGAACATCACCGCGCGCGGCTCGAACTCCTCCGCGTTGGCCTTCTCGATGGGCGTCTCCCGGCCCGTCGCCGGATGCACGGCCACATAGCCGCCGCGCCGCCACAGCAGCGCGACCGGCGCCCCGGACAGGGCCCGATGCCCCACCAGCGGACCGACGTTGTCCCGCCACCAGACGCCGTCGAGCCGCACGGCCCGGGCGCGCACCCGGGAGGCGAGCGCGATCTGCTCGACCGGGTCGAGCCGGTCGCTGCCCGTGCCGGACTGCGCCGGATCGGCCAGCGTGATCCCGGCCGCCCGGGCGACCAGCTTGCACGCCGCGTACGAGGCGTCCGCGTCGGCGGCCGTGGCGCGCTTGCCCGACGACTTGCCGATGGACGCGAGGAGCGTCCGGTCGGCCTGCGCGCGGACCGCCTCACCGGCCTTGATGCCTTCGGCCGTGCGGTGCTCGTGGGTGCGCTCCACCTGCTCGATCCAGCGGTCGAGCGTGGTGAGCAGCCGGTACTGCTGGTCGACCATGCTCTGCCACACCGCGGGGTCCATCAGCAGATCGGCGGCGGCCTGCGCCCCGTACAGCGAGCCGTACTGCACACTGCCCGGCGGCACCTGCATCCAGAAGACGTCGTCGTCGGTGATCTCCGCGGCGCGCTCGTTCGCCATCGGCGCCTGGAAGAGGATGGACAGGCTGCGGCCGACGCCGAGGGCGAGGGCGTACTCCAGCGGGCTCGTCGTCGGCGGGACGTACTGCGGGTTGCCGTACTCGTCGTAGGACCAGGTCTGGGTGTTCGCGGGCTGGTACAGCTCGCGCAGGCCGATGCGGTGCACCACGCAGTCCCGCAACGGGCGCGCCACGAGCGTGTGTTGGGGGCCGGGCGTCGGGCCCAGCAGTAGTGAGCCCGCCTCCAGGCGGCCCAAGTGGTGCCAGTGGCCCTGCTGTTCGGCGTCCACCGCGAACAGGTCCACCGCGCCGGACGCCACCAGCCACAGCACCTGCGGCCCTTCGAGGTCCAGCCGGTTGTGTCCGGCGAGGTCGAACGGCGTGCCCATGGCGCCGAGGGCCTGGAGAACCAGGTCCCCTTCGGGTGCGGTCGTCATCTCAGCGCTCCCTGACCAGAGCCGCGTACGCGCCACCGCGCGCCACCAGCTCCTCGTGCCGTCCGCGTTCCACGATCGTGCCGTGCTGGAGTACGACGATCTCGTCGCTGTCGCGCACGGTGCTGAGCCGGTGCGCGATCACCACGCAGGCACAGCCGCGTCTGCGGAGGTTGTCCATCACCATCTGTTCGGTCTCGGCGTCCAGCGCGCTCGTGACCTCGTCGAGGACGAGGATGCTCGGCCGCCGCACCAACGCCCGCGCGATCTCCAGGCGTTGCCGCTGGCCGCCGGAGAAGTTCCGCCCGTCCTGCTCGACCCGGCTGTTGATGCCGCCGGGGCGGCGCATCACCACGTCGTAGAGCGCCGCGTCACGCAGCGCGTCCACCACCGCGTCGTCCGGGATCGAGGGGTCCCACAGCGCCACGTTGTCGCGCACCGAGCCCTCGAAGAGGAAGACGTCCTGGTCGACGAAGGACACGGAGGAGGCGAGGGCGCCGCGCGGAATGTCCTCCAGACGCCGGTCGTCGATGCGGATGACGCCCTCCCAGGGCGCGTACAGGCCGGATATCAGCCGGGAGACCGTCGACTTGCCGCTGCCCGAGCCGCCGACCAGGGCCACCTGCTGTCCGGGGCCGACGGTGAGGTCGAAGCCGGTCAACAGGGGCTTGTCGAGGGGGTTGTAGCCGAAGGAGATGTTCTGGAGCTCGACGTGCCCGTGCAGCCGGCGGGTCGAGTCGCCGGCGCCCGGCCGGCCGTAGAGCGGGTCGGCCTGGAAGTTCTCCACGTCCTTCAGCCGGGCCACGTCGGCCGCGAAGTCCTGGATGCGCCCGGCGACGCCGTTGAGGCGGGTGATGGGCGCGGTGAAGCGGGTGACCAGGGACTGGAAGGCGACCAGGAGGCCGACCGAGATACCGCCCTCGACCGCCCGCATACCGCCGACCCACAGGATCACCGCGCTGTTGAGCGAGGCGAGCGTCGGCGCGACCACGCCGAGCCAGGCCGAGGGCACCCCGAGCCGCTGCTGCTCCTCCAGGGTGGTGGCGTGCTGCCCGGCCCACTTGCGGAAATAGCCGTCCTCACCGCCCGTCGCCTTCATCGTCTCGATCAACTGAAGGCCCGTGTAGGCGGTGTTGGTCAACCGGGCACTGTCGGCCCGCAGTTTCGCGGTCCGGGTGGCGCGCAGACGGATGACCACCCGCATGGCGACGATGTTCAGCAGCGCGACACCGATGCCGACGAACGTCAACTGCGGGTCGTAGGTGTAGAGCAGGACGGCGTACAGGACGACGACCACCGCGTCCACACCCGCCGCCGCCAGGTCACGGGCCAGTGTCTCGGCGACGGCGTCGTTGGACTGGAGGCGCTGCACCAGGTCGGCCGGGCTGCGCTGGGAGAAGAACGTCACCGGCAGCCGCAGCAGATGGCGCAGGAAGCGGGCGCTGGAGAGAGTGGAGGAGATGATGCGGCCGCGCAGCAGGTTCGCCTGTTGCAGCCAGGTCAGGACCAGGGTGAGCGCCACACAGGTGCCCATCGACGCGAACAGCACGCCCAGCAGGGACGTCTGGCCCCCGATCAGGAACATGTCGATATAGGTACGGCTCAGCGCGGGCACCGCCGCGCCCACCAGCACCAGCAGCAGGCTCGCCAGCACCGCGGCCGGCATGGTGCCCGCCGTACCCCGCAGCCGGGCCGGCATCGCGCCGAGGACACCGGGCTTGCGGCCGCCCTTGGTGAAACCGTCACCCGGCTCCATGATCAGGACGACACCGGTGAAGCTGGAGTCGAAGTCCTCCATCGGCACGAACCTGCGGCCCTTGCCAGGGTCGTTGATGTAGACCCCGCGGCGGCCGAAGCGGCGGCCCATGCCGTCGAAGACGACGTAGTGGTTGAACTCCCAGAAGAGGACCGCCGGCGCCTTGACCTCGGCGAGGGCGGCCGTGTCCATCTGCATGCCCTTGGCGGTCAGACCGTAACTGCGGGCCGCCTTCAGCAGGTTGCTGGCGCGCGAGCCGTCCCGCGAGACACCGCACGCGATGCGCAGCTCCTCCAGCGGGACGTGCTTGCCGAAATGGCCGAGCACCATCGCGAGGGAGGCGGCGCCGCACTCGACGGCCTCCATCTGGAGCACGGTGGGCGTGCGGATCGTCCTGCCCCTGCCCTTCGGCACCGGGCGCTTGGGCGGGGCGGAGCGGCGGCGGCCGCGGGTCTCCTGTGCGGTGCTCACGGCAGCAGCCAATCGACGGGACGCTGGTCGGCGAGGCGGATCGAGCCCTGGGCCACGGTCATGGAGGTGAGGGAGAACGGCGGCCCGTCGGCGGACGACCACTCGTAGCCGCTCTTCGTGCCGGACGCCTTGTCCAGCTTCACCGTCACGGCCACCGGCCTGCCGTCCTTGGTGAACTGCTCGCCGAGCTGGCTGTCCCCGAGGAACGCGGAGATCTGCTGGGCCGACTGCGCCGAACGGTCCACCGACTTCACATGGCCGCGCAGCACGCCGTACTCCTGGGTGGGCACGGAGGACACCGTCAGGTCCACGGCGGCGTTCGCGGGGATCGAGGCGGCGTTCTCGGCCGGGACGTACACGGTGGCGTACAGCGGATCGGAGGTGTGCGCGACCTTCTCCACGGCGGCCACATCGGCGCCGGTCCGGATGATCTGGCCGATCGTGGCGGCGAGCGCGGTGACACGGCCCGCGGCGACCGAGCGGACGACGGTGTCGCCCTCGGCGGTACGCACCTTCAACACCGGGGAGTTGGCGGGCAGCCGCTCGCCCTGCTTCGCGAGCACGGCGGTGACCTGGCCCGCGACCGGGCTCTGGAGGATGTAACTGCCCTGTCCGTGGGTGAGGATGGCGGGCGCGCCCACGGTGGAGGCGACCGAACCGGTCACCGCCCACACCGACGCGGCGGCCATCACGACCACCGTCACGGAGAGCGCGAGCCAGCCCTGAGGGCGGGCGAAACGCACGGGGAGGTCGAGCTCCTCCGGCGACTGGAGCTTGGCGAGGGCCTGTTGGCGGAACTGCACGGAACTTTCCCTCACCTGAAAACGAGGAAGGACCGACTGCTGGCAGCCGGTTGTTTCATGACGTCCGAGAGTCCCGGAGCCGGGAAGCGGCTCCGGGACTCAGGGCACAAGGTGCGATCAGAGACCGGCGACCAGGTTCGTGACCGGGGCCACGGAGAGGCCGGTGACACCCTCGACGGTGCCGACGGCCGTGTCGACCAGGCCGGAGACCGGGGCGATGCCGTCCACCAGGCCGGTGACGGTGCCGAGGGCGTTCAGCTGCAGGCCGCCGGAGACGTTGTCGAGCTCCGCGTCGGAGATCTCGACGGTCTCAACCTGGGGGGTGGAGTTCATGGTGGAACTTCCCTTCATATGGATATTCACAAGGGGGAGCGGACCCCTGGCAGGGGCGGCCGCGTGCCGCAGGCGCCAGACACCCGTTTCCGGGAGCCGTTCGCGGCTGCCGCGGTGCGATGGATAAAAGCACGCGGCGGGCACGGGCTTCCAATCAACCAACGGCCTCACCTGGGCACTTGGGTCCCGGAGGTACCGAAGCGTGCAGGCGTGCGCACGTCTCGCCGCCGAGTTCTTCACACCCGGCACGTCTTCGGTTCACACGAGGGCTTGCGGCCCGGGAGGCGAATCCGACACTCCCGCCCCAATGGCGTACGCGGCGGATCGCGCTTGTGCAGATCCGCCGCGCACGGTGACTTGGTTGGGTATTGGATGTGCAGATTCCCTGAAGCCGGGATTCCGGGGGAACTTCGAGACGGAACGTCGCTGACCGATCGCGGACCGTGTCTGTCTGGTTGTCAGCCGAGAAGTGCGTAGACCGTGCTCGCGCGGGCCGCGAGTTCGCCTGACTCCGCGTCATGCATCGTGATGTCGGCGAACGCCATGCGCCGGCCCAGCTTGGTGATCACCGCCTGGATCAGGACATCCGAACCGGACACCGCGCGCTGGAACGAGGTCGACTGCTGCACGGTCGTCATCGGTCCGTAGGCGCCCCGCGCCGCGGACACGGCGATCACCGTGGCCGTGTCCGCGGCGGCCATCAGCGCCTGGCCCGACAGCGCCCCGCCCTCCCGCGACAGGCGGTCCGACCAGGGAAGTCGCAGGGTCGCCCGGTCCTCGCCCAGGGTCTCGACGGTCAGCCCCAGGTCGAGCACCCAAGGGGCGAAGTTGGCGGAGAGGATCTTGTCGGCTTCGGCGGTGGTCATCGTCATATGGGGGATTGTTCCCGCTCCCGGGCCGCCGGACGCGGAGCCCGGCCGGTCCCGTGGCCGATTCGGCACTGCAAAGGGACTGCCAACAAACGGAATTGAACGCCCCAGGCGCCTCCTGCGTACCCACTGCCATCCAGGCGCCCCGAACAGCCGCCGACGAACGGTGGCACTGACCCCGTCCTTCAGGAGGTCGAGAAGTTTGAGTCACAAGCGAATCCCCAAGCGCAAGGCCGCGATCGCGGCAGGCGGCGTGGTGGCGCTCGGAGCGGCGGCGATTCTCCTGCCCAACGCGAACGCGTCCCAGGACGGCTCGTCGTCGAACGGAGCCGCGGCCGCCCCGAAGACCCTCAAGGCGTCGGACGCCTCGGATCTCGCCTCACAGCTCCAGGAACTGCTCGGCGACGCGTTCGCCGGTTCGTACTACGACACGGACCAGCAGCAGCTCGTCGTGAACGTCATCTCGGGCGACAACAACAACGTGATCGTCCAGGCCAAGAAGGCCGGCGCGAAGATACGCGAGGTCGACAACAGCCTCACCGAACTCGCCGCGGGCGCCGCGACGCTGAAGGCCGACGCGACCATCCCGGGCACCTCGTGGGCCGTCGACCCCAGGACGAACAAGATCCTGGTCACCGCCGACAGCACGGTCACCGGCGCCAAGTGGGACCAGCTGGAGTCGACGGTCGACACCCTCGGCTCGGGCATGGCGACCATCAAGAAGTCGGCCGGCACCTTCAAGACCTTCCTCTCCGGCGGCGACGCCATCTTCGGCGGCGGCGCCCGCTGCTCGGCCGGCTTCAACGTCACCGCGGGCGACGGCAGTCCGGCCTTCCTGACCGCCGGTCACTGCGGTGTCGCGGCGGCCCAGTGGTCGGACGCGCAGGACGGCCAGCCGATCGCCACCGTCGACCAGGCCACCTTCCCCGGCGACGGTGACTTCGCACTGGTGAAGTACGACGACCCGGCCACCGTCGCGCCGAGCGAGGTCAACGTCGGCGACGGCCAGACCGTGCAGATCTCCCAGGCCGCCGATGCCGAGGTCGGCCTCCAGGTCTTCAGAATGGGCAGCACCACCGGGCTCAACGACGGCCAGGTCCTCGGACTCGACGCCACCGTCAACTACCCGGAGGGCACGGTCACCGGGCTCATCCAGACCAACGTCTGCGCCGAGCCCGGCGACAGCGGCGGCTCGCTGTTCACGCAGGACGGGCTGGCCATCGGCCTGACCTCCGGCGGCAGCGGCGACTGCACGGTGGGCGGCGAGACCTTCTTCCAGCCGGTCACCACCGCCCTGGAGGCGGTCGGCGCGACCCTCGGCGCGGGCGACGCGGCGGGCGGCGGCCAGGAGGCGGGCGCCGGTGACGAGGCCGGAGCCGGTGCCGGCGACGAAGCGGGCGCGGGCGACGAGGCCGGTGCCGGTCAGGAGGCCGGCGGCGAGGAAGCCGGTGCCGGTCAGGAAGTCGGCGGTCAGGACGCCGGCCAGGAGGTCGGCGGTCAGGACGCCGGTGGCCAGGACGTCGGCGGTGAAGAGGCCGGCGCGGGTGCGGACAACGGTGACTCCGGGCTGACCGAGACCCACTGACCCACGCCCCACCACCAGTTCACGGACTCGGTCCGGCCCTCCGGCGGGAGGGCCGGACCGAGTCCGTGTCAGCGCGCCCGCAGCAGCAGCAACGCCACGTCGTCGATGCGTTCCTCGCCCGCCCCGCCGTACGCCACCAGTTCGTCCGCCAACGCGTCCAGCGGCAGGTCCCCGGCCTGCGCCAGCCGCTGCCCCAGATCGGCGAGAGCGTCCTCGATGTCGACACCGGGCGACTCGATCAGGCCGTCGGTGTAGAGGGCGAGCACGCTGCCCGGCGCCAGATCGACCTCCGTCGTCGGATACGTCGCCGAGCCGTCGATGCCCAGGAGCGGGCCGCCTGCCAGGTCGAGGACGCGCACCTTTCCGTCCGGTCGGCGCAGCAGGGGCGGGGGATGACCGGCCCGCGCCATCACGGCCCGGCCGTGGGCGGGGTCGAGGCGGAGGTACAGACAGCTCGCGAAGAGGTCGGAGCCGAGGTCGATGAGCAGCCGGTTGGTGCTGCTCATGACGTCCTGCGGGGCCTGTCCGACGGTCGTGTACGCCCGTACCGCGGTCCGGATCTGCCCCATCAGCCCGGCCGCGGTGACGTTGTGCCCCTGTACGTCGCCGATCACCGCCGAGGCCGCTCCGTGCGAGGGCACCAGGTCGTAGAAGTCGCCGCCGATGTCCATGCCCTGGGTGGCGGGCAGATAGCGGGCGGCCGCGTCGACGCCGGGCAGGGCGGGCAGCGAGTGGGGGAGCAGCGCCTCCTGGAGACCGTGGGCGAGGCGGTGCTTGGCGTCGTACAGCATCGCGCGTTCCAGGGCCTGCGCGATCAGTCCGCCGAGGCTCGTCAGGACGGCCCGTTCGTCGGCCGGGAAGGGGTGCGGTTCGGCGTAGGCCAGCACACAGGTGCCGACCGGCCGGCCGGAGGCGATCAGGGGCAGATACGCCCAGGCCTCGAAGCCGTCGGGGGTGGTGTGCCGGACCGGATACAGGTGCTCCAGCTGCCGGCGCGAGTCGAAGAACGCGGGTACCCCGCTGCTCAGGGCCTGTGCGCCGGGCGTCGGCTCGCTCAGCGGCAGCCCGTCGAAGCGCTCCACGACATGCGGGTCGGAATAGCCGCGATGGCCCAGGACATGCAGCCGTCCCGCCCGGGAGCCGAGCATGACGAGGGCCTGGCCGCCCACCGCCGGCACGATCTCGTCGGCGACGAGCTGGACCACGTCCTCCACACCGGCCGCCTCGGTGAGCGCCCCGGCCAGGCTCAGCACCTGCGAGATGGTGACCAGCCGGGACTGGGCGCCGCCCGGCTGCGGCGCGGCCCGGCTCATCTCCGCCACGGCCCGCGCCCGGCTCACGCGCACGCTCAGGCCGGTGGTGCTCGGGTACAGCCGGAACGACAGCCAGTCGCCGGGCGGTCGCAGCGCCACGAACGACGTCGTCTGCTGACTGAGCAGCGCGGCGCGGTAACGGTCCTCGTAGACCGGGTCGTTGAGCCAGGGCACCGACGCCCACAGCTGGGTGCCGAGCAGGCTGCTGACCGGGACGCCGATCAGCTCGGCCGCGGCGGCGTTGGCGAAGGCGATCCGCCCGTGCAGATCGAGCGAGCACAGCCCGTACGGCAGCCGGGACACCATCCGGGCCGCCTCCACCGTGCCCAGCGTGCCCGCCGCGCCGGCCACCGGGGTGCCGGTCAGCAGATCGGGTTCCGGGAAGACCGGGCGGCTGTCCGCGGCGGCCCGCTCCAGACGCACCGCGAGCCGTCCGCAGGCCGCGCCCAGATGATCCCGCTCCCGGTCGGAGAGTTCCGGCGGATGCGAGCCGGGCCAGGTCACGAAGATCGCGCCGTACTCCTTGGTGTCCGTCGCCACCGGCAGCGCGGCGAGCGCGAAGGGATAGGGAAGCACCACGGCGATCCGCGGATAACGGCGGGCCATCTCCTCCTCACCGCCCACCCACACCAGCCGCCGCTGCCGGACCGCCTCGGCGACCGGGATGGGGGCGCTGAGCCCCACCCGCTCCCAGGGCGCGGCGAAGGCCCGGGGCAGCCCGGCCATCACCGCCATCTCCAGGACCGGCTCGCCGGACGCCAGCAGATACACCGCACCGGAGTGGGCGTGCACCTCGTCCATCATCGAGGCCAGCGCCAGCGACAGCAGCGGCCGCCCGACCCGTGTCCGCGCGGCAGCCGGCGCCTGCACGCCCCTGCCCCCATCACCCACGCCGCCCACCTCCAAACACCCCACAGCCCGGCATACGACGGGCTCCGGGATCAAATCTGCCCCTTGCCGCAGGGACGCGCACGGCGAGCACACGGGGGCCCCGGCCGACGAGGGCGTCAGGCCGGGCTGGCGCGAGGGCGCGACGGCGGCGAGCCGCCGGGCCCCCGCCCGGCCTGCCGAGGGCGGCCGGCCCCCTCCCGCACCCCGCCCCGCAGCCACCCCCCACGGCCGCCCCGCCCTATACCCCCTCCCCCTCACCCCATGCCCCTCCATTCGAAGCGCGGCACGGCGTACGGGAGCCGCCAGTGCGCCCCCGCGCAACCTGATGGCCGGTTCTTCGCGCCCGGGGAAGGTGCGGGACGCGAACAATGGGGCAGTCGCTTCTCACCCATGGAACCGGCGAACGGCAACGCGAGGGGACGGGCAGTGATCCGGGTTCTTCTGGTGCACGACGAGTGTCTGGTCAGGTCGGTCCTGGCGGAGTGGTTACGCAGGGAACCCGACCTGGGGGTGGAAGACGCCCCGTGGCGCAGCGCGCCGGGCCGGCTGCGAACCCTGCGGCCGGACGTCTGCGCGGCCGACCTGGAGTGCTCGGACAGTTACGGCATCCCACCGCTCGGTGAGCTGGACGCCAGATCGGGCGGGGCGGCACCGCCACGGCTCCTCGTGCTCGCCAGCGCGAACCGCCCCGGCCTGCTGAAACGGGCCGTGGAGGCGGGGGCGCTCGGCTACGTCGACAAGGAGGGCTCGCCGGACCGCCTGGTTCACGGGATCCGCCGCGTCGCCGAAGGAAAACGTTTCATCGACGACTCGCTCGGCTTCGGTTTCCTCAAGGCCGCCGAGATGCCGCTGACCCGTCGCGAGCTGAGCGTGTTATCCCTCGCCGCCGAGGGCGCCTCCGTCGCGGAGATCGCCGGAAGCCTGCACCTGTCCCACGGGACGGTGCGCAACTACATGGCGGCCATCACCCGCAAGACCGGCGCCCGCAACCGCATCGACGCGATCCGGATCTCCCAGGGAGAGGGCTGGCTGTGACGGCTGCGGCGACCAGCTCCCGACGAGGTCGCGATAGAGCGCCGAGCGCTCCAGCAGCGCGTCATGTGTTCCGTACTGCGTCGTCCGGCCGTCCATCACCAGGATCCGGTCGGCCCGTCGCGCCGAGCTGATCCGGTGCGCGACGACCACCAGCGTGCCCCCGGGCCGGTCCGCGAAGGCCCGCTCCGCACGTTCCTCGGCACGCGGGTCGAGATGACAGGTCGCCTCGTCCAGGAGGACGAGCGGGGCGTACGACAGATGGGCCCGGGTGAGGGCGATCAGCTGCCGCTCGCCCGCGGAGAGCGCCACCGGGTCGACCGTCGCGGCGGGGCCGCCGAGCGCCTCCAGGAGGGGCGTCAATCCCACCGCCTCGGCCGCAGCGAGCAACTCTGCCTCGGGCACCGGGTCGGGGCGCAGCAGCCCGAGGTTCTCGGCGAGGGTGCCGGAGTGCACATAGGCCTCCTGGGGGACCAGGACCCGGCGGGCCGCCGCCTCGGCCCCGGGCACCGGGTACCCGCACACCCGGATCACGCCACTGCCGGGCTCCAGCACCCCGGCGACGAGCGCGGTGAGCGTGGACTTGCCGATGCCGCTCGGGCCGACGACGGCGAGATGGGCACCGGGGCGGAGTTCGAGGTCGAGGCCGTCGACGACGGGGGCCGCGGCGGGGCCGTAGGAGAAGGTGACCGACTTGAGGGTGAGGGCGGGGATGCCGGGCGGCGGATCTTCGGCGGGACGCCGCAGTTGGCCCGTCGGGGTGGCGGACGTCGTACCGTCCTCGCGGACCAGCCGGCGCAGCACCACCGCCAGCCGTGAGCCGCTGGTGCCCAGGCCGTGGACGAGGTTGCGCAGGGCGGGCAGCAGGGACTGGGTGACGTAGGAGAGCGCGCCGACCAGGGCGCCCGGCGTGACGCCGTGACCGAGCAGCCAGGGCGCGGCCAACAGCAGCAGCACGATGGGGAGTTCGCCGCCGATGGTCAGCGCGGCCACCCGCAGGACGCCCCAGCGGGCCAGCGAGGTCGCGGCCCGCCGCTCGGCGTCGACGTGGCACCCGGTGTCGGCGGCGACCCGTTCCTCCGCCCCGGCCGCGGTGATGTCCCGCAGGCCGGGACAGACGGCCCCGTAGCGTTCGGCGAGCGCCTCGTCGGCGACCAGGAACACCTCCTGGCGGCGGGCCAGCGGACGCAGCGTCGTCAGGAACAGGGCCACTCCGGCGAGCAACGGGAGCCCGACGACCAGGAGGAGGGGTGCGGCGAGCGAGAACAGGCCGATCAGCGCTCCGGCCGCGGTGAACACGAACGAGCGCGACACCATGACCAGCCCCGCGAACGTGTCCCGGGCGATCTCGGTCTGCTGGGTGAGCCCGGACAGCGCCCTGCGGTCGCCCTCCCGTACGCCGTGCGCCACGACCCGGGTCACCAAGCCGTCCCTGAGCGGTTCGACCAGTTCGGCCACCGCGCCGTAGACCCGGGCCGTGCCGAACGCCCCGACCAGGACCCCGATCCCGGCGACGCCGAGCCAGGCCAGTCCGACGCCCGCCCGTCCCGCCAGGAACCCGTCGTCCAGGGCGCGGGCGGGGGCGTAGCCGGTGAGGAACGTCTGCCCGGTCTCCAGCACCGACCAGGCGGCCAGTCGTGCGACGACCCGCCACCGGTCCCGCAGGAAGCGCAGCCCCCGCCGGGTGATCACGGCTGTTCCCCGTCCGTGAACACGGCGCGGTAGTCCGGCAGTTGCCACAACTCGGCGTGCGGACCCACCGCCCGCACCCGTCCCCCGTCCAGCCACGCCACCGCGTCCGCCCGGGCCGCGGTCGCCGCCCGGTGGGCGACCAGCAGCCGGGTGCCGTGCGTGGCGGAGCCCACCAGGGACGCGGTGATCTGGGCCTCCGTCACGGTGTCGAGGCTGGAGAGCGCGTCGTCGAGTACGAGGAGCCGACCGCCGTGGGCGAACGCCCTGGCCAGGCCCAGGCGTTGGGCCTCGCCGCCGGAGCGCGGGGCGTCGGCGCAGAGTGTGGCGTACCCGGCGGGCAGCCGGTTGACGAAGTCGTCCGCGTGCGCGGTGCGGGCCGCTTCCCGTACGCGCGCGGGGGAGAGGGGCGTGGGCCCGAGGCCGATCTCCTCCTCCAGGGTGCCGCCCAGCAGCGCGGGCCGGTCGAAGGCGTGGCCGATCGCCCCGCGCAGCTCGTCATGGGTCAACTCCCCCAGCGGGACGCCGTCCAGGAGGACCTCCCCGGCGTCCGGGTCGGCGAGCCGCCCGGCGAGCGCGGCCAGCAGTGACTTGCCGGCGCCGGACCGGCCGACCACGGCGAGGGTCGTCCCGCCGGGCACGACGAGGTCGACGCAGTCGAGGACCACCCGTCCGCCCCGACGCGCGGTGACCCCGCGCAGTTCCAACCGACCGGGTCCGGCGGGCAGCCGCCGGTCTCCGTACGGCTGGGCGGGTTCGGCCAGCACCTCGGTGAGGCGGCCGGTGGCGGCGCGGGCGCGGGCGATGCTCGCGAGCTGCCCGACGAGCATGCCGACGCCGCCGGCGAGCACCGCGTACCGCGAGGCCGCGAGCAACTCGCCGACGGTGAGCCGGTGATAAGCGAGCAACAGCCCGGCGACGGCGACGACACCGAGCTGGAGCAGCGGGGCGACGGCGACGGACTGGCCCGCGGCCCGCCCCTGCACCCGCCACATGCGGTGCCCGGCCCGCGACAGCTCGGGCAACGGCCGCAGGACGCGTTCGGCTTCCCGCTGCGCGCTACCGGCCGCCTGGATGGTGCGGTGGCCGCCGACGGCCTCCGAGAGAGCCGCCGCGATGCGTCCCTGCTCCCGTTGGTAGTGGGCGACACACTCCCGGGTGTCGCGGGCGAAGGCGCGCAGCAGCAGCGCGAGTACGGGTGCCCCGGCCAGCAGTACGGCCGCGAGCCACGGGTCGATGAGGGCGAGGGCCACGAGTGCGCCGACCGGTCCGGCGAGGGCGGCCGGCAGGGCGGCGCGGGCGGTGGGCGCGGTGCCGGCCTGCGCGGCGTTGCCGACGAGGCGGGCGACGAGGTCGCCGGGGCCGAAGCGTTCGGCGGCGCGTGGGCCGACGGCCAGGACATGTCCGGTCAGGCGCCTGCGCAGCCAGGAGGTGGTGCGGGCGTCGAGGGTGCCGCCGAGCACGGTCTCGACCGCGTCCAGCAGGGCGAGCAGCGCGACGAGCGCGGCGCAGTACGCCACCCAGCGGGTCGCCGGGGCTCCGGCCAGCAGCAGGTCGAGGGCGCGGCCCAGCACGGCGGGCAGCAGCAGCCCGGCGCCGGTGGCGGCCGTGCTCACCAGGCACAGGGCCAGACACCGGGCGGGGGCCGGACCCAGGGGCCCGAACACCGTCGTGGTGGTACGCGCTGCCGGTGCGGTCGTCATGGGGCCCTCCCCGGTACGTGCGGGACCCCGGGCGGCCCTTCCCTCGCGGGAGCGGGCCGCCCGGAGCCTTGGAGGCACGAGGTGCGTCAGAGACAGAGCGTGATGCTCGCGGCGCTGACGCAGGAGAGCAGGCTGAGGCTGCTGACGCCGCCGCCGCCCGTCGTCTCGTCGGACTCCATGGTCTGCAGGTCGAGAAGTGCCATGTCGGTTTCCTCTCTTCGGGGTTGCCGTCACCTGTGGGGACGGGGTCGGATCACGATTCCGTCAGTTCACGGAACCGCGCTGTGGGGGCCGCCGGAGCGGCGGGAGGAAGGGCAGATGCGGGTCCGCCCCGGCGTCGAGGGCCGCGCCGAGCGCGAGCAGGCAACCTGCCGTACCGGTGCCCAGGTCCATCGACAGCCGCATCATCTGGTGTCCGGGGAAGGCCAGTTGGCCCTGGTAGGACATGGAGAACCAGCCGAGTCCGTCGATCTGCTCGGCGAGCCGTGCCCTGGCGCCCGGCGTGGAGGTGCGGGCGAGGTGCAGGATCAGCCCGGCCCGGCCCTGGAAGAGGCCCGGCTGTACGTAGAAGCGGAAGGTGGCGGCGGTCAGGATGCCGGTCCTGACGTCCGTCAACTCGCCACCGGTGTGGGCGAGATAGTCGTCCAGGACCATGCCGACGCCCGCGCTCCCCTCACCGAGGTAGGGCAGCGTCCGCCAGCCCTCGTCGACCTCGAGTGAGCCGTTCGGGTGCGTCACACAGACGTCGAGGTCCCGTTGCAGGGCGGTCCCGGCCGCCTTCAACAGCCGCTCCTCACCGGTGCGTTCGTACTCCCGCAGCAGGAACAGCGCGGGCCCGCTCGCCCCCCGCATCAGCCCGGCCCGGCGCCGCCGGGGGCTGTCCGCGAGAGGCTCCTCCAGACGTCGTACGAGGATGTCGGCCGCCTCGGCGGCACGGTCCCGCAGCTCCGACTCGCCGCTCGTGCGGGCGAGTTCGGCGAGAACCAGGCCGAGACCGGCCAGACCCCCGTGCAGGTCGGAGGAGAGGTTCTGCCAGCGCTCGGCGAGGATCGAGCCGACCAGGTCTAGGGCGCGCTGCCGGTGGCCGAGCCGGTCCAGCACATGGGCGACGCCCGCGAGCCCGTCGTACAGCCCGAGCGGCGTGCCGGTGGGCGGTGGCGCGGTGCGGGCCAGCAGCCAGCGCTCGCCCTCCTCGTACCGCTCGGCGCCGACCGCGTCCAGGGCGTACAGGACGCCGGCCGCGCCGTGTGCGAGGCCGAGGCCGCCGCCGTCGTTGAACTGCGTGATGTCGCCAGGGAAGAGCCGGTCGTCGCGTTCCGGCGTGGCCGAGGCGAGGAGCGCCTTGACCATGGAGTCACGGCTGTGGGGCCAGTCGGCGGGTTCCACGAAGGGCTTCACCAGGGCGGGGACCGCTGTTCCGGTCTCCCGGGTGATCTCCGCGACCGCGTCGTCGAGGAACTCCTTCGGCACGTCCGGGAACTGACGCAAGATCACCTCGGCCAGATGGGCCGCCTTGCCGCGGTCGACCACGAACAGCGTGGTGACCGGCAGGAACAGGGCGATCCGCAGACAGGCCAGCGCGTAACGGTCGACGTCGACGCCCGTGCGGTCCGGCGGGGCGAAGAAGCCGGGGTGCGCGACCACCTGGCGGCCCTGTTCGCCGACCGGCGCCGCCGCCTCGAAGTCGAGCAGCGACACCGACTCCCCGTCGGGCCCGATCATGATGTTGAAGACATGCAGGTCGTTGAAGACGATCCCGCGCGCGTGGATCGCCTCCACGGCCCGTTCGACGCCGTCGTACACGCGCAGCGCCCACGCCGTGTAGTCGGCGACGGCCGTCGGATCGGGATCCGGGGTGAGCAACGGGTGGCGCTCGGCGAAGAAAGAGTTCAGCGGGCGTCCCTCAAGGAAGTCCATGACCAGGAACCGGTGGTCGCCGAGCGTGAACCAGTCCCGCACCCGCGGCACCACACCCGTCCCCGCCACCTGCTCAAGGGCGTCCTTCTCCCGCTCCAGGCGGGCGATGGCGTCCGCCCCGTCGGCGGCCAGGCCCGCGTGCGGCCGGCCCTCCTTGAGGACGACTCTGCTGCCGTCCCTGGTGTCGGTGCCCGAGTAGACCCCGCCGCCGTTGGAGAAGTGCAGCGCCTTCTCGATCCGGTACGGCAGCTCGCCCACCGTCGTGGTGTTGCGCGCCGCCAGATGCGGGGCCAGGAACGCCGGGAGCGTCACCCATTCGGGGACCTGGAAGGACGGCGCCCTGCGGTCCGGCACCAGGGTTCCCTCGCCGTCGCGCACCGCCGGCACCAGCGAACCCCGCTCGTCGACGACGAACTGGCGTGCGAACGCCCCGTAGCGGACGTACAGCGGTCCCTCGCCCCAGCGCAGATCGGTCAGGATGTACGGCCCCTCGAACCCCTCGAGCAGTTTCCCCAGCTCGCGCAGCACCAGATGCAGCTGCTCCTCGTCGGCCGGGTAGAGGGTGACGAACTTGCCGCTGCTGTCGCGGGCCGCGTACTTGGTGTTGCGCAGATGCAGCAGATGCGGTCCCGGCACGAACTTGAACGGGATCCGCCGCGGCACGCAGTAGTCCCACACGATCGCCGCGATCCGCTCCGCGTTCGCCCGAGTGGCCGAGGCGTGGACCTTCCAGCCCTGCGCCGGGCCGGCCACCCGCTCACCGTCCGTCCCCAGCGGCGTCAGCGTCAGCCAGTCGCCGATCCGTGTCGCGTCCCAGCCCTCCGGTACCTCGCGCCGCGCCGCCTCGTACAGGGGCGTGGCCTGCCGTGCTCCCGCGGACAGCCGGTCCGGCGTGTCGTAGAAGTGCCGGTCGGCGAGCGCGTACACCTCGTACCGCTTGTCCATGCCTCCCCTTCCCTGGCCCGGCAACGAGCTTCCAGCGGCGGCACGGGGTGCGGACAGTCGCCGCTGTCACGAGATCACCGTGCGGAACGCATGCGTAAAGACTTGTTCGGCGACTTTCGAGCCTCGCCCCCGCGCCGTCCCCGCAGAGACTCCACGGAACGGTCACAGGGGCTGCGCGGGTGCCGCATAAGCGCTGTAATGGCGGACGTGGTCAGTGAGGGAGCTGCGGGACGCAGAACGAGAACGCTGCGTGCCGAAGTTGCCCTCAAAGCGCTCACGGCCGGTCCCGGCGCACCCGAACGACTACGGAGCGTCCTCGAACAGGTACTCGTCTTCGCCAGGGCGTCCTTCGCCGCCGTGTACGCCCCCAGCGACGACGGCGAGCTGCTCTGCCTCGTGGAGGCCGTCGGCGTACCGCGGACCCTGTACGGGCTGCGGGACGGCTATCCCAGGGCCGGCGGATCCCCCGTGGCCGACGTGCACCGCACCGGACGGGCGGCCTGGTTGGGCCCGCAGGACCTCGCCGAGTCCGCCGAGGCGCGGCGCGTCCCGTCCCGGGACTTCCATCTGGCGGCCCTGCCCGCCCACGGCGACGGGGGCGGCGGCTGTCTCGTCGCCGTGAGCGAGCGCCTCGACGGCTTCGACACCGACGACCGCAAATGCCTGGAACTGCTCGCCGACGCCGTCTCCTGCCCCGTCCCGGCCGCCGAGGCCGCGGAGGGCGGGGAACTGCCCGCCGGCGCGTTCAGCCTCGCCATGGACACCGGGCGCGTCGAGGTCGGCGACGACATCCTCGACCTGTTCGCCCTGGGCCGGGACGACTTCGACGGCCGGGTGGAGACCCTGCTGGCGCTGACCGTGCCCGAGGACCTGCCCGCCCTGATGTCGGTCACCGAGGCGGACCACATGTCCCTGGGCGACCGCGAGCTGGAGTTCCGGGCCCTTCAGCCCACCGGACCACCCAAGTGGCTCAGACTGCGCGGACGGCTGCTGCCCGGCGGCGAGGGCCAGCCCGCCCGCCTCGTCGGCACCGTCGCCGACGCCTCCACCCTGCGCTCCGACGTCACCGACGTGGCCCGCGTCCAGCGCCTGGCCGCCGCCCTCGCCACCGCGGGCACCGTCCGTGACGTGAGCCAGGCCGTCGTCTCCGCCCTGCGCAAGCCCCTGCGGGCCGACCGCATCGCCTTGGCCGAGCTGGAGAACGACCGGCTCGTCGTCACCGTCCTCGACCCGCCCGACCCCGAGTCCTGGCCCGAGCTGTGGCGCCTGGAGTGGCGCACCGAGTGGCCCGACGCCCCCGTGCGCGCCATGCCCACCCTCGCCACCGCCCTCAGCGAGGGCCGCGCCCAGATCTGGCCCGCCGGCACCGCCCTGGAGCCCGCCCTCGCCGAGGTCGGCCCCGGCGGCCTCGCCGTCCTGCCGCTGCCCGCCGCCGGACGCATGGCCGGCGCCTGCCTCATCGGCTGGGACACCCCGCACGACTTCGGCCCCGACGAACGCGCCCTGCTCACCGCCTCCGCCGGCCTCGCCGGACAGGCCCTGATGCGCGCCCACGCCTTCGACGCCGAACACGAACTCGTCGGCATGCTCCAGCGCCAGCTGCTGCCCCGCCGGCTGCCCAAACTGCCCGGCGCGACCGCCGTCGCCCGCTATCTGCCCAGCACGGCGGGCCTGGAGCTCGGCGGCGACTGGTACGACGTGATCCCGCTGCCCGACAACCACGTCGCCCTCGTCATCGGCGACGTCCAGGGCCACAGCGCGGGCGCCGCCACCCTCATGGGCCAGATGCGCACGGCCCTGCGCGCCTACGCCGTCGAGGGCCACCCCCCGGACGTGGTCGTCTCGCACGCCAACCGGCTCCTGACGGACATGGAGACCGACCTCTTCGCCACCTGCGCCTATGTCGACCTCGACATGGAGGAGGGCTCCGCCTGGTGCGTCCGGGCCGGCCACCTCCCGCCGGTGCTGCGGCACCCGGACGGCACCACCGACATCGCCGAGGCCGAGGGCGGCCCGCCGCTCGGGGTCGTCGCCCAGGCGGACTTCCCGATGACCCCGCTGCGGCTGCGGCCCGGCACCCTGATCGCGCTGACCACCGACGGGCTGGTGGAGTCCGCCGACTCCGACATCGACGAGGGCATGGACCGCTTCGCCCGCGAGCTGTCCGTCTCCGACCCCACCCACCTCGGCCTGGTCGCCGACGCCCTGCTCGGCAACGCCCGCCGCAGCGACGACGTCGCCCTGCTCCTGGTCCGCTACGACGGCATGGCCTCGCTTCCGCTGCGCGAGAGCTGGACGGTGTGGCGGGTCCCGCAGGCCGTCGGCCACGCCCGCCGCTTCACCCGGCGCACCCTGCGCTCCTGGAACGTCACCGGCGACGCCCAGGACGCCGTCCTGCTCATCGTCTCCGAACTCGTCACCAACGCCCTCGTGCACACCGACGGCCGGGTCCGCCTCGACCTCACCCTGGTCAACCACCGGCTGCGCGTCGCCGTCGCCGACTCCTCGCCCCGCACCCCGATCAAGCCCACCAGCATCGGCTGGGAGGCCACCGGCGGGCGCGGCATCCTGCTGGTCGAGGCCATGTCGGCGGCCTGGGGGAGCCTGCCGGTCAGCGGCGGCAAGCAGGTGTGGAGCGAGGTGACGCTGTGACCACTCGTACGAGTGCACCGTGAACCGATCGCGCACGACGCCAGTTGATCGAATCCACCCCGCGCCACCTCGGCCTTTCGTAGCATGCAAGCCGCACCGCGCACGGTCGGTAACGGGTGAACGGGTCTAAGGTGAACCAAATGAAGGCTCTTGTCCTCTCTGGTGGTGCCGGAACCCGCTTGCGGCCGATCACCCACACCTCGGCCAAGCAACTCGTTCCCGTGGCCAACAAACCCGTGCTGTTCTACGGCCTGGAATCCATCGCGGCCGCCGGCATCACCGAAGTCGGCGTGATCGTCGGGGACACCGCCGCCGAGATCGAGGAAGCGGTCGGCGACGGCTCCAAGTTCGGCCTGGAGGTCACCTACATTCCCCAGGAGCGCCCCCTCGGTCTCGCCCACGCGGTGCTGATCGCCCGGGAGTTCCTCGGCGACGACGACTTCGTGATGTACCTCGGCGACAACTTCATCGTCGGCGGTATCGCCGCCCTCGTCGACGAGTTCCGCACCCACCGCCCCGACGCGCAGATCCTCCTCACCCGGGTCCCCGACCCACGCGCCTTCGGCGTCGCCGAACTCGACGCCGCGGGCCAGGTGATCGGCCTGGAGGAGAAACCCGAGACCCCGAAGAGCGATCTCGCCCTGGTCGGCGTCTACCTGTTCACGCCCGTGATCCACGAAGCGGTCCGCGCCATCACCCCCTCCTGGCGCGGCGAACTGGAGATCACCCACGCCATCCAGCACCTGATCGACGAACGCGCCGACGTCCGCTCCACGGAGATCAAGGGCTACTGGAAGGACACCGGCAACGTCACGGACATGCTGGAGGTCAACCGCACCGTCCTGGAGACCGTCGAGCACCGCCTCGACGGCGAGGTGGACGAAGGCTCCGAGCTCGTCGGTCGCGTGGTCCTGGAGGAGGGCGCGCGGATCGTCAACTCCCGCATCGTCGGACCCGTGATCATCGGCGCCGGCACCGTCGTCGAGGACTCCTACATCGGCCCCTTCACCTCCCTCGCCGAGAACTGCCGCATCACCGACAGCGAGTTGGAGTTCTCGATCGTGCTGAGGGACTCCTCGATCCGGGGCGTGGGACGTATAGAGTCCTCCCTCATCGGCCGTCACGTGGAAGTGACCCCGACGACCGGTATGCCCGCTGCCCATCGTCTGGTGCTCGGAGACCACAGCAAGGTGCAGATCCGTTCATGAAGCTTCTCGTCACCGGCGCCGCCGGCTTCATCGGCTCCCAGTACGTGCGCAGGCTCCTCGCCTCGGAGTCCTCGGACGCGCCGCGGATCACCGTGCTGGACAAGCTCACCTACGCCGGCACCCTGGACAACCTCGAACTCGACCACCCCCGCCTGGAGTTCGTGCAGGGTGACATCCGGGACGCGGAGCTGGTCGACGAGCTGACGGCCGACGCGGACCAGATCGTGCACTTCGCCGCCGAGTCCCATGTCGACCGGTCGATCACCGGGGCCGGCGACTTCGTGCTCACCAACGTGGTCGGCACCCAGACCCTGCTGGACGCCGCCCTGCGGCACGGCACCGGACCGTTCGTGCACGTCTCCACCGACGAGGTCTACGGCTCGATCGACGAGGGCTCCTGGCCCGAGACCCACCCTGTCGCGCCCAACTCGCCCTACTCCGCCTCCAAGGCCTCCTCCGACCTGCTCGCCCTCGCCTACCACCGCACCCACGGCCTGGACGTCCGCGTCACCCGCTGCTCCAACAACTACGGGCCGCACCAGTTCCCGGAGAAGGTGATCCCGCTCTTCATCACCCACCTCCTCGACGGCAGGAACGTCCCGCTGTACGGCGACGGCCGCCACGTCCGCGACTGGCTGCACGTGGACGACCACTGCCAGGGCGTCGACCTCGTCCGCACCGGCGGCCGGGCCGGCGAGGTGTACAACATCGGAGGCGGCACCGAGCTCAGCAACAAGGAACTGACCGGCCTGCTCCTCGAAGCGTGCGGCGCGGGCTGGGACAGGGTCCGTCACGTCGAGGACCGCAAGGGCCACGACCTGCGCTACTCCGTCGACTGGACGAAGATCCGCACCGAACTCGGCTACGAGCCCCGGCACGACTTCGCGACCGGCCTCGCCGACACCGTCGCCTGGTACCGGGACCACCGCACCTGGTGGGAACCGCTCAAGCGACGCACCACCCCGCACTGAGAACCATCCGACCGTTCACCTGTGAAAGGACCCCGTCGAACCATGTCGATCAGAACAACTGTGAAGAACGTGTTGGGTGAGAAGAACGTGCGTGTGGTGCGCCAGCTGAAGCGACGTATCTCCGGCCAGCCCCCGCAGCCGGTCAAGAAGAAGCCCACCGGACTGGCCGCGATCTCCCACGATCTCAACAAGCTCGCCGTGCACTTCAAGACGGACAAGTGGGGGGCCCACCGCTACACCCAGCACTACCAGCGGCATCTCCAGCACCTGAAGAACGAGGAGTTCAACCTCCTGGAGATCGGCATCGGCGGCTACAACCGGCCCGGTCAGGGCGGCGCCTCGCTGCGCATGTGGAAGGCGTTCTTCCCGAAGGCGCAGATCTTCGGGATGGACATCCAGGACAAGTCCCATGTCGACGAGGACCGCATCACGACGTTCATCGGCGACCAGTCCGACCCCTCGTCCCTGAACGCCGTCGCCGACAAGATCGGTGACCTGGACGTCATCATCGACGACGGCAGCCACCGTCCCCCGCACGTGCTCACCACGTTCGCCACGCTCTTCCCGCGCCTCAAGGACGGCGGCATCTACGTCGTCGAGGACACGCAGTCGTCGTACTGGCCGGAGTGGATGGGCAGCGAGGACCTCGACGACCCGAACACCAGCATGGCGATGCTCAAGCGGCTGACCGACGGGCTGAACTACGAGGAGTTCGTGGACGAGCACTACCAGCCCAGCTACACGGACCTCAACATCGTGGGCGTGCACTTCTACCACAACCTCGTGATCATCGAGAAGGGCAAGAACGCCGAGGGCACCAACAAGCGCAGTGCCCTGAAGGCGCGTTACGCCAAGAAGTGATCCGCGTCCCCGTCCGGGAGAACAACTGAGCGCGGCCCCCGTGAAGTTCACGGGGGCCGCGCTCAGTCGCTGTCGGCTACTGGCCGCGGTTCCTGACGCGGTGCGCCGCCCCGCGCAGCACCCTGCCGAGCGTGCGCCTGACCTTGCGGGCCAGCCGCCGCGCACCGCCGTGGCCGGGCGCGGCCACCGCGCGGACGGTCTCGCCGGAGACCCGCAGGGCGAGCGGCAGGACGAGGAAACGCGGCTCGTGCGCGTTCGGCACCGGGCTGAGCGCCACCCGCCACCTCGCGCCGCTCAACTCGGCCAGCGGCAGATCGGCTTCCAGCACCGAGCCCAGGCTCTCGTCGTCGGCGGGGGAGAGGGTGCCCGGCACATCGACGATCTCGGCCGCGCCGAGCCGCAGCACCACCTTCGTCTCCTCGGCCACCTGGAACGGCACGACCGTGCTGATCCGGGGCCCGTCGACCGCGACGGTGCCCGGCGTGACCCGGTCGAGACCGAGCCGCTTGGTCGCCCGGTCCACGTCGAGGGCGAGATTGCCGTGCGGATGGGTCCAGTACGGCAGGACCACACGCCCGCCCGCCACCCCGGCCTGCGGTGTGGGCCGGTCCTCGGCCGGGGCCGGACCGAGCCGGCACTCCTTGGTCCAGCCACCCAGCCGGACCCGTACGAAGGCGTCCCACAGGCCGTCGTCCGGCGCCGTCCCGCCGGCCGCCGTGGCGGGGTCGACGGAGGCGGACGCCCGCAGCACGAGGCGTACCCGGTCGCCGCCCTTGTCGGGCACCTTCTCCCGGACGACCCGCACGGGCTGGAAGTGCTGGGCGGAGCTGGCCCGTTCACGCAGCAGCAGGTCGCCCGCGGCCTGGTCGAAACGGGCGGCGGAGTCGGCGCACACCCAGGCGATCGCCTCGGCGGCGTCCAGCGGCGGAGCGTCCTTCGCCAGGGCGCCTCGCGCGGGGAACCGCATCGGCTCGCCGCCCGAGGTGAACTCGGCGCTCAGCGACACCTCCAGCACCCCGTCCTGCCACTCGACGCCCTCGGGGACGGCCGTCAGGGCGATTCCGGCCTCCCACTCGGCGAACGCGACGATGTCGTCGAGGCGGTCCGCCGTGATCAGTGCGGCCACCACCCGCTGGGCGGGCGGGAGTCCGGCGGCGACACCGGGACCGAAGCGGTCCACGACGGTCGAGTGGATCTCCGCGAACAGTGCCCGCCGGTAGTCCTCGGGGAGCCCCAGCAGCCGCCTGCCGCGCATCCGCTCGACCATCTCGTTGCGCAGCCAGCGACGGAAGAGCCGGTCGCGCAGGTCGCCCGGCTTCGTGTACGTCTCGACGACGTCGAGCGCCTCGCGCAGGTTCTTGAAGTACCCGGCCGGCTCGAACTGCTGGAAGCCGGCGTTGGAGGCGTCGTCCCGGCGTACGTGGTAGTAGCACACGTAGTCGCTGAGCACGGAGACGTTGTCCGCGCGCAGATACGCCTCGGCGATGAAGACATGGTCCTCAAGGCGCCGCCTGCCCTCCGGGAAGCGCAGGCCGATGTCGTCGAGGAAGGCCCGTCGGAACATCTTGTGCGGGGTGAGGCTGTCGATCAGCGGCGCGTTCTCGACGCTTGCGCGCGGGCGGTTGCGGCGGAACAGTTCGACCGGCACGGGGCGTCCCTTGCCGGCCATCTTGCCCACGATCACATCGGCGCCGTTGGCCACGCCGTAGTCGTACATCCGCTCCAGGGCCTCGTCGCCGAGGTAGTCGTCGTTGTCGACGAACATCACGAACTCGCCTCGGGCGGCCTCGATCCCGACGTTGCGGGGCTTGCCG
The DNA here is from genome assembly GCF_044593635.1 of Streptomyces sp. NPDC051913. Classification (NCBI taxonomy): domain Bacteria; kingdom Bacillati; phylum Actinomycetota; class Actinomycetes; order Kitasatosporales; family Streptomycetaceae; genus Streptomyces; species Streptomyces sp. NPDC051913. The sequence continues at coordinate 21,960 of NZ_JBIUCI010000032.1, read as the reverse complement.
GACCAGCCGGAGTTCTCCTGGTGGATGACACGGACGCGTGGGTCCTCGGCAGCGAGCTCATCGAGCCGGCCGGGCGTTGAGTCGGTGGAACCGTCGTCGACGAAGATCATTTCGTACTCGTCGGGAGGCAGCGACTGCCTCTTCAGAGACGCGATGCAGTCCTCGATGTAGACCCCGGGGTTGTACACGGGGACGACGACGCTGACCTTGACCGGCATGAGCTCGGTCCCCCTTGGGTCGCTTGTCGTTTCTGTCATGGTGCGGTGCTTGTGGCCAGATGCTAACCCGCCGCCGGGGCGGTTGATGTTTCGACCACCGCTCGGAACACATACCGATCGTGTCAAGGTTGACGATCTTGTGCGGATAGTCTGACCACGTGCGACTGCTCCTGATGTCCGACACACATCTGCCCAAGCGCGCCAAAGAGCTTCCGGCGCCGCTCCTGGCCGAACTCCCGCGCGCCGACGTGGTGTTCCACGCGGGGGACTGGGTGGACACCGCCACCCTCGATCTGCTGGAACGCCTCAGCCGGCGGCTCGTCGCCGTGTACGGCAACAACGACGGACCGCCGCTGCGCGCCCGGCTGCCCGAGGTCGCGTACGCCGAACTCGGCGGCCTGCGCTTCGCGGTGGTCCACGAGACCGGTCCCGCGCAGGGCCGCGAGACACGCTGCGCCGCCCGCTTCCCCGAGACCGACGTGCTGGTCTTCGGGCACAGCCACATCCCCTGGGACACCACCGCCCCGACCGGGCTGCGGCTGCTCAACCCCGGTTCCCCGACGGACCGCCGCCGTCAGCCGCGGTGCAGCTATCTGACCTGCGAAGTGGCCGACGGCCGGCTGAGCGACGTCGAACTGCACCTTCTCCCGCCCCGTTGACCACCGCCGCAGGAGCAGGAGTCCTCGCCGACGCCGGGACGTCCCAGGCTGGGTCTCCACCCCTTAATTCGTTGGACGCTGACCCCGTCACCCCGTTGAGATGGGGGACGTGCTGATCGACACCACGCTCGTACGCCGTCTGCTGACCGCGCAGTTCCCGCAATGGGCCCACCTCCCGCTCGCCCCGGTGCCGCAGTCCGGCATGGACAACGCGACCTTCCGCCTCGGCGACGAGTTGTCCGTACGGCTGCCGCGGTACGCCCACTGGGCGGGCCAGGTGGCCCGCGAGCACTGCTGGCTGCCGAAGCTCGCCCCGCACCTGCCGCTGACCGTGTCCGAGCCGCTGGAGATCGGCGAACCCGCAGAGGGCTACCCCTACCCGTGGTCCGTGTACCGCTGGCTGGACGGGGAGACGGCGACCACCGAGGCACTCGCCGACCCGGTGCGGGCCGCCCTCGACCTCGCCGGGTTCGTCACCGCGTTGCAGGACATCGACGCGACCGGCGGTCCCGGCCCCGAGCAGAGCAACGCCTTCCGCGGCGTCCCCATGGGCGACCCGCGCGACTCACTGGCCGCCGAGGCGCGGGTTCGGCCCAAGCTGGAGGCGCTGCGGGGGACGGGGATGGTCGACATCGACGCCGTGACGGAGGTGTGGGAGGCGGCTCTCGCCGCACCGGCCTGGCACAGGCCGCCGGTGTGGATCCACGGCGACCTCGCGACCGGCAATCTGCTGATGCGGGACGGCCGGTTGAGCGCCGTCATCGACTTCGGGACGCTCGCGGTCGCCGATCCGGCGGTCGACCTGCAACCGGCGTGGATGTTCCTGCCCGCGCGGGCTCGCGACGCCTTCCGCGCCGCGGTCGACGCCGACGACGCCACCTGGGCACGGGCTCGCGGCTGGGCCCTCGCCGGATCGCTGCCGGTACCCGACGACCCGTTCTTCCAGCAGGACCCGGCGCGGGTGACGGCGGCCCTCGACCATCTGGCGCAGGTCGTCGAGGATCACCGACGGTACGCGTGAACCGGCGGGCGGCGGGGGGTTCAGCGCCGCCATCGCCGCCGTAGCCGCGACACGACCAGCACCGTCGCCACGGTCGCCACGACCACCGGCGCGAGGCGCCGGGCGAGCGGCACCCCGGCCGTGCGCAGCAGGTCGAGCGACTCCTCCTCCGCGGGGGACGCCGTGTCGTCCGGCACCGCGGCCAGCTTCTCCGCGAGGCACGCGGCGAACTGGCCGATGATCCGGTCGCCCACCTCCGCCATCACCCCGCGCCCGAACTGCGCCGGGCGCCCGGTCACCGTCAGATCGGTCCACACCTGCACGGCCGTACCGCCGCCGTCCTGTGCGGTGAGCGTGCCGGTGACGGTGGCGCGGGCGGTGCCCTGGCCCCGGGTCTCCCGGCCACCGGCGATGAGCACCATGCGGTGGGCGGCGTCGTCCTGCTCCTCGAAGACGGCGGTGCCCCGGTACGTCACGGTGATCGGACCGACCCTGACCTTCACGGAGCCGGTCACGGTCTTGCCGTCGTAGTCCTCGACGCTCGCCCCCGGCATACAGGGCGCCACCCGCTCGATGTCGAGGAGCGCCCGCCAGGCGTCGTCGACCGGGACGGGCACGGTGAACTCGTGGTGCAGTTCCATGACTTCCTCCGTCAGGTTCCCTGGGGATGGATGGCCCCGGCGGTCGCCGTCAGCGGCGTGCCCGTGCCGCCCCAGCGCAGCGCGACGATCTCCGCGGCGACGGAGACGGCCACCTCCTCGGGGGTACGGGCGCCGAGGTCGAGCCCGACCGGGGAGCGCAGCCGGGACAGCTCATGGTCGGTGAGGCCGCCGTCGACCAGCCGCTTCATCCGGTCGTCGTGGGTACGTCGGCTGCCCATCGCGCCGATGTAGGCGGCGGGCCGGCGCAGCGCCTCCTGGAGCAGCGGGACGTCGAACTTGGGGTCGTGGGTCAGGACGCAGATCACCGTGCGCTCGTCGGTGTCCGTCCGCTGGAGGTAGCGGTGCGGCCAGTCCACGACGACCTCCACGCCCGGCGGGAAGCGCTTGGGGGTGGCGAAGACGGGGCGGGCGTCGCAGACCGTGACCCGGTAGCCGAGGAAGTCGCCGATCCGGGCGACCGCGGCGGCGTAGTCGATGGCGCCGAAGACCAGCATCCGCGGGGGCGGCGCGAAGGAGTGCAGGAAGACGCTCACCGCGTCCTCGCGCCGTTCACCGTGCGGCCCGTAGTGCCGCAACCCGGTGGCCCCGAGGGCGAGTTCACCGCGCGCGTCGGCGGTGACGGCCACCTCGAGACCGGTCGCCCCGAGGGTGCCGGTGACCCGGTCCGGCCACACCGCGAGCGTGGCGCCGCGCGGCGCCGGACCGTCGGTCACCGTGGCCACGGTCACCGGCCGACCCGCGGCCACGGAATCGGCGACCTCGCCGAACGACGGGTCCAGCGCCGCGGTGACGGGCCGCACCAACAGCGTGATCTCGCCGCCGCAGGTGAGACCGACCGCGAAGGCGTCCTCGTCGCTGTACCCGAAGGTCTCCAACCGCGCCTCGCCGCTCGCCACCACCTCCTGCGCCAGCTCGAACACCGCCCCCTCCACACATCCCCCGGACACACTGCCGACCACCTCGTCACCGGGCCCGACCGCCATCGCGGCCCCCGGGTCCCGCGGCGCGCTACGGCTCACGGCGACGACGGTCGCCAGCCCGAACGGCGATCCCGCCGCGTACCAGGCGCTCAGCGCCGGCAGAATCTCACGCACGATCCGCTCCTCTCACGACCGCCGCCAGGCTCTCCAGAGCGGCCAGGCTGTGCCCCTCGACGAACGCGTCCACGCTCGGCAGCGCCGCCGCCATCCCGGCGGCCAGGGGCGCGTACCCGGGGCGAGCCTTGCGGGGATTCGCCCAGATCACCCGGTGCGCCAGCCGCCGCAAGCGTCGCATCTGGGCCGCCAGCAGCTCCGGATCGCCACGCTCCCACCCGTCGGACAGCAGCACCACGACCGCACCACGAGCCATCCCGCGCTGCCCCCACCGGTCCAGGAACTCACGCACCAACACGCCCAGCCGGGTACCGCCCCGCCAGTCGGGCACGGCCGCCGACACCGCGGCCATCGCCAGATCCGGATCACGGTGCGAGAGCTCCCGCGTCACCCGTGTCAGCCGGGTCCCGACCGTGAACACCTCGGTGCGCGGCCCCCGAACGGCGGCATGAGCGAACCGCAGCAGCGCGTCGGCGTACGGCGTCATGGATCCACTGACGTCCACCAGCAGCACGACCCGCCGGGGGCGATCGGCCTGGGTGTGCCGTAGCAGCCGAGAGGGCTCACCGCCGCGCCGCAACAGCTCCCGCACGGTCCGACGCGGATCGACGTCGCCACGCCGGGCCGGCCGCCGTCGCGCGCTGCGCCGCGTCTCGCCGCGCAGCGCGAACGCGGCGAGCATCCGGTGCAGTTGAGCCTTCTCATCGGCGTTGAGCTGGGCGAAGTCCCGGTGGCGCAGCACTTCGGCGGAACCGGCGAGGGCGGCCATGGGAGGTGCTTCGGCTTCGCGTTGGGTGGTGGTACGAGACCCGGCGGCGTCCCGCGGGACGGCCCGCAGTCTTATGGTGGGAAGGACGGGCAGCGGGCGCGCCGTCGACTCGACGGAGCCGAAGCAGGCGGCGAACACCCGCTCATACCGCTCCAGATCGTCCCGCTCCCCGCAGAGAGTCAGCCGCCCGGCCCAATACACATCCGTTCGCCGCGCGGGCCCCAGCACATCCACGGCCCGCAAGAAGGCATGCACCCGCTCGGCACTGGCGCCGACCCCCGCCGCGCGAAGGGCCCGAGCAAATCCAAGAAGGCCTGCGTCCACGCCGCTCAGGGGCGCGGGGAACTGCGCGACCAGCCACGACGAACCCGCAGACGACTCCATCACTGAACTTCCGTGGAAACACTGAGCAACGCGGTGAAATCCAACCCCCGCCCCCGCTCCACATCCTCCCGATACTTGAGAACCGACCCCAACGTGGACACCGCCAACTCCGCATCCACCTCACTCGCCCCCAGCGCATCCAACGCCTGCACCCAGTCGATGGTCTCCGCAACCCCGGGCGGCTTGACAAGATCCTCAGCCCGCAGCGCCTGCACAAGCCCAGTCACCTGCTCAGCCAACCGCACCGACACACCCGGCAACCGCAGCCGCACAATGGCCAGTTCACGACCGAAGCCGGGATGGTCGAACCAGTGATACAGACACCGCCGCTTCAACGCGTCGTGCACCTCACGCGTGCGGTTGGAGGTCAACACGACCACGGGCGGCGACTCGGCCCGCAGCGTGCCGAGCTCCGGAACCGTCACCGCGTAGTCCGAGAGCAGCTCCAGCAGGAACGCCTCGAACTCGTCGTCGGCCCGGTCGATCTCGTCGACCAGCAGCACCGACGGCTGCGTCTCCAACGCCCGCAGCAGCGGCCGAGCGACCAGGAAACGCCGGTCGTACAGCTCGCTCTCCAGCCGCTCGGCATCCGTGATCCCCGCCGCCTCGGCGGCTCGCAGATGCAGCAGCTGACGGGGGAAGTCCCAGTCGTACAGGGCCTGCGAGGCGTCGATGCCCTCATGGCACTGGAGCCGGATCAGCGGGGCGCCGAGCGCCTCGGCGAGGGCGGCGGCGAGCGCGGTCTTGCCGACGCCCGCGTCGCCCTCGCAGAAGATCGGCCGGGCCAGCCGCAGGGCCAGGAAGCAGGCGACGGCCAGCCCCTCGTCGACGAGATACCCGGTCGCCTCCAGACCGGCCCTCACCTGTTCCGGGCCATCGAACGAGCCGTGGAACGGGCCGTCGATCTCCGTGATCGCCGCTCACCCCATCCCGGCGGCGGCCAGCACCGCGCGCTTGGTCAGCACCCGCGCCAGATGCGCCCGGTACTCCGGAGAGGCCGAGGTGTCCCGGGACGGCTGGGTGGCCACCGCCGCCGACTCCGCCGCCCGCGCCACCGCCTCGGCGTCCCCGGCACCGGTGAGGGCCTCCTCGGTGGCCGTGGCGCGCAGGGGGGTCGTGCCCATGTTGGTCAGACCGACGCGTGCCTCGGCGATCCGGCCGTTGTCCCGGCGTACCAGCGCGGCCACGCCGACGATCGCCCAGGCCTGGGCGACCCGGTGGAACTTCTCGTAGTGGAAGCCCCAGCCGTCGGTCTTCGGCAGCCGCACCTCCACCAGCAACTCGTCGGGTTCCAGGGCGGATTGGAGGTAGTCGACGAAGAACTGCCGGGCGGGGACCGTGCGCCGTCCGCCCGGGCCCTGCACCACCAGCCGCCCGTCCAGCGCGAGGACCACCGCGGGCAGGTCGCCGGCCGGGTCGGCGTGCGCGAGGGAGCCGCCGAGCGTGCCGCGATGTCGTACGGCGGGGTCGGCGACGGTCGCCGTGGCGGCGGCCAGCAGACCGGCGTGGCGGCGGACCAGCGGGTCGCGGATCACCTCGTGGTGGGTGGTCATCGCGCCGATGACGAGCGTGTCGCCGTCCTCGCGCACGCCGCGCAACTCGGCGATACGGCCGACGTCCACGACCAGTTCGGGGAAGGCCAGCCGGAGCCGCAGCAGCGGCAGCAGGCTCTGCCCGCCGGCCAGCACCTTGGCGTCCTCGCCCGCGTCGGCGAGCGCGCGCACCGCCTCGTCGACGCCGGCCGGGCGGGCGTACTCGAATGCCGGGGGAATCATCGCGAGGCCTCCCTCACCGCTTGCCAGACCCGCTCGGGTGTACAGGGCATGCGCACGTCACGCACGCCCAGCGGGCGCAGCGCGTCCACGATCGCGTTGACGACGGCGGGCGTGGAGGCGATCGTGCCCGCCTCGCCGACTCCCTTGACGCCCAGCGGGTTCGAGGTGGCGGGCGTCTCCGTGCGGTCCGTGGTGAACTCCGGAAGATCCGCCGCCGACGGCACGAGATAGTCCGCCATCGTCCCGGACACGAGGTTGCCCTGGTCGTCGTAGACCGCCTCTTCGAACAGCGCCTGCGCGATGCCCTGGGCGAGACCGCCGTGCACCTGCCCCTCCACGATCATCGGGTTGACGACCCGGCCGACGTCGTCGACACAGACGTACGACCTGATACGGGTCTGCCCGGTCTCGGTGTCGACCTCGACCGCGCACAGGTGGGTGCCGTGCGGGTAGGAGAAGTTGTCCGGGTCGACCAGGTGCTCGGCGTTGATGGTGGGCACCAGGCCGTCGGGCAGGTCGTGCGAGGTGAACGTCTCGAAGGCGACCTCCTGGATGGTTCTGCGGGCGTCCGGCGAGCCCTTCACCGAGAAGGCGCCGTCCGTGAACTCCAGGTCCCGCTCGCTGGCTTCGAGCAGATGCGCGGCGATCTTGCGGGCCTTCTCCACCACCTTCACCGCCGCGTGATGGACCGCCGTGCCGCCCACGACGAGCGAGCGCGAGCCGTAGGTGTCCATGCCCTGCGGGGCGGCCCGGGTGTCGCCGTGGACGACCTCGACGTCCTCGAACGGCACGCCCAGCACGTCGGCGGCGATCTGGCTCCAGCAGGTCACATGGCCCTGCCCGTGCGGGCTGCTGCCGGTGACCACCTCGACCTTGCCGGTGGGCAGCATGCGGATGCTCGCCGCCTCCCAGCCACCGGCCGCGTACCGCAGATCCCGCAGCACCCGGCTCGGCGCCAGCCCGCACATCTCCGTGTACGTCGACACCCCGATGCCCAACCGCACACTGTCGCCCCGATGGTTGCGGTCGGCCTGCTCGGCGCGCAGCTTGTCGTAGTCGAACAGGGCAAGGGCCTTCTCGGTGGCGGCCTCGTAGTTGCCGCTGTCGTACGTCAGGCCCGCGACCGTCGTGTACGGGAACTCCTCGTGGCCGATCCAGTTGCGGCGGCGCAACTCCACCGGATCCAGACCGAGTTCGGCCGCCAGCTCGTCCATGATCCGTTCGATGGCGTACGTCGCCTCCGGGCGTCCGGCGCCCCGGTAGGCGTCCGTCGGGGTCCTGGTCGTGAAGACGCCGGTGACGTTCAGTTCGTAGGAACCCATCTTGTAGATCCCCGGGTACATGAACGCGCCCAGGATCGGGATGCCCGGTGTGACGAGCATCAGATAGGCGCCCATGTCGACCAGCAGATCGGCCTTGAGGCCGAGCAGGGTGCCGTCGCGGTGCGCGGCGATCTCGATGTCCTGGATCATGCCGCGCCCGTGATGGGTGGCGAGATAGCCCTCGCTGCGGGACTCCGTCCATTTCACCGGCCGGCCGGTGCGGCGGGCCACCGCGAGGGCGATGGCCTCCTCGCCGTACACCTGGAGCTTGGAGCCGAAGCCGCCGCCCACGTCCGGGGCGATCACCCGCAGTTTGTGCTCGGGTATGCCGGTGACCACGGCGAGCATGATCCGCAGGATGTGCGGGATCTGGGTGGAGGAGTACAGGGTGTACTCGCCGGACGCGGTGAGCGGGGTGACCACGACCGCGCGCGGCTCCATCGCGTTGGGGATGAGGCGCTGCTGGTGGTAGCGGCGCTTCAGCGTCACCTCGGCGCGCTGCCGTACGGCCTCGAAGTCCTCGCCGACCTTCAGGGGCCAGTCGTAGCAGCGGTTGGTGCCCTTGTCGGCGTGGACCAGGGCCGCGCCCTCGGCCAGTGCGGCCTCCAGGTCGAGGACCGGGGGCAGCGGCGTGTACTCGACGTCGATCGCCTCCAGGGCGTCCGCCGCCGCGTACCGGTCGCGGGCCACCACGACCGCCACCGGGTCACCGGCGTGGCGCACCTCGGTGGTGGCGATCGGGGGATGGTCGGGCAGCACGATGTCCTCGGTCACCGGCCAGGCACAGGGGAGTGAACCGAGGCCCTCCGCGAGGTCGGCGCCGCTGAACGCGGCGACCACCCCGGGGCGTTCGAGGGCGGGGCTCACATCGACACGGTCGATGCGGGCGTGGGCCATGGGGCTGCGCAGGACGGCGAGGTGGAGCAGGCCGTTGACGGCGATGTTGTCGGTCCAGTGGGTCTGTCCGGTGACGAGCCGCGCGTCCTCCTTGCGGGGCCGGGCCCGGCCGACCTCCCGCTCGACGGTGTCGCTCATGTGCCGACCTCCTGTCCGGAGGCGGCGAGCACCGCCCGCACGATGTTCTGGTAACCCGTGCAGCGGCACAGGTTTCCTTCGAGGGCGTGGCGTACCTCGTCCGAGGTGGGGCTCGGGTTGTCCCGCAGCAGATCCCGGGCGGCCATGATCATCCCCGGGGTGCAGTAGCCGCACTGGAGGGCGTGCCGCTCGTGGAAGGCTCGCTGGAGCGCCGTCCACTCGCCGTTCTCGTCGGCGAGGCCCTGGACGGTGGTCACCTCACTGCCGTCCGCCTGGACGGCCAGCACCGAGCAGCTCTTGACGCTCTCGCCGTCCAGGTCGACCGTGCAGGCCCCGCAGTTGGAGGTGTCGCAGCCGATCGGGGTGCCGGTCAGGCCGAGACGGTCACGCAGGTAGTGGATCAGGAGGAGACGGGGCTCCACCTCGTCCTCGTAGTTCGTTCCGTCCACCTTCACCGAGACACGGGTCATGTGCCCTCCCAGGAAACACCGGACGTGATGGGCGTCACTCTAGGACTGGTCGGAGGAGGCGGCGAGGGCCGTGACGCGGCTTTGTTGAGCGTTAATCCGTTGGCGTCCCGAGCGTGGGTCTGCTGCACTGCAAGGAACCCGTCGGCGACCGATCGGCGATCGATGAAGGAGAGCAGTAGTGCGCTCTGCACGCATGTCCACCCAAGAAGGAATGACCCCCTCTTCGAAGGACATGACGCTTCGTGCACTTGCTCAACCTCGGGATTCTCGCCCATGTCGACGCCGGTAAGACCAGCCTGACCGAGCGGCTGCTGCACTCGGTCGGGGTGATCGACGAGATCGGCAGCGTAGACGCCGGCAGTACACACACCGACACCCTCGCGCTGGAGCGCCGGCGCGGCATCACCATCAAGTCCGCCGTCGTCTCGTTCGCGGTCGACGACGTCACCGTCAACCTCATCGACACCCCCGGCCACCCGGACTTCATCGCCGAGGTGGAACGGGTCCTCGGGGTGCTCGACGGCGCCGTGCTCGTCGTCTCGGCCGTCGAGGGCGTCCAGGCGCAGACGCGTGTGCTGATGCGGACGCTTCAGCGGCTGCGCATCCCCGCGCTGATCTTCGTGAACAAGATCGACCGACGCGGGGCGCGGTACGAGGGTGTCCTCGACGCCCTCGCCGAGCGGCTCACGCCCGCGGTCGTGCCGATGGGGCGGGCCGTCGGACTCGGCACGCGCGAGGCGCGGTTCGTGCCGTGTGCGGTGGCACCCGATGTCCTCGCCGACCAGGACGACGAGCTGCTCGCCGCGTACGTCGACGGGTCACTCGCGGACGATCGGGTGCGGGCGGCTCTCGTCGCCCGGACCGGGCAGGCCCTCGCCCATCCCGTGTACTTCGGCTCCGCCGTCACCGGTGCGGGTGTGCCCGAACTGATCGCCGGGATCAAGGAGTTGCTGCCCGCCGCCGACGGTGATCCCGAAGGGCCCGTCTCCGGCAGCGTGTTCAAGGTGGAGAGGGGGCCGGCGGGGGAGAAGGTCGCGTACGCCAGGATGTTCTCCGGGACTCTGCGCACCCGTGACCGTGTCCCCTTCGGTCCCGGACGGGAGGAGGGCAGGGTCACCGCCGTCAGCGTCTTCGACCACGGCACGGACCTTCGCGCGGACGCCGTACCGGCGGGACGGATCGCGCGGCTGTGGGGGCTGGGGAACATCCGCATCGGCGACACGATCGGCGAACCCCGCAAGCGGCACGGCCACTTCTTCTCCCCGCCCACCCTGGAGACCGTCGTCGTCCCCGGCCCCGGCACCGACCGCGGGGCGCTGCACCTCGCCCTCACCCAGCTCGCCGAGCAGGACCCGTTGATCGGCCTGCGCCACGACGAGGTACGCCAGGAACTCTCCGTCTCCCTCTACGGCGAGGTCCAGAAGGAGGTCATCGAGGCCACCCTCGCCGAGGAGTTCGGGCTCGCCGTCGGCTTCCGGGAGACCACACCGCTGTGTGTCGAACGCCCCCTGGGGACGGGCGCCGCCGCCGAGTTCATCAAGAAGGACGCGAACCCGTTCCTCGCCACGGTCGGTCTGCGCGTCGACCCGACCCCGCCCGGCAGCGGCGTCACCTTCGGCCTGGAGGTGGAGCTGGGGGCGATGCCGTACGCCTTCTTCCGGGCCGTCGAGGACACCGTCCGCGAGACCCTCACCCAGGGGCTGCACGGCTGGCAGGTCGCCGACTGCGCCGTCACCATGACCCACTCCGGCTACTGGCCCCGGCAGAGCCATGCCCACCAGGGCTTCGACAAGAGCATGTCGACCACCGGCGCCGACTTCCGCGGTCTGACCCCGCTGGTCCTCGCCGAGGCGCTGCGCCGGGCGGGCACCCGGGTGTACGAGCCGATGCACCGCTTCCGTCTGGAGGCACCGGCGGACACGCTGGGCGCGCTGCTGCCGGTGCTCTCCGCGGCGCGGGCGGTGCCGGAGACGACCGAGACCCGGGGCGCGCTGTGTGTGCTGGAAGGCGTGGTCCCGGCCGCCCGGGTGCACGGCCTCGAACAGCGGCTGCCGGGTCTGACCCGGGGCGAGGCCGAGTGGGAGAGCGCCTTCGAGGACTATGCGCCGGTCGCGGGCCGGGAGGACGTCCCCGAGCGCCCCCGGACGGACCACAACCCGCTCAACCGCAAGGAGTACCTGCTGAACGTAACGGGCCGAAGGGGTTAGTGAGGCCAAAGGGTCGGGAAAACCTGATACTTACTCATGAGTCAGAAGGTATTGACGGTGTCCTGATCTCCCCGGACTGTAGTGAACATGCCGAATATCCGGGCCCGTCTGCTGGTTGTTCTGGTTGTCCTCTGCGGACTCTGCGGTTTCCTGACGGTGGCGGGCTCCCCGCCCGCCACCGCGGCCACCGTCCCCGACTCCCTCTCCTTCGACGGCACGGCGCTCACGGTGTCCGGCGGTCGCTTCATCGACGGACACGGCCGTGAGGTCGTGCTGCGCGGCTACAACGTCTCCGGCGAGACCAAGCTCGCCGAGAACCACGGCCTGCCCTTCGCCTCCGTCGCCGACGCCCAGAAGTCGGCGAAGGCCCTGCGCGCCCTCGGCGGCGGCAACTCCGTCCGCTTCCTGCTCTCCTGGGCCTACGCCGAACCGGTGCAGGGCCAGGTCGACACCGCCTATCTGGCCGCCGCCACCGCCCAGATGCGCGCCTTCCTGGACGCGGGCATCCGCGTCTACCCCGACTTCCACCAGGACCTGTACTCCCGGTACCTCTTCGACGACGACAGTTGGTACACCGGCGACGGCGCCCCCAAGTGGGCCGTGGACCTGGGCGATTACCCCGACGAATCGTGCGGGATCTGCATCATGTGGGGCCAGAACATCACCCAGAACGGGGCGGTGAAGGCCGGCCAGTACGACTTCTGGCACAACGCCTATGGTCTCCAGGACGCCTTCCTCACCACGGCCCAGAAGGTCATGGCGTACATCAAACAGAACGTCTCCACCGAGGAGTTCGCAGGCGTTCTCGGCTTCGACCCCTACAACGAGCCGTACGCCGGCACCTATGACTCCGGCCAGGCCAGCCGCACCTGGGAACAGAACGTGCTGTGGCCCTTCTATGTGAAGTTCCGGGCCCGCATGGACGCGGCGGGCTGGCAGGACAAGCCCGCCCTCGTCGAGCCCAACCTCTTCTGGAACGGCAACGTCAGCAAGCAGGAGGGCGGCCTCCTCGACGCGGGCAGCATCGGCTCCCGGTACGTCTTCAACACCCACTTCTACGACCAGAAGGCCATCTCCGGCATCCTGATGTGGGGCAACGCCTCCGACGGCCAGTACGTCACCGACTTCGGCACCGTCCGCGACCGCGCCTCGGCGCTCGGCACCACGGCCGTCGTCAGCGAGTTCGGCCACCCCCTGAACGGCTCCACCGCCGGAAAGGCGCCGACCGTCCTCAAGGCGATGTACCAGGCCCTCGACTCCCGGGTGAAGGGCGCCAACTGGTGGGCCTCGCCCGCTGGTTCGGGTCCGGTGCTGTCCGGTTCGCAGTGGCAGTGGGACATCTACAACGGCCGCCACAGCGAGCTCATGAACGGCAACCCCGACAAGGTGCAGACCAGCGGGGACGCCTGGAACGACGAGGACCTGTCAGCCGTACGCCTCGACGACAACGGCGTGGTGACGCTCCGTCAGGACTCCAGGCTCCTCGACCGCCTCTACCCGAGCGCGACCTCGGGCAGCACCCTCGCCTTCACCTACGAGGACCGCTCCCGTGACGGCTCCACCACCCTGACCTGGAACCCGGTGCCGAGCTCGCTGCCGAACGTGTCCGCACTGGTCGGCTCCGGGCAGTACGGGCTGCTGGTGTGGCGCTCGGGCAGCGGCACGACTCCCACCGAACTTCATCTGCCCGCCTCGTTCCCGACGGCGACCACCACGGTCGTCTCCGACCTGGGGACGGCCTACGCCCCGCCCGCCTACACGTCCTCGACCCCCGTCGGCACGGCCGCCGAGCCGGGCGGCACCGGCAGCCGCCGCCTTCTCCTCACCGACTCGGACTCCGGCACCCTGCACTACGCCCTCGTCACCAACGGGGCCGCCGCGCCCTCGGCGTCCGTGCTGAGCGCGGCCAAGTCCGAACTGGCGACCTGGATGGCGGCGAAGTTCAGCTGAGCGGGCTTGACCCTCTCCTTGCGTCAGGGTTGAGCCTGGACCCCGACGAAAGGGCAGGTGAATGAGCTACTCCGTGCGGCAGGTCGCGTCCTGGGCCGGAGTGACGGTGCGCACGCTCCATCACTACGACCGGACCGGCCTGCTCACGCCCGGCACCCGCAGCCGGGCCGGATACCGCCTCTACGACGAGACGGACCTGGCCCGGCTCCAGCAGATCCTCTTCTACCGGGAGCTCGGCTTCTCCCTCGACGAGATCGGCACCATCCTCCAGGACCCGCAGGCGAACGTCCTGGATCATCTCCGGTCCCGGCAAAGGCAGTTGAGCGAGGAGATCGAGCGGCTCCAGCGGCTCTCCGAGGTCGCCGAACGGGCCATCGAGGTCCAGCAGACCGGCGTGACGCTCACCCCGCGGGAACGCTTCGAGGTCTTCGGCGAGATCGGCTTCGACCTCAGCTACGCCACCGAACGGCAGGTGAGATGGGCCGACTCGGCGGGACATCGCGAGGCCATGGCGCGGGCCGCCGCCCTCACCAAGGAGGACTGGCGGCGCGCGATGGGCGAGGCCGCACAGTGGCGCGTACGGCTGCTCGCCGCCTTCGACGCCGGGGAACCGAGCGACGGGCCGGCGGCCATGGGCCTCGCCGAGGAGCACCGCCTCCACATCACCCGCTGGTTCACCACCTGCCCGCCCGCCATGCACCGGCGGATCGCGGACGACTTCGTGGCCGACCCGCGCGCCTTCGCCCTCGTCGTCCCCCCGTCGCAGCAACGGGGCAGCCTCGCCGCCTACTTGGCCAAGGCCGTCCACGCCAACGCGGCCCGCACCGGCTCCCCGGAGGACGCAGCATGAGGATCCTGATCGCCGCCGCCGGATCACGCGGCGACGTCGCCCCCTACACGGGTCTGGGCGCCGCACTGCGCCGGGCCGGACACGAGGTGACGGTCGCCGCCCCGGACGGCTTCGCACCCCTGGTGAAGGAGGCCGGACCGGAGTTCCACGGGCTTCCGGGGGCCGGGGGAGGCGACCGTCGACTGCTGCGTGCCGCTGCCGAGTACGTCACGGAGCTCGGCCGGGCTTTCGTGGACCTACCGGCATCGTCCGCGGACCTGCTCCTGCTGTCGACGACCACGGCACCCCTCGGCCTGCACCTGGCCGAGGCCACCGGAACACCGACCGTGGGCGCCTACGTCGTACCCGCCGCCCCGACCGGCGACTTCCCGCCGGTGATCACCGGATCCCGCTCACTGGGCCGGCTGGGCAACCGCACGGCCGGCCGCTTCGCGCTCCGCATGACCGATCGGTTGTATGCCGGTGCGGTCGCGGAACTCCGTCGCGGCCTGGGCCTGTCCCCGCTCACACCCCAGGCGACGCGGCGTCGGCAGGAGCGGGAGGGGTGGCCGGTCCTGCACGGTTTCAGCACGGCGCTGCTGCCACGCCCCGCCGACTGGCGGCCGGGCCTGGACGTCGTCGGCACCTGGTGGCCGTACGTCGACGAGGCGCGGCGGCTGCCCGCCGAACTGGAGGACTTCCTCACCGCCGGACCGCGACCGGTGTTCATCGGCTTCGGCAGCATGGCAACGGGACAGGGGGAGCGGCTGAGTGAGCTCGCCGTGCGGGCGCTGCGGCAGGCCGGGCTGCGCGGGGTCCTCCAGACAGGGGCCGCGGGGCTCGCCGGCGACGGCGACGACGTCATGACCGTCGGGGAGGTACCGCACGAGCTGGTGTTCCCGCGCGTCGCCGCGGTCGTCCACCACGCCGGCGCGGGCACCTCGGCCGCGGCACTGCGGGCCGGGGTGCCCGCGGTCCCGGTGCCGGTCACGGCGGACCAGCCGTTCTGGGCGGGGCGGCTGGCCGCCCTCGGTGCCGCGCCCGCTCCGATCCCCTTCCGGTCGCTCACGGCCGAGACGCTCGCCGAAGCGCTCGGCCGCGTTGTACGGCGGCCGACCTACAGCCGTGCCGCCGCGAGCGCCGCGCGGCTCATGGCCGCCGAGGACGGGGCGGGCACGGCGGTGAAGGCCGTCGAACGACTGGCGGGTTGAACCTCAGGAGGTCGGGCTCGTCCAGTTCGCCGCGACATGGCCGAGCCGTACCCGCTGGGGGTGGTCGCCGACCGGGACGGACACGGTCTTCAGGCCGGTGGTGAAGTCGATCGCCGTGACCTGGTCGGCGCCGCTCTCGGAGACGACGCAGCTCTTGCCGTCGCCGCTGACCGTCGCCCAGTACGGCTTGGAGGCGGTGACCAGCGGGCCCTCCTGGAGGGTGGTGCGGTTGACGACGGTCGCGTAGTCGTCCATGGTCCCGGCGACGCACAGTTTGCTGCCGTCGGGGCTCATCGACAGACCGTGGTGGCGCGAGTCGTTGACGTACGTGGTGCGGTCGTCGCTGGTCGCCGGGTTCTTCGGCAGGGTCTTCATCCGGGTGATCTTGTCCGTGGCGAGGTCGTACTCGAAGAAGCCGTTGAAGAACGACACCTGGAAGTACAGCTTCGACTCGTCCGGCGAGAACACGGCCGGGCGGACCGCGTCGGAGTAGTCGGTGAGACCGAGCGCGTCCAGCTTCGGCCGCATGTCGATGGTCTTGACCTGCTGGTACGTCTTCGCGTCGACGACCGTGATGTGCCGGTCGCCCTTCGTCCAGTCCAGCCACGGGGCGTCGGTGTCCGTGTTCACGTCACCGATCGCCATGTTGTAGATGTACTTGCCGTCCTTGGTGAAGATGTTCTCGTGCGGCTTGTCACCGGTGGCGAACTTGCCGACCTGCTTGCCGGTGTTGATGTCGAGCACGTGCACGGTGTTCGCGGTCGACGCGGACACCGCGACCCGGGTGCCGTCCGGGGAGACCGCCATGTGGTCCGAGCGGTAACCCGACACGGGGAAGCGCCAGTTGATGGCCCCGGTGGCCAGGTTGATCGACACGACGTCGGCGAAGCTCGGCCGGGAGACGACCACCGAGGCGCCGTCCGGGGTGGTGTACATGTCGTCGACGAACTGGTCGTGGCCCTCGCCGACGCCGTTGCGGATCGCCATGAAGTAGATCCACTTGATCGGGTCGGCGTTGATCTCCGCCATCCGTGCGTCCTTGTCGGGGATGACGTTGATCCGGCCGACCTTGGCCAGATTGCCGCTGGACTGGAGGACGTCGGCGGTGCCGTCCCAGTTGTTGCCGACGAACAGCACCTCGCGCAGGGCGGCGGCGTCCGCGGCGGACGCCGCGGTCGCCGGGACGGTGGCGGTCAGGACGACGGCTGCGGCCAGGGCACACAGATGACGGGGTCTGATGGCAGGCATGACGGCTCTCTCCTCTGAGTGGGGTTCATGAGTGGGACATGCCAAGACGGGATCGGGAAGGCGGCTCGGAAACTGAACACGGATGCTTTCAGAGTTAACTTACTGAAAAGTAAGGAAGAGGCGCCCTGTCCACAAGACTGCGTGCACGACAAAATTGGCGAGCTACCGGACGATCAACGGAGGTGACCGTGGCGGGCAGGCTCAAGGCGCCGACCGGCCGCTACGGCGGCAAGACCGCCGAGGAGCGGCAGGCGGAACGGCGCCGGCGTTTCCTGGACGCCGCGCTCCAGCTGTTCGGCGACACGCCGGGCTACCGCAACACGACCGTCGCCGCGCTCAGCGAGGCCGCCGGGCTGTCCACGCGGCAGTTCTACGAGGAGTTCCGCACGCTGGAGGACGTCCTCGCCGCGCTGCATCTCCAGGTCAACGGCTGGGCGGAGGAGGCGGTGGTGGCGGCGGTGACCGACGCGGAGGCGCTGCCGCTGGCCGAGCGGGTCGCGGCGATCTTCCGGGCGTACGCGGCGAATGTCACCGGTGATCCGCGCCGGGTCCGGATCACCTTCGTCGAGATCATCGGGGTCAGTCCGCAGTTGGAGGAGCAGCGGCTGGCTCGGCGGGCGCGGTGGGTCGAGCTGGTGTGTGCGGAGGCGGGGGCGGCGGTGGCGCGGGGGGAGGCGGCGCCCCGGGACTATCGGCTGCCGGCCACCGCGTTCATCGGGGCCGTGAACGGTCTGCTCCATGACTGGAGCTCCGGGTGGGTGGACGCCTCGTTGGATGAGGTGGTGGAGGAACTGGTGCGGCAGTTGTTGGCTATTTTGCGGCCGGTGGGGTGGGAGGACTGATGTTCTGCGCGGCGCCGCTGTGGCTGGTCGCGCAGTTCCCCGCGCCTCTTGGGGCGTTGCCGCTCAGTCGCTCAGACGGTTCAGTGCCTCCAGTACCGGGGCTACTCCGTCCTCCTTGCGAATGCGCGCCCCGAGTTCCCGTGCCCGCTCCCGGTACCCGTCGTCGCGCGTGATCCGCGTCAATGCCGACGCCAGTCTGTCCGTGGTCAGGCGGCGCAGCGGTACCGCGCCTGGAGCCACGCCCAGTTTGACCAGCCGCTCAGACCAGAAGCCCGCGTCGAACTGGATCGGCACGGGTACTGCCGGCACCCCTGCCCGAAGGCCCGCTCCGGTCGTGCCCGCGCCCGCGTGATGGACCACGGCGGCCATGTGCGGGAAGAGCGCCGAGTGGGCGAGCTCGCCGACGGTCAGCATGTCGTCGCCGTCGGCCGCGAGGCCCGCCCAGCCCTGCTGGAACACCCCGCGTAGCCCTGCCCGGCGCAATGCCCGCACGACGGCGGCGCTGAGGCGTTCGGGGTCGGGCACCGTGGCGCTGCCGAGGCCGACGAAGACGGGTGGCGGACCGGCGTCGAGGAAGTCCCGCACCTCCGGGGGGAGTTGGGTGGAGACGTCGTACGGCCACCAGTAGCCCGCCACGTCAAGGCCGGGCCGCCAGTCGCGCGGGCGGGCCACCACCAGGGGGCTGAAACCGTGCTGGACGGGCCAGTCGCGGCGCTCCCGGCGGCGTAGTGCCGCGGTGCTCCCGATCCGGCCGAGGCCGAGGCGGGTGCGTACCTCGGGGACGACGGACGAGAAGACGTGCTCGATGGCGAGGCCCACGCCGTGTCCGGCCGCGCGGTTGCCGACGGCGCCCCAGGAGCCGCCGCCGAGCATGGGAGGGGCGAACTCCCTTGTCGTGGCGACCGGTTGCAGGCTGAGGCCGAGGGTCGGCAGGGACAGGCCCTCGCCGATGGTGTGGCCGAGCGGGGCGAGGGAGGCCGAGAGGAGGAGGATGTCGGCGGCGCGGGCAGCCGCCACCAGGTCGTCGGCCATCGTGCCCGCCAGCGCCCGTGCCATCGTGACCGCACGCAGCAGTTTGCCCGGGCCGGTGGCGCTGCGGTGCAGGCCCTTGCCGCGCTCGGACTCCAGTACCGTCCGCGGGTCCACGGGGAGGGCGTGGAAGCCGAGACCCGAGCCCGCCACCAGCGGCTCGAAGGCGCCGTGGGTGACCAGGGTGACCTCGTGTCCGGCCCGGAGCAGGCCGTGCCCCAGTCCGGTGAAGGGGGCGACATCGCCCCGGGAACCCGCCGTCATGATTGCTACGCGCACGAGCGCCAGTATGTCGGGGCGGCGGCACGAGCGGGGCGAACGACGTGTGCGAAGCGGCGAGTTCACGCCTGTCGCAGCCGTTGACTTCCGCCTCCGGGGGCTCTACTTTCGGCGCGCGATACGTTCGGGTATTCGATCCTCGTTCGAGATATCGACCCTGTCGTGCGTTCTTCCCCTCCGAAGGAGCCGCATGTTTCCCCCACCCCCCTCACCCCGCGGGTTCGTACGCCGCGCCAGAGCCGCCGCCGTGCGGGCCCTCGTCCTCGCCCTGACCGCCACCGCCGCCCTGCTCTTCGCCCAGCCCACCCCGGCCCAGGCGGCGACGAGCCGGCAGATAGCCGTGCCCACCGCCCCGATGGGCTGGGCCTCCTGGAACAGCTTCGCCGCCGCCATCGACTACGACGTGATCAAGCAGCAGGTCGACGCGTTCGTGGCGGCCGGCCTGCCGGACGCGGGATACAAGTACATCAACATCGACGAGGGCTGGTGGCAGGGCACCCGGGACAGCGCCGGGAACATCACCGTCGACGAGTCCGAGTGGCCCGGCGGCATGAAGGCCATCGCCGACTACATCCACGGCAAGGGCCTCAAGGCGGGCATCTACACCGACGCCGGAAAGGACGGCTGCGGCTACTACTTCCCGACCGGCCGCCCCGCCGCCCCCGGCTCCGGCAGCGAGGGCCACTACGACCAGGACATGCTCCAGTTCTCGAAGTGGGGCTTCGACTTCGTGAAGGTCGACTGGTGCGGCGGTGATGCGGAAGGGCTCGACGCGGCTACGACGTACAAGTCGATCAGCGACGCCGTGGCCGCGGCGACGGCCACCACCGGGCGCCCGCTCACCCTCTCCCTCTGCAACTGGGGCTACCAGAACACCTGGAACTGGGCCCCCGGGCTCGCGCCCATGTACCGGACCAGCACCGACATCGTCTACTGGGGCAACAACCCGTCCCAGACGAACATGCTGTCCAACTTCGACCAGGGCCTGCACCCGCTCGCGCAGCACACCGGGTACTACAACGACCCCGACATGCTGATGGTCGGCATGACCGGCTTCACCGCCGCCCAGAACCGCACCCACATGAACCTGTGGGCCATCTCCGGCGCCCCGCTCCTCGCCGGCAACAACCTCGCCTCCATGAGCACCGAGACCGCGAACATCCTCAAGAACCCCGAGGTCATCGCCGTCGACCAGGACGCCCGCGGCCTCCAGGGCGTCAAGGTCGCCGAGGACGGCACCGGACTCCAGGTGTACGGCAAGGTCCTGTCCGGCCAGGGCAACCGCGCCGTCGTGCTGATGAACCGCACGTCCTCCGCGCAGAACATCACCGTCCGCTGGTCCGACCTGGGTCTGACCAACGCGAGCGCGACCGTGCGTGATCTGTGGGCCCGCTCCACCATCGGCTCCTACGGCACGAGTTACACCACCAGCGTCCCCGCGGGCGGGTCGGTCATGCTGAGCGTCACCGGCGGCACCGAGCAGTCGGCGAGCACCTACACCGGCACGGCGGGCTTCTCCGGCGTGGTCGCCGGCAGCACCGGCGTGAAGGTCGTCGACGTCGCCTACACCAACAACACCTCCAGCGCCCGCACCGCGACCCTCAAGGTCAACGGCCAGGGCTCGACCACCGTCTCGTTCCCGCCCACCGGCTCCTCCCAGGGCACGGTCTCGGTGATGGTCGGCCTCTCGAAGGGCTCGGCGAACACACTGACGTTCACGAACGCGCCCACCCTCGCCGACATAACGGTCCGCCCGCTGCCCGGCGCCAACAGCACCCTGGTGGTCGGCACCCAGTCCAGCCGCTGCCTCGACCTCTACAACAACACGATCACCAACGGCACCCAGGCCGAGCTGTGGGACTGCAACGGCGGCCAGAACCAGCAGTGGACGTACACCTCGCGCAAGGAACTCGTGGTGTACGGCAACAAGTGCCTGGACGCCTACAACCTCGGCACCACCAACGGCACCAAGGTCGTCATCTGGGACTGCAACGGCCAGAACAACCAGAAGTGGAACGTCAACAGCGACGGCACGATCACCAATGTCAACGCCGGTCTCTGTCTGGACGCCAACAGCGCGGGTACGGCCAACGGCACGCTGATGGTGCTGTGGACGTGCAACGGCCAGACCAACCAGAAGTGGACGCAGAGCTAGGCCAGACAGAGGACGAGGACGCCGACGGCCGCCGCGCAGCCCAGGAGCAGGCACGCGAGCAGCCGTCGGCGCAGGCTCCGGTACCTCGCCTCGTACTCGTCCCGCAGTCTCCCGGCCCGCACCGCGGTGCGCTGCCAGGAGGCGCGGGCGAGTACGAGGTACTCCGCCTCGAAACGCCGCTCCACCTCGGCCCGTTGGGCCTCGGTCAGCCAGTGCAGCGGCGCGCTGAAGCGCTCGGCGGCGGTACGGCCCTCCTGGCGCGTCGCGCTGAGCAGCAGGTGGCCCTCGATGTCGTTCAGGAAGGTGTCGTTCATCGCGTGGTCAACTCCCTTGCCGGCGCCGGGGCGTGGTACAGGTCGTAGGCCGGCGATTCGCTGCGGATGCGAGGCAGGGTGAGGAAGTTGTGTCGTGGCGGGGGACAACTGGTCGCCCACTCCAGGGAACGGCCGTAGCCCCAGGGGTCGTCGGCCTCCACCGGCCTGCCGTACTTGGCGGTCTTCCAGACGTTGTAGAAGAACGGCAGGAGCGAGGCGCCGAGCACGAGCGAGAAGATGCTCGACAGGGTGTTGAGGGTGGTCAGGCCCTCCACCGCCAGATAGTCGGGGATCCGTCGCTGCATGCCGTTCACACCCAGCCAGTGCTGGACGAGGAACGTGCCGTGGAAGCCGATGAACAGCGTCCAGAACGTGATCTTGCCGAGGCGCTCGTCGAGCATCCTGCCGGTGAACTTCGGCCACCAGAAGTGGAAGCCGGAGAACATCGCGAAGACGACGGTGCCGAAGACGACGTAGTGGAAGTGCGCCACCACGAAGTACGAGTCGG
>NZ_JBIUCI010000031.1:0-63981 GCF_044593635.1 Streptomyces sp. NPDC051913 | reverse complement strand
TATCCAGTTACGGCCCGACCTCATCGACGGCTGCCTCGCCGGCACCGGACTCAGCCTCACCCACCACCCGACAACAATCCGAGGAGATCAGTAACTGCCGGGAGGGCAGCTCAGTCGACCGCTTCCAGGTCGAGAGCGGCGAGGGCGTCGCGCAAGGCGGCCCGGGAACTGATGTGGAGTTTGGGGTAGATCTGATACAGGTGCGCGCCGATCGTGCGATGTGACAGGAAGAGGCGCTCCGCGATCTGCTTGTTGGTCAGCCCGGTCGCGGCCAGCGTCGCGATCTCGCGTTCCTGGGCTGTCAGGACTCCCTTACCTGCCGCGCAGGTCGACGCCGCAACACCGCTCGCCCGCAGTTCGGACTTGGCGCGCACCACCCAGGGAGCCGCTCCCAGCTTCTCGAACGCCCCGCGCGCCAGGACCAGTTGTTCCCGCGCATCCTTGGTCGCGCGCCGGCGCCGGAGACGTTCGCCGTACAAGAGGCGTACCCGTGCGACATCGAAAGGCCATTCGGCGGGGTCGAGCAGGGACAGAGCCCGCTGGAACAGGGACAGGGCACCGTCGTCGGATGTCGTCAGTGCCTCGCAGGTCAGCACGAGCATGTGCAGGCGCGGGGAGAGCCGCGCCATCTCGGACTCCCGCAGGGCCGCCGCGTGGGTTGCGGCCTCAGTCAGCCGTCCTGATCTGACCGCGGCCTCCACCAGGTCCAGGGCGCCGGCCATGGCATGCGGCAGGTAGGGCGCGAGGGGTGTGAGCGGGCTGGTGGCGGTGGCCTGACGGAAGGCGGCCTCGACGTCCCCGTTGCCGAGCAAGGCCAGGCTCCTCGCGTGGAAGGCCAGTGACCGGGCGCCAAGGGCGCCACGGGGAACGGCCCAGGCTGCGATCTCCTCGCACAGCGCCTCGCAGGCTTCCACGTCACCGCGTGCTCCGGCCACCAGCGCCTGCACGAACTGGAACTTGCAGGCGAAGAACGGGTAGCCGTACTCCTTGCACAGCGCGAGCCCTTCGCCGGTCAGGCGCACGGCCTCGTCCCAGCGGCCCTTGTAGTAGTCGTCCAGGCCCAGGTGGATCAGCGCGGAGAGGTGTCTGCGGACGGGCGCGGCGCCCGCGCGGGCCTGCTCGACCAGACGCAGGGACGCTTCGCGCACGTCCGCCAGCCGGTCCGGGTAGACGGCGCAGGTACTGACCCGCACCACGTGCGTCGCGTCGCCGAGGTCGGCGAGCTGCTCGTCGAGGACCTGCAGCCCGCGGTAGCCGGTACGGGCGGGGTCGGCGAAGGTCTGGGCACACGCCCACAGCAGGTCGGGGGGTGCGGGCACCATCCGGTCCAGGGCCCGCAGCAACGGCGCCCACTTTTCCGGATCGCCGCTGTACCAGCACAGCGTGATCAGGGTGAACAGAGCTTCGACAAGAGCCTCGTCCGAGGCGTCGTAGCCGTGTCCACCGGCCTCGATCGCACCGACCAGCAGCCGGTGGGCGGTGTTGACGTCCCCGTCCTGGTTGATCAGCAGGAGCGCGGAGGCAGCCGCCGCGTGCAGGGACTCCTCCCGGACGGCCGGGTCGGCGCGGCGTGCACCGACGAGCAGACGCGAGGCGTCCGCCAGATCGCCGCCGGCGTCGGTGCCGATGTAGGCGGCCTCCGCGAGCCGGCGGCTCTCGTCCGCCGACGAGGGGCTGAGCTCCGCGGCGCGGGTAAGGGCGGCTACCGCACCCAGTGCGTCGCCTCGTCCGAGGCGTAGCCGGGCGGCCTGCTCCAGCAGTGCGGCGACGGTCTCGTCCCGGCCGGTCGTCGCCTCACCGAGATGGCCGGCGCGGCGCTCGGGCTGATCGACGAGGACGGCGGCGAGCGCCCGGTGTGCCCTGCGGCGTTCGGAGGCCGTGGCCTGCGCCACCACTGCGGAACCGATCAAGGGGTGGCGGAAGGACATCTTCCGGGAGGACGCCGAGACGGTCACCAGCCGGTCGCGTTCCGCCGACTCCAGAAAGTCGATGGCGTCGCGGTCGCCGGCTGCCGCCTCGATGACCGTGAGGTCACCGGTGCCTTCGAGCGCCGCGATCAACAACAGCGCGCGGCCGGGTTCGGGCAGATCGGCCACACGTGAGGCGAACAGTGCCTGAAGGCGCTCGGTCAGTGGCAGGACCGAGGGCACCGCGCCCGGCGCCGTGCGTTGCTCACGGTCGAGGGCGGCAGGCAGCTCCATCAGCGCGAGCGGGTTGCCGTGTGCCTCCGCCGCGATACGCCGCCGTATCTCGTGGGAGAGGCCCGGGTACGCCTCGGCGAGGAGTTGGGCCGACGCTGCGTCGTCCAGGGGCTGGAGGCGGTGCTCGGTGAGCCCGCTCGCCTCGAAGAAGCCCTCGGTGGTGACGCGCGAGGCGGCCAGGAAGCCGATGCGGCTGCCGACGAGCCGCCGCGCGATGAAGCCGAGGACGAAGGTGGTGGGCCGGTCCAGCCACGGCAGGTCGTCGACGACGATCAGGAGCGGGGCCCCTTGGGAGATCCTGCGCAGCAGCAGCAAGGCCGCGGTGGCGGTCAGCAACCGGTTCGGAGGCGGTCCGCTGCCGATACCGACCGCGACTTTGAGGGCGTCTCGGTGACCCGGGTCCAGGAGGTCGAACGATTCAAACAGCGGAACGAGCAGCTCGTTGAGGCCGGCATAGCTGACGTCCGCCTCGAACTGCACGCCGCTCACCCGCAGCACACGCGCGCCACTCAGTGCGGCCTGCGCCGCCACGGCGTCGAGGATCGCGGTCTTCCCGATCCCCGCCTCGCCCGACAGCAGCAGGGCCGCGCCGTGGCCGGAACCGCCGAAGTGGGACCGTACGAACTCCAGGTCCTCGTCCCGTCCGATCAGCCGCCCCGAAGCAGGACTCAACGACTGGGCCAGGTCGTTCATCGAGTTGCTGTCTCCAAGAACCGCGGTACCGAAAGGCGGGCGCTGCAAGCCACTGTTCACTGCGTCAACGCCTGCTCCCGCACCGTACGCGACCGTTCCCATTCAAGATCCCGACATCTGGCGTCTCAGGATACGACCGCCACAGCGGAACCATCTTCCACGGCAGTCACAGGTATCGGAGCGGTGAGGACACTTCGTAGGCGGGCTCCGTCTTTGGCGCGGTTCGCAGTTGACCGGTGGCCCGATCTGCCGCTCGACTCCCCCCGGGCGCCCTAACGAAGATCTATCCCGGAGCGATAACGACGGCAAAGTGCGGTGATCGCCAACGCTTGTACCTTCTGCGGCAGAGTTTCGGCGTCGTCGGAAGGGAGCCTCTTGTGGCTGTACGCAAAGCAGCGGCCGCGAACTCCGTGAGCCCGGCGGACATGCTGCTCGACATACGTGACGAGGTCCTGGACGCCTTACCCGTGACCAGGGTCCCGACTGACACGCTGGCTGTGGGGTCCTCGCCTCGCCTGGAAGGAGAGGACAGTGCCTACGCCCGGACGCTGGCCATGACGGAAGGTGTGCTTCCGCCCATCCTCGTGCATCATCCGACCATGCGTGTCATCGACGGTGGCCACCGTCTGGCCGCCGCACGGCTGGCTGGGCGTGACGACATCGCCGTCCGCTTGTTCCATGGATCCGTGGAACAAGCGGACTTGCTGTCCGTCGCGTGCAACATCGTTCACGGCCGACCACTGTCGACATCCGACCGGGTGTTTGCGGCAGGCCGGATCGTCGGGAACCATCCGGACTGGTCCGACCGCAGCATCGCTTCCCTGACGGGGCTTTCCGCATACAGAGTGGCCCAGATCCGAAAAGACGGCGGCAGTGAATCCAGCAGCGGCGACACGAGGGTTGGCCAGGACGGTCGCGTCCGGCCGCTCAACGCAGCCGAAGGCCGTGAACTGGCCTGCAGGCTCATGAGGCAGGAGCCAGAAGCCTCCCTGCGCCGGATCGCCCGGCAGGCCGGCATCTCGCCGGCCACCGTCGCGGACGTGCGTCGAAGACTGCTGCGGGGTGACGACCCGGTTCCCTCCCGGCTGCGGCGGCACCACACCGGTGGCGAGCCGGGCAAGGGCTCCGAGACCGACGGGGGCCGTCGCGCCGAGACAGCTGACGCCGTCACAGGGCGAGAGCGGGCGGCCGAGGTTCTGGAGAGGGAGCCCGAGGCTTCGCTTCGCCGCGTAGCCGCGAAGACTGGGATCTCCCCACCGACGGTTGCCGACGTCCGGCGGAGACTGCAGCGGGGCGACCACCCCGTCCCTGCCGGGCACCGAGTGGCGAGGGCTTCCCCGCCGAAGGCCGCGACCCCCTCGACCGAACAACTGCTCGCTCTCTCCGCGGTACTGCGCAAGGACCCCTCTCTTCGCTGCAACGAGGTCGGCCGCAAAGTCCTGCGTCTCTTCGACTCCTGCGCGGTGTTCGTCCAGCAGCAGCAGACGGTCGTCCAGCACATCCCGCCTCACTCCAGACACACCATGGCTGCCCTGCTCTCCGCCTATGCCGCTCTGTGGGAAACATACGCAGAGGAGCTGTTGCTCGAGATCCCCTCAGGGGAAGAGTCCCGATGGCGGTGACATGGGGAGTACATGTCCACCAGTCAACGCGACTCAAACATGTGTAGTCATCGCGCACCCAAGACATCCAGGATGTTTGCCATGGACGAAAACACCGACATTTTTGCACCCCTCGACCGGGTCGACTGGGAGGACCTCGAAGGGGTGTCCGCCACAACCTC
Organism: Streptomyces sp. NPDC051913; assembly: GCF_044593635.1. NCBI lineage: Bacteria > Bacillati > Actinomycetota > Actinomycetes > Kitasatosporales > Streptomycetaceae > Streptomyces > Streptomyces sp. NPDC051913. Next base: position 59,304 of record NZ_JBIUCI010000031.1, on the reverse strand, counting down.
GGATGTCTTCATGGGTCTCATGGGACAGGGCGTCCTACTCGGACTGCTCGCGAACATCGAGAGGCGACCTGAGCTCCGGGAGATGTGTGAGCATTACCCCACAGGTGAGAAGCTCGTGCTGTACCGATCCGACGCGAGCGACGTCCGGGTACGGCTTCACATATTTCACCCTGGACACCGCGACAAGCCGCACAACCACCGCTGGACGTTCGCCAGCAGGGTGCTCCACGGTGCGTACACCCACCGCCTCTACAGTCCGGCGGACATGACCGAGGCGGCTGCCGGCGGGGGACCGACCGTCGGCCTGCGGCCGGTCATGACACGTGTCGAATCGGCTGGTTCCTCCTACGTACTGCACCACAGGCAGTTCCACACCGTGGAAACGGAGACCGAGACCATCTCTGTGATCGTTCGAGGTCCCGCGGTGAAGGAGAGGTTCGCGGCGGTTGATCGCACGACTCGAACCCGGCAGTGGAATTACGGGGCGGGCGGCGAGAGCCGTGCGCAGCGAGCTGCGAAGTTCATGGACGACGGTCTGCTGACGAAGACGCTTGATCGCGCCATGACCCTACTTCAGCACACGGGGCTGGATCCGCTCTGACCTGACGGTCCCGTCGACGAGCGCAAGCCGGTGTGCGAAAGCCCCCGGACGGGCTGCTACGACTTCGGTCAGTTCCTCATCCGTGTAGCAGAGGGCGACGTCGTCGTCCACGGCATATCCGCCGGGAACGACACCCGCTTGTATCAGGTCGGACATGACTGCCATCAGGTTTCCGTCTGTGTCGGCGTGCGGGCCGAAACTGCCCGGCAGCAGGCCCAGTCCAGGCGCCCAGGTTGCTGGAGCCGGTCGGTGCGTGTCGGCCACGCAACGAGTGAACCAGCACATCGCTCCGGCGCTGACACCGGCCAGGACGGTCCCGCTGTTGTATGCCACACGCAGCGCGTCCGTCAGCCCGTGCAGGTCCCAGATCGGCTTGAGATGGTGTGGGTTGCCACCACCCACGTAGACGATGTCCTGCTCGGTGAGGAAGGCCGCCAGGTCCCGGGTGTGCCGCCGGAAGAGCGGCAGATCACTCAGGTGGCAGTCGGCCGCGGCGAAGGACCGGTAGAAGTTGAGGAGGTAGGCGTCCGCGTCCCCGGAAGCTGTGGGAACAAAACACACCTTGGGGCGGGTCACGTTCGGCATGTGCAGGATGTGCGTCTCGACCGAGGTCAGGCGTCGGGCTTCCGAGAAACCTCCACCTCCGACGGCCACGATACGACGCACCTCACGTCCCGGAAACGGGCCCATGGACTCCCCCTGCCTGCGTGTCGGAGCGCCGACAGTACCACTGAGATACACACCCAAGGAGTGCACATGTTCGCAGAAGCCACGGCAGGCGGCAGGGTCGCCGCCAAAGTCGCGTTGGCCCACACGACAGCCAGACTGGTCGCGGCTGAAGCCGGTGCGGACTGTGCGTTCGTCTCCGGCAGCATCACGGCAGGGCTGGGCAACGAGACAAGTGACGCGGATGTGTTCGTCGTTCTGACACGCGGATCCGCATCGCGCGCGAGCCGGCAGGTAGTCGTCGGACACGACAGGGTAGATATCGAGTACACCACCCCCGATGAACTGGAGTCCTTGGTCGAGCGCCTCCTCGGTCTCAGCATCGACCGGAGCAATGTGACTCGCTACCCGAGCGAATCCGACCTGGACACACTCGTACGCCTGCGCTACGCCGAGCCGGCGGTCTCCTCGCTCTGGCTCGAAGCGTTTCGGGAGCGACTCAGCCGGCACGACGAGGCCGTCCGGCGTCTTGTGATCGGCCGATGGGGTGTGATGGTCAACAGCGAACTGGAGGACCTCACCGGAATGGTGCTGAGCGAGGATCTCGACGGCGCCCGCCTGGTCGCAGGCAAGGCCGCAACGTTCGCGGCGAAGGCGGTGGCGGCTGCCGCCGGCGACGTCTATGTGGGCACGAAGTGGGTGTACTCACAGCTCAGGCGATCCGCACCGGCCGACTTCCCGATGACCGCGTTCCAGGACTGCGTCAGAGGCCGATGGGCCGACGTCGATCCGTGGCGGGGTGCCTCCACCCTGTGGAATCTGGCACAGACCTGTATGGCGGTGGCCTGGACGGTCGGCTGGCACACCACAGACATCTCCCGATGGCCGACCTGGATCCCGGGTGACATCGGCCTGCACCGGGTACCGACGCTGATGCCGATGAGACTGCTGGACACCGTCGTGCTCAACCATGAACTGCACCGGCAGGTGACCGTCGCACCGGAGATGGCGCTGGTGTGGAGTCTGTGCAACGGGCTGTCAGCACGCAACGTGGTGGATGTCGTACAGCCGTTGCGTGCGATCGCTCCCGAGTACGCGTCACTGGACGAGGAACGATGCCATGACATCCTCGTGCAACTGGAACAACATCGCCTCGTCGTCACGGGGGAACGTCCCGCGTTGGAGTTGCTGCCGTGCTGAGCGAACCGCTGAGTCGACGCCTTGTTCTCACGGATCGGCTGCGGGTCCGGGTAGAGCTGGAACGCCTCGGAAGGCCGGCTGCGGGTACGGTTCGGATCGCGGTGCGCGACTGCGGAGTCTGTGGTTCTGACCTCTTGCGATACCGGACCACCACAGCGGCTCACCGGAATTGGGGGCACGAGGCGGTCGGCACGGTGGTGGCGCTGGGTGCCGGGGTGAGCCCGGACTGGCGGGGGGCATCGGTGGCTCTGCACACCAGCGTGGCCTGTGCTGCCTGTTCCCACTGCCGCGCCGGACGTCAGGAGAACTGCACGCGCTGGGAGTACCGGGAAGTCGGCGGGTTCGCCGACTTGACCGACGTTCCCGTCACCCACGTGGAGAGACTGCCGGCACCGCTGACGGACGTCGACGTTCTCCTGGAGCCGCTCCATGTTGCCCTGGACCTCGTCGCGAGGGCAGCTGTGGAGCCCGGGGAGTCGGTACTCCTGTTCGGAATCGGGCCCATCGCATTGCTGACGCTGCGCTGTCTGCGACTGCGTGGCCTGGGGCCGGTCCGTGCAGTGCACCGCGGCCACCGACGGGCATGTGCCGCGCTCGCGAGTGCCTGGGGAGCCGAGATCTGCACCGCGCGCACCGCACCGCCCAGCCGGGTGGCCATCGTGACGGCACCATACGCGGCAATCCCTGAGGCCGCCCAGGTCGTGGAGCGCGGCGGGCGTATCGTCTACAACGGTCTCAGCGAGCCATCCGTCACGCCCCTGGATCTGCGCACACTTCAAGTGGGGCAGAAGTCGCTCGTCCCCTCGTTCCCCCATCCTCAGGAGTCCTTCTGCGCTGCCTACGACATCCTGCACGGCTCACCGGAGGAATTCGGCAGGATCATCTCGCACCGCTTCGACCTGTCCGAGGCGGACCGGGGCTTCGCGCTCCTTGAGCGGGATGTGTCCGACGCCGTCAAGGTCGTGCTGGGCGACTACGGGAAGCGTCGTCTGCGGCGTCCGTGACGATGAAGAGCAGGCTCTTCGAGCGGCGGCCACGCTGAGACGAAGTTGTCGTCAAGCCCGGCGGATGATCACATCTGATGTACCCCTCACCGTCGCACGGTGGTGCGCACGCCATCGCCGTAGACGTCGATGTGGGACAGCGCGTACGGCACCGAGTGATCGATGGCTGGCAAGACCAGGGTGTGCGGCAGGAAGTGACGCAGGGTCCACTTCAGGTGCGTCCGCATCCCGGCTTGCGTTCCGGTGCCGTGGGTGACGACCAGGGCGGCAGGGGATTCCAACGACATGTTCCTGAGCAGCCACAGCAGACCGAACGCGTCGAGGCATGCATCGTCCTTGAGCGGCACGACGATCGCCGAACCAGCAGTGCCCGCCAGGCGTTTGAGCACCTGGCGGGCGTCTGTCGTGTGCCGGGCCGTGCCGCGCAAGTCCACCACAGGCCCGCAGAAGGCGCCCACGGAACCGTAGACGGCCGTTCCGCCCCGCGTTGCCTGCCGCCGGACCAGTCTGCGCCGTTGCAGCCAGAACAGGCCTCGACCGCCGTCGATGATGAACTCGAGTTCGAGTAGTTCACCGGAGGGGACGCTCTCGGAAAGCGCCGAGAGGACGTCGATGATCTCCTGGACGATTGCCCGTGGAAGCCGTCGGGAGGCGTACAGGCTCTCCGCCGAGTCGAAGACGATCGCTTCCCCGCCCACGGGAGCGATTTCGACGACGTGGGTGTCCTGACCGAGGTAGGCGACGCCTTCGGCCGCCACGTCCAGCAGTTCCATGACGATGAGGCCGGCGACGCGCGGAGTCGCCGTGTTCACACCGGAACCTTCCATGCACAGGGACGTGTACGCCTTGTACAAGCCCGCGTACAGACCGAGCAGTTCCTGCTCGCGGTCGCCCGGCACCCGCAGGAAGGCGTTGGTGTCGACACCTGCGAGACGTTCCGAGCTGCCTTGCCAGGTCAGGCTGGTACGTATGACTGCCGGGGCGCTCAGGTTGACGCCGGTCCCAGCCAGGAACGAGGGGAACGCCCGGGCGACTTGGAGATGGGTCGGCGGGATGCTTCCGACCTCGGGGATCGCCGGATAGCCCAGCGGACGACTCCGACGTAGGTGCGCCAGGTTGAACTCGCGCACCACATCCGCTCCGACGATGTGGAACGCCGGGACTCTTCCACCGATACGGGAGAGTTCCTCGGAGAATTCGATCAGTTCCGCGGCTTTCACCCCGACTGCGGCACGCAGTGGTTCGGACGGCCGGTCGACCGACGGCTGATTCACTGGGAAGGTCCTCACGAAGACGTCGGGCAACGGCAGCAGCCGGTCAGGCCGATGGGTCCACCCTCAAGTAGCGTGCCGCGGCTCGCCCTTGCGGGGTCAGACGAGCCATCTCTGAAGCCGGGATGGCCGCCGCTGCCCCGGCCCAAGGACGCAGACCCGTGCTCACCTTGAGCATGGTGCGGCTTCGGGAGGTGGGCTTGACGCCCCGATGGAAACCGCGGGTGTCGGCGGCGATGAGATCACCGGTTCGCCCCGTGAGCACACGTATCGCGGCATCGCCATAGAATCCGGCCATTTCCCTCCGAGTCCAGGTCAGGGGATGGCGTCGCCACCGGTACGGCTTGCGCCGGTGGCTGCCCGCGACGAAGCAGAACGGTCCCTCCGCGACAGTCGGTACATCGGTGAGGTAGACGAAGAACTTCAGGAACCGCGTGTGCTGATAGTCGGCGTGAAACCGGTTGGCGCTCGACTCCGGAAGGTCGTTGGGATAGCTCTTGACCACCTTGGGCGAGATAAGGCCCGTCGGACAGCCGTAGTAGCCCTGGGCGATGCGCAGGACGATGTCGGAGAACAGCACCGAAGAGGCACTGGAACAGTTCATCAGGGGATCCGCGACGTAAATCATGCTCTCCTCCCGAGCCAGTTCCTCCTCCCCACGCGTCATCAGCTCCCGCAGCCGGGCCATCTCACCGGCATCCGCCTCCTGTTCCCGCAGGGGCTTGCGCACTCGGGCCGGCACGATGCGCCCGTCTCCCCAGGCTGCGTCCGCCTCGGACCTCACCCGCAGGAGCGCCGAGCGGTCCACGACATCGCGAAGGACGCAGTAGCCGTTGAGCCGGAGATCGCGCACCGCTTTTCGGGCCAGACCGTCTGGCGACCCGAAGCCGCTGTGGCGCAGGGCCGCCCGACGCTGGTCGATGAGAAACCGTAGCGATTCGTCCATTGCGCCCATGGTTCACGCTCCCTTCGGGGCCGTGTCGGTCGGGCCCGATGCGGGCCGAGCCTTCGTCACGCAGTGGCTGCGCCCCGTGCTCAGGTGGAGCATCGCCATGTGATGGCCGTGCCTGACGTACGGTCGTGGATGACGGAAGTCGTCGAGGAGCGAGGCCTGAAGCCCGGCCGCCTCCGCGTAGTGCGCCAGGGTGGCGAGGTCGTAGCTCCAGTCTTTGATGTCCGCCCTGCGGGGCCCGGGTGTGTCGTGCAGGTAGAACGTCGCCAGCAGACAGCCGGTCGGCGTCAGCATGTGGGGAACGGCGGAGATCAGGGTCTCGGTGTCCTTGGGGGCCATGTGTGTCAGAACCGACTGTGCCCAGATCATGTCGAAGCTCCGCCGGGCCAATGGAGCCAACCACTCCGTAGCGGGCAGCAGGACGAGGTCGGGACGGCGTGCGGCCAACTCGGCTGCGGCGATCCGGTCGGTGCCCAGATTGAGAGCCGTCCTGGAGATGTCCGCGCCCACGTACCCTCCAGGATCCAGGTATCTGATCATCGCCAGACCCGCGGCGACCGGACCGCAGCCGAAGTCGAGCAGCCGCATGCCCCGGCGCAGACCGTGTCCGAGGCAGTAGTCGAGCTGGAACTGTCTGCTGCTGTAACTGAAGTGATGGGGGTCGTCACGCCAGAGCCGGTCGTACCGCTGCTGCTGGTAGCGGAGATAGTTCTGCCCCCGCAGCCGGCAGAGGGCGTAGCGCCAGGTCTCCGCGATACGCCGGGAGAGAGTGATCGGGGGTGTCGCACGCGTACTGGCGCTCATGGAAACTCCCTTCTGCCTCTGTCGAAGCCCGGCCTGGTTTCCGCCACGTCGGCAGGTCTACTTGGGCCGGCCGATCCAGGTGCAGAGGTAGTCCTGGTGCACGAGGCGCTGTTCGGAGCGGATGACCGGCTGCTGCGGATACGTGAACCCGGGCGCCACGTCTTTCGGGCAGTACGGATCGCGCGCGCGCATGGACCGCTCGCTCTCGGTGTGCATGTGCTGAAGGTAGGAGCGGCCGGCGCAGCCACCGCCGCACTGGGCGAGCAGTTCACAGCCGGAGCAGCCGTCGATCTGATCGGGATTCTGGTTGCGCTGACGGAACACCCGGAACTGGGGCGTGTTGATGATGTCCTTGAGGCTGTGCTGGAGCAGATCGAGCGGTGCTTTGTAGTCATGCAGGTAGACGCAGGGGCTGGCGTAGATCTGCCCCTCGGGCGTGATCGAGTGAATCCTGAACGACGTACGTCCGCACGGGCACCGCTTGGCCCCCGCGAAGTCGGTCATGGCAGCTATCGGCGGCTCGCCCAGGTCGACAGGGTCGCACAGTTCCAGTAGCCGGGCGAAACCCTCGTAGTACATCTCGGCCGGCAGCGCGATCTCCATGTGCTCGGGTTGCACCGGCTTCACCGGGTTGATCCGTACGTTGGCGTCGTATTCCTTGGCCAGTGCGACTATCGCCTCGATATGAGGTATCGAGAAGTTCCACTTCATTCCGCACATGATGGCGGTGTGCGGCTTGTTCTCCTTCTGCGCGATCTTCATCGACTCGATCGCCTGGTTGTAGATGCGCGCGCCGCGGTTCTTGTTGTGCTCGTCCTCGAACGGGGAGTCGAAAGAGATGTCGATGTCGTTGAGGAGGTCAAACGATTCGCGGTGGTCGCGGTAGAGACGCAACAAGGTCACGCCACTGGTGGTCAGACCCACGATGATGCCGGCGTCGACCAACTTTTTGATGATGTACGGCAACTTGGTGTTGACGGGATTCGCGCCATTGGTGAAGAGGGGCTCGTTACCACCGAGGTTGACCGTCTCCACCCCGATACCGGACAGCTCATCGACGATTCGGTCGACCATCCACTCTTCCATGTCGGCGCCTTTGACTCGCGCGTTCATGCTGTAACAGTGGTTGCACCGGTAGGGGCAGTCGTTGCCCAGAGTCCAGCCGATATTGCGGATGGTGGGCGGGCATTCGGCCAGGTCGCCGAATTCATCCACCGGTCCGACGTTCAGCTGGTAGTGCTCAAACTCGTCGAAATCCTCTGGGTTGTAACGCTTGGGGGCGACGAGCGGCCACGCCAGCGGTGTGATGTTCGAGGGAGTGTCCGGCACGGATTTCTCCTTTGATCGGTCGGCGAACAGCCCGGAAAGGGCGTATGCATGCGATGCATCCACGGAGCGCGTCGGCGGACGGCATCGGTGGGCGGATTAGCGTTCGAAATGACGGGCGGCGACCTCGTGCACCAGCGACCGGATGGAGGAGGGTACGGAGGAGCGCACACACACCGAGAAGGACCAAAGATCGGCGTACCTGCGAGTGATGCCGAGAGCGTCCTCGCCGTATCCCCGGTGTGCCAGCGTGCCGAGAGACAGGACTTCGCCGTCGGACCAGCCGATGAGGACACTCGGGTCCTTCATCTGCATGGTCAGGGGCAGGCAGCTGACAACGATGTCTGTCTGTGCCAGCCCGGGGACCTCTTTTACCAGCTGTTCCTCGAGCACGTCCCGTTCGACCGGCACCGACGCTTCTCGCAACGTCGTCTCGGCTCGTTCGGAAAGCCGGTCTCGGTCCTCGATCCGGTAGGCCACGTCGAACAGGCGGCGGGATCGGAGATCAGGGATCACCGGACTCCCGAGCGGTCCCAGACTGACCTTCGACTCCCCGGCCTCCACCAGGTCGAGGAACTGATCGTCCCCCAGGACCAGCAGCTCCGACTCGTCGAAGGGGTCACCGACGTGGTGTGCGTTGAGGTTCCGGATGGCCTTGTCGAGCATGGCGTCGGCCGTCACCTTGCCGGAGGAGTACACGATCTGTTCGAGCGTCTGGTACCGCACTCGAAGCAACTCGATGACACCACTGACCACGGAGTGCCGGCGAGCGCCGCCCGCGTAGGCGCCGAAGCCGAAGCGGAACAGTCGGTCACCACCGGCGGCCGTGCTGCCGAGCAGCTCGCTCTCGATGTCGTTCGGCCGCGTGGCGAAGACGGCGGCATGTTCCAGCAGCTCCGTGTTGAAGTGCCACGGAGCACCCGCGCCGAGCGTGTCGCGCTGAGTGAAGTCGATGAGGTCAGCGCTGACCGTCGCGGTCACGAGCGTTTCCACGAAGGAGTACACGGGCAACAGGCGGACGATCTCGCCCTCGCTCTGGCAAGAGTGGTGTCCGGGCTTCCCGGCTAGCAGCAGAACCGATACTGCAATGGCCTCGACCGCATCGATGTGCCGTAGCAGCGAGTTGATGACGTCGGCTCGCTCCACGCCGTCGACATCCACGGCCGCCGTGGCGATCTCCTCACGGATGCGTGTGAGGTATCCCTGGAACCGAGGAACATTTCCGGGCGGCGCAAAGTACCCGAACTGATAGCTCAGCGTGTGTCCGAACGGCAAAAGGTCGGAGTCGTGGACCAGCGCGTAGATGCGCGCGAGAAGGTCCAGGGACAGCTCGGGTCCGAGCAACTCGTCGAGGTGGTCCAAACGCTCGGTGTTGCCCGGCAGCTCGACAAAGCCGTCGGCGACCGAATGGCAGAACTCGTTCGACCGCATTCGCTCGATGAAACGGGCCGTCCAGTAACTGGTCCCGATGCAGTGCGGCAGTCGAGTGTTCTCATTCGTGGGGATGGTCAGATACGCAAGTCCGGTCTGACGCAGCCGACTCATGCGCTGCACCGATCGAGTCTGCAGCACCATGCGCTCGGCGAGTGTCAGACGGTGAATGAGACCGGGATGAACGAACACCGACTCGGTAAGCGCAGCGAGTGCGCTGACGGCTGCGGTCTTGTGGGGGGTGGAAAGGGGACTCATTGCGCTCCCGCGGGGTCAGCGTCACACGGACCAGTAAAGCAACTTGAAGGTACCGCCGGGTTTCTGACGGAGCAACAACCACTAGGTGTTTCCCTCGTCAAGTCACCTGTAGCCGACAGGTGTTGACACATGTCATCGGGTGTGTGTAGCTGCGGCAGCTTCTCCACCGGTGGAGCACGTGTGTGCACCTCGTCTCCCGGCCAACTGTCAAACCTGTTCAGTTGAACGTTTTGACCGCGATGGTTCTGCGTCTAACGTCCGAGCCGTCGGTGAGGTCAACAGACTCACTGAAGGACACCCACGAAGGGAGATCGACATGGGCGAGAACCAGGTTGCCGAGCTTGAGGTGAACGAGTTCCCCGAGGCCCCGCTGGACGTCGAGACGGCGCTTGCGCTCGACGAGTCCGACAGCATCCAGAGCACCCTCGGCTGACCCCGCTTCGCTCACCAGGAACCCGGTGCCGACCGCTATCGGCACCGGGTTCTGACATCTTCGACGTCGCTGCACCTGTCGTACAGGTAGCTGTGGCGACAGCCCACCGGGAGGCGTCTGCACATGGACATTCCAAGGCCGAGCCGATGGCATTCCGCATTGCGGCTGTATCTCCTTGCGTACGCGGTCACGTCCTTCGGCTCGGGCATGATCTATCCGCTCAACGCGATCTATCTCTCGGAGCACCGTGGGATGGGCAACGGGGTGGTGGCCGCCTACTTCGTCGTCTTGTCCGTCTCGTCGATGGTCATCACCCCACTGGCCGCACTCTTCGTACCCAAAGTCGGCCCGGCCCGCCTCTTCGGCCTCGGACTCGCCGGCCAGGCGGCGGGCATGCTGATGATCGTCCTGATACCCGCCCTCTGGGCTCCGTACCTGGCCGCTCTCGTGGGCGGGGCGGGCGCAGGCGCCTACTACGCCATGCTCACTCCCGTGCTGGTCTCGGTCTTCGGACTCAACAACCTCAGTGAGGTCTTCGGGCAGCAGTACAGAGTGGCGAACCTGTCGATGGCAGCGTCCGGTCTCCTGGCGGGCGCGCTGGTGACGGGACTGGACTCGGCGGGTTTCGCCATTGGATACGTGTGCAACGGCCTGAGCTTCGTCGCCTTCGGTTTCATCGTTCTCGGCCCGGTGAGGCGACGAGCCGGTCGCGTTGGTGACCCTGCCGGCGCGACCGAGGCCTTGGAACGGCCGGACAGGCCCCGAACATGGCGGGGCGCGTGGGCACCCTACCGGGACCCGAGCTTTCTGCCGCTGCTGGGCGTGCAGGCAGGCATCGTGATCTTCGGCGTCGCGCAGCTCGACACCGTTGTTCCGCTGGTGCTCCACACCAGCGCCCATCTGCCTGTCTGGGGTATCACGACCGCTCTGGTGGTCAACTGCGTCACCGTCATGCTGCTCCAGGGGTGGGGAGTGCGCTGGGTGTCCGCCCACTCCACCGTCGCGGCGCTGCGCCTGGCGCTGGTGCTGTGGCTGGGGTCCTTGGTCTTCGGGGTGGCGGCGAACGCCGTTCCCTGGACGCAAGGCCGAGTCCTGGCGGTCATGTTGTACGCAGCCGTCTTCGGATGCGGCGAGGTTCTCGTCTCACCGAGTCTGCAGCCACTGGCGGCACGCACGGCGCCGGAGGGCGGCCTCGCGCCCTACACGGCGTCGCTGTCGCTCGCCTACAGCCTCGGCCTCGTCGTCGGCCCCGCCGTGATGCTGCAGGTGTTCTACCGACTCGGGTACGGGACCTATTGGACGATTCTGGGATGCGGCCTGGGGGCCGCCCTGGTGCTCTTGGCCGTCTTCAGCCGCCGGTCGGCCGCTGCACGGTGCGGGCTGACCGTGTACGCACCGGAGGCGGACGGTCCCGGCCCGGCGCGGGCCGCCTCATGAGCATCGTTTCGGTCGATGCCGGACCCGCGGTCCGCGACCTGGCCATCGAGTGGGCGGCGGCCTGCTCGCACTTCGACGAAGCTCTGGTCCACACTCAGAGCGCGGCGAGAGTCAGCGTTCTCACCCGTGGGCACCAGCGGCGTGGTCTGCACATCGAATACCAACAAGGCGTCAGTGTCCTCGTGCGCATGGGCCGTCGGTGGCTCCACCAACATGCCCCGGTAGAGACTCCGGCGCGCCTTGCGGACTGGCTGAGCGAGCTGTCCGGACGGCCGGTCACGGTCCCGGACGGGGCTCCGCCGCCCCCCGATGAGTGGATCAAGGAAGCCGTCTCACGGATCACACCGTCCGACGCGTGGTGGCGAGCCGTTCCCCACGACACGGACCTCACTGTGCAGGAGGATTTCGAAATACGTCACGTGGCGAGCGCTGACGCACACGGTGTCGCCACCGAGCACACGACAGGTGGTACCCGCCGACGCTGCACCGTTGTCCATCGCGTCGAGCACGGTTACGTGGGCAAGAGGCGCCACTACCGGAGCGGGCTCAAGGCCTTCGAGGAGCGCACGGCCATGGAACTCGCGGCACGCGCGCTTACTCAGGCCGTGCAGATCGCGGCGGCGGCGCCGGTGACGCGGCGGACCACTCCCGTGGTCTTCGCACCGGCGGTCGGCGCTGCCTTCTTCCACGAACTGGTGGGTCACGCCGCCGAGGCGGACAACCTTGCCGCCCCTGACAGCTACTTGGCGCGTCTGCTCGACCGAAGGGTGACCGACTCCGGCCTCGTGGTGATCGACGATCCCGCTCTGGAGGACGGCTTTGGATCGATGGCCGTCGACGACGAGGGAGCGCCGGCGCAGCCGGTCCGCCTGATCGACAGAGGAGTGGTGTCCGGTTCGCTCAATTCGCTTCGCACACGCGGCGGGGGCGCCCGCAACGGGCACGGCCGCCGCGCGAGCTTCCGGGCTCCGGCCCTGCCGCGTGCGACGAACCTGGTCATCGGACCTGGTCCAGCCGGGCCCGCTGATCTGACCGCGCCGGGCGCGGGTGAGCTCCTGCTGATCTCCGCACTGGGCGCCGGTGGCGTCCACCCGCACTCGGGGGAGTTCCTGTTCACCGCGTCCGAGGCGTATCTGATCACGAAGCAGGGCCGCCGACCGCTGCGGGACGTGCATCTCACCGGCATGGCGACTGACGCGTTGGCCCGTCTGACCGCGATCGGCTCCGACGGCGCGACCGACAGCGCGGCCTGTCTCAAGCGCGGCCAGGCGATCGGCGTCGGCTTTTCCTCTCCTTCGATCCGTTTCGACGAGTTGACCTGGTGGAGCTGACGTGGAACCGCGCAAACAGCACGCGATGATCCTGGAAGCGGCCCAGCGGATCAGCTCGCTGGCCAGACGCGGCGAGACGGTGGAGGTGCACCTCGCGTCGACCGCGACGCGGACTCGCCGACTGATCGGCGGCCGTGCCACGGCCACCGCGTCGGACGTGGCGGGGCTGCTCCGATTCGTCGCGGACGGACGTGAGGTGTTCGCCTCCTTCGACGCCGCCTCGCACTCCCGTGCCGAGCAGGTGCTCGCCCTGTGTCGGCAGGCGGTCGCGGCGGCTCCCCTGTCGACCGACGCCACCGAAGGCGACGAGGCAGCGCATGCGGGCCCCACCTGCAGCCCCCTGGCGCCGCTCGCGTGCTCCTGCCCGCGCACGGCCGAAGAGCAGGGCTCAGCCCCCGAGGATCTCAAAGACCGACTGACGGAGGCCGCTGCGGGTGCCCTCACCGAGGCGCTGGTCGAAGAGAAGAGCACGGCGGTCGTGTTCGTCTCATCGGCAGGCACCGTGCGTTCGTACACTCGGGCTCTGGCGCGTGCCAAGGTGACGACAGGTGCCGACGGCGCATCCGGGACCTCCACCGTTCATGCCTGCCACCCGGGCCGCCTCGACCTGCCTACCCTGGTGTCGACGGCTCGGTGGTCCGGTCAGTTCGCTGCGGTCCGGCAGACAGGGCGCCGGCCGTCCGTACCGCACACTCTCGCGCAGCGGCGGGCCCTGTTCATGCCCGCCGCTGCGGCCTCTCTGGTGCACCTGATTACCTTTCACCTCCTGGACAGCGGCGATGAGAGCCGGGACGGCTCCACCGGACTCTCGCTCTGCGACGATCCGCATGCCGCAGGCGGTCCGTTCGCCAGCGCCTTTGACGAGGAGGGGGTGGCCTCGGTTCCAGTGGTCCTGTGGAGCACAGCGACCGGCCGCGGGTCCCTGGTGAGCCGCCATGGGTGGCTGGGCGCGCGGCCCATCGGGCCCGGGACCGGACTCACCGGTCATGCCCGCCGGCGTGACCTGGACGTCATGCCGACGCCACAGCCCACCAACGTCCGGCTCACGGGCCCGCGGCCGCCGGCCGCGACCGGTTGGGAGGGGACCGTCGTCTACGGGATCGACGGTCTGGACAAGCAGGCTCACCACGCCGGTGCCCGGCTCTCTGTCGCTCTGCTGTCTGCCCACGTGCGCGACGGCCGGGTGCAAGGCCTCCATGAGCCGGTTCGACTGACTGGCACGGCCTATGAGTTGCTGCACCGCATCACGGCTCTGGGGCCCCCGCTGTACTACCAGCCCGGTTCCCAGTTCGCCACGTCGGCGTCCTGGATGGTCGTCGACACGACTGCCTAGCCTCGGGTCGGCAGGGTGGCGACGTAACGTGGTCCTCGGCGAGCAGGTCACTTCTCAAGCAGCCGGGCTCGCAGCGCCTCGCGCACCTGCCGTGTGACACCGAACGGTGCCAGTGCGTGCTCCAGATCGCCGTACCGGGAACGGACGGAAGCGAACAGCCGATGGACCGCCTCCGGGCGGGTGCGGCCCAGCTCGGCAACAGCATCGATGCCCCGCTCCCACCGAAGACGTCGGCTCCACTGCGCCGGTGCCGCCGCCTCGCTCGTCAATGCATACTCCTGTGCGATTTCCTGGTCGGGGGCGCCCAGGAGACCCAACAGCACGGCCACCGCCAGCCCCGTCCGGTCCCGGCCGAGAACGCAGGACACAACCACGGGCACGACGTCGTCGCGGGCGAGAGCACATACCAGCGCGGCCAAGTCGGGGCGTGCGGCGGCAAACGCGCCCGTGAGGAGTGCGCTCTCGTCAGTCCCCGGCTCGGGAGGGCCGTCACTGCGGCGGAGCGGGAAGCTCTCATGCCTGACACCTGCGGCGGAGAGCCTCGTCACGAGGTCCGGCTCGACCTCCCGGGCGCGCCGCAGATCGTACACACGAGCGAGCCCCAGCTGCTGCCCGAGCACGTCCAGATCCTTCTGGGACGCCGGCATGAGCCAGCCACTGCGGTACAGAACTCCCCGCCGCAACGGTCCGGTCGGGGTGGATATGCCTGTCACTTCCCTGAAATTGCCGATCGCCTCGAACGGTGTGCGGGTCACAGGCCGAGCACCTCCAGGGACAGATGCCGGCCAACCGCGTCGGCCCACAGATCCGCCAGGACATCGGGTGTCCGCTGATCCGCGTCGTCGTGGACCGTGAGTCTGGGGATCACTCCGATGAGCGGGAGACCCGTGTACGTGGTGACGGTCCGCGACCAGGAAGCCACGTCAGCGCCGGGCAGCGGACCGCTGAGAAGGTATCCGATCACATAGCGGCGCACGTCCCGGGGAAGCAGCGTATAGGTGCCGCACAGCGCGGCCTGAGAACCACCGGCACCGCTGTAGTGCGACAGCAGAATTCTCGGCCGCGCCGAGGCACCTTCCGCCAAGATGCGGACGACCTCCAGGTTGGCCAGGTCCCGCACTGCGTCCAGCGGACTGCCGGCACCTTCCACCAGCAAAGTGGAGTCCAGGGACGATAGCCGGGACAGCGCTGCACGGACTGTCGCCACCAGCCGGGTGGCGACTTCCGGGGGCAACTGCGCCAGATCGAGTGTGTCGGGCGTGGCGAGGGGGACAGGACCGGCCTTGGTGGTGCCCATGGCGAGCGTCAGGGAGTCCCGACGCAGGGTCACTGGGCTCAGCTCCGGTCGCCACCGGGTGCGGGCGGCGGCCACGTGCAAGGGGATGGGGCACTCGCCGGCCTGTTCGGATTCGACCACTGTCACCGCCTTGAACGGCGTGACCTGGCGGCCATGACGGACGAGGTGACGGGCCAGCCCGACGCTGATGTGCGTCTTCGACGAGTTCGGGCCGGTGCCCCAGACGATCAGGGGAGCTGGTCTCATCTGTGCGTCGTCACTCACCGTCGACCTGCCTCGCCTTGTCGGGGCGTCCCATCCGCCTGTAGAAGAGGGCGAGTTCAGGCCGGGCGGCGACCGGCACCCGCAGATCGCGGAACGGCTCGAAGACGCGCCGATCGGCTACCGGGGCCGGACTGAGCCATGTTCCGGACTCCAGACGGATCTCGAGGCCGCCCATGATCTCCACGATCGCGGGCCCCAGGCGAGTACGGCCGAAATGTGAGCGGACGTGTTCCGCCGCGGAGAACGAGACCGGTCTGAGCACTGTGCCACCGAGTAGGTCCTGGATCAGATACGCGCCCTGTGCATCACATTCCACGTCGACGTCGTGGCATCTCACTGGCACACCGTGCAGAGCGGCGGCCACGCTTCCGGTGAACATCCATGACGCCTGGGAGTCGAGGAGCCCGCTTGCGACCTCCCACACCGCTTGGTCGATCTCCTCCGGCTTCAAGCGACGCTCCCCATCCGCCGGGCGCGCTCCTGCCAGGTCGCCCAGGTCTCGGCGCCACCGTCTGCGGCCCGGACGCGCAGCGGGACGTATCCCCGGCCCATCAGCCGCCGGTGCATGGCCGCGTACCCCATGCTCTCTGCGTGCGTGAGAGTCTGGAACTCCCGGGTCGCCTCGAAACGGAGATCGACGCTCCATCGCACCGAGTCGGACCTGTTCTCCGTGCCGGTGTGCAGGAGAAGGCTGTTGAACACGACGACATCCCCCCGCGCCATGGGCAGCAGGGTGACAGCGGACTCCCGTGCACGCGTAGCGCCGAGCTGGTAGATGCGCAGTTGCCGGTCCCGTGTGCTTTGAGGAACGTTGTCTTCGCCGACGGCTTCGGAGAGCAGCCCCCAGCGATGACTGCCGGGTACGACGGCGAGACACCCACGATCCTCGCCGGCGTCGACGAGCGGAATCCAGACCTGCGCCATGCGGTGGGCCATCAGTTCTGTGCCGTGTCCGTAGAACTGAGCGTCCTGATGCCAGGGGACGGGCACCAGGCGTCCGGGCGTATGGGCGCGGAGGTGGCCATTGCCTTGGTAAGTGATGTCGGGACCCAGCACATCGGTCAGCAGCGCGGTCAGCGACGGGTCACACATCAGGTCTCGTGTCTGCCGGCAGAACAGCAGTTTGTCGAAGGCTCGCGGAGAGACTGGCCGGGCTCCGGCGACGGCCGGCAGGCGCTTCTCGATCGGCAGGTCGCGGTGGGCGCAGTCGATCTCACCGGCTTCCATCGCTGCTGCGGCGAGTTCGGAAAGGTGCTGGTCGATCACGTCGCACAGGGCGTCCAGCAGCGCGCCGGGAATGACGTTGCGGTGCACCGCGAATCCCTGTTCGTCGAAGGTCTCGCGGCCGTTCGTGTCAGTCACCGCGTGGTCCTTCGACGATGGCGGCGATGCCGTCGAGTTCGGTCAATGCGTCCATCTCCTCTCGCAGCACAGCCATGGTCAGATCGAGCAACGCGTCGACGATCCAGCCGGGCTGCCGCGGATAGTAGGTGGGGTTGGTCAGGACCAGCAGCCGCTTCGCGAGAAAGGGGGGGTATGAGTCGCGGGCGAAGGTGTTTCCCGACAGGCCCAGGTAGGTCTGGACTGTGTCGTGATACGCCTGTCGATAGGCGCCCTGGAAAGCCTGATGGGTTCGTAGGCTGAACCAGATGTAGTTGACGAGCAGCGCGGCGAGGTCGTCCGCGACGTCTCCCGTGCCAGGCAGCCGTGCGCCCGTGACCGTCACGGTGTCGCCCTGCAGGAAGATGTTCCACGGGTGGAAGTCATGATGAGTACGGTGCAGACGCCCCTCGTCCGGGAGCCGGATGCGCCAGTCCGTCAGCCGGTGTTCCAGTTCGCGGTGCATCGCGGACCGGTGGCCCCAGCGCTCCGTACTGCTGTCAATGAGGCGGAACGTTGCGTTCATCAATGTGTCCCGGATGCTGCGGCGGTACAGCGTTCCGTCGTCCTGGACCGGCACGTGCAGTTCGGCCAGGTATGCGGCAAGCGCGGCGGCGTCCTTCGCGTGGAGGCCGTTGTCGAGGCACACCAGCCTGTCCGCCAGGAGATCGCCTGGTATCTCCGGTTCCATCAGGCACCAGTCGGCGGCGGGCCGGTCCACTCGTACCAAGCGGTCTCCGTCGAGGGAGACGGCATTCACCTGCACATGCCCTGGAATCCGGGAGTAACCCTCCATGCGCCAGGCCAGCTCGCGGGCGCGATCACTGAGCAGTGTCTCCCCATACAGGGCCTCGTGCGGCGTTTTGAGGAAGAAGGCCGCGGTGTCGCCACCAGGCTTGACCACGGCCACTCGGACCGAACGGGTCATCCCGTGCTTCTTGGCGCCGGTCTCGTAGTCGGTGTCGACACCGGTCACCTCGACGGGCAGGGAGAGGAGTTCACTCATCGCGGTACTCCAACGCTCCGGCGTGGTGCCCAGGGCACGGATGAGTTCGTCTAGCGCGGGCAAGAGGGCTCCTTGGGCTGTCAGCGAGACGCAAGCTACCCGCGGCAGGAGTCGTGCACACCTATCAAGTGCCGAGAGCGCCGAGGACGAGATATGTATCTAAAGTCGGTGCCCGGCCTCACTCCGAACCGCCCTGGTTATGCTAGGGAGATGACCAATGTTGACGCGTGGCCCGGCATGGACATCTGGCAGCACGCGGATCAACTGATCCAGCGAGGACGCCTCCATGTCGACAGGGCCTGCGGGTCTGCGCATCCCATGCTCCCGGACCTTGTGTATCCCCTCGACTACGGCTACATCGAGGACACCAGGGGCGGCGACGGAGAGGAAGTGGATGTGTGGCTGGGGTCCGGGCCCGACGATCAGGTCACCGCTCTCGCCTGCACGATCGACCCCTTCCGGAGGGACGCCGAGGTCAAGTTGTTCTACAGGTGCACGCCTGAGCAGATTCAGCGGATCCGGGACTTCTACGCACCGCAGTCGCAGGCGAGTCTCATCGTGCTTCGCCCTGAACGGGACGAGACAGCCGTCCTGTCGTCCCCTTGATGACATCGGTCAGGCTCGCCGCGGCGGACGCTGTCCCTCACGGAGGCAGGCTTTCAGGACGACTCCGCAGGCCCGCGAACCTGAACTTGGCGGAGTCGTTGCCTGGTGTGTCTGCTTGTCTCGGGTTCCCGGGTGGTGCCGGACCCGCTACTCGATGAACTTCGGCAGTATGAGCGGGGGCCAGCGCCCTTCGCGGAACATGCCCAGCGCGTGTGCCCTGGCGACCAGCGCCGCGCGGTTGGGCGCCTGGAGTCTTCGCAGCATGAGGCCGACGTGGTAGTCGACGCCTTGGCGGCTCAGATAAAGACGGGCGGCCAGTTGCAGTGTGGAGGCACCGGCCGCAATGCCTTCCAGGATTGCCGCGTCGATCTTGCTCAGCTGTGGATGCGAGTCCGTAGCCGGTTCCTCCTTCGCCGCGGATTCGACCGTGTCCGGCGGGGGCTTGTCCGGGTGGAGGAAGACGATGATGCCCGCCAGACCCGTCCCGGTGTCTTTGACGGCTATCGCGGTCAGTTCGCCGCGGAAGACCCGGCCTGACGCCTCGACGCCGGAGACCCGCTCGACGAAGCGGTTCACGCGTTCCTCGGCCAGTGCGGCGAAGCGCTTGCTCAGCACGGTCACGGACAGGGGGTGCAGCAGCTCCAGGAGACTGCGGCCACAGGTCTGCGCCGGAGTCCGGCCGAACTGGTGGGCGAAGTCAGGCTCCGCTGCCGTGATGATCAGATCAGGAGATACGTGTGAGGTAAGTGGCTGCTGCAGCAGCGGGGTGTTCCAGGAGTCGCCGCGGGAGCCCATCCGGTCGTTGGGTCGGGGCCGGTCGACGCCGATCGGTTTCTCTAACGCGAAGACCACGCTGCTTGTGTTCACGGTGAACCTCGTCTCTCGGGGCGCGACAGATCGGGTGAGACGGACGGAAAGTGGCTGACAGGACCGTGCGTGAATGCTCCGGTTCCACTGTTCGGCGCCTGCCAGGAGCGTAGATAGGTGTGCTGTAGCGACGCAAGCAGTGTTTTGCCAATCATAAAACACATGTGAATCCACGAGTCGTGCTGTGCGCCGCGCGTGGGCGATATGTCCAGTCCTGCCGTGAGATGCGGCGCGAACCGTGCGCCGACGCCTCGGAGCGAGTGTGGTTCCTGTGGCGCCAGCTTTTCCTAACGCTTTAGCGGCGGCAGGGCATACCTTTTACAAGTGGTCTTATTCGCTGAGTCTCTGGTGGGATCGGCGCGCCAATAGCAGGAGGCCAAGACGCCCAGGCGCCAGCAGCGACTATTTGAGTTGTTTCCCTAGAAATTGGAACTGCACCCGTGTCCGGCCGCCCTGTGGGAATCACCCGGTGAGCAGCCTCGTCCGGTCTCATTCGGCCAATGCGCGGGTACGGCGCCGGGCGGCCCGCGAGTCGCGGCGACGGCTTTAGTGCTGTGCGGCGAGCATGTGATGGAGGATGTCTTTGCGCTGCATGTCACTCATTCCACCGGTGATGAGGGCGTCTTGGACGAACCTGGCCTCAGACCCCCGCGCACAGCCCAGATGTTCGTGGAGCACCATCAGGCACGTCGCCGCCTTCACGAGCCCTTCAGAACCGACGAACTGGGCGATCGAGCAGCGCAGCGCAGCCTCCGAATCCTTTGTCAGCAGCGCATCGATGCCCGTCAATGCCGTGGCCCGGACCGTCTCGATGACGATCCGTACATCGGTGAGCCAACCCTGAACGTGCCTGTGATCGAGGGGCGCTGAACCCGCCGTCCGACCTCCCCGAACGAAGGTCAAGGCCCGTTCCAGTTCCGGCTCCAGCCAGGCCACAGCGGCCAGCCCGTAGAGAGCACGGCCGAAACTGGTGATGTCGTACAGAATGCGCGGACCGTCTCCGGGAGCGCCGAGGACTGCGGTGCTGGGCACCGGGACCGAGTCCATGAGGAATGTGCCGGTCGGGCTGGAGCGCAGGCCGGTCAGCTCCTCCTCCGGCCCCCGGCTGACCCCCTGACTGTCGAGGTCGAGCAAGAAGAGAGTGATGCCGTGCTCTCCGAGGTCCGCGATGCGGGCCTGGATCATGGCGCGATCGGCCACGGGAGCGTTGGCGACGTGTTCCTCCACACCCGTTAATGACCAGCCGCCCGTTTCCCGGGCGACAGCCCGGGAAACGGTGCGGACCGAGTTCCCCCAGCCCTGCGGCTCGGTGAGCGACGACGCTCCCACCTCTCCGTTCAAGAGCGGACGCAGGTAGTGCTCGTGTTGCCAGGGCGAACCGTACTCGGTCAGTGCCCGTATCAGGCCTGCGTGGGTGATCAGGGACAAGACGAAACCCAGGTCCCCGCCACCGCGGGCGACGTCGGCCAGCCGCAACGCCAGATGGCGCCATGTCCCGCCGTGGCCGCCGAGGTGCTCGGGTACCCCCGCACGCCACAGGCCGGCCTCGGTGAGACGGCGCCATGAAACGAGATCGAGGCCCTTTACGCGGTGGGAGGGATGCGCGCGAGGGGCCACATGAACGCGGGCCAGCTCCTCGAAGGGCCGATCGCCGGCGGGGATCCCTGGGATCGCCGGTACCGGAAGGGCGGTGGAAGGTGCATCGGAGGTCACGGATTTCTCCTCGGCTCGGTACCGGCGCACGATCAAGGCGCCGGCGGCAGGGCTGCCGCGAGGACCGGGCGTCGGGGCAGTGATGGCGCTCCGGACCGAGTGGCGGCACGCGCCTCGGCAACCGGGCGCCGGCCCGATGGACTGAGAAGGCCGGTGTCCGCGTCGTCGCCGAAAGCGGGCACGTTCGACGTACCAGGCTGGTGTGCCATGGCGTGCGTCTGAGGGCCGGACCCGGTGCGGGCAACTCGTCGCCCACAGAGGCGTCGTCGCGTGGTCCTGGCTCAGCGCAGCTTGAAGTGAGTCAGCTCCAGGGGTCGGTCGTGTCGACCGAGCCCCCATCGGACCCCTCGGCCCGGACGACGGCGGTGTGCTGGGCGTGGGTGGGCGTCTCGGCGGTTGTCACCGCGCCGCAAAGGGCGATGAGGACTAGGCCGCCGAGGACGATGAAGACGCGATTCCGCTGCGCGAGGTTGCTGTTCAAGTCCACTCCTTCCGTACCGAGGCCTGCTGCGGGCTTCTGGAGAGGAAGTTAAAGGCGGCCGTTATCCCACCCCTTTGGCGCTGCTATCCCTTTTCGATAGTCGGCGTGCGGTGGGCTGCCTGGCCAGGTGAGTGGCCCGGTCGCGGCCGTGGAGCCGCTCCCGGCCTGCTCGGTGCGGGCCCGGGCGATGTGCGTCATCTCGTGTTCCCACAGATACCAGCACACCCGCTCGACACCGCGTTTCAGGTAACGGCGGTAGGTGCTGAAGGAGACCGAGAGTTCGCGGGCCACGGCCTGCTGGGTGTTTTCCCCGTTCAGGTAGGTGGCCCAGACTGCTGCTCGCTGCCACTTCGCCCTGGGGTCCTGGCCGATGGCCTCGACCGCCTGCACAATCAGTGCGCGCAGGATCTTCTCCGGGTCGCCGGAACTCTGCACGACGAACGCGGCGTGCAGCAGGGGGTTGTCAGCCAGACGTTCGCGCTGATGCCAGGTGCGCAGGGCGTCGTGCACCGCGTCGTCGAAGGAGGCCCTGGAGAAGACGGTCGCGCGGGGGGCGCTCGTTCCGTCCGGTGTCAGAAAACCATGAAACATTCGGTTGTCCAGACGGTCTGCCCACTCGGACACACCTCTGGCCCGCCAGTCATGTCCGAAGAGCGTCACCCGCTCTTCGACGGGGTACAGGGTTTCCGGCAGCCGACGGAAGTCGGCGGACTCCAGCAGGCGGTTCAGGCGGGCATCGCCCCGGACCGCAAAGAAGGTCCAGTCCAGCCGCTCCTGGCTCAGAACTTCTCGAGTGACCTGGGCAAGCATCCGGGGCAATACAGTCAAACGCTCGGCAGAACGTTTCCGCGTGAAGGCGAAGCGCATGAGGTTGGCCCCTCGTCCAGGCCGCAGGCCGCCTTCGGCCTCTGCGTGGTCGCGCACGGCGCGAACCACGGGATCGACTGCCGTCTCGGCGGCGTCCCACCGGCCCAACCGCAGCAGAGCCAGGCACCCCACCGTCTCACCGGTATCAGCCGACCGATACAGACGAAAGTTCTCCGACTGCCGGTGCAGCCAGAAGTCCACGACCGCCAGGCCGCTCTCGCCGAGGGACGTATGAGCCAGCTCGCGTACCTGCCGCATGCCCGCAGCATCACACGGGATCTCGTACACGCTGTCGTGGCGGTCGCTCCAGTCGTAACCCAGCATCCAACTACCGTGAGCCTGAAGATGGTTGAAGACGGCAGCGGCTCGCAGCGACTCCGGTTCCCGACGATCCCGGACCATGTCCTGCACATGGGACCGCAGCGCCTTGTGCATCGACAAATACAAGTCGGGCGCACGCCAGCGGAGATCCCGGTCCACGGCCTCCGCCACCACGGGCAGCAGGCGCAGCCCGGTCCGTCCAGCTGAGACGTACGGTAGGCGCCGCAGCCAGTCGAACACGTCGTACGCCTGCTCCGGCATGAACAAGCGCAGCAGATCCTCAGTGACGTCCGGGACGTGAGCACATATCTCCAGCGCCTGCCGGTGGACGGCGGAGGGCGCCGGATCCACCACTCGGCGCAGCAGTTCGGCAACTGCCGGCGGAGAGGGGCACCAGCCGTCCTCGGGGCCGTATCCGCTTTCCTGCCCGAGGAGACGAAGGGCGAGGGGATGCCCGTGGGAGAAGGCGATTCGCTGTCTGCGGCCGACGGCCGAAGCAGGCATCGCATCGGCGAGAACCCGTGCTGAATCCTCCCGACCCAAGCCTTCCAGAGCCCTGACAATGAGACCGTCCTGCCATGCCGGATCGCTGCGCCAGCGCGGGCTCGGCGGCTGACGCCCGGCCAGGACGACCAGCGACCCCGGCGTCAGGGACAACAGGAACCGGTCCCTGAACCAGCCTTCCAGGCGGTCGAGGCGTTCCGCCCCGTCAACGAGAAGGACCACACGTCCTGGACCGGGCGGGACGGCCGCGGCGGCGAAAGCCTCTGTGGTCGGCTCGATCAGATCGACATCCACCTCGACAACGTCCCGCCCCATGCGAACGGCCTCGACGGACAATCGCTGCAACAGCATCGTCTTGCCGATTCCGCCGGGCCCGTACCAGGCCAGCACCGTGACGTCGTCCGGCCGGCCATCCAGCGCCTCGCGGAACTCGTGCAGTTCGGCCCGCCGGCCCACGAACCCTCGTAGGAATGCTGCTTGCCGCAGTCTGACGGCGGGATCGGCGGGAGCGGGATGCTCCCGTTCCACAGCAACGTCGCTGGGGGTCATCGGCGGATGAAGACCTCTTGTAGGCGGCTCACCGGTCGAGCAAGGGTGAAGTGGTCGGAACTCGGGGCCCGGAAGCTGAGGCGCAGGCGGGACCGGTGGGGTCGACGGTCGGGATCCAAGCCAGCAACTGCTCGGCGCGCTCCCTGTCCTCGGACGGACCCCGTGTGGCCAGCGTCGCCATGGCACTCTTCAGCAGAGCCCGCGCGCGGGTGTGCTCGCCGTTCCGCAGCCACAGCTCCGCCAGATCAAGCCGAGTGGACGCTGCGCCGGCCTGGTCCAGCATGCGTTCACGAACCGCTATGGACCTCTCGAAGAGCGACGACGCCTCGACGGGCAGACCGAGCCGCTCGTTCACGCGTCCGAGGTCGTCCAGCAGATAGCCTTCACCGATCACATCACCTTCCGAGACAACCGTGCGCAGTGCCTCGTCCAGAGCCTCCCGGGCCTTGTGAACCTGTCCGCGACGCAGGAAAAGCTGCCCCATCCTCTGCAGCGTCCGAGCTTGGCCGCGCGCAAGCCCGCGAACACGTTGAATCTCTAGGGCCACCTGCAGTTCCGCTTCGGCCCGTTCCAGCTCGCCCCGTTGGATCAGCAGCGGCGAGCGCGCCGTGAGCACCGTACTGCGCACCCACTCGGCGCCCAGGTCGTGCTCGGCCTGGTCGAAGAACCTCAGCGCAGTCTCGTCATCGCCCGCCAAGCGCTCCACGGTGCCAAGGTCCCTCCGACACAGCCCCGACTCCCGGGTGGCCCCCAAGGTCTGGAAGATCTCCAGTGCCGATGACAGCAAAGTGCGCGCCTCGGACAGCTGCCGACGGTTGAAGTGCAGGGAACCGAGGGAGAACAGCAGGGCTGCTTGCCCCCGGAGATTGTCCGTGCGGCGTACGGCGGTCAGCGCTTTGCGGTGGGTGCGGGCCCAGTGGTCCAGATAGCCGCGTGCCTCGTAGAACCAGGCGAGGTTGACGGCGATCTCCCAGGCGTAGTCGTCCTCGCCCTGCTGGGCGAGGTCCTCCACGACCAGGCTGAGGTTCTCCCGCTCGCTCTCCAGCCATTCGGCAGGCTTGGCCAGCAGCATGCGGGCGTGGCTCTCCGGCAGGTGCCAGCGCTCGGCCGGTCCGCTGATGAGGAAGTAGTCGCCGAAGGCATGACGATGCGCCCGGGTGACCAGGAAGAGCCAGGCACCGCCCATGCGGCGTAATGCGGCGAGCCGCTCGGCCTCGCTGGACTCCGCGTGCAGCCGGTCGCGCGCGAACAGCTGCACGAGGTCGTGAAGTCCGTAACGCAGTTCGCCATCGGCCTCGACCCCCGTCGCGTCGAGCATCTGGACGTCGACCAGGGGTTCCAGCAGGTCGGAGGGGTAGGCGTAGGAGTCGTCGAGCAGCGCGCCGCCGATCCAACTGGGGAAAGTGGATCCCTTGGCCAGACTGAGCAGGCGCAACAGTCTTCGGTCGGTGTCGGCGAGTCCGTCGTACGTGAGAGAAAGGCTGGCGCGGACGGTCAGCTCGCCGTGGGCCAGTTCGTCGAGACGGTGACGCTCGTCCGCCAGACGCTGCACCATCGCGGCAAGGGACCAGTGTGGGCGGGCCGCGAGCCGGGCTGCCACGATGCGCAGGGCAAGCGGCAGTCCTCCGACGGCACGGATCAGCGCCTGCGCGGCCTCCGGTTCATCGCGCACCCGTTGCGGGCCGATGACGTTCTCGAAGAGCTCGAGCGAATGCGACTGGTCGAGGATGTTCAGGAGGATGCGGTGCGCTCCGGGCAACGCGGTGAGCCGGGCCCTGCTGGTGACGAGGACCCCGCACGAACGACTACCCGGCAGCAGGGGCACGATCTGCTCCTCGCTGGCGGCGTCGTCCAGGACCACCAGGATCCGGCGGTCGGCCAGCAGGCTCCGGTAGATCTCCGCACGCTCCTCCAGAGAATCCGGGATGCCCGGACCGGGCAGGCCCAGCGCGCGCAAGAATCGTCCCAGCACCTCCCGGGGCGCCACGGGATCCGTGCGACTGCCGCGCAGGCGGCAGAAGAGTTGACCGTCGGGGAAGTGGCGCTCGGACAGACGGTGGGCGACTCGGGTGGCGAAGGTGGTCTTACCGACCCCTGGCCGGCCCACCACGACAACGATGCCTGTGGCCCGGTGCGAAAGCGTCTGTGTCAGCACATCTTCCGTCTCTGCCATATGGGTTTCCTGACCGACGAAGTCCCCGGTGTCTACAGGTAGTTGCCGGGCCATGGCAGCTCGGGAGGCGATGGCTCCCCGGGCGTGGGATGCGCCCGCGAGCTTGTCGGTCCTCTCGTTCGCCGACCTCTTCGGGACAGGAGAGACATGCTCGGTGCGCAGCTGCAGGACCGGATCGTCGGTCAGGATGGCCTGTGCCAGATGGCGCAGATCCTGACCGGGTTCGAGGCCCAGCTCGTCCTGGAGCAGGGTACGGCCCCGACGGTAGGTGTCCAGAGCTTCCGCCTGGCGCCCGGAACGGTAGAGAGCGAGCATCAGCTGCCCGCGGAATCGTTCGCGTAAAGGGTTCTCGTCGACCAGCCGTCCCACCTCGGCAATCAGCTGGTGGTGGCGTCCCAGGCCGAGTTCCAGGTCGAGGAACGTCTCCGTCGCCGCGAGGCGTTCCTCGTCGATCCGCTCGGCGACCCGGGCGAGTGTCTCGCTGGCGATGCCGTTCAGACACGGCCCGTGCCACAGGCCGACCGCGACGCGCAGTCGGTCGGCAGCCTCCGCAGCCCTGCCCTCACCGACCATGGTGCGGGCTTCCGCCACCGAGCTGCGGAAGACATTGAGGTCCAGGGCATTGTCACTGGTCTGGAGCAGGTAGCCGGGCGACCTGGTCACGATCACGGCCTCCACGCGTGCCGCTGCCAGCGTTTTGCGCACTCTGGAGACGCAGATCTGTACCTGTGTCCGAGCCGTCTCGGGTGGGTCCTGCGTCCAGAGCAGCCGCACGAGGCGATCGCTGCTCATCAGTCTGCCGCTCTCCAGCAGAAGTGCCGCGAGTACGACCTCTTGGCGGCCGGCAGTGACCGTCACTGCGCCGTGGTCACCGAACACTTTTAGTTCGCCGAGGACCCGGAAGGCGAAACCACCCGTCCGACTTCGCGACTCGAGGTGCGCTGTTGCCATGGCCCTCCTCATCCCACACACGGGGAGACATGTTTGTCTGCCGGAGGAAGTGTAGGACGCAAACGTATCTCTCGGATCGGCATGGCCACCGGATGAACAGCAATGCTTCCGGCGCCCGCCGTGATCGCCTGTCCCGATCGGGCTGCGGCCGTCAATTCAGGCACGTGCGCCATTGCGGCTGACCCGGCCATGAGCATCTTCGGAACACAAGTTGACCATGGCTGCGCGGCTGGATAGCACCGGGATAGCGCTGACTTAACGGTTGACCGAAGGATGACACGGCGAGAGCCCCATCCTCCCACTGGTTCGGATACTACGAGGAGTCGGTCATCCAGTGATCAACGGTAATGAATCCGAATTGGTTCCGGCCAGTCCGGCCGCCACATCGGCCGGTGTGCAACATGTGTTACTCACGTACCACTACGAGGACGTCGGCGATCTCGAGGGCTATGCGTCCCTGCTTACGGACGATGTGATGTTCGATCACCCCGGAGCGCCACCCGCGCGAGGCCGCAACGCCGTACTAAGCGCGCACACCGCCCAGGCGACTTTGCACACGCAACACGAACTGATCACCGTGGTGGCTGAAGAGGGCACTGTCGTAGTCCTCGGGCGTCTGCTGCGTTCTGCTCCTGGTGCCTCGGAGTGGACGTGCGGTCAGGTGGAGTTCGCGGACGTGTTCATCCTGTCAGCGCAGAGTCTCGTGCGAAGCCGCCGCCGGTACTACTACGCCCCTACCTGACCAAGTGGGGGCGTCGTGGTGCCGAATGCGACGATCGAGATCGTCAGCCACCTGCTCTTGGATATCGTGCGCCGTGAGGAGTCGATGCAATCCGCCGCCACGCGGGCTCCCTCGACGGCCAGCCCGACGGCACGGTCGAATCGGACGGGGCCGGTGGGCCCGGAACGGGGACCTGCTCTCCAAGGAGCTGGGGGCGGTGATCGAGCTGAGCGCCGAGCGCACACGGTGTTTCGCCACGCTGCAGCGCGCCTGTACGTCTTCTCGGGCTCCACGGCCAAGCTGACGGTCCCGTCCTCCGCCTTCCGGCCGGCACGCATCTGCGCCACCGGGTGCGGGCGTACCACGGCACGGATTACGGCTCCTGGTCCGGTTGCACGACCTTCGTGAGGGACACCGGCCTCCCAAAAACACCTTCAACATGACCGTCTCCTTCTGAGTAGCGGGCCGGGGTGGAGCATGCCGACGCCCCACCCCGGCCGGATCTCACCGAATGCGCTTCGCCGGCTTGGTGGCCGCGTTGAGCAGATACTCCAGAGGGCCGCGATGGAAGAAACGGGACCAGACCGCCGCGAACACGATCGCCCCGAGGACGAACATGAGCAGCGGCACCCAGGACTGCTGGCTGCTGGTCCCGGCGTGCACGGACAGCGCGGACTGCGCGAGGAAGTGGCCGACGTAGGCGGTCAGGGACATGGTGCCCACGGCGATGACCGGCTTCGCGAGGCGCCGCAGGCGCGGCAGGCGCTCCATCGCCACTGTCGCGCCCACGATCACGAGGATCGCGACACCGACGCTGCCGATGATGTCGAACGTGGTGCCGCTGTGCGGCCCGGCGGTAGAGCACGTTGTGCCCGTAACGGGCGCGGGCACGGTCGGCGACGGCTTCGATGGCGAGGATGCGGTCGTCGCGCTGGTCAAGGGTGAGTTGCCGGGCTGCGGCAGCGGCCGGTCTCAGAGCGTCGGCACGCAGCGCGATGCTCCGCACGCGGGCGCGTTGCAGGCCGAGGAGGTCATAGATCTCGTAGGCCGTGCGGGTCAGCATCGTGGTGTGCAAGGTGGGTTCGGGCAGGGTGCGGCTGCGGCGGGTGGCGCTGGCGTCGGCGTATCGGATGGGCAGGTGAGCCCTTGGGCGATCTGCTGGGGGTCGCGCAGCTGGGTGCTGAGGTTCTCGGCCAGGGCGAGCAGGTCTCGCCGGTGGGCGGCGGGATCGAGCTCGTCGTGTGCGAAGCGGTGCTCGGCGCTGAGGGTCGCAGGGGTGTTGCCAAGAAGGTGGGCGGTTTTCGTGCCCACGCCCGGCAGTTCCCCTACGGGGCGGGGACGACGGAAGGCCGCGATCTCCCGAGGAGCCGCCGATGACGGTTCGCCGAGCGACGGTCTCCAAAACCGGATGTCGCAGGTTCGAGTCCTGCCTCCCCTGCCACCGATCGGGTCGTCAGAGCATTCCGCGCAGGAGAACGCGCAGTTCTCGCAGCCGGGAGCGGGGACGGGGACAGGGGACGGCCAACCGGCAATCTTCGGAGCCGGCCGTGTATGGGGTGATCAGTTGGCGAGCCCTGCGCAGCGCAAGCGGCTGCGGCGGGGTACGGCCAGAGCAGCTCTGTCCCGCGGCGCTGTGGACGGGATTCCCGCGCACGCCTGCACCTGCCCGGTGGGCGAGACAGCGGGTGCCGCTGCTGCCGTGCGCAGCAGGGTGGGGTCGGCTCGCAGGACACGTTGGTGCATCTCCTGGAGTTCAGGGCCGGGATCGACGCCGAGTTCCCGGGCCAGGAGCCGTTGCACTTCACCGTAGACCGCCAGACCTGCGGCCTGCCGCCCCGACCGGTAGAGGGCGAGCATGAGGAGTTTCCGCAGGCCTTCGTCGAAAGGGTGGTGCGCAACGAGTTGCTGTAGGTCGACCGCTGCCGCGGTGGTGCTTCCGAGTTCCAGTTCCGCAGCGAGCCGGTCGGTATGGGCCTGGAGACGGAGATGCTCAAGGACGTGCCGATGAGCGTCGGCCCGTGGCCCCCCGAGCCCCTGCAGTGCCTCGCCCTGCCACAGTGCCAGTGCGTGGTGCAGATGACGGGCGACATCCTGGAGGCAGCCTTCGCGCCGGGCCCTCTCCGCCCTCGACGTCAGGGATCTGAACGCCTTGAGATCGCAGTTGGTTTCCGTGGTGGCCAGGGAGTAGCTGTCCCCCCGAGAGTGGATGGCAGACGACGCCGAGGTGCAGGCCGGTTCCAGTGCCCGGCGCAGCCGGTAGACATGGGTGCGTATCGTGCCGACGGCTGTGGCGGGGGCGGAGCCGGCCCAGATGGCGTCGGCCAGGGCACTCACGGACACCGGGGTTCCCTCGGCAAGGATCAGTGTGGCCAGCACCGCCTGCTGCTGGGGTGGGCCCAGCTTGATTTCCCCAGTTCTGTTCCAGGTGCGCACGGGGCCCAGTACTGAGAAACGCAGGTGGTTCATCGAAGAAATCCTCCATCGCGGGCAGAAAACGCACCCGGAAGAACACGTGCCGCGGACTTCCCGGGCTGTCCCACAGTCTGGGAGGCGTACTTGACGACCTCTTGGAAGTCACTTGCCGACACCTTGCAGACGACTCGAATCGACCTTCATGCAGCGCTCGCCTCGTCGCGTGCGCGCATCGTGGTCTGCAGATGGCGCAAGGCGTAGTGGACCCTTGACTTGACCGTCCCCGGGGGTATGCCCAGGGTCGTAGCAGCCTGCTGCACAGTGAGTTCGTCCAGGTAAGTGGCGCGCAGCGCCTCCTGGTGGAGCGGGGCGAGATCCTCCAGGGCCTCGTGGAGGTCCAGGGCGGCCAACATGCGTTCGATCTCACGGCAGTTGCTGTCGACGTCCTTGAGCCAGGTCGCCGTACTGCTGATCTCGTGGGGTCGCAGCGAGCGGGCGCGGTATTCGTCGATGACCAGATTGCAGGCCACGCGGAACAACCACCGCCGTACGTTCATGGTCGCGGTGTCGTAGAGGTTGCGCTTGACCCAGCAGCGCAGCAGAGCCTCCTGGACGACGTCCTCCGCCCGGTAGGCGTCGCCGCCGACCAAGCGCAGGACGTAGGTGTAAAGGTCCCTGGTGTGAGCCTGGTAGAGGTCGAGCAGTGCCCTTTCCTCCGCTGACGCGGACCCGGTCGATCCGATGACGTGGTGCTGCATGGTGTGCTCCCGAGCTGCCGTGGACGCGTCAAGTGGTGGAGCACCTGAAGGTGTTGCCTGGCGATGGCAGCCCGATGGTCGTCCGATGGACGCGGTGACGATGGACGCGGTGACGAATGATGCGGTGACGACGGATCGATGCCGTGACGCTCTACGGGGCTACGGGCCTACGGGTCTACGGGCTCTACGGCTCTACGGGCTCTACGGGGTCTGCGCGGCGTAGGCACGCGGCGGCGTGCGCATCCGCTGTCCGACGTACCGCACCAGAGGAGCGTGGGCATTGGGGACCAGGCCCTGATCGCCCAGCCGCTGCCACATGTTCAGCAGTTCCGTGCCGTGTGCGAGGACCGGCTGCTCGTCTTGCAGGAAGCTCCAGGCGGCTGTCGCCCGCGCCACGTCATCGGCTGCCCGCGGGTCGGCGTGCTGGCAGCGGACGCGGGCTACGGCCAGTGCCAGCAGCGTTGCCTGGCGGGGGATGCCGCACAGGTGGGCGAGGTAGGCCTCCAGGGCTCTGGCTTCCAGGGCGTAGGGGTGTGCCGCCTCGTATCTGCCGGTGAGGTACTCGCGTAGCGCGGTGGCCAGCAGCAGGGCCTGGTCCAACTGGTCGGCGTGTGCCTGCCGTTGGATGGTGGTGACACGGTCGGCCAGCGCCGGGGGGAGCGTGGCGTCGTGGGGAGCCGGGGAGGCTGTCGGCGGGAGAGGGTCGTCGGACGGCACGGACAGCCGGCTGGAGCCGTCGGGCAGGACGTCGAGCAGGAAAGTCTCGCCGCTCGACCGGTCGTTCACGGCTGCCCGCACGACGGTGTCGCGCTCGCGGGCGTAGTCGTGCAGGAGGTTCAGGACCGCCTCGTGCACCGGGACGTCCTCCGCCTCCGGCACGAGGTCACCGTTCAGGACGGCGCGTTCCTCCTCGGAGATGTACACGTCGCAGGAGAAGACCTCGGAGTCCGGGGCCGGGAGTGTCATGGGTGTGTCCTCGGAGGATCGTGGCCGGCGGGCCGGCGCAGGAGAAAGTCGCGGGCGAGGTGAACCGCCCCGCACAAAGGGCCGTTGTGGAGTGTCATCACGCTCCCCCGGTCCAACGGGCCGGCATCCGATCCGGTTCAAAACCGGCCTAAAAACACAGAAGAAGCATGAAAGTAGACACTGTTACGACCTCGGAGAGGGCACCCGGTGGGAAATCCTTCAGCGATGCCACCGGGAGCCCATGCGTGGGTGCGCGGGCCCGCGTCCGCCCAGCCGCCGTCGGCCGCGGCGAACAACGCTCCTCCTCAGCCCCGGCCCCCGCTCGATCGCCAGGAACACGGCACCGGGCCCGTCGCCCCGCCCCCGCGCCGCAGCCACGGGCCGGTGGAGCGCACGGGCGGGACATCGGTCGGCCCGAACGGCTCCCCGGCCACGGCCATCGGCTGGGTGCAGGCGCACGGCGGCGCCGGCGTCACCTCCCTCGTCCGCTGCCTGGGCGGGGTGGACGTGGGACCACGCTGGCCCCAGCCCCTGCGCGGCGAACCCTCGCGTGTCCTGCTCGTCGGACGCACCAGCCTCACCGGATTGCAGGCGGTCTCCCGGCAGCTGGACGCGCTCCGGCAGGGCAGGGCTCCCCAGGGGCTGGACCTGCTCGGCGTGGTGCTGGTCGCGGACGTTCCCGGCAGGCTGCCACTGACGCTCGTACGGCGGGTGCGCGTCATCACCTCGGCCGTCACCGTCCACCGCGTCCCCTGGATCCCCTCCTGGCGCGTCGGCGAACCGGGTTCCGAACCACCGAGACAACTCACGTCCCTGGCCGCCGTGGTGAGCGGCACGGACATCCCCTCGCGGAGGCGTAGATGAGCGGCGTTTCCTGGATGCTCGCCGGTTTCAACCCCGACCCCGAGGCCGGGCAGGTGCTGGGCATCCTCGCCTGGTGCGCGTCCGCCGCCGGAGTCGGAGGGCTCATCGTCGTAGGCATCAGGATGTCGCTGCAACTGCGCCGCGGCGACCCAGGTGAAGGCGGCGAACACTTCCGGGGCGTCTTCTACATCGCCCTCGGCTGTCTTCTGGCCGCCACCGCAGGGCCACTCGTCGCCGCCCTGGGCGACCTGTCCCTCTGACCCGCCACCCCGTCCTGGGCGACCTGTCCCTCTGACCCGCCACCCCGTCCTGGGCGACCTGTCCCTCTGACCCGCCACCCCGCTCGTGCACCGCACTCCACCACCGTGCGGATGGGCCCGGCGGCCGAAAGTCCCACCCCTCCGTCCGAGCCCACCGCCCGCACGCGGACCGCCGGACGGACCGTGCACTGCACCCCTCTTGCCACCCTCTGCCATGCCACGCCATGCCATGCCGCGCCGCTCCGGGCCCGAGTACGCCCTGCTCGACGGAGACCGGCGGCATCCTCACCCGGAGATCCTCATGACTCTGCTCGACCTGTCCGTTCTGGCGGCCGGCGTTCCCGACCCCGTACGCAACGCCCCGCCCGCGCTCGCCGACAAGGTGAACACTGTGCTGGGCATCGCGGCCTGGGCAGGCACCGCCGCCGGGGTGGCCGGTGTGCTCGTCACCGGGGCGATGATGGCGATCTCCGTGAAGCGGGGAGAGAGCTCGGAACACATGAGCCGACTGGCCATGGTGCTGGGCGGATGCGTGCTCGTCGCCACGGCCGGTCCTCTGGTCACCTTCGTCTTCGCGTGAGCCGGACCCACCGATGCCACGTACACGACGTCCGTCGAAGCCGGACACCCCTTACTGGACACACCGCAGCTGGCAGGCGTCCGCCGCCTTCCTCGCCGTGGTGGCTCTGGCGTCCGCGGTGGTGTTCTTCACCTCCGGCGCCGAACGCGGCGGCTACGCCCAGGCGGTGCCGCGCACCCCGGCAACGTCCGAGGTACGAGTGAACCCCTGCCAGGCCCAGGCACAGTCCCAGACCCAGACCCAGCCCCAGGCACAGTCCCAGGCTGAGGCCCAGGCTCAGGGCGGCGACGCAGCGCCGGCGGATCTGCGCTGGGGCACGGTGCACGGCACCCGGGTGCCCGTCTCGGCCTCCCAAGGACCCGCCCGTCAGGAGAGCCGGCTGTGGCGGTGTTTCGCCCGCACCCGGGTTGGCGCCGCACTCGCCGCGCAGATCATCTGCTCACAGATGAGCGGACCCGACTGGCGCTCGGCCACCGAGGAACAGGTGGTACCCGGGCGGGGGCGGGAGAAGTTCGCCGCAAAACGTGAGTTCGTACAGGACACCGCGGAGTCGGCCGCCCGGGCCACCGCCACCTGGGCGGGCTACCGCACCCTGTCGTACGAGGGCCGCTCCGCCACCGTGGGGCTGCTGATCAAGACGGCCCAGGGATACGCGGCGACATCGGTGCGGTTGCGCTGGACGGACGACGACTGGAAGGTCCTCGCCGCCGACGACGGCGCCCTGTACTCCCGGCTGACCACCAGCGCGGTTCCCGCCGGATACACCCTGTGGGAGGCCTGACATGGCATGCCCGAACGGCAATCCGCTGGCCGACGCCGTCGTCGGCTTCTTCGAGTTCCTCGGCAACCCCGTCAACACCATCGTCAAGGGGATCGCCAACGCGGTACTCGCAGGCGCCATCGAGATCTTCGACTCGCTCATCACCAACGTCCCCACGTTCTCCTCCACCACCACGGCCGCGCAGGTCAGCGACCAGACACAGTGGCTGGTCGTCTATCTCGCCGTCGGATCGCTGCTGGTCGCCGCCGCCCGCATGGCACTTCAGCAACGCGGCGACGCGGGACGTACGGCACTGAAGGGCATCCTGCGGGTCATCTTCGTCGCCGGTGCCGCCACCACCGTCGCCACCGCCTGCGCGTCGCTGTCCGACCGGTACGCCGACCATCTCTTCCAGCTAGGGGCCGAAGCCCAGATCAACAGCATCGGCTGCCAGGACGGCGCGAACATCGAGCCGTTCCTGCTGCTGATCCTCGCCTTCCTTCTGATGATCGCCGGCATCCTACAGACGATCATGCTCTACATCCGGCTGGGCGTCATGATCCTGCTGCTGGGCACGCTTCCGCTCGCCGCCGCGGCGTCCATGACCGAGTGGGGCGCCAGCTGGTGGCGCAAGCACATCGGCTGGCTGACCGCGTGGCTGGCGTACAAGATGGCCGTCGCGCTGGTCATCTACGCGGGCTCCGCGATGACCACCGCGGGCCGGGGGACCGGGGACCCGGAGGCGATCCACGAACGCATCGCCGGCATCGGCGTGATGCTGCTGTCCGCCATCGCCCTGCCCGCGCTGCTGAAACTGGTCGTGCCGGCCACGGCGGCCCTCGGCGGGGACCCGGTCACCTCCTACGCCGTCTCCCAGGGCCAGAACGCCCTGGCCTCCGGCGCCCGCTCGGTCGGCAGCCAACTCAGCAGCCCCAGCGGCGCACAGCCCGCGGGCGGCGGTGGCGGTGCGCCCGGTCCGGCCGGTGCTCCCGGAGGTGCTGGAGCGACCGGTGCCGGCGGCGGGGCCGGAGCAGTCGGCGGTGCCGGAGCCGCGGGCGGAGCCGGGGCCGCGGGCGGAGCCGGTGCGGCGGGCGGTGCCGGTGCGGCGGGTGCCGCGGGCGCGGCGGCCGGACCGGTCGGTGCCGCGGTCGGCGCAGCCGTCGGAGCGGCGCAGACCGTGGGACGCGCCGCCGCCGGTGCGGCGGGCGGCGGCAACGGCAACAACAACTGAGCGGCCGCGTCCGCCAGTTCTCCTCGACAGCCGCCGGGCTCCATGTCCCCCCTTGGAGTCCGGCGGCGCCCCTCACCACCGTGAAAAGACCATTCACCCGCACCATCAGGACAAGGACACCGGCTCACCATGACAGCGGACATCACGACACACCCCACATACGGCAACTGGCGCCGCCCCAGGCGCCCGGGCCTGGGCCCCCTGGGACTGGTCGGCACCGTCGTCGTCTTCGGCGGGCTGGTCCTGACCCTCCTCGCCTCCCTGATCTCCCTCATCGCCGCCCTCGTCGTCCTCGTCCCCGTGGTGCTGTTCCTCATCCCCCTCGCGATCCGCACCCAGGACGGCCGCAACGTCTACCAGTTGATGGCCCTGCGCATCGGATGGCTGCGGCGCAAGTCCAAAGGCGCGCATCTGTACGTCTCCGGCCCACTGTCCCCGCGCCCCGGCGGCCGCTTCCGCCCGCCGGGTCTGCTCAACAAGGTCACCGTCAGCGAGGGACACGACGCCTACGACCGTCCCTTCGGAGTCCTCCACCATCCCGCCCGCAACCTCTACACCATCGTCCTCGGCTGCGACCCGGACGGCGGTTCGCTCGTCGACCCCGAGCAGGTCGACGTGTGGGTGGCCCAGTGGGGCGAATGGCTCGCCCGGCTCTCCCACGAGCCCGGACTGCGCGGGGCGGGCGTCATCGTGGAAACCGCCCCCGACCCCGGCACCCGGCTCGCCAACGAGGTACTGCCGCGCATCCACCCCGACGCCCCGGCGGCGGCCCGCGCCGTGATGCACGAGGTCGTCGAGCGCTACCCGACGGCCTCCTCCGAGATGCACACCTACGTCACCCTCACCTACGGGGTGCCCGGCGGGAACAAGCGCAAGAAGGAGGACATCGTCACCGACCTCGCCATCCGCATCCCCGGACTGCTCAGCGGCCTGGTCGGAGCCGGCGGCGGCGCCGCCTACCCGCTGTCGGCCGAGCGCATCGCCGAAGTCGTGCGCGTCGCCTACGACCCCGCGGTCGCCGCCGACGTCCTCGAAGCCCGCGCCCAACACGGAGGCACGCACCTGGAATGGGACGACGCCGGACCCGCCGGCGCGGTCGAGACGGTCAGCAGCTACCAGCACGACTCCGGTGTCTCACGGACCTGGCTGATGACCCTCGCCCCCCGCGGCACGGTCCGCTCCTCGGTGCTGCGCAGCATGCTCGAAGCCGTGTCCGGCACCCGCCGCAAGCGGGTCGCGCTCATCTACCGGCCCGTCGACCCGGCCACCGCCGCCCGCATCGTCGAGGCCGACCGGCGCGCCGCCCAGTTCATGGCCACCTCCGGGCGCGGCATGGTCCAGGCCCGCGCCGCCTCCGAGGTACGCGCCGCCGAACAGACCGCCGCCGAGGAGGCATCGGGCGCCGGCCTCGTGGAGTTCTCGCTGATGCTCACCGTCACCGTCGACAGCGCCGAGCAGCTCGCCGACGCCGGTGTCGCCGTCCGCAACCTCACCGCCGCCTCCCGGGTCCAGATGCGTCCCGCCGACCGGATGCAGGCCGCCGCGTTCACCTGCACCCTGCCCGTCGGGATCCTCCCGTGGGAGCAGACCTTCATCCCGCACGAACTGCAGGAGGCGCTGTGAGCCGGGAGAACCAGAAGAAGGCCAAGGCCAAACCAGCGCCCGCACAGCCCAAGGAACTCTTCGTCCCACCGCGTGGCTGGTACGGCC
Organism: Streptomyces sp. NPDC051913; assembly: GCF_044593635.1. NCBI lineage: Bacteria > Bacillati > Actinomycetota > Actinomycetes > Kitasatosporales > Streptomycetaceae > Streptomyces > Streptomyces sp. NPDC051913. The sequence goes on along the minus strand of NZ_JBIUCI010000031.1, from coordinate 22,016 downwards.
CGGGCGGCGGACGCGTCGGTCACCTCGACCCGCCCACCATGTGGCGCGCCACCACGGTGCAGGCCTGCGGCATGTGGCCGTTCGCCGCCGGCTCCGGCGCCCCGATGATCGGGGTCCCGCTGGGACAGCACCTGTTCACCGGCGCCACCGTCTGCGGCGACCCGCTGTCCTGGTTCACCCGCGCCCGCTACATCTCCAACCCCTCCCTGTTCATGCTCGGCATGCCGGGCCTGGGCAAGTCCACCCTGGTCAACCGCATGCTCATCGGGCTGGCCGCCACCGGAGTGGTCCCGCTGGTCCTGGGCGACCTCAAACCCGACTACGCCGACACCGTCCGCGCGCTGGGCGGCCAGGTCATCTCCATCGGCCGCGGCCGCGGCGGCATCAACGTCCTGGACCCCGGCGCCATGGGCCAGGCCGCCGACCGTATCGGCGGCGAGGCCGGGGACATCCTGCGGGCCGAGACCCACGGCCGTGTCCTCAACATGGTCGCCGCGCTGATCACCATCGTGCGCGGCCGTCCCATGGACGACCACGAACAGTCCGTGCTCTCCGCCGTCCTGCACCACCTGCGCGAACGCACCGCACCCGGCCGCACCGCGCTCCTTCCCGACCTGCTCCAGGTCCTGACCGAGGGACCGGACCGGGTCCGCGCGGTCACCCTCGACCGGGGCAACGACGCCCGCTACCGCGACGCCGTCGACCCCCTGCACCGCTCCCTGCTCGGCATCCTCGACGGGCCCCTCGGCGACACCTTCGCCTCCGAGACCTCCACCCGCATCGACCCGAACTCCCCGGCGGTGTGCATCGACATCTCCGGCATCGGCGAGGCCGACACCCAGCTGACCGCCGCGGCCATGCTCGCCGCCTGGTCCGACGGCCTGGGCACCGTCGCCGCCTCCCACGCCCTGGCCGACGCCGGACTCGCCCCGCGGCGCTGGTTCTTCACCGTCCTCGACGAACTGTGGCGCCCGCTGCGCGCCGCCTCCGGCATCGTCGACCGCATCGACGCCCTCACCCGGCTCAACCGCTCCCTCGGCCTGGGCGACGCCAAGATCACCCACACGCTCAAGGACGCCGAGGCGCTCGGCACCGACGCGGACCGGGCCAAGGCCCGCGGCTTCGTCGAACGCGCCGGCATGGTGGTGTGCGCCGGGCTGCCCCGAACCGAGATGGAGGACCTCGGCCGGGTCGTGGGACTGTCCCGGCGCGAGATCGAACTCGTCTCGTCCTGGTCCTCCCCGCCCGGCTGGGGCGTCACCACCGAGCATGAGGAGCCCCCCGGACGCGGCCGCTTCCTCATCAAGGTCGGCGGCCGCCCCGGCATCCCCATCAAGGTCGCCATCACCCAGGCCGAACGCGAACTGCACAACACCAACACCCGCTGGACCCCCAACGAGACGGCCGACCCCGCCACCAGGAACCTCGCACGGCAGGTCGCCCGCGCCGCCCAGGAAGGCCCGCTGCCCCTCGACCCCCGACTGACCGGGGAGACGGTGTGAGCGCCGGCCGCAGCGGCGCACGCGGCCCGCACGACGAACTGACCTGGGCGGTGGCCGGCGTCGTCGTCGCAGCCCTGGGCCTGTTCAGCCTGGCCATGCTCGGCGGATCACTCGCCTCCCTGTTCACCGGCCATGGCTTCACCCACCCTCCCTACGCCCTGTCCACCCTGGTCGGGCTGACCACCTCGGACCCGGCCGCGTACTGGCCGGCCACCCCCGCCTGGGCCGTCTACACCGGCATGACCGCGCCCCTGCTGCTCCTGACCGCACTCGTGGCCGTCGTCGCCACGGCCCTGCGCCGCCGCCGCGACACCACGCCAGGGCTGGCGGGCCGCCGCGAACTCGCCGGCATGTGCCCCGACGGCATCACCGACCGGGCCCGCTCCCTGCGCCCCACCCTCAAGGGCCGCGACCGCCTCGACGCCGACGAGACCGGCAACCTGCTCGGCGACCTCATGCCGAACGGACCCGAACTGCGCAGCAGCTTCGAGGACGTCGAACTCGACCTCATGGCACCCCGCGCCGGAAAGTCCACCGGCATCGCCATCCCACGCGTCCTGCGCGCCCAGGGCGCCGTCGTCCTCACCTCCAACAAGTCCGACGTCTACGCCGTCACCCGCGCCCAGCGCGAGAACGCCGGCACCGTGTGGACCTTCGACCCCCAGGGCATCGCCCACACCCCCCGTGGCATGTGGTGGAACATGCTGGGCGAGTGCCACACCATCGAAGGCGCCCGCCGGCTCGCCGGCCACTTCGTGGCATCCGTCAACGACGACGCCTCCAAGAAGGACTTCTGGATCTCCGCCGCCCAGAACACCCTCACCGCCCTGTTCCTGGCCGCCGCGCGCGGCGGCGCCACCGTTCAGGACCTCCTGGCCTGGCTCGCCGACCCGGCCGACCGCACCCCCATCGACCTGCTGCGCGACACCGGACTGGACGCCATGGCCGAGCAGTTGCAGGGCACGGTCCGCGGCGCGGTGGAGACCCGCGACGGCATCTACGAAACCGCCCGCCAGACCGTCTCCTGCCTCCTCGACCCCGAGATCCTCGCCTGGGTCGCCCCCGACCCCGACCTGCCCGAGTTCCGCCCCGACCGACACGTCGCCGGACGCGACACCCTCTACCTGCTGTCGAAAGACGGCGGCGGCTCCGCGGCGGGCGTCATCGCGGGCCTCGCCGATTCCACCCTGCGCGCCGGAGTCGTCGCCGCCGAACGCATGGGCGGCCGCCTGGACCCGCCGCTGACCGCGGTCCTCGACGAGGCCGCCAACGTGTGCCGCATCTCCGATCTCCCCGACCTGTACTCGCACTTCGGCTCCCGCGGCATCAACGTCGTCACCCTGCTGCAGAGTTACCGCCAAGGCGCCCGCGTGTGGGGCGAGGCGGGCATGGACGCCCTGTGGAGCGCGGCCACCGTCAAACTCCTCGGCGCCGGCCTCGACGACGCCGACTTCGTCCAGAAGATCTCCACGCTCGTCGGCCAGCACGACGTCCGCACCCCCAGCATCTCCCGCAGCCGCGACGGCACATCACGCTCGTACTCCTACCGCCAGGAAGCCGTCCTGCCCCCCGACAAGATCCGCGCCCTCCCCAAGGGCACAGCCCTCCTCCTGGCCACCGGCGTCCGCCCAGCCCTGATCAGACTCCGCCCCTGGTTCAAGGAAGCCGACGCCGAGGCCATCTCAACGGCGGCGAAGGCGGAGGAGGCGGCCATCACACGGCGGGCGGTGGCCAAGCTGGGCGGCGCGGTCACGGCTGTGGAGGCGATGACCGTGAACCTCGACAAGGCGTGACCCGGTGGGCGGTGGATCTGCTCAGCCCCCTCTGAACCCAGCCATGACGGCAGCCGTTGTCCCGTGGCACAGACGGCAACACCGATGTCGGACGACCCGAAGGGAACCCTCATATGTCCACACCCCTGCCTCGGTCCGAGACCGCAGCCGATGCCCAGACCCTCTACAGCACGAACAGCGGAGGCCTGGACAGGAACCGGCCGGGCACCCCCGGGAGCGAGCACGGCAGCGAAGTGTCCCAGCCACGGTCGACGCACAGCGCCGGGACGAACGTCAGCGCCGGGACGAACGTCAGCACCGCGTCGAGCGTCATTCGGGTCAGCCGTGATGGCGACGACGTGAGCCTGCGCATCGACAACGATCCCGACGTCCCGCTTCCGGAGCCGCCCAATCCCAATGCGGCCCTCTTCCTCATGGACGGCCAGTTCCACGCGACGGAGCTGGACGAAAACAGCCCGGTCGCGAACTCGGACGCCCAGCCGAGCGTCATCGCCGGTCTCAACCGGGAGGGCGGCGACCTTCCCGATCTGACACCCGCCGCTACCGCCACCACCTGGACGTACAAGGCCGGGCAGTGGGTCAAGGCGCACACGGTCCAGCTCGCCATGCACGGGGCCAACGTGGCGGGCGTGATCGCCTCCGGCGTGGCGACGAAGAACCCGGGGCACGCCACAAACGTCGCCGCCGCCGCGGTACCCGCCGCCGGTGGTCTGGTCAGTGCCGTGGCGGCGGTGACTTACGGCGTGAAGCTGTTCGATGGCAGTACCGGCCCGACAGCCGAGGACAACAGGGACCGCAGGCAGCACAACAGACAAGTCATTCTCAACGCGACTGAGATGGGGTTCGGTGCCGCAGTGCAAATGGGCGCGGCCGCGATGAACTCGGCTGCCGAGCACGGGGCCGAGACGCTGCCTGCGAGCACTGTCAGCTTCCTCAAGATCGGTGCCACCGCGGCGGCGTTCATCGGGTCGGCAATGGTTGGGCATGCCGACGCCGCCAACGCGAACCTGCCCATCCGTGGGGTGCTGGAGAACTTCCAGACCGCCTCGCCGAACCGGATGGGCGGCGGCTCGCCGAACCAGACGTCGATTGCGATGAACACCTTCGACAGTGCTCGGGCGCTTGAGGCCAGCCCGCCAGGCGCCTCCACATCGGCGAGCCATCCTGGCGTGCCTCATCCACCGCACCGTGAACGGGAGGTCAACCTACGGTCCACCACTCCTCCTCCGGTGGCCTCGACCTCAGACGCAGCCACGAAGGCGGCCAGGAAACCGCCGGGCCGGTGACGTCCGGAACCCTGCGCACGGTGGCCGACGTGAGTGAGCAAGCCCCAGGCGCCGAGTCCGCCGACATCGGTGGGGAGCCGGCGCCGGCCGAGGAGGAGGGCGTCCGCTTCATCCTCTACATGGACGGCGCCGAGTACGACCAGGCCCTGCAAGGACTGGCCCTCTGGGTCGGGCATTTCTTGCTGCCGGTCTACGGAAGGGAGGTCACCTCTCAGGCCCCCTGGTGTCCCGAGTGGTGGCGGCACAAGGACGCGGTCGGGCTGCTTTACAGCCTGTGGATGGCTTGGTTCGAGCTGTCGAAGCCGGCTGCCGGGCTCACCGGCCCGGCGATCTGGCACCGGGACTACCTCGTCCATACGATGTCCCAACTCCGCGACCCCTCCGGCACGTTCGCCGGCTGCAAGCCGGGAAACCACCGGGACAAGCCCTTCCCCACCTCGGACTTCCGCTGAGACGGAGGCCGAGGGGGATCAAGAGCGGTGAGGTGCCCACCGGCGCCTCACCGCTCGCCCATCGCACCCGACCGACTTCTCCCCTTGCGGCTTCCCCGGGTAGCCCATCGCACGACGGCCTCGGCCGGCCCCCGCCCGAAACGGGCAAGGAGCGGCGCACTCACGGCCACCTGCACCCCGTACAGCACCCCACACCCCGCCACCACCCCCGCCGCCCCCACCCGGTCGTACCACCCCAGCCCGACACCGGTGAACACCGCGCCCAGCACGAGCGACTGCGTCAGATAGTGGGTCAGCGACAGCCGCCCCGTCGCGGCGAGCACACCAGCACTCCGGCCCCCACCCCCACCCGGGCGCGACAGCCACAGCAACAGCCCACAGGCGTACGCGGCCGTCAGCACCGGCCCCGTGACCACCCCCACCGCCTGACCGACGTAGAACCACCGCACGTCCAGCGGCCCGTTCGTACAGACCGCGGTCGTGATCCCGCCCGCGACACCGAGGGGCAGACAGCGCCGTACCATCGCGCGCAGGCGGCGCCGGTCGCGACCGTACCGTTCCAGCAGCCGGAGTCCGGCCGCCGCAAGCCCGGTGAGAAACGCGGCGAACACCTGCGGGGCGTACAGGAGATCCGTGCCGAGAGCCGTGGGCAGCGCATGCACATGCGCCCCGATCACCGACAGGGCGTCACCCCGGTAGGCCGCGACCGTGTCGGCCACCGCAGGCCCGTACAACGGACCGGGGGAGGGGCCGGTGGCCAGCACGGTCAGCAGGCCGTACATCAGGAGCACGAGCGACAGCACCGCGACGAGCGCCGCCGCCGCGCGCACCGCCAGCCGTGCGGAGGCCTCGCGCAGGGCGTACAACGGCAGTGCGAGTGCCGCGTACGTGGTGAGGATGTCACCGGGGTACAGCAGCACGGCGTGGAGCAGGCCCAGGGTGAACAGCGTTGCCGTACGCCGTAGATGGCGCGGTCCGAACACCACGCCCTCCGCCCGGCAGGCGCGCATCCGCTGGACGAAGGCGTAGCCGAACAGGAACGCGAACAGCGGATAGAACTTCCCCGCCACAAAGGCACTCACCAGCCAGGCCGCCATGTGGTCGGCCGTCCCCGCGGTCGGGCCGTCGCCGTACACGGTGTAAGGACCGGCCATCAGCAGCGCGTTGACGCACAGCACTCCCGACAAGGCGAACCCGCGCAGCACATCGACTTCCGCGACACGCGCCGTCGACCGCGTCTGCCGTCCGGCCACCGCTTGCCCGCCGTCCACCGACCGGCCGCCGCCCACCGTCCGCTCGCCGGTCATCGCCCGCCCCGCAGCGCAACCGTCCCGAAGGCGATCGTCGCCGCAGCGAACCAGGCCATGGCCCGGGCCGGCACCCGCCGCCCCGCCTCCCGTACCCCCAGGGCCAGGCACACGGCCCCCGCCGCCGCGCACCACACGCTCACCGTCCAGTCGTCCGGCATAAAAGACGATGCCCCTTCCGCGAGCCGGGAGCACAGGTGGGCCCCGGGTGTCCGCCATCGCGCACACAACGGGGGACAGCCCTCGGCGGTTCACGCCGAGGACCGTCCCCGGCGGATCCGTCCCCGGGTGAACCCGGCTGCCGGCCTGGCCGTTGTGTGCGGTGTTGTGCAGCCCGCGGCGCAGACCGGGCTCTCCGCACCGGCCCAGGAGCCCTTCCCCGTATGAGACGCGAACCGATGACGAGGCACAGGCCACGCACCGTGGTGCTGGCCGGTCTGCTCTGCCTTCTGGCCGGCACGACGCAGCCCTTCGCCCAGGCGGTGCCCCGCCCCGACAGGCCGCAGACCCTCGCGGAGGTCCGTGCCGAGCTGGAGTCGCTGTACCACGACGCCGAAGTCGCCACCGAGGAGTACAACGCGGCAGGTGAGGACGTCGCGGCGCAGGAGAAGAAGCTGGACGTGCTCGGCGCGCAGGTGGCACGGGCCGATGCCAGGCTCGTACGGCTGCGTGCCCTGGTCGGGGCAGCCGCACGCGCCCAGTATCGCGGCGGCGGCATGCCCGCCGAAGTGCAGTTCGCCCTCAGCCCTGATCCCGAGCACGCCCTGGACGCCGCGGGTCTGGCCCGGCAGGCCCAACTCGGCACCGACCGGCAGCTGGTGGCACTGGCCGAGACCGAGAGCCGGCTGAAGACGAGGGCCGAGAAGGCGGCCGAGGAACTCGACGGCCTCCGGGAGATCCAGCAGACCCGTGACACGGCTCGGGACAAGGTCACCCGGCAGATCGCCGCGGCCCGCAAACTCGAAGCCCGACTCGAGGCCGACGAACTGAAACACCTGGCCGCACTGGAGAAAAAGGACGCCGCCAAGGCGCAGGCCGCATGGCTGAAGACAGGTGTCCTCGACGGGGTGGGCACGAAGGCGAGCGCGGGTGGCAAGAAGGCTGTCGCCTATGCCACGGATCAGCTCGGCAAGCCGTATGTGTGGGGTGCCGAGGGCCCGGACTCCTTCGACTGCTCCGGCCTGACCTCCCAGGCCTGGCTCGCGGCCGGGGTGACCATCCCCCGCACCTCGCAGGAACAGTGGAAACAGCTCAAGCGCGTCGCCATCAAGGACATGCGGCCCGGGGACCTGATCATCTACTTCGACGACGCCAGCCATGTCGCCCTCTACGTCGGCGCGGGACGCATCATCCACGCACCACGCCCAGGACGGACGATCACCGTGGCGCCCGCCGCGTCGATGCAGATCCTTGGCGTCGTACGCCCCGATCCGCAGGCGCGGGCGGCGAAGAAATGACCCGCACGTCATGACGATCCACAGCGCCGCATCGACGGCGACGGCAGCACATCACTACCAGCGTGCCGGGCAGCGTTCCGCCCTGGCGACGGCGGGGGAGGGGAGCACACCGTGACGGCGTCAGGTGGCGGCCAGGAGGGCGAGAGCTCGAACGTCGCCGTCCAGGCAGCGGTCGCCGCCGGAGGCTGCGGCTGCCTGGCGATTCCGGTCGGAGGCGTCCTCGCCGTCACGCTGATCTTCATCGTGGGCGGCCTCGGTGTCGTCCTCATGCCGCTGGTGATTCTGATCATGTTCTTCCGAGGGCTGCTGCCCGCCGACCTCGGGGGGATCAGCGACGATCTGACCCCGGTGGAGCGCATCTGCGAGGACTTCGAAGCCGCACAGGACACCCCTTCGGACGAACTCGCCACCCGGGCACAGCAGATCGCGCTCGGCGACGGCCTCGGCACACTGGAGATCACCCCGCCCGGCTCCGACAGCCCTTCGCAGCCCTGCACCGTCCCCGCAGACCTCTACGATTCCATCGAGGACGCCGGATCGGTCTGCGATGTGATCGGTCCCGTCACCATCGCCGCGCAGATCCAGTACGAGACGGGCTTCGACGCCGACTTCGTGGGACCCAACGGTGCCAAGGGCATCTCCCAGGTACCGACCGACGTCTTCGAGCGCCTCCACAAGGACGGAGACCCCCTCGACGCCAAGCAGTCCATCGCGGCCCAGGGCGCTTACCTGTGTGAACTCGCCGAACAGGCACAGAGCCTGATCGACGCCGGCGAGGCAACCGGAAGCGTCCTCGACCTGACCCTCGCGGCCTACGACGTCGGCATGGACGTCGTACGCGAGGCACACGGCGTCCCCGCCACCGAGGAGGCGCAGAGCTATGTCGTAGGCGTACGGACCTGGTTCGCCTCCATGGAGGGAATCGGCCCACCCCCACGCACCATGCCCGACGGCCCGGGGCTCAGGGACACCTGACCTGTCGCACCCCGGGGGCGAACCGGGCGACGCCGTCTCCCCCGAGAGGCGTGCGTGCCGACCACGAGAGGATGCCGAGATGTCCACCCCACCGAACAGCGCGAGCGACTGGCTGCCAGGAGAAGCCTTGGCCGCGTCCCTGCAGATCCTGTTGATGGACGCTCCACGGCTGCCTGACGGGAGCCCTGATACCAGCAAGGTGAACATCACCGGAGAGGCTCTCCTGGCACGTGCCCAGCAGCTCGACGAGCGCAGTTCCTACGAGGGAGTCGTCGACCTCATCCAGCAGGGTGTCCTCGTGCCCAGGGGCACGGATGGGCAACAAGGCACGTTCCGCCTGAACCTGACGCTCCACGCACTCACCCCGGAGGACCGGGCCGACCTGTTGAGAGGACAGAGCTTTCGGCTCAACAGCGAGAGGCTGCGCGAGTACGCAGCCAATCTCCCTCGACGAGCGCCGGCCCAGGCTCAGCCGTCCGCAGCGCGTGCCGGGGCCTCTGCGGAAAGGCCCGACGATCAGCGGGCTCGTCCGAAGGGTCCACGGGGACCGGCAGGCGCTGACACTCCGTCATCCTCACCGCGGAACCAGGCCGGGTCAGGAGCCCTCCGGCAGCCCGCTCCGGCTCGGGCACCCGTTCACCCCACAGCGGCTCGGATCATCGACCAGGATGCCGCCGCCTACGCGAGATACCTTGCCGCTCAGCGCACTTCCTCGCCGCCGGTGCCGACACAGCCGCCGACGGCGGCTGCGGCCGCTGCCACACCCGCAGGACATGCCCCTCTCAGACAGGGGAACTTCGCGGGTCAGCCCGTGCCACAGCCGGCATCCATCGACCGAGGAGCGCCAAGTTCGGTCCACCAGGCAGCGCTTGTCGCACCTCCAGGTGCCGGCACGAGCCGCGCGCCGAGCCCTCGGAACCAGCAGTCGGCCTCCACTGCTCAGCCACTGCCAACGAGAGCGGACAGCCTTCCCGGTTCCAAGCGGTGGGCCAAGCTGTTGAAGCGCGGGTAACCGCCGATGCCGGCGGACAAGCCGGTGCGGGAGACCAACCCCATTGGTCTCCCGCACCGGGTCTACGGCGACCGATCAGGCGGAATCGCCCTTGCGAGCCGCTGCGGCAAGCGCCTTGAACTCGTGCCACCGCACGTCCGGCCGCGCCAGCCCGCGGCGTTCCAGGTACCGGTCGCTGGCGCGCCTGGTCTGCCGCAACACCCGTACGGCGTCCTTCAGGCGCCCCGAGCCCATCGGCTCCACCACCTTGGCCGGGACCAGTTCCCAGCTCTCCCCGGCCCTGCGCAGCTCCCCTCGGACCAGGGTGTTGGTCATGTTGTTCAGCAGTTCGTCGTGCCGGTGGACCAGCAGGGACGCCTGCCCGGGTGTCACCGCGCAGTCCGCGGGAACGTCGACGAGGTACCCGGCGGCCGTGGCCCTGGGGACGGTCCGTGCCAGCACCGGTGCCCCGGCGGCGTCGAGCGCGGCCAGCACGGCGGAGGGGAACTCGGCGAGGCGGGTGTGCCCCAACGGAGTGCCGGAGACGGCCGGCGGCGTGGACGCGGGCGAATCCAGCGGCGGCCGTACGATCACCTGCTCAGGTGTCACGGTGATCAGCAGCCGCAGGTAGTACCAGCTCATCAGCCGACGCATGGGAACGGAGACGTAGGCCCGGCTGTGCGGCTGCCTCTCGAAGAGCATCCGCCAGTAGTCCTCGGCGCCCTGAGTGCCCGTCATGATGTCGTCGGCGCACTCGGCGTGACCACCGACGAAGATCTGCTGGGCATGGGCGAGCCCGCTGCCGGTGGGGTCGGAGAAGAGCAGGGCGACCCGGCCGTCACGGCGCACGTTCAGCGCCTTCTGCGCGAAAGCCAGGGACGTGGTCACCAGGAGCGTGCCGTCCTTCTGCCGGAGCGTCGCGGTCGGCCAGGCGAGGGGAGCGCCGTCCCGGCCCAGGGTGACGAACTCACAGGTGCGGTAGGCGTCCAGCACATCGAGCGGGGCCGTTTCGAGGATCGTCATGTCCGTCACTCACCGCCCAGCGGGCCGCGCAGGGTGCGGCAGTGGGCCGCGTACTGGCGCCGGCCGACGGTACGCCACAGCAGACGTCCGAGAAGCGGGGCCCGGCCCAGGAAGAAGGCCCGCTCCTCGGGTGTGGCGTCCTCGAGGATGGCCCCGAGTGCGATGAGGCGTCGGTTGCTGGGGACGGTCTCGATCCCGCGGGCGCCCAGGAGGTCCCACTCGCCGGCCGTGAGGTGCTCGGCGACGAGTGGAAGCACCGACTGCTCCTCCTCGTCGAGATGTTCGACGAGCGCGATGCGGTGGGCGTCGAGGGCCAGCGCCAGTTCCTCACCGGCGATGCTGTCCGCGGTCCGCTCCCACTCGGGCAGCCACTGCGTCACGCCCGTCAGGCTTCCGTCGATGCGCAGGTGCTGGAGTTCCATCCGGGTGACGAGGGCGTCGTCCTGCACGCAGCGGGCTCGCAGCAGCGGCCAGAGGAGTTCGTCTTCGAGCTCGTGATGGTGGTGCAGTCCCGTCACGTACTCCCGGATGTGACCGGCGACGACGGGGACCCGGGCGCTGTCGCCGTCGGCCACGGCGCGCACCAGGCGGGGAAGGAGTGCCGACTCGCGGCGGAAGACCCGGTGCACCACGACCATCTCGTGGGTGTGGGGCCGGTCGTGGGGCCGGTCGGCGGTCGGGAGTTGTTCGGTCGTACGGCTGGCGAACACGCTTGCTTGCTCCAATGGTTCGGACGCGACGCAGTGGAAACGGGTCACGTCCGCCCAGCCTGTCGTCGCCCGCTTGCCATCGGCTTACCGTTCACTTGCAAGCCGCGTTGACGCGTCCATGACGTCGGTGTTTATTGCTTGTTCATAAGAGTGTTCGAACCCCTGGGTAGATTTCGCCGACGTGTTGCGACTGAGAGTTCTGGGTTCGCTGAGCGCCCAGGTCGACGGCGAGCCCGTCGACCTGGGCTCCCCACGACAGCGAGCCGTCCTGTCCCTGCTGCTCGCTGCCCGCGGCAGCGTCGTCTCGGTGGACCGCCTGATCGACGGTCTGTGGCAGGACGTGCCCCCAGCAAAGGCCATGGCGTCGCTGCACGTGTACGTGTCGAGGCTGCGCAGCTCACTGGAGCCGGGCCGCCCGCCGCGCACCCCGGCGAGCATCCTGGTCACCCTTGCTCCGGGATACGCGCTGCGGCTGCCGCCGGACGCGGTGGACGCATGGCGCTTCGAAGCCGGGGTCGCCCGTGCCCGCGATGCCGAGCCGGAGGAAGCGCGCGCCCTGCTCGCCGAAGCCCTGCGCTGCTGGCAAGGCCCCGCGTTCGCGGAACACACGGACGCGGACTGGGCCGGGCCCGAAGTGGCCCGGTTGACGGCACTGCGTGCCGAGGCCGGCGAACTGGCGGTCGCCGCCGACCTGCGCACCGGACACGTGTCCAAGGCCGCGCTGGAGGCCGAAGCCCTCGTCAGCGAGCACCCTTTGCGGGAAGAGGGGTGGCGACTGCTGGCCCTGGCCCAGTGGGCCTGCGGCCGACAGGCATACGCCCTTTCCACCCTGCGCCGCGCGGCCCGGACCCTGCGAGAGGAGCTCGGCTGCGAGCCGGGCCCGGAGCTGGTGAAGCTGGAACACGCGGTGCTGGCGCAACGCCTGGACGTGCTGAGTACGGCGGTGTCCGTCCCCGAGCAGGCGGGCCTGGGCGCAGGTCACGCGCGGAGCACCTCTTCGCCGGCCGAGGAAGCCCCGAGACCCCACCCCGACTCCGCGACTGACAGTCCCCGCTCCCGTGCCTCCGCAACTGACCGTTCCCGCTCACTCGCTGTCCCCGACAGCCCCCGTCCGCCCGCTACGACCGCTGACGGCTCCCGTCCGCCCGTGACCGCCGCTGATGGCTCCCGCCCGCCCGTGACCGCCGACACCACCCAGCCGCGGTGGCACGACCTCTTCGTCGGGAGAAGCGCCGAACTCCGCACCGCCCACAGCGCGGCGAGTACCGCCCGGCACAGTGGTGCCACGCTCCTCGTGACAGGCGAACCCGGAGCCGGCAAGTCCGCCCTCATCGGCCAACTCGCCGGCCGCCTGCGCACCGAGGGCTGGCGGGTGCTCATCGGACGCTGCCCCGAATACGAGGGTGCTCCACCGGCCTGGGCCTGGGTGGAGCTGCTCGGTGAACTCGCCCATGACATGCCCCCCGCCCGCCCCGAGGAACTGGCGGCCCTGCTGGGCGAGTCGGGCAACGAGGCGGCCCCGACGGCCGACGAGGCCGCCAGCGGACGTTTCCGTATGCACCGTGCCTTCACCGAGTGGATGCGGGCCGCGGCGAGCGCCGCCCCGCTCGCCGTCGTGGTGGAGGACCTGCACCGAGCCGACAGCGAGACCCTCGCCCTCGTCGAGGTGGCGGCCTCCGTAACCGGCGTACCGCTGCTCACCGTCGGCACCTACCGCCCCGCCGAAGTCGGGGACCACCTGGTCAAAACCCTGGCCCACCTCGCCCCCAGCGTTCCCCACCGGATCACGCTGGGCGGACTCCCGCCGCGCGACATGGCCACCGTCGTCGAGGCCGTCTGCGGCGAGGGCGTCGACCACGCCACGCTGTCGGCGCTCGCCGAACGCACCGGCGGCAACCCCTTCTACGTCCTGGAGAGCGCCCGACTGCTGGCCAGCGAGGGCGCCCTCGTCGCGGTCTCGGAGGTGCCCCAAGGCGTGCGCGACGTGCTGCGCAGGCGCCTTGCCCTGCTCCCCGACAGCGCGCGGACCGCCGTACAACTGACGGCGGTGGTGGGCATCGAGGCCGAGGTGACCATCCTCGCGGCGGTCGCCGAGGTGCCCGAGTCCGACCTGCTCGAAGGACTCGACGCGGCGCTGGTGGCGAACCTCCTGGTGGAACCCCGCCCGGGCCGGGTGCGCTTCGTGCACGCCCTGGTCCGGGACACGGTGTACACCGACCTGTCCGGTGTGCGCAGGTCGCGGCTGCACGCCCGCACCGCCGAGGTGCTGCGCCGGCACCGTCCCGACGACCTGGCCGCCCTCGCCCACCACTTCGCCCGGTCAGGTGACATCGCCGACGCACCGCTGGCCGTCGACTACGCGCTGCGCGCCGCGGAGGCGGCCGCGCGCCGCTATGCGCACGAGGTGGCCGTGGAACTGATCGAGCAGGCCATCGACACCCATGCCATGGCGGCGGCACCCGGAACCGCCGAGGAACAACCGGAACACATGGTGGGCCTGCTGGTGCGACTGCTCGGTGCCCAGGTGAGCGCCGGCTCGACCGACGCGGCACGGCATACCCGCAAACGCGCGACCGAGCTGGCCGAACACGCGGGCCGGGGCGATCTCGTGGCCGCGGTCTACGGAGCCTGGGCCGAACCCTCCTCCTGGCACAGCAGGCTGGCGGTGCCCGACGACCCGGCCGTACTGAGACGGATCGACGAACTCGCCTCCGACCAGGACCTGGACGACGGCACGCGCGCGGGCGTCCTCCACGCCCTCGTCGACGCGGTGGCGGTCAAGGACCCGCTCCGAGCGGCCGAAGCCGCCCGCACCCAGCTGCTGCTGGCCCGGGCCAGCGGTGAACCGCGCCTGCTCGCCGCCGCGTTGATGACCTCGGCGAAACTCTTCCCGCACGAACTGCACGGCGACGCGCGGACCCCCCTGGTCGCCGAACTGCGCGAACTCGCCCGCACCCACGACCTGCCCGCCTACCGCTGGATCTGCGAGCACCTCGACTCCCTCACCGCGATCGCCGGCAACGACCCGGCCGCGGTCAACCGGTACACGGCGGAGGCCCTGACCCTGGCCAAGCGCTACCGGATGGTGTGGGCCCAGGGCATCAACACCGCCACGAGGGCGATGCTCGCCGCCGTCCACGGCCGGTTCGACGAGGCGGAGGCCCAGTACGCCGAGGCCGACGTCCTGCTGCAACGCGTCGGCACCCACCAGGCGCAGGGCATGCGCACGCTCGGCGTGTCCACCATCCGGCTCGCCCAGGGACGCCCGGCCGACATCGAGCCGATGATGCGCTCCGTCTACGACGCGGTGGGCGCTCCGGTAGGGGTCCTCTACGCCCTCGTCCTCGCCCTCCTCGGCCGCCACGACGACGCGCGGGCCGTACGCCTGCCCGAAAAGCCGGTCACCGACCACCTCTACGGCATCGAACTGGACTTCCGCTCCCAACTGGCCGTCCTCCAAGGCGACCTGGACAGCGCCCCCGGGCTCATCGAGCACCTGCGGCCGCTGCGAGGCCAGTTCGCCGCCGCGGCCGCCGTCTACGCCACCCGCCCTCTGGACCACGCCCTGGCCGACCTGTACCTGCTCCTGGGCGAGGAGCAGAAAGCCGCCCAGCACTACGCCGCAGCCGAACGCACCGCCCGTACCTGGAACTCACCCCACTGCGCCGAAGCCGCCCGCCGAGCCCTTGAGGAACTCGCCGGCAAGCGCGCTCAACGCCGGGCCTTCCGCCTCTGAGCCCCCCGGCGGACCGCTCGGGCGACGACCTGTGCCGCGAACCGATCAGGTGCGCCCACTAGGCTGGGCTTGTCATGGTCAAAGTAAAAGTGCTCGGATCCTTCCGGATTGAGGTCGACGGCCGCGCGATTGACGTGAGCGGGCGCCTTCCCCGGATGCTCCTGGCACAACTGCTGATCGCCCGGGGAACCGTGGTGCCCACGGACCAGATCACCGAGCGGCTGTGGCCGGCAAAGACCCCGCCCAGCGCCCAGGCGACCCTGCATGCGTACGTCGCGCGTCTGCGGCGTGCCCTGGAACCGGAACGGCCCCCGCGAGCCCCCGCACGAGTGCTGATCAGTGCGCCGTACGGCTACGCCTTGGTCCTGGAACAGGACGCGGTGGACGCCTGGGTGTTCGAGCGGCGGGTGATGGACCGCACGGCGGGGGAGCAGACGCCCCAGGCCGTCGCGGAGCTGGCCGACACGCTCGCCCTGTGGGGCGGGCAGCCGTACGCGGAGTTCTCGGACGAGCCGTGGACCATGGGCGAGCGCACCCGCCTGGAGGAGATGCGCCGAACCGCCCGCGAACGGCTCGCGGCGGCGCGCCTTGGCTCCGGACTCGTGGACCAGGCGCTGGCCGACGCGGACGCCCTGACGCAGGAACAACCTCTGCACGAGGAAGCCTGGCGGCTGCTGGCGCTGGCGCTATGGGCCAAAGAACGCCAAGGCGACGCCCTGGGCGCGCTGCGACGGGCCCGGCGCGCGCTCGACGAGGAACTGGGAGTCGAACCCGGCGCCTCTTTGGTGGAGTTGGAGCAGGCTCTGCTGCACCAGCGCCTGGACGTGCTGCACCGCGCGACGCGAACGGGTGCCGCGCCCGAAGCGCCGACCACGCTCGCGGCCGACCGGCTCCTGGGCCGCGAGGCTGAGCTGGCAGCCCTGGCGGCCGCGGCGGATCGGGCCCGGCAAGGCCACGCCCAGGTGGTCCTGGTCTCCGGTGAGGCCGGCATCGGCAAGTCAAGCCTGCTGGAGACGGGCATCAGCCAACTGCCCCAGCAGGGCTGGCTGGTGGGGTTCGGCCAATGCCCCGAGACAGACGGCGCCCCGCCCGGCTGGGCCTGGCTCGACATGCTGCCCGGTCTTGCGCGGGCCGCCCCGCCCGGCCCGTACACGCCAGCGCTGGCACCGCTGCTCACTCCCGACGCCGCAGCCGGTTTCGGCGAGTCCGACGGCAGCCCCGCACAGCGTTTCCGCCTGCACAGAGCGCTCGTCGGCTGGCTCCGGGAGACGGCCCTGCGCCGCCCCCTGGCGATCGTCCTGGACGACCTGCACCGAGGTGACCAGGAGAGCGTCGAGCTGTTCCTGCTCTGCGCCGAGCAACTGCGCGACGCCCCCGTACTGCTGGTGGGTTCCTACCGCGCCGGAGAAGGCGACCTGACCGGTGCGCTGGCCCGCCTGGCCGTCCTCGCGCCCGCACGGGTGGCCCTCGGTGGACTGTCACAGGCCCACGCGAAGGAACTGCTGCGGCGCGGCGCATCCGACATGAGCGATCACGTCGCGGCGGCCTTGGCCGAACGCACCGGAGGCAACCCCTTCTACCTCCGGGAGAGTTCACTCATGCTGGCCGGCGAGGGCGAGCAGCAGGCGCTGGCAGCCGTCCCCCAAGGGGTCCAGGACGTACTCAAGCGCCGACTGGCCCTCCTGCCGTCCGCCGTCACGGCCGGCCTGCGGCTCGCGGCCGTCGCCGGGCGCGAGAGCTCGCTCACCCTCCTTCTCCGCGCCACGGACCACGACCCCGACCAGCTGCTCGACGCCCTGGAAGCGGGCGTCACCGCAGGCCTGCTCACCGAACCCCGCCCCGGCACGGTCCGCTTCACCCATGCCCTGGTACGCGACGCCCTCGCCGCCGACCTCACCCATCTGGGGCTGGCCCGGCTGCACTCCCGCCTGGGCAGGGCACTGATGTCCCTCGGCTCCGACGACGTCGCCGCCACAGCCCACCACCTCCTCCAGGCGGCTCCGGTGCTGACCGCCGACGCCGGACCAGCGGTCCGCCACGCCCTGCTCGCGGGAGAGCAGGCAGTGCGCCGCTACGCCCCGCAGAACGCCGAGGCCATGCTGAGCGCCGCGCTCGGCCTTCTCACCGGCCACCCCGAGGCCTTCGCCGATCAGGACGCCGCCCGGCTGCGCGTGACGGCTCTGGGCCAACTGGTGGACTCCCGCATCCGCATGGGAGCCATCGTCCCGGCACGGGAGGCCCAACAGGAGGCGGTACGCGTGGCCCGCGCGGAAAGGAAGGCCGACGGCCCCTGCGAACCCTCCGAGGTCGAACCCGCCGCCGCCTCGCGTACCGACCTGCTGATCGCCGCCTACACGACCTGGACCGAGCCGACCCCCTGGCGGGTGCGCGCCTACGCGGTGTCCGACCCCGAGGCCGTCGAGGAACTGGACATGCTGCTGGCCAGCGGGGACCTCACCGACCGGCAACGATGCCTGCTGCTCGACCAGCTGGCCGACGCCCTCGACGACTCCGACCCGCGCGCCGTGGAAGTGGCACGCGAGGCGGTGCGCTTGGCCCGCGCCGCGGGCGAGCTCCGGCTGCGAGGGCTGACCCTCACCTCACTGCTGCGCCGGATCGACTGCGACCTCGACCCCGAGACCTACGAGCGGCTCCACCACGAACTCGCCGAGGTGGCCGCTGCCGAGGACAGCCCCGAGTACTCCTGGATGAGTCACTACACCGCCGCCCGGATCGCCGCCGGCCACAACGACCCAGAGGCGATGGAGCGTTGCCTCGCCCGCGCCGACGACATCGCCCGCACCTACGAACTCCAGGGCCTGTTCGCGGTGGCCCGGCTACGGCACTGCATGCTCGCCATGGCCCAGGGCCGGTTCGACGAAGCGGAGCGGACTCTGGCGGAGGCGGTGGACGAACTCCGGGCACGAGGAGCCGTCGATCTCAGCGGCCTGGCCGCCCTGAGCATGGGCTGTATCCGGATCCAGCAAGGACGCCTCGCCGAGATGCTGCCCATGCTGCTCGCGGTGTGGGAGCAGTACCGGCCGGTCAACGAAGCGCTCACCGCGCTCTCCCTGTCCGCCGCCGGACGCCTCGAAGAGGCCCGCGCCGTCCTGGCCCGACGTGTCCCCATCCAGCGCGACTTCGCCTACGTGGTCCTCACCCAGCTGCGCGGTATGGCCGCGGTCGCCTTCGACGACCGCACACTTGCCGCGGAGGTCTACCAGGACCTGCTCCCCCTGCACACGCTGGCGGGGGGCTTGAGCAACCTCTCCATGGCCTTCCGGCCCGTCGCACAGACCCTCGGAGAACTCGCCCAGTACCTGGACCGCCCCGAACAGGCGCGCCACCACTACCTCCAGGCGCAGCGGGTGGCCACCGCATGGAACTCCCCACACTGGACGGACGCCGCTCGAACCGCCCTGTCAGGACTGCCGCAGGTATCCGCCTAGGAACCCTCACAGACCCTCTCCGCCCCTCACCTCATACCGCGGGCACCGGTTCGACGAGCTCGGCCAGGAACGCCGCCGCGAGTTCGAGGAAACGCTGAGGCGAATCGGCCGTCAGCTGGAGATCCACGAGCACCTCGTCATTGTCCGCCGTGCACATCAGCCTGAGATGGTCACAGATCTGGCGCACGGTCCCCCGCTGGAACGCCTCCGCGGCATCCGCCCCGGACGCAGTGACCTCCGCGTTGACCCGCAACACCCGGCGCAGGCCCGCCGGATCACGCCCCGCCCGCTCGGCCGCCTCGGCCGCGACGGCCCAAAGACCCTGAAAGTACGGCAGCGGCATCGAGGCCCCCAACCAGCCCTCCGCGCGCCTGCCGACACGCTCCAGCGCGGGCGGGGTGAAGCCACCCAGCAGCACCGGCGGCCTCGGACGCTGCCGCGGCTTGGGCAGGATCGTCGACTCGGGAATCCTCCACAACGAGCCCGCGTGAACGACCGGATCGGACTGCCATACGGCGTCGAGAACGTCGAGAGTCTCCTCCAGCCGTGCGCCACGGCCCCGCCAGGGCACCCCGGCGGCCGTGTACTCCTCACGCATCCAGCCCAGCCCGAGCCCCACGTCCAAGCGCCCGTGACTGATCAGATCGAGCGTCGTCAACGAGCGGGCGAGCAGCAGGGGAGGCTGCCACAGGGCGTTGAGCGTGCTGCTCCCGAGCCGGACCCGTTCGGTGACCGTCGCCGCCACCGTCAGAGCGAGCAGCGGATCGAGGTGGGTGCCGTACCGCAGCGGCATCGGCTTGCCACTGACGTACCCGTCGGGAGGGATGATCGGGGCCAGCAGCCGATCGGCCGCCCAGAGACTGTGGCAGCCCAGCTTCTCCAGGGCCGCGCACATCGTGGCGGTGTGGTCGGGGTCGGCGAACGGGCCGAACTGCGGGACGGCGAATCCGATGCGCATCGGTGAGAGTTCCTCGGTGGGTACGGGACGGGGCGGGCCTCGGGACCGTCAGGCCACAGACCGCCGAAGCGGCCGCACGGGCAAAGACGCCCGGAAGGGCCTTCGGATCAGGACGACGCTCAACCAGCCGCGTACCCTCCGCGGACTCGCCGGATCTCGCGGCGATACTGCCGCTGCCCCACAACCCTCCACAGCAGCCGGGCAGGAAGGGGCAACCGGGCAAGGAACTCCCGACGCTCGTCAGCCGGGCTGTCCTCCAGAATGGCGCCCAGCGCGATCATCAGCCGGTTCCGCGGAGTCTCGGCAAGGCCCCGCTCTCCCACCGCATGCCACTGCTGCTCAGTCACATGAAGGGCGACCAACGGCATGACCTCCCGCTCCTCCTCATCCAGATGGGAGCACAACTGCTGGTGATGCTTACGCAGCGCCTCCACCAGCTCGTCACGCACCTCGGGCCGGACCTCCGGCTGCCACCGGTCCATGAGCCCCTGGACCACCGCGATCCCCTCGTCGAGCTCGCGATGCTGCGCCTCCATCGCCAGCACCTGCTCGGCAGCCAGATGCAGCTGAGGCAGCAGCACCGGCCACAACAGCTCGTCCTCACCGGTGTGGTGCGTGTGCAGCCCCTCGGCATAAAGCCGCCAATGCTCCGAAAGAACCAGGGCACGAGCACGGTCGCCCCGGCGCACGCCTTGAACGAGCTCGGCCAGCAGACGCGACTCACGGCGAAACACCCGATGGACCATGGCCATCTCGCGGGTGTAGGGGTGCACGGCGGATCCGTATGTATTGCTGGAGGTCATGCCCCCCAGTGTCCTGAGCCCCATTGCAGAACCCTTGTAAAGGACTTGCCGGACAGGACGACGAACCTCCGCAGGAGCAGCCCGCTATTAGGCTCGTTGGCAGTGGTTTTGGACGCTGTGGAGATGCCGGACTGTTGCCACGGGTGTGTCTGGCTCGTCTGTGGGCTCGGGGGCTGATGGCTGACTAATGGCTTTGTGACCGAGGCGGTAGAACTTCACTCCGACTGCTGTATAGGCGAGTTGGAGCCAGCCGTTGGTGGCGAGGCGGCCGATGCTGCGTGAAGCGCTGGTGGTGCTAAGGCCGATGAGTTTGCCGATGTCGGTGGCGGTAGTGCGTACCGGTTCTCCGACAGGGACTGCCGTGGCGTAGTACATGAGGATCTTCAGGTCTGCGCCTTGCTTCAGCTGGGATCGCAGCAGGAGGTTGTTCAGTTCGCGGGCTTCCATGAAGCGAGGCTGGGATGGCTCGGCGGTAGGAGACATCACATTGCTTCCTTCTTCGTCTCCGATGGGACGGGGACGACGGGGTGGCGGGCGTGCTCGATGGCCCTGTGTTGCTGCTTTGCGGAGCCGTCATATGCGGCCCGACCGTTCAGCTTGTAGAACGTCACCTTGCCTACTCTCTCCGCCTCCAAGAGGAATCCTCCCTTGTGGAGGTTACCCACGGAGCTACTTACGGCGTTCGGACGCAGCTCCAAAGCAATGCCGATCTGCCGGAAGCTCTCTCGCAATGGCTCATCGCCAGGCGGTGAGTTGAACAGGGAGTGACCGTAGACGAGCTTGTCGTTCTTCGTATAGCCCCTGTCCTTCGCCCACACGGCCGCGGCCAGCCTCTTACTCACGTTCACGTGGCGGCCGCCCCCGCTCCAGGCATACGGCTTCTCGTCTTTGTCGAGCAGTTCCAGTTGGAGGTGCTCGCCAGTACCCGTGTTCACTGCCGGCCTTGCCCGCCCCATACGGCTCCTCACCTTGACCTTTCCCCTGGAGGGGAACGATGTGCGGCCGACCGTAGTGGCGGAGCTTTCCGGGGCAGGGGCATGATCATTTCCCATGGAGGGGAAAGGTGCGTCCCGATGTGACATTCAAATAGCCCTCAGCGTTACACGGCACATGCTCTGACCTGCGAAGATCCGTGCGCCCTCTATATGCATTTATTTGTAGGCGTAGCGGGAACGGCCTCGGCTTTTGTTGTTGGCGGTGTTACTCCATATGGGGTGTCGTACATCTGTGTGGGTTTAGGGGCGTGCTGGTCGGCGTTCGGTCGATCTGGCTCTAGCGAAGGTGGGAAATTGTCGTGTGATGGTTGTGCAGGTGTGGGTGCAGGTGTGCCTAGGTGTGTTCGCTTGGTTTTCAGGTCGTTAGGCCTGATGCTGTATCAGTTTATGACGCTTCGTCAACTAACCCTACCTTCTTGCTAGTTGGTGCGGTTTTGAGGAGCTCGTGGAGCGGACTCCGGCGCCGGATCGCGGAGCGATCCGGCTGGTGTTGTGTGGTGTTTTGTCGGTGGGGTTTTTGTTGTTGGGGTGTCAGTGGCAGACCGGGTTGTTTGGGCTGGTCAGTGCCTGATGGGGGCT
>NZ_JBIUCI010000030.1:0-68614 GCF_044593635.1 Streptomyces sp. NPDC051913 | reverse complement strand
GTGGTTTTTGGGCGGCGGCGGGGGGGCCGCGCGCGGCCTGGGGGGTGGGGGCCCCCCCGCGCGGCCCCGCGGGGGGGGGGGGGCCCCCCCCCCCCCCCCCCACGACACTGGTCCCGGCACCCACGAGACGCCGACACCGCGCGTGGCTACGCCGCGCCGACGACCTCCGGGATGCGGAACGGCTTCCCGCAGCCGCCGCACACGATCGGCGCCTGCGCCAGCACCGACGGGACGACCCGTACGTTGCGGCCGCAGTCGCAGACCGCCTTCACCCGCACCCCGCCCCCGGAGGAGCCGTGCCGGGCGGCGGGGCCTCGGAAGGTGCGGGAGGTGTCGGCGGAGGTGGCTGCCGTGTGCGCCTTCAGTGCGCGCTGGAGGCGATCGATCGTCGGCCGGTAGCGGCGCTTCGCCTCGGGGTTGAGGGTGACCAGCGAGAAGCCGCTGCTCGGATGCGGTTCCTCGGGGTGGTCCAGGCCCAGCTCCTCGGCGATCGCGAGGAATCTGCGGTTGTGGTAGCGGCCGGCGCGGGAGGTGTCACGGACGCCGCGGGCTGCGGCGATCCCATGGACTGCCTCATGGAGCAGTCGCTCGAAGGAGAGTTCGTGTCCGCACGCGGACGACGACTCCCCGATCAGGGACTCTGGCGCGGCGAGGTCGGGCAGCTCGGGGTGGTACCGCTGAATGTCGGCCCACGCCTGTGCCAGCTCGGCGGCGAGAACAGGTGGTGTCTGTGTCGTGCTCACGTAATGACAACGAGCGTGAGGGCCCGTGTGTTCCTATTCCGGGCCATCCCAAATAATTTGCACGTACCCGTCAGTTGCCGCTGATGCGTCCTGACGAGGGCGGGTGCGCTGATCTGCGGAGAAGCCTCACAGCTCATACCAAGGCGGTACGTAGCCCGATATACGCACCACCGTGTAGACGGTGTCCGCGCGTCGGGACGAGTGAGGTCCGCGGATGCGCAAGGGGCGTTTCGGTCGCTCTCCCACCGGAAGGGCGCCACCTCAGTAAGCGCGCGCGACCACCGCGACGTTACCCGGCGCCGAGTCCTCGTCCGGCACCGACCCGTCCTCGACGGCCAGACACCGTACGGTCACCACGGGCTCGGCCGGCCTGGCCTCGCCTTCTTCACCGAGCCCGGCCCACGGCAGACGCGCCCAGCCGCGCGCGAGCCGCGGCGGGACCCGCAGGCCGTCGCGGCCGTCCATCTCGACCCGCGTCCGCTCCCCCAGGATCGTACGGGCCCAGGTTGCCGGCATGTGAAATCTCGCCACTCGCGCGGTCATCCCACAAGCGAGGCCCTACGACCCCTGGACGCCGGGACGGACCCGGAGTTTGCTGGCATACGGAAAGACATACGGGGGAAAGTGCGAGCGCACGTCACGGGGGCTACGGAAACGGGCACAGGGGCAACTCTCGGCGGATTGGGGCGCTTTGATGACACCTACGCTCGTGCGGCAGCACCTGACTCACACGGGAGAGGCATCCCCCGTGGACCCAGGGGCACGCGCGCGTGACTGGTCCGAAATACAGGAGCGGATGCTGGTCCCGCTCTACGAGGCCGTCTACGAGCGACTCGATGTGGGCAACGGCACCCGGCTCCTCGGCCTCGGCTGCGGCAGCGGGCTCGCCCTGCTGATGGCCGCGTCCAGAGGGGCCGCGGTCACCGGCGTCGACACCTCCTGCCCCGAACGCCTCGCCCTGGCCCGGGAGCGGCTGCTTCCCGAGGCGTCGGGCACACGCGCGCGTGCGGACACGCGGCTGGTCGACGGCTCACCACGGGACGCGGCCGACGCGGAGACGCCCGCGTACACCCTGGTGACCGCTTTCGAGCCCATCGGGTGTCTCGCGGGCGACTCGGAGGGGCTCGGCGACCTGTTGCGGGCGGCGACACCGCTCGCCGAGCGCGGGGCGCCCGTGGTGCTCGCCGGCTGGGGTCCGCCGGAGCGGTGCGCCACGTCGTCCGTGCTGCGGGTGGCCACGAAGCTGGCGGATCCGCTGCGCAGCGCGGGCAGTTGGCGCCCCGCCCTGCGCGACGACCTGGAGGAGGTCGCCCAGCGGGCGGGACTGAAGCCGGACGGCTCCGGACGGGTCGCGTGCCCCTTCGGGTACGCCGGCCTGGGCAGCGCCGTCAGGGGTCTGCTGTCGACCGGCCTCTTCGACGCCGCGATCTCCGCGACGGACCAGGCGCAGGTCGACAAGGAGCTGGCGGAGGCGCTCCATCCGCACCTGCGACGGGACGGCACGGTGTGGATGCCGAACGTGTTCCGCTATCTCATCGCGCGCGTGCCCTGAACATGGCCTGATCCAGGCGCTGCGGCCCGCTTCGTTGCACAGGGTCCGTTTCCCCTGTGCACAGGAGCAGTTGTGAAGTCGGCGACGGGACGTCTGGACGTTCCCGCGGGTCTAGGACTCGTCCTTCGTCAGCCGGGTGATCCCCGCGATCCGGTACGCGTCCGCCTCCTCCAGGGTCTCGTTCTCCAGCAGCGCCTGGGCGAGGTCGTCCAACTGGCCCCGGTGGTCGCGGAGTTTGCGGCAGGCCTCGTCGTAGCACTCGTCGACGATCCGCCGCATCTCGCCGTCGATCACGTCGAGGGTCTGCGGGGCGGCCGCCAGCCCGTAGGCCTGCTGGGCGTCGTTGGGGAGGGCGGAGAGCCGGCCCACCCGTTCGCTCATGCCCCACCGGGCGACCATGCCGCGCGCGATGTTGGTGACCTGTTCGAGGTCGTTCTCCGCGCCGGTCGTGATCACGCCGTAGACGACCTGTTCCGCGGCCATGCCGCCCAGCGCGCCGATGATGCGGCCGCGCAGGTACTCCTCGGTGTACGCGTACTTGTCGGCGTCCGGCGTCGACAGCGTCACCCCGAGCGCCCTTCCGCGCGGCACGATGGTGATCTTGCGGACGGGGTCGGCGCCCGGCTGGAGCATGCCGAGGAGGGCGTGACCGCTCTCGTGGTAAGCGGTGCGACGGCGTTCCTCCTCGGGCATCACCAGCGGGCGTTCGGCGCCCAGTTGGACCTTCTCCAGCGCCTCCGAGAGGTCGCTCTGCGTCACCCTCTCCTGCTTGCGCTTGACCGCGAGCAGGGCCGCCTCGTTGGCGAGGTTGGCCAGTTCCGCGCCGGTCATGCCGGGGGTGGTCCGGGCGACCTGGGCGAGGTCCACGCTGTCGGCCATCGGGATGTCACGGGTGTGGATCTCCAGGATCGCCTCACGTCCGCCCCGGTCCGGGGGCGAGACCATGACCACCCGGTCGAAACGGCCGGGGCGGGTCAGGGCCGGGTCCAGGACGTCGGCGCGGTTGGTCGCCGCGATGACGATGACGCCCTCCGAGCCGGAGAAGCCGTCCATCTCGGTGAGGATCTGGTTGAGGGTCTGTTCGCGCTCGTCGTGGCCGCCCATGCCGGAGCCGCCGCCGCGCGCCCGGCCGATGGTGTCGATCTCGTCGATGAAGATGATCGACGGGGCCACCTTGCGGGCCTCGGCGAACAGTTCACGCACGCGTGAGGCGCCGACACCGACGATCATCTCGATGAACTCGGAGGCCGAGGCGGAGAAGAACGGCACCCCCGCCTCACCGGCCACCGCTCGCGCGAGCAGCGTCTTGCCGGTGCCGGGAGGGCCCGCGAGGAGCACACCGCGTGGCATCTTGGCGCCCATCCTCCGGTAGGCGTCCGGGTTCTTCAGGAAGTCGACGACATCGTTGAGCTCGCCCTCGACCTCGTCGATGCCCGCCACGTCCGCGAAGGTCGTACGCTGCTTGCCCGGCTCCAGCTCGACCGGCTTGGGCGGGGCCTTGCGACCGAGCATCCCGCCCGCTCCGCCCATCGCCCCGCGCATCCGCCGCGCGATGAAGATCCACAGCACGATCAGCAGCAGCATCGGAGCCAGCGAGATCAGCAGGTTGGACAGGAAGCTGCGGTGCTGGACGACCGGCTCGGCCGTGACCGTGACGTTGTGCTTGGTCAGGTCCTCCCAGAGCTGGTCGTCCGCGAAGGTCGGCCGCTCGGTGTTGAACTTGGTGTACTTCCCGTCGCCCTCCGGGTTGTCCTGCTCCTTCTTGAGCTGGCCCTGGATCGCGTCGCCCTTGGCGTAGATCTTGCTGACGTTGCCGGCGTCCACCTGCTTGCTGAACTCGGTGTACGAGATCGTCGGCTCGTCACCCTCGTTGAAGAAGGACAGCACGAGGTTGGCGATCAGGTACACGACCAGTGCGGTGACGATCAGGCTCCACCAGCCACCCCACGGCCTGCGCCCACCGGGGGACGGCTTCTGCGGCTCCTCCGGGGTGCCCTCGGTACGCCAGAGCTGGTCCGGCGACTTGCGGGGCGGCGTGGGGTTGCTCATATCCGGACGTTACGACAGGAAAGCCACGCCAGCATGCGCGGTGACGGCGCCGGGGGCGCCCCCTGGAAAGGGAGCGCCCCCGGCGTCGTACAAGAAGAAACCCTCAGCCCATGAACTTCTTGAACTCGTCCGGCAGCTCGAAGTCCTGCGGAGCCTGCTGGCCCGGCACGCCGAAGGCGTTGCCGCCCTGAGCGGCGGCGGCGCGACGCGCGGCCTCCTCCTGCTCCTGCTGCTTGCGCTTCATCGGGTTGCCGGAGCGCTGCTTGCCCTTGGCCTGCTTCGGCTGCTTCTTCGTGCGGCCGGGGCCGCCACCCATGCCCGGCATCCCCGGCATGCCCGGCATCCCGCCGCCCTGGGCCATGCGGGACATCATCTTGCGGGCCTCGAAGAACCGCTCGACCAGGCCCTTGACCGCGCTGACCTCGACGCCGGAACCCTTGGCGATACGGGCGCGACGCGAGCCGTTGATGATCGTCGGCTCCTGGCGCTCGGCCGGGGTCATCGACTTGATGATCGCGGCCGTGCGGTCGACGTCCCGCTCGTCGAGGTTGTTGATCTGGTCCTTGATCTGCCCCATGCCGGGCAGCATCCCGAGCAGCTTGCTGATGCTGCCCATCTTCCTGACCTGCTCCATCTGGGCCAGGAAGTCGTCCAGGGTGAAGTCCTGGCCCTTCTTGGACGCCAGCTTGGAGGCCATCTTCTCGGCCTCTTCCTGGCTGAACGTCTTCTCCGCCTGCTCGATCAGGGTGAGCAGGTCACCCATGTCGAGGATGCGGGAGGCCATCCGGTCAGGGTGGAAGGCGTCGAAGTCGTCGAGCTTCTCGCCGTTCGACGCGAACATGATCGGCTTGCCGGTGATCTGCCGGATCGACAGGGCGGCACCACCGCGGGCGTCACCGTCGAGCTTGGAGAGCACCACGCCGTCGAAGCCGACGCCGTCGCGGAAGGCCTCAGCGGTGTTGACCGCGTCCTGACCGATCATCGCGTCGACGACGAAGAGGATCTCGTCGGGAGAGACCGCGTCACGGATGTCCGCGGCCTGCTGCATCATCTCCTGGTCGATACCCAGGCGGCCCGCGGTGTCGACGATGACGATGTCGTGGACCTTGGACTTCGCGTACTCGATGGAGTCCTTGGCGACCTTGACCGGGTCACCGACGCCGTTGCCCGGCTCCGGCGCGTAGACGGCGACGCCGGCGCGGTCGGCCACCACACTGAGCTGGTTCACGGCGTTCGGGCGCTGGAGGTCGGCGGCGACCAGCAGCGGGGAGTGGCCCTGACCCTTGAGCCAGTGGCCGAGCTTGCCCGCGAGAGTCGTCTTACCGGCACCCTGGAGACCGGCCAGCATGATGACGGTGGGCGGCTGCTTGGCGAAGCGCAGGCGCCGGGTCTCACCGCCGAGGATCGTGACGAGCTCGTCGTTGACGATCTTCAGGACCTGCTGGGCGGGGTTCAGCGCCTTGGAGACATCGGCGCCCATCGCGCGTTCCTTGACGTTCTTGATGAACGTCCGGACGACAGGGAGGGCCACGTCGGCTTCGAGGAGCGCGATACGGATCTCGCGCGCGGTGGCGTCGATGTCCGCCTCGCTCAGACGCCCCTTGCCGCGCAGATTCTTGAAGGTCGCTGAGAGGCGGTCGGAGAGAGTATCGAACACGGCGGCGTCGGTCCTCGGAGTCGGGGGCAGTATGAGCGTCTTCCAGGGTATCCCGGCCCGGCGGCTCGCCGGGATCCCCCGTCAGCCCCGCAAGGTCTCCTCCAGCTTCCGCGTCACCGAAGCCGCCTCGTCACCGGGCAGCGGGGCGCCCTCGGGACCGGTGACATAGAACGCGTCCACCGCGTTCGCCCCCAGCGTCGACACATGCGCACTCCGCATCCGCACCCCCGCGTCCTCCAGCGCCCGCCCGATCCGGAACAGCAGCCCCGGGGCGTCCTGGGCGCGGACCTCGATCACCGTGGCCAGGCGGGAGGCGGCCGGGGCGACCGTCACACGCGGCGGCGGGGCGACCACGCCTCGGCGGCGCGGGTAAGCCGCGTCCCGCTCCGCCAGCCGGCCCGCGATGTCGAGCGAACCGTCCAGCGCCCGCACCAGATCCGCCCTCAGCCGCGCGGCCTGCGGAAGCGACCCGTACTCCGCCGCCACCCGCCAGTTCAGGAGCAGCACCGAGCCCTCGACACCGTGCGGCAGGTCCAGGGCACGCAGCTCGGCGGTCCGGACGGTCAGGCGGTGCATGGCCAGCACGCCCGCCACCGCCGGGAGGACACCCGGCTGGTCCGGTACGGCGATCAGCAGCTCCACGCCCAGCGGCTCGGGGTCCCCGGAGGGTTCCTCCCCCGTCGGCGGTTCCGTCTGGGCCCGCAGCGACAGCACCGGGCTGCCGGTCGCGACCGCCTCGATCGCCAGCCGTTCCTGCTCCGCCGTGGGCGCCGCGGCCTCGGGCTCGTCCAGGTCGTCGCCGGCGAGCACGGCCGCGACCCGCTTCACCAGGTCGGCGACGAGCGAACCCCGCCAGGACGACCAGGCCGCGGGGCCGGTGGCCAGCGCGTCCGCCTCGGTCAGGGCGTGCAGCAGCTCCAGCGTGGACTGCGTGCCGACCGCCTCCGCGACCGACCTGACCGTCTCCGGGTCCTCCAGGTCACGCCGGGTGGCGGTGTCGACGAGGAGCAGGTGGTGCCGTACGAGAGTGGCCAGTACGGCGACGTCCTCGCGGTCGAAGCCGATGCGCGCGGCGACGTCCTTCGCGATGATCTCGCCGGCCACCGAGTGGTCGCCGGGCCAGCCCTTGCCGATGTCGTGCAGCAGCGCGGCGACCAGCAACAGGTCCGGCCTGTGCACGCGCCGCGTGAACTCCGAGGCGCGGACCGCCGTCTCGATCAGGTGCCGGTCGACGGTCCAGATGTGCACGGCGTTGCGCTGCGGGCGGCAACGCACCCGCTCCCAGTCGGGAAGCAGCCGGGTGATCAGCCCCTCCGCCTCCAGCGCCTCCCAGACCTCGATGGTCGGGGCGCCGGAGCCGAGCAGGGTCACGAGCTGCTCGCGGGCCTCGGCGGGCCAGGGCGTGGGCAGGGGGCGGGCGTGGGCGGCCATGCGCCGTACGGCGTGCAGCGAGAGCGGCAGTCCGGCCTGCGCGGCGGCGGCCGCGGCGCGCAGCGGCAGGACGGAGTCGCGTTCGGGGCGCGCGGCGCGGGCGAGGACCACCTCGCCGTCCATCTCGACGACGCCCTCGGCCAGCGGCGACCGCTCCGCGACCGGCTTCCCGCCGCCGAGCATGGCGCGCAGCCGGGGTCGCACGGACCGCGACCTGAGCACGCGCCCCACCTCGCGCCAGGTGACGTCACTGGCGTACGACACGACGCGTGCCGCCTCGTAGACCTGCCGCAGGAGCGTGTCCGCGTCGAGCAGGCCGAGCTCGGCGGCGACCTGGTCCTGTTCCTGGAGGGCGAGCCGGTCGGTGGCGCGCCCGGTGGTGAGGTGCAGGGCGTCACGGACGTCGAGGAGCCGGCGCCGGGCGTCGTCGAGGCCCTCGCGCGGGGCGTCGGCCAGCCAGGAGGCGGCGACGGCGCGCAGGGCTGTGGCGTCACGGAGGCCACCGCGGGCTTCCTTCAGGTCCGGCTCAAGGAGGTACTGGAGCTCGCCCTGGCGTTCGGCGCGTTCGGCGCAGAGTTCCTGGAGTTCGGGGAGGCGTTTGGGTGCCTGGTTGCGCCAGTCGGCGAGGACCGCGGTGCGCAGTCCGGCGGTCAGGCCGAGGTCGCCGGCGAGGTGCCGGGCGTCGAGGAGGCCGAGCTGGACCTTCAGGTCCTCGCCGGCGGTCTTGCGGGCCTCCGCCGGGGTCCGCACCGAGTGGTCGAGGGCGAGGCCCAGGTCCCAGACGGGGTACCAGATGCGGTCGGCCAGGGCGGCGACCGCGCCGGGGTCGCTGCCGTCGTGCAGCAGGAGGAGGTCCAGGTCGCTGCGTGGAGAGAGTTCGCCGCGGCCGTAGCCGCCGACGGCGACCAGGGAGGCACCGCGCAGTGCTTCGGAGCCCGCGGTGAACAGTCCCGTCAGCCAGTCGTCCGTCAGTTCGGCCAGGGCCGAACGGCGCGGCGGCCCGGACTGCGCCCCCTCGTTGAGGAGACGCAGCCGGGCCGCCGCATAGCCGCTGGGTCCGGAGTCCTCTGCTTCTTTTCGCACGTCCGTACTCGACACCCAGCAGCTCCTGTTCGTTTCGCTCAGAGCGCGTCGGGACCGCGCTCGCCGGTCCGGACCCGTACGGCCGTCTCGACCGGCAGGGACCAGACCTTGCCGTCACCGATCTTGCCGGTGCGGGCGGCCTTCACGATGACGTCGATCAGCTGCTCGGCGTCGTCGTCCTCGGCGAGGACCTCGATGCGGATCTTCGGGACCAGGTCGACGGTGTACTCGGCACCGCGGTAGACCTCGGTGTGGCCGCGCTGACGACCGTAACCGCTCGCCTCGGTGACCGTCAGGCCGTGCACCCCGAAGGCCTGGAGGGCTTCCTTGATCTCGTCGAGCCGGTGGGGCTTGACGACTGCGGTGATGAGCTTCATGCGTCCACCTTCTTGCTCGCGGCGGCGGCCGGGGCGGCGACCGTGGCCTTGGCGGAACCGCCGCCGGCGCCGCTGAAGTCGTATGCGGTCTCGGCGTGCTCGGCCTGGTCGATGCCGGAGATCTCCTCGTCCTCACTGACCCGCATACCGATGGTCTTGTCGAGGAGGAAGGCGAGCACCGCGGAGGCGATCAGGGAGTAGGCGAGGACGGCGAAGACACCCGCGCACTGCTTCCAGAACTGGTCGAGGCCACCGCCGTAGAAGAGGCCCTCGACGTCGGACTGGCCCTTGCCGCTGGCGAAGAAGCCGATCAGCAGGGAGCCGACGACACCGCCGACCATGTGGACGCCGACGACGTCGAGCGAGTCGTCGTAGCCGAACTTGTACTTCAGGCCGACCGCCATGGCGCACAGGACACCGGCGATGACGCCGACCGCGATCGCGCCGATCGGGGTGACCGCGCCACCGGACGGGGTGATGGCGACGAGGCCGGCGACCGCGCCGGAGGCGGCACCGAGGGTGGTGAACGCGCCGTGGCGGATCTTCTCGTAGCCGAGCCAGGCCAGCATGGCGGCGGCGGTGGCGATCTGCGTGTTGACGAACATCAGGGAGCCGACGCCGTCGTCGTTGCCGAGCCACGAGCCGGCGTTGAAGCCGAACCAGCCGAACCACAGCAGACCGGCACCGAGCATGACCAGCGGGAGGCTGTGCGGGCGCATCGGGTCCTTCTTGAAGCCGACGCGCTTGCCGATGACCAGGATGACGCCGAGCGCGGCGGCACCCGCGTTGATGTGGACCGCCGTACCACCGGCGAAGTCGATCACTCCGAGCTCGAAGGCCCAGCCGCCGGTGCCCCAGACCCAGTGGGCGACCGGGAAGTACACGATCGTGGCCCACAGGAAGACGAAGAGCGCCCACGCGGAGAACTTCACGCGGTCGGCGATGGCGCCGCTTATCAGGGCCGGCGTGATGATCGCGAACATCATCTGGAAGACGGCGAAGGCGAAGACGGGAATCGTGTAGCCGGACCAGATGTCCGCCTTGTCGATACCGGTCCAGCCGACGAAGTCGGACTCCCAGCCGATGAGCGAGCCGTGGTCCGTCCCGAACGCCATGGAGAAGCCGTACAACACCCACAGGATGGTGACGATCCCCATGCTGATGAAGCTCATCATCAGCATGTTGAGGGTGCTCTTGACGCGGACCATGCCTCCGTAGAAGAAGGCGAGGCCCGGGGTCATGATCAGCACCAGGGCGGAACAGATGAGCATGAAACCTGTGTTGGCCACCGACAGCTTGTCTGCGGCGAGCGTGATGGCTGGTGCCATCGGCGTCTCCTCGTCGTTGGTACGGCCCCGTGCGGGCGAAGCCTGAGCGGATTGAGGGGTGGGCCGGTTATGCGCCATGAGATTGGCGCAGCGCGGTTTCGGTGGAAGCCCCTCGTTGTTTCGCCGCCGTGACGAAGGCGCCTTACGTGTTACGCGTCGATGAACTGGCGGATATGGGCCGCGTCGATCGTTATCGTGGCGCAACCTTCGATGAAGGGAAAGGAACCGGCCGCGGCGGCCTTCCGATGACCTGGCATGGGGGAGCCGAGTCGGGCAGTTCGGGAGGGCCGCCGCGGCCGGGGTTCAGGGAATTCAGACGGCCTCGGCCGTCTCCGGCAGCTCGATGGCGAGCTTGTCGGTGAGATCCACTACCTCGGCGAGTTCACCGAAATCGCGTACGGCCGTGTCGACCGTCTTTCGGATACGAGTGTTCACGCGCTCGGAGCGGACCTTCTTGGCGATGGCCATGGCCTCCTCGGCCAGCACCGCGCTGCGCTCGGGTTCCCGCTGGAGCAGGTGCACGGTGGCCATGCCGATCAGGTTGAGTGCGTACGACCGCTGGTGTTCCTGGTCCTTGGCGAAGAGCTCGACGGCCCGCCGCATCAGGGGCTCGGCCAGGGAGGCGTACGTCGGGCTGCGGCCGGCGACATAGGCGAGGTCGCGGTAGGAGTGGGAGTTCTCGCCGTACAGCTCGGCCTCGGAGAAGAAGCGGATCCAGTCAGGGTCCGGCTCGTCCCACTCGTCGGCATCGGAGAAGGTGTCCTCGGCCATCCGGACGGCACGCTTGCACTTGCCGGGCTGCCCCATATTGGCGTACGCGCGGGCCTCCATCGCATACAGCATCGACTGGGTCCGCGGACTCGCGCAGTCCCGGCTGCCGTACTGCGCGAGATGGATCAGCTCCAGAGCGTCGTCGGGCCGGCCGAGGTGGATCATCTGGCGGCTCATGCTGGAGAGGACGTACGAGCCGAGCGGCTTGTCGCCCGCCTCCTTGGCGGCGTGCAGCGCGAGGACGAAGTACTTCTGCGCGGTGGGCTGGAGTCCCACGTCGTACGACATCCAGCCCGCGAGCTCGGCCAGCTCGGCGGCGACCTTGAACAGCTTGCGGGTGGTGGACTCGGGCTGGGGTTCCTGGAGGAGGTCGGTCACCTCGTGCAGCTGGCCGACGACCGCCTTGCGGCGCAGGCCGCCGCCGCACTGGGCGTCCCACTGCCGGAACATCACGGTGGTGGACTCGAGGAGGTCCAGCTCGGGCCTGGAGAGCCGGCCGCCGCGCCGGGCCGAGGACTCGGGCTCGTGGTGCGCGGTGGACGGGGTGGGGACGAGCCAGCGCTGCATGGGCTCGATGAGGGACGGGCCCGCGGAGAGGGCCAGCGAGGTCCCGAGGAAGCCGCGCCGCGCCAGCATGAGGTCGCTGCGCGAGAACTCGCTGAGCAGGGCCACGGTCTGCGGGCCCGTCCAGGGCAGGTCGACCCCGGTCGCGGAGGGTGACTGGCGGGCGGCGCGCAGACCGAGGTCCTCGACCGAGACGACGCAGCCGAACCGCTCGGAGAACAGCTCCGACAGGATCCTGGGGATCGGCTCACGGGGGTTCTCGCCGTCCAGCCAGCGACGGACGCGCGAGGTGTCGGTCGAGATGTGGTTGGCGCCCAACTGGCGGGCCCGGCGGTTGACTTGGCGGGCGAGTTCGCCCTTCGACCAGCCGCTGCGCACGAACCAGGAGCCGAGCAGCTCATTGGGGCGCTTGTCGCCGTTCGCCGCGCTGCCGGCGCCCGTTCCGCTTCCGCCGTTGCCGCTCACTGGAACGCCCCCATCCCTGAGACCACTTGTCGCTGAGTGCGCCAAGCCCTATCAGAATGCCGGTAAATACGGCTTCCTGTCCGACAGTTGTCACCCTTCGAACGGGATATCGACTTGCCTCCGGCATACCCACGAGTGGATGCGCCCCCAGGCCTTGTGTACTCAAAGTAATCCTACGATCACCCCTCCAGCCATGGCGATCGCGGAAACGCCACCATTCGCCACCCCTTCGAATGAACTCACGGTCGCCCGCACGCGATTCACTTGACATAGGACGGCCGGGAGTGGGCGGAGCGGTGCACTCAGGGGCGCGCGGGACCGGGCGCACCACCCGGGGCGCATCCGGGCGCCGAGTGGACGGGTGCGGCACCACTCAGGTCACTTTCCGTACACGTCTCGTAACCACCGGTGTGCTGGACCCGTTGGAGGGGGCATGGGCTTCACGATCGGCAGCAGTCGAGGGATCCGCGACATCCGTTCCTCCTCGCGTCGCCGCGGCCGCTCGTCGGAGTGCACCGCCGTGGCCGAGTTCACCGGCTTGTGGGGCTGGGACGTGGTCCCGGGCGCCCGGGCCGCCGCCGGCGCGTGCTCCTGCGGGCACTCCGACTGCCGGGCACCGGGCGCGCATCCACTGGACTTCGCCCCGGAGGTGCCCGCGGGCGCGACGCTGGACGAAGTGACCGGCGCCTGGGGCGAGTTCCCGGGCGCCGCGGTGATGCTGCCGGTCGGCCGCGCCTTCGACGTGATCGAGGTGGCCGAGCCCGCCGGGCACCGCGCGCTGGTCCGCCTGGAGCGCATGGGCCTGCCCCTCGGCCCGGTGACCGCCACCCCGGACGGCCGCGCCCACTTCTTCGTCGCCCCGGGCGCCGCCGCCGAGCTCCCGGAGCTCCTCTACCGCATGGGCTGGGACGACCCCACCTCCCTGGACCTGCGCGGCCTGGGCCCCGGCACCCACATCACGGCTCCCCCGTCCGACCGCGCCGGCCTGGGCCCGGTGCGCTGGCTGCGCCCACCGGCCCTGGACTCGGCGACGAAGCCACCGGCGGCGAGGCTGCTGCTGGGGACGCTGGCGTACGTGGCACACCGGTCGCGCGCCTAGGCCGTACACAGCGAAGTGCCCGCTCCCAACTGCACCTTGGGGGCGGGCACTTCTTCGCATACGGCTGGGCAGCGCGCCTAAGGGGCGCGGGGCTGTGTCGATTTTGCGGCTCCACCGCGTGGGCGCGACAAGCCCCGAAGGCGCCGCAGACGCTCGACGGCCTGTCCAGGCACTCCCAGTGGCGCGCTCAGTCGCCGATCAGCGCATCCACGAACGCCTCCGGCTCGAACGGCGCCAGGTCGTCCGCGCCCTCGCCCAGACCCACCAGCTTCACCGGCACCCCCAGTTCCCGCTGGACCGCGATGACGATGCCGCCCTTGGCCGTGCCGTCGAGCTTGGTGAGGACGATGCCGGTGATGTCGACGACCTCGGCGAAGACGCGCGCCTGCACCAGACCGTTCTGCCCGGTCGTCGCGTCCAGCACCAGCAGCACCTCGTCCAGCGGCGCCTGCTTCTCCACGACCCGCTTGACCTTGCCGAGCTCGTCCATGAGCCCGGTCTTGGTGTGCAGGCGCCCGGCGGTGTCGATCAGCACGACATCCGCACCGATCTCCTTGCCCTCCTTCACCGCGTCGAAGGCGATGGAGGCGGGGTCGCCGCCCTCGGGACCGCGCACGGTGTGGGCGCCGACCCGCTCGCCCCAGGTCTGGAGCTGGTCGGCTGCGGCGGCACGGAAGGTGTCCGCGGCGCCGAGCACGACGGACTGACCGTCGGCCACCAGGACACGGGCGAGCTTGCCGGTGGTCGTGGTCTTGCCGGTGCCGTTGACGCCGACGACCATGACGATGCCGGGCTTGCTGGCCTCGGGCTCGGTCCTGACCGTACGGTCGAAGTCGGTGCCGACCAGCTTCAGGAGCTCCTCGCGCAGCAGCGCGCGCAGTTCCTCGGGGGTACGGGTGCCGAGCACCTTCACCCGCTCACGCAGGCCCTCGACCAGTTCCTGGGTGGGGGCGACGCCGACGTCGGCGGTGAGGAGGGTGTCCTCGATCTCCTCCCAGGTGTCGTCGTCGAGGTGCTCGCGGGACAGCAGGGTCAGCAGGCCCTTGCCGAGCGCGTTCTGCGAGCGGGAGAGACGGGCGCGCAGCCGCACCAGGCGGCCGGCTGTGGGCTCCGGGACCTCGATCTCGGTCGGCGGGAGCTCTTCGACGACGGGCGGTTCCCCGACGGCGACCGGGGCGGTGCCGTCGGGCAGGTCCACCTCCTCTATCGTCCGGCGCGGTTCGTCGCGGGGCGTCTCGGCCTCGTCGCCGACGTGCGGCTCGGCCGGAGGGGCGGTGATGTCGGGTGCTGACGGAGGCGGCGGGGGCAGCGGCTTCTTACGTCGGCTGCCGACGACGAGCCCGCCGAGCACACCGAGCACGACCACGGCGATGACTACAGCAAGGATGACGGTTTCCATAACGGGTCCAGTATGCGTGACCCCGGGTACGGTCGGCCGTTGCCCGACAGGGGCCGCGCGCCTCCCGCGCCGGACCGGCCGGCCATCGGTTCCGTGCCGCCCGGCCGCGGTCGAGGGGCCCGCAAGACCATGGCCATCTGACACTCCGTCAGCTAACGTCCCCCACCACCGACTGAAGGGGGACCCCCATGCCCGTCACGGTCGTCCGCTTCAACCTCGTCGAGCCCGCCGCCACCCCCGCCTCGCTCCGCGCCCGCTACCAGGCCGCCCTGGAGATGGCCGCGTACGCCGACGACCACGGCGTCACCACCGTGCAGACCGAGGAGCACCACGGCGTCGCGAACAACTGGCTCCCCTCCCCCTTCGCCTTCGCGGGAGCCGTCTTCGGCGCCACCCGACGCATCGCGGTCACCGTCTCCGCGATCATCGGCCCGCTTCACGACCCGCTGCGGCTGGCCGAGGAGATCGCCGTACTGGACCTGCTGAGCGGCGGACGTCTGGTCACGGTCGCCGGGATCGGCTACCGGCCCGAGGAGTACGCGCTGTTCGACGTGGAGTGGAAGCGGCGCGGCAAACTCCAGGACGAGCTGCTGGAGACGCTGCTGAAGGCGTGGACCGGCGAGGAGTTCGTCCACCGGGGCCGTACGGTACGGGTCACCCCGCGCCCGTTCACCGACCCGCACCCCCTTCTCCTGGTCGGCGGCTCCTCGAAGGCCGCCGCCCGCCGGGCCGCCCGGCTCGGGCTGCCCTTCTTCCCCAGCGCGCATCTGCCGGAGCTGGAGGCGTACTACAAGGAGCGGCTCGTCGAGTACGGGACGGAGGGCTGGACGATGATGCCGGCCGCCGAGACCCCGTTGCTGCACATTGCCGAGGACCCGGAGGCGGTGTGGGCCGCGCACGGGGAGCACTTCCTGCACGAGGCACGGACGTACGCCTCCTGGCAGTCCGGGGACATCCGGTCGGCGGTGAGGTCGGCGGCGACGAGTGTGGACGAGCTGCGCGCCGAGGGCGTGTACCGGATCCTGACGCCGGACGCGTGTGTGGCGCAGGGCCTCGACAATCTCGTACTGCATCCGCTGGCGGGCGGGATGCCGGTCGCGGAGGGGTGGCGGAGTCTGCGGCTGTTCTGCGAGGACGTACTGCCGAGGCTCGGCGGCTGACCTCCGCGGCATGACACCGCCGCCCCGGCTCGGGCAGTGGCCGAGCCGGGGCGGCGGTGGCGGTTACGGGGAGACGGGCAGCGGGGTTGGGCCCGTCTCCCCGGGTTCGTGCGGGCCGCTCAGCCCATCTCCTCCAGCGCCTTGCCCTTCGTCTCCTTGACGTACTTGAGGACGAAGGGGATGGAGAGCGCGGCGAAGACCGTGTAGATCACGTAGGTCGCGGAGAGGTTCCAGTCGGCCAGCGACGGGAAGCTCGCGGTGATGGCCCAGTTGGCGATCCACTGCGCGGAGGCGGCGACGCCGAGCGCGGCGGCACGGATCCGGTTCGGGAACATCTCGCCGAGGAAGACCCAGACGACGACGCCCCAGGACAGCGCGAAGAAGAGGACGAAGACATGGGCCGCGATGAGGGCGGTCCAGCCCTGGGCGGCCGGGAGCTTGCCGTCGACCAGGTCGAAGGAGAACGCCCAGGCCTCCAGGCCGAGACCGATCACCATGCCGACGGAGCCGATGAGGGCCAGCGGCTTACGGCCGATGCGGTCGACGAAGATCATGGCGATCACGGTGCCGACGATGTTGATGATCGACGTCGTGAAGGAGTAGAAGAACGAGTCCGTCGGGTCGACGCCGACCGACTGCCACAGCGTCGAGGAGTAGTAGAACGCGACGTTGATGCCGACGAACTGCTGGAAGACCGACAGCCCGATACCGACCCAGACGATCGGCTTGAAGAAGAAGCTGCCGCCGAGCAGGTCCTTGAAGGTGGACTTGTGCTCGCTGCTCATGGCGTGCTCGATCTCGGCCACCCGGGCGTCGAGGTTCACCTTGTCGCCCTCGACCTCCTTGAGGATCTCGCGGGCGCGCTCGTGCTTGCCGACGGAGATGAGGAAGCGCGGGGACTCGGGGATGGCGAAGGAGAGCAGGCCGTAGAGGACGGCCGGGATCACCATGACGCCGAGCATGACCTGCCAGGCCTCCAGGCCCATCAGCTTGCCGCGCTGGTCGCCGCCGGCCGCGTTGAGCAGACCCCAGTTGACCAGCTGCGAGATGGCGATGCCGATGACGATCGCGGCCTGCTGGAAGGAACCGAGACGGCCGCGGTAGGCCGGCGGGGCGACCTCGGCGATGTAGGCGGGGCCGATCACGGAGGCCATGCCGATGGCGAAGCCGCCGACGATGCGCCAGAACGCGAGGTCCCAGAGCGCGAAGGGCAGCGCCGAGCCGACGGCGCTCACCGTGAAGAGCACGGCCGAGATCTGCATACAGCGGATCCGGCCGATGCGGTCGGCGATACGGCCCGCGGTCGCGGCGCCGATGGCGCAGCCGATCAGGGCGATGGCGATGACCTGCGCCAGCGCCGCCGAGCCGATGTCGTAACGGCCGCGGATGGCCTCGACAGCACCGTTGATCACGGAACTGTCGTAGCCGAACAGGAAACCGCCCATCGCGGCCGCCGCCGCGATGAAGATGACGTGCCCGAGATGATCGGGATGAGCCGTCCTGGCTCCTGACTTGGGTGGCTGCGCAGTGCTGGTCACGTTCAACTCCTAAGGCCATCGGCAACGCTGCCTGAAGGCAAGAACAACGATGCAGACCTTATGCCTTCAAGTTATGAAGTCAACACAGGTGGCGGTGTGAGAAAACAGGCACCGGTGAGGAGATTGAGTTCAAGGATTGAAGAAGTGAAGACCGGGTAGACGTGACTAGCGCAGCCGCTGGCTGATGACCTTCGAGACGCCGTCGCCCTGCATGGAGACGCCGTACAGCGCGTCGGCGACCTCCATCGTCCGCTTCTGGTGCGTGATCACGATGAGCTGCGAGGCCTCCTGCAACTCCTGCATGATCCGGATCAGCCGCTGAAGATTGGTGTCGTCGAGCGCGGCCTCGACCTCGTCCATCACATAGAACGGGCTCGGCCGTGCCTTGAAGATCGACACCAGCAACGCTACGGCCGTGAGGGAACGCTCGCCACCGGACAGCAGGCTGAGCCGCTTGACCTTCTTGCCCGGCGGGCGCGCCTCGACGTCCACACCCGTGGTGAGCATGTTGTCGGGATCGGTCAGGATCAACCGCCCCTCACCGCCCGGGAACAGCCGGCTGAAGACACCCTCGAACTCGCGGGCCGTGTCCCGGTACGCCTCGGTGAAGACCTGCTCGACGCGCTCGTCGACCTCCTTCACCACCTGGAGGAGATCGGCGCGGGTCTTCCTCAGGTCCTCCAGCTGCTCACTGAGGAACTTGTGCCGCTCCTCCAACGCCGCGAACTCCTCAAGCGCCAGCGGATTGACCTTGCCGAGCTGCTGGTACGCCCGCTCGGCCGCCTTGAGCCGCCGCTCCTGCTCCGCCCGGTGGAACTGCTTGGGCTGGTTGCGCGGATGCTCCGGGTCCTCCGGCAGCTCCTCGCCCTCGGCGGGCGGAGAGGGCGGTACGAGCTGATGCGGGCCGTACTCGGAGACCAGCCCCGCGGGCTCGACCCCCAGCTCCTCCAGCGCCTTGGTCTCCAGCTGCTCGATCCGCATCCGCTTCTCGGCGCCGAGAACCTCGCCGCGGTGCACGAAGTCGGTGAGCTTGTCGAGCTCGGCCTTCAGATCGCGGCCGCCGGCACGAGCGGCGGTGAGCTCCTGCTCCCGGCGGGCCTTGGCGGTCTCGGCGGCGGTCCGCTCCGCGTCGGCACGGGTCAGGGAGACCTCGACATG
The DNA here is from genome assembly GCF_044593635.1 of Streptomyces sp. NPDC051913. Taxonomy (NCBI): domain Bacteria; kingdom Bacillati; phylum Actinomycetota; class Actinomycetes; order Kitasatosporales; family Streptomycetaceae; genus Streptomyces; species Streptomyces sp. NPDC051913. Next base: position 50,240 of record NZ_JBIUCI010000030.1, on the reverse strand, counting down.
GGCCAGCAGTTGCCGCGCACCAAAAGCGACGGCCTCGGCGACCGCCGCCTCGTGCCGCAGCCGCGCCCGTCGCTGCTCGGCACGCGCGCGTGCGTCGCGCTCCGCGCGGGCGGCACGGTCGAGGGAGTCGGCGCGGCCGGCGAGACCCTTGACGCGCTCCTCGTGCGTACGGACCTGGAGGCGGGCCTCCATCTCCGTCTGCCGCGCGTTGGCACCGTCGGCGGCGAGCCGGTCGCGCACGGCGGTGTCCGGCTCCTCCTCGACGGGCATCTCCTCGGCGACCGCGAGGCGTTCGGCGAGCTCTTCCACGTCCTGGAGCGCTTTGTCGAGCGCGTCCTGCGCCCGAGCCGCGGCCGCGGTCGACCGCTCGGCCTCACCGGCGGCGCCCCTCGCCTGCCCTGAGAGGCGGCCGAGCTGCTGGGCGACGGTGGACTTCTCCCGGTCTGCGGCTCGGCGTTGCTCTGCGAGCTGCTCGACGAGCGCGGTGCATTCCTTACGACGGTCCGCTGCCGTGTGCTGTGCCTCGGTGAGCGCCTCGCACCGGACGGCCAGTTCTTCCAGCTCCGCGGCTGCCTCGTCCACGGATGCCTGTACTTCGAGGAGGCTGGGGGCGCCGGCGGAGCCGCCGTGGGCGAAGTGGGCGGCGAGCAGGTCGCCTTCGGCGGTGACCGCGGTGAGGTGGGGGTTGGCGTACACGAGGTCTTCGGCGTCTTCGAGGGTGCTGACGACGACGATGCCGTGGAGGAGACGTTTTACCGCCGACATGAGGTCGGAAGGGCCGCGGACGAAATCGGATGCGTTGGGTTGTGTGGCGGCTGCGGGTCCGTCGTGGCTGGTCGCGCAGTTCCCCGCGCCCCTCAACGGCATGTCCGGGGACCCTGCCAAGAGGAGTGACGCACGTCCACCGTCCTGCTTGCGCAGGAGGCGGATCGCATCTGCCGCCGCTGACGGGGACGTCACCGCCACTGCGTCCGCTGCCGCGCCGAATGCCGCCGCCAGCGCCACCTCGTAGCCCGGTGTCACCGTCAACAGCTCCGCCGCAGGGCCCAGCAAGCCGGTGAGGCGGTCCTTCGCGCCCAGCAGTATGCCCGTCCCGTCCTTCCTGCGCAGGCCCAGCGCCAGCGCCTCGTGCCGCGCCTGGGTCGCCGCGCGCTTCCGCTCCGCCGCCGTCGCCGCCTCCCGCGCGGCTGTCAGCGTTGCCTCTGCCTCAGCAAGGGCCGCTTTCGCCGCGTCATGTTGCTCCGCGAGCTCCGCGTCTCCCGCGTCGAGGCCGTCGACCTCGGCCTTGAGGGCCTCGTACTCCTCCTGCGCGGTGACGGCCCGCTCCTGGGCCTCGTCCCGTGCCGCGGCCAGGCGGTCGATCTCGGCCTGGGCGGAGGCCGCGCGGGAACGGGCCGCGTTGACCTGGCCGTTGAGGCGGGCCAGGCCCTCGCGGCGGTCGGCGATGGCACGGGCCACGTCCTTCAGACGCCGTTCCTCGTCGGTCAGCGCGCGTTCCAGCTCGGCGCGGTGGGCGACCGTGTCCTCGAGTGCGTGCTCGGCCGCCTCCAGAGCCGCCTCCAGCTCGGCCTCCTGCTCCCGGATGCGGGCGGCCTCGCGCTCCATGTCCTCGGGGTCACGGCCCCGGCGTTCCTCGGGCGGGGCGGAGGTCGCGCTCTTCACGCGCGCGTCGGCGAGCGAGACGGTGCCGCGCACCCGCTCGGCGAGCTGGGAGAGTTCGTACCAGGTCTGCTGGGCGCGCTGGAGGCGTGGCGTGAGCTGCCGTACCTCGTCCTCCAGGAGCGCCTCGCGCTGGAGCGCCTTCTTCAGCTCCTGCTCGGCGGTCTCCTTGCGCTCCTTCAGCGCGGCCTCGTCGGCGACCTCGGTCTTGAGCGCCTCACGCAGTCGTACGAGGTCGTCGGCGAGCAGGCGCAGGCGGGCGTCGCGCAGGTCGGCCTGGATGACGGCGGCCCGCCGGGCCACCGCCGCCTGGCGGCCCAGTGGCTTGAGCTGCCTGCGGAGTTCGTCCGTGAGGTCCTGCACGCGCGCGAGGTTGGCCTGCATCGCGTCCAGCTTGCGGAGGGCCTTCTCCTTGCGCTTGCGGTGTTTGAGGACTCCGGCCGCCTCCTCGATGAAGGCGCGGCGGCCCATCGGGTCGGCGTGCAGGACGGAGTCGAGCTGGCCCTGGCCGACGATGACGTGCATCTCGCGGCCGATGCCGGAGTCGGAGAGAAGGTCCTGGATGTCGAGGAGCCGGCAGGTGTCGCCGTTGATCTGGTACTCGCTGCCGCCGTTGCGGAACATGATCCGCGTGATGGTGACCTCGGCGTACTCGATGGGCAGCGCCCCGTCGGAGTTGTCGATGGTCAGGGACACCTCGGCGCGGCCCAGCGGCGGACGCCCGGTGGTGCCGGCGAAGATGACGTCCTCCATCTTGCCGCCGCGCAGCGACTTGGCGCCCTGCTCGCCCATGACCCAGCTGAGGGCGTCGACGACGTTGGACTTGCCCGAGCCGTTCGGTCCCACGACACACGTGATGCCCGGCTCGAACCGGAGCGTGGTCGCCGAGGCGAACGACTTGAACCCGCGGAGGGTCAGGGCCTTGAGGTGCACGCCGCTGGACTCTACCCGCCGGGGTTGTCTCACTCCATGAACGTGCTGTTTCCCGCGGTTTCACCCATGAACGTGCAGGGCACATCAGACGTTAAAGAGAGTGAGGGAAGTGCGGGGGAAAGAAAGAAGGGACGCCGAAGCGTCCCTTGCAACTCTGACAACTTAGCGGTTGATACGGGCAGCCCAACCACTGCTTGTCGTGATGCGATGCAGTGATCAGGTGAGCGCAGGCTCCGCCTGGTGTGCGTCGATGCTCTCCAGAAGCGAGTCGTGAGAAGCGGCAGCCGCGAGCGCGTCGTTCTCGGCCTGGATCCGTACGAGCTCGGATTCCAGGTCCTGTACGCGCTGCTGGAGCCGTCGCATCTCGGCAATGAGTCGCGGGTCGGAGCCGCCGACGTAACCGAGAAGCGCCTTTGCCATGATGGATGGTCCTCCACACTGAGTGACCGACCGAAGCGGTGTGGGTCGTGAGGGATTCGCACCCGCGATGCTTGACACTGTTGAGTTCGTGCTGCCGTTCATCCATGCCAAACAGCTAAGGTGCGCGGGGTGCATTCAGCGTCTCACCAAAAAGTTTGACGGTCAACACGATCACGCCCCGTATTGGCGGGCAACCCGGGGGCGCGCGGCCTGGAAACGGCGGCGCAGCGACTCCTGCGGGGCCCTCGGGGCGTAGCGATCATCCTTAAGTGCGGAGCCTCCCAGGAAAAGCCGTTCTTGGCAACCACCAGGGCCTTTCTGCTTCGGGCAGCTGCCGGTGGCATGTCCCTCCGCTTCCACCAGGCGTGGTTTACAGAACCGGTTCAACGGATGGCGAAGCCGTCGTAACCCCCGCGGGGTGTGTCCCAGATCTCGGTGACACCGTCCACGCGTCCGGGCGTGTCGTCACCCAGAAGCCACTCGAGGAGCCCCTCGCACCCTTCGCGCGGGCCCTCGGCGACCACCTGGACCCGCCCGTCCCCCAAATTGAGAGCAAAACCACTCAGCCCACCGAGCTCCAGGGCCTTGGCCCGCGTGAACCAGCGGAAACCCACACCTTGGACGCGTCCACGCACCCAGGCGACCAGTCGTACATCCTCGCTCATGAGTGCAACCTAACCAACCAATGTCTCTCCGGACGCTCCCTCCCCTGGCGCCATGCGGTACCGTCCCCTGCCAATGAATCTCATACGAAACTCACTCGATCGTGTGAGTTTTGTGAGTTCGGTCCGACCGCCGGGGACGAGTCGGCCACAAAGGACGAGGAAGGCCAGGACACATGGGACGCCACCGACGCTCCGCCGCCGGCCGCGCCGCCACGGGCCGCGCCACGGGGGTCACGGAAACAGACGGCTCGTACACGGGCGGCTATGACCCGCAGCACTCGTACAACAGTGACCAGCAGGATCCGTACGGCATCGACCAGCAGCACGCGTACGGCATCGACCAGCAGTTCTCGTACGACTTCGAGGCCGACGCCCGGGGTCCGCACACGGGCGAATACCCCACGATGGGTATCGCGCCCTATCTGCAACCCGAGGCGCACTCCCGCAGCGAGGCCTATCTCTACGCGACGAACGACGAGTACGCCCGGACCAGCGGCACCGCCATGTTCCCGAGCGAGGGCTTCTCGCCGGACGACGGGCCGCGGCGCGGGGGCTCGCGGCGTCGGCGCAAGAAGCGGGTCGTGACGCCGGTCAAGACCGGTCTGCTCGGGGTCTCCGCCGCGGTCGCCATCGGCACCGTCGCGGTCGCCACCGGTGTGGTGCCCGGCCTCGACAACTACAAGCTCGGCGGCGGCAGCGGCGGCGACAAGGTGCAGGCCGCGGACACCCCGACCAACTCCGCGACCGAGCAGGGCGGCACGTCCGGCAGCGCCGACGACAGCCGGGAGGACGAGGCGGCCAGCCGCGGCGGCGACCGCACGGCCTCGCCGTCTCCGACCCCGTCCGCCTCGGCCTCGACGGCGGCGCCGACCAAGACGCCGAGCAAGGAACCGACGAAGACGCCGTCCAAGGAGCCGAAGGCGACTCCTACGCGGACGGCCACCAAGGCACCGCAGAACACCACCGCTCCGGGCATCACGGTGTCGGCCGAGGCGCAGGCCGAGGCCGAGGTGCTGAAGCTGGTGAACGAGGAGCGGGCGAAGGTGGGGTGCAGCGCGGTGTCCGCGAACAGCGCGCTGGGCGAGCTCGCCGAGGACTTCAGCGACGCCATGGCGGCCGAGGGCTTCTTCGACCACACCGACCCCAGCGGCAACACCCCCTGGGACCGGGCCGAGGCGGCCGGCATCAGCAACCTCGGCGGCGAGAACATAGCCAGGGGCCAGGCCGACGCGGCAGCGGTGATGGAGGCCTGGATGAACAGCCCGGGCCACAAGGCGAACATCCTGAACTGCGACTTCAAGACGCTGGGCGTGGGTGTTCACTTCGGGTCCGGCGGTCCTTGGTGGACGCAGGACTTCGGCTACTGAGCAGCGCGCGACACGAAGGGGCTCCCGTCCGGTGATCGGACGGGAGCCCCTTCGTGCTGCTTCGGCGCCTACGCGGCGACGGCGGTGCGGCCGTGCGCGAACACCTTCGCCGTCTCGGCCAGCCGGCGCCCCAGGTGCTCGGCCGTCGCCACGTCGGCCTTGTGGACGGCGTCCGGGCCCTCGTCCACGTTGGTCTGCGCGGCGGCACCCGCGAAGACGCCGAGGCGGTTGAGGTCGTGCTCGGATCCCTCGCTGTTGTTCCAGCCCGGGTGCAGACCGAGGTTGATCCAGTGCATGCCGTGCTGGGCGGCGAGGATCTGGAAGAACTGCAGGGTGTGCAGCTTGTCGCCGCTCTTGGAGCCTGAGTTGGTGAAGCCGGCGGCCAGCTTGTCCTTCCAGTCCTGTCCGAACCAGCGCTTCGAGGTCGCCTCGGCGAAGACGTGGAAGGGGCCGGACGCGGTGCCCATGTAGGTCGGGGAGCCGAAGACGATCGCGTCGGAGCCGTCGAGGACGGTCCATTGCTCCTCGGTGATCTCGGCGACGTTGATCAGATGCACCTCCGCTCCGGCCTCCTGCGCACCGGCGCGGACGGCCTCGGCGAGGACGGCGGTGTGGCCGTAGCCCGAGTGGTAGGCGATGGAGACAACGGGGGTGGTCACGATGGGTACTCCTGGGATGCGCAGGTCACTGACGATGAGGAAAGGAAAGCACTAACTTCTAGTTAGTGCAACCTACCGGTTAGCGCTGCGTTCGAGTACGCTTGAGGTATGGACATCACGCAGGAGCGCACGCCGGAGCAGGACCAGGACCTGGCTTTCGACGTGTTCGCCAAGGCCTGCCCGTCGCGGGGCACCCTGGAGCACATCACCGGCCGCTGGGGCGCACTCACGCTCGGCGCGCTGCACGAGGGCTCCCTGCGCTTCAACGAGCTGCGCCGTCGCGTCGACGGCGTGAGCGAGAAGATGCTGTCCCAGACCCTGCACGCGCTGGAGCGCGACGGCCTGGTGCACCGCGAGGCCCAGCCGACCAACCCGCCCCGCGTGGACTACGAACTGACGCCGCTGGGCCAGGAGATGGCCACGCGACTGCTCGGCCTCATCCACTTCCTGGAGGGCCGGATGGACGACGTGCTCGACGCACGTCAGCGCTACGACGAGACGCGCGGCGCCCTCTGACACTTCGGGCAGAAGTAGCTCGACCGGTTCATCCACGGCCGTCGGCGCATCGGCGTACCGCACCGCTTGCAGGGCAGGCCTTCACGGCCGTACGCGTCGAGCGAGCGGTCGAAGTAGCCGGACTCTCCATTGACGTTGACGTACAGGCTGTCGAAGCTGGTGCCGCCGACCGCGAGGGCCGCGTTCATCACATCCCTTACGTGGCCCAGGAGTTCGGCCGTGCGGGGGCGCGTGAAGCCGGCGGTCGGACGCTCGTAGTGGACGCGGGAGCGCCAAAGCGCCTCGTCCGCATAGATGTTGCCGACGCCGCTGATCAACGACTGGTCCAGCAGGGCCCGTTTGATGGTCGTGCGCTTGCGGCGCAGGGCCTGGTGGAAGGCCTCGTCGTCGAAGAGGGGGTCCAGGGGGTCGCGGGCGATGTGCGCGATGACGTCGGGCAGGCCGTCCTCGGTGTTGTCGTGCAACGACAGTCCGCCGAAGGTGCGTTGGTCGACGAAACGGAGCTCGGTGCCGAGACCGTCGGCGAAACGGACGCGGATGCGCAGGTGCTTCTCGTCCGGTGACTCGTGCGGCTGGACCAGGAGCTGTCCGCTCATGCCGAGATGCGCCAGGACCGATTGGCCGGTGTCCTCCAGGGGCAGCCACAGATACTTGCCGCGGCGGCTGGGGACACCGATGCGATGGCCCTTGAGACGGTGCGCGAAGTCATCGGCACCGGCGAGGTGACGGCGTACCGCACGCGGGTGCAGTACCTCGGCCTCGGCGACCGCGCGATGGGCGACCCACCGCTCCAGACCGCGCCGTACGACCTCGACCTCGGGCAACTCGGGCATGGGATCCCCCGTGACAAGCCGGTGTATGAACCAAGCGCCCGCCCCGGTGCGGGACGGGCGCTCGGTGTACTGCTCTGTTCGGTCAAGCGGAGGCGGACGCCTCATCGGCACCCGCGTCGGCCTCGGCGGCCTTCGCAGCAGCCTTGGCGCGCTCGTCCGCCGCGGCCCGGATGGACCGCCAGGCGGACTCGGCGGCCTGCTGCTCCGCCTCCTTCTTGCTGCGGCCGGTGCCGGTGCCGTACGAGACGCCTCCGACGCGGGCGGCAGCAGTGAAGGTCTTCTCGTGGTCGGGGCCGGTCTCCGAGACCTGGTACTCGGGCACGCCGAGTCCTTCGGTCGCGGTGAGCTCCTGGAGACTGGTCTTCCAGTCCAGGCCGGCACCGAGGTTGGAGGACTTCTCGATCAGGGGGTCGAAGAGCCGGTGGACGAGTTCGCCCGCCGCGTCCAGACCCTGGTCGAGATAGACCGCGCCGATCACCGCTTCGAGGGTGTCGGCGAGGATGGACGCCTTGTCCCGGCCGCCCGTGCCCTCTTCACCGCGGCCGAGCCGGATGAAGGAGCCAAGGTCGAGCCCACGGCCCACCTCCGCCAGCGCACGAGAGTTGACCACCGCGGCCCGCAACTTGGCCAGCTGGCCTTCGGGCAGGTCGGGGTGGGTGCGGTACAGCGTGTCGGTGACCACGAGGCCGAGCACGGAGTCCCCGAGGAACTCCAGCCGCTCGTTGGTCGGCAGACCGCCGTTCTCGTACGCGTAGGACCGGTGGGTCAGCGCACGCACCAGAAGGGCGGACTCGAGCTTGTACCCGAGCCGCCCTTCCAACAGCGTGTGGGACGAGGCCGTGGTCTCCGCAGAGTTCTTCTTCGGCGTGGACACAGTGCCTCTCACCAGCCGCTCAGACCTCGAGGACCTGGCGCTTGTTGTAGGTGCCGCAAGACGGGCACGCGATGTGCTGCAGCTTGGGCTCGTGGCAGCGCTCGCACGCAACCAGGGTGGGGACCGCAGCCTTCCACTGCGACCGGCGGTGGCGCGTGTTGCTGCGCGACATCTTCCGCTTCGGAACAGCCACGGCTACTTCTCCTGCTTCTCGTCGACGCCCGCTTCCGCTTCGGCGCCGCTCATCTCGTCCTTCTCGCCATCTTCGAGTGAACCGGCGAGTCCCTGCAGTGCCGCCCAACGGATGTCGACGGCGTCATGGTGGTGGTCCGGGTCGTCCGTGAGCCGCGCTCCGCATTGGGAGCACAGGCCCAGACAGTCGTCCTGGCACACCGGCTGCATCGGCAGGGCAAGCACCACCGCGTCACGCAGCACGGGTTCGAGGTCGAACAGGCCGTCCTCGAGATAGAGCCTGTCCTCGTCGTCCTCGGCGTCGTCGTCGGGCTCCGTCGCTTTCGCGCGGCCCCGCTCATCGGCGTCAGGGTACGAGAACATCTCCTGGAAGTCCGCTTCGAGAGTGAGCTCGAGCGGCTCCAGACACCTTACGCACTCCCCCTTCGCCTGTGCACGGGCGGTGCCTGTGACAAGCACCCCTTCCATGACCGACTCAAGGCGGAGTTCGAGCTCCACCGGGGCGCCTTCCGGCACTCCGATGACTCCCTGGATCCCGAGATCCTTGGGGGCGTCGATCTCACGGGTCAGGCGCTGCAGCGCACCAGGACGCCGCCCCAGCTCGTGCGTATCGAACACGAGAGGGTTGCGGTGGTCGAGGCGGGCGTTCAGAACCATTCCTGCTTTCGATCTTCGAGCTCAGAGGGACGCCGCCCTTCGGTGTTCCCGGGCAGCGTTGATCGCGGACGTACGCGCGACCGAAGAGCCAGGATACTGGACCTTTCGCTCACGGCCCAATCCGGTGGTCGGCGACCCGTCCCCGACCGGTGCTTACTGGCCGCGGCCCTGCTCGTACGCCCTCAGCTGCTCCGGCGTGATCATGCCGGTGTCGAAGAGGCTGGTCTCGTCGAGCGCGTACGCCTGCTGGGCCTGCGCGGCCTGCTGGGCCTGTCCGGCGTCGTAGGGGACCTGCTGGGCGTCGTAGCCCTGGTAGGCGTAGGGATCGGCCTGCTGGTAGCCGTACGGGTCCTGCTGCTGGGCGTAGGCCTGCTGCGGATAGCCGCCGTAGGTGTCCGTCTGCTGGTAGCCGTAGGCCGGCTGCTGGGCGTAGTCCGGCTGCTCGGCGGGGGCCGCCTGGGCCGCCGGGGTGTCCTGCTCGGCGAGGGCCGCGAGGTCGGCGAGGTAGTCGGCGTCGCTGGAGTGCTGGACGGTGGAGAGGTCGTCGGCGAGGGCGCCCAGGTCGTCGGTGGCGATCCGGCCGTGCAGCTTGGCGCGGCCCTTGCCGACGGCCTCCAGGGTCTTGGCGAGGACCGCCTCGAAGGCGCCGAGCTTGGTGTCGACGTAGGCGTCGGCGTCGCGGCGCAGGGTCTCGGGGTCGTGGCTGCGCTCGGGGGCGTCCTCGTCCTCGTAGCCCTGCTCGTCCAGGCCCGGTCCGGTGCCGAGGAGCTTCTCGCGGCCGCGGCCGACCGAGCCGAGGGTCTTGGTGAGGACGACCTCGAAGTTGGCGAGCTTGGAGTCGACGTAGTCGTCGGCCTCGGCGCGGACCTCCTCGGCCTCCCTGCGGGCCTCGTTCAGGATCCGGTCGGCCTCGGCCTGCGAGCGGCGGGCCACCTCGGTGTCGGAGATCAGCGAGCCGCGCTCGGCATGCGCGCCGGAGATGATCCGCTCGGCCTCCTGGCGGGCCTGCTCGACCATCGAGTCACGGTCGCCGATCAGCACCTGCGCCTGGGCGAGGGAGTCGGGCAGGGCCGCCCGGACCTCCTCCAGCATCGCGAGCAGTTCGGCGCGGTTGACCACGCACGAGGCCGACATGGGCATCGACCGGGCGCCGGAGACCGAGGCGACGATCTCGTCGAGCTTCTTCTGCACGTCCACCTGTGCTCGCCACTCTCTACAGCTGTGTTGGAGACGGACGGGACGACTGTAGCCCCATCAGTCCTTGTGCAGGCGCTCGTTGAGGGCGTCCAGGACGACCGGCGGCACCAGGTGGGCGATGTCGCCGCCCCAGGTCGCGACCTCCTTGACGAGGGAGGAGGACAGGAAGCTGTAGGTGGGGTTGGTGGGGACGAACAGGGTCTCCACGCCCGAGAGGCCGTTGTTCATCTGGGCCATCTGCAGCTCGTAGTCGAAGTCGCTCACCGCGCGCAGGCCCTTGACGATCGCGGGGATGTCGCGCTGCTTGCAGTAGTCGACGAGAAGTCCGTGGAAGGCCTCGACCTTCACGTTGCCGTACTCGGCGGTGACCTGGCGGATCAGATCGATCCGCTCGTCGATCTCGAACAGGCCCTTCTTGGACTTGTTGATCATGACCGCGACGTAGACCTCGTCGTACAGACGGGAGGCGCGGGAAATGATGTCGAGATGTCCGTTGGTGATCGGGTCGAACGACCCGGGACAGACGGCGCGGCGCACTTGAGCTCCCTCGCTCTCCGGTCCGGTCATCGTGCGTCTTCGCACGTAGAGGCGGCGCGACCGTACCAAAACGTTCCCTCGCCGTAGCGACGGGACCGGAGCGCTTCGAAACCCTCCGGCCATCCGAATTCACCGCCTCTGGTGCTGCGCTCCACGGTGACGAGCGCGTCCGCCGCGAGCCAGCCCCCCGAGCGGAGTGTGAGGAGAATCTCCCGAAGATCGTGATCTGTGACTCGGTACGGCGGGTCCAGGAAGACGATGTCGTACGGCTCGGCCGGCGCCGGTTGCTGGACGATCTGCTCCGCTTTGCCCGCCCGGACCTCGGCGCCGGGGAGGGCGATCGCTTTCACGTTCTCCCGGATGATCCGGGCGGCTCTCACGTCCGCCTCCACGAGGAGGGTGTGGCTCGCGCCGCGGGAGAGGGCTTCGAGGCCGACCGCGCCTGATCCGGCGTAGAGGTCGAGGACTCGTTCGCCGTCCAGCGGGCCGCCCAGGAGGGACTGCCAGGTGGAGAAGAGACCTTCGCGTGCGCGGTCGGAGGTGGGGCGGGTTCCGTTTCCTGGGGGTACGGCCAGGCGACGTCCACCGGCTGTCCCGGCGATCACGCGAGTCATCTTCGGTCCTTGTTCGGGGATGGGGATGGGGATGGGGATGGGTTCAGTTTCTCAGCCCTTCTCCAAGTACTGCTCCCTCTCGTCGTCCAAGAGGGCGTCCAGAGCCGTGCGCAGAGCCGGGAGGTTCTCCAGCTCCGGGTCCGCCTCCACCACCGCCACCGCCTCCTCCCGCGCCTCCGCGATGACCTCCTCGTCCTCGATGACGGCGAGGACCTTCAGGGAGGTGCGGGCGCCGGACTGGGCCTGGCCGAGGACGTCGCCCTCGCGGCGTTGTTCGAGGTCGATGCGGGAGAGTTCGAAGCCGTCCAGGGTCGAGGCCACCGCGTTCAGGCGCTGGCGGGCGGCGCTGGCCTCCGGCATCTCGGTCACCAGGAGGCAGAGGCCCGCCGCCGAGCCCCGGCCCACCCGGCCGCGGAGCTGGTGGAGCTGGGAGACGCCGAAGCGGTCGGCGTCCATGATCACCATCGCGGTGGCGTTGGGGACGTTGACGCCGACCTCGATGACCGTGGTGGCGACCAGGACATGGGTCTCGCCGGCGGCGAAGCGGCGCATGACCGCGTCCTTGTCGTCGGGGTGCATACGGCCGTGCAGGACCTCGACCCGCAGCCCGCTCAGCGGGCCCTTGGTGAGCTGGTCGGCGATCTCCAGGACGGCCAGTGGCGGGCGCTTCTCGGCCTCGTCCTCGGCGGACTTGCGGGCCTTCTTGGGGTCGGCGGGTTCGTCGATGGCGTCGCCGATGCGGGGGCAGACGACGTACGCCTGATGGCCGTTCTCCACCTCCTCGCGCACCCGCTCCCAGGCGCGGGCGAGGAAATGGGGCTTGTCGGCGGCCGGGACGACATGGCTGGCGATCGGGGAGCGGCCCGCCGGGAGCTGGTCGAGGACCGAGGTCTCCAGGTCGCCGAAGACCGTCATCGCGACCGTGCGCGGAATGGGCGTGGCCGTCATGACGAGGAGGTGCGGGGGCTGTTTGCCCTTGCCCCGCAGGGCGTCGCGCTGCTCGACGCCGAAGCGGTGCTGTTCGTCGACGACGACGAGGCCGAGGTCGTGGAACTGGACCTTGTCCTCGATCAGCGCGTGGGTGCCGATGACGATGCCGGCGTCCGCGGTGACCAGGTCGAGCAGCGCCTGGCGGCGGGCAGCGGTGCCCATCGAGCCGGTCAGCAGGACCACCTTGGTGGCGTGCTCGGAACCACCCAGCATTCCGCCCTCGGCGAGGTCGCCCATCATCTCGACGATCGAGCGGTGGTGCTGCTGGGCGAGGACTTCGGTGGGGGCGAGCATGGCGGCCTGACCACCGGCGTCGACCGTGGCGAGCATCGCGCGGAGGGCGACCATCGTGTTGTGTGTGACAGTGAAGTTGTCGGTGACGTAGGCATGGCTCGGGTGGGCGACGCTGATGCACTGGACGGGCTTTCGCCCCACGTGTTCCACCGCACGGATTCCCCGCCGGAAGGTGTCGTACCTGGGGCGCGAACGCACCTGCTCGGCTTTACGGGTCAGCCTGAAGGGTGCGTAGTCGTCCGGCAGAGCCACCGAGACGTTGAAGGCGGCCTTCTTCGGAAGGACTGTTGCACGGCCACCCAGCGAGCGGACAAGCCATGCGACGTCTTCAGCGAGCCTCCGCGAGGCTGAACAGAGCGAGATGCTCAGGCCGTCCTTGCCGACGGTGCCATCGGTGTCCAGAAGGCCTTGCAGCAGCGCGAGACGGTTCTTGATCGATGTGTTCTTGAACTCGTCGGGAACGAATTTCCCGTGCGACATCTCGTCGTCCACGGTCGCCAGCCGTAGGTGGTGCCGGACTGATCCGTCTCCCAAGAGGAGACCGAACAGGTACGGATCGAGGGGCAACCCCGAGTCATCTCCGAGATCAACCGGGTCAGCTGTCGGGAGATACCACTTCGAAGATCCGTTGGCTTTGAAGGCATCCAGCCGGATCTCCCGAGTCGTCATGACCTTGGGAGCTTGGCCTCGGTCCCATCCACGACTCGTACCAACGATCCAGAGGTGCTCGTCGTCGCACTCGACGGAGCTCCCGTCGGACAGGATCAGGCGCCAGACCTCTCGCTCTCCTTGCGGGTACACACCATCGATCAGCGCGATGTCCCCGTCCGGCACGACGATCTCGTCCCCGACCCTCAGGTCCCCCATGGGACGAAAACCGACAGGGGTGAGCACCAGGGAATCAAGAGGCTGAGCTTTGCCCGAACCGACCTCTCCTTGCAGCAACCGGTGCATCGGATGCTCTGTCGCCAGGTCGTCGAAGATCTCCTTGGAGACCTTCTGCTGGCCCTCGGTGAGGGTGAAGGGGAGGCGGTCGTCGAAGGCCGTGAGGAGGCCGTTCGGCTTGGGTCTGCGGGCGACCGCGGGGAGTTGGGCGTCGGCGTGGCGGCGGCGGGCGAGGGCGACCTGGAGGACGAAGGCCTCGTCCCACTTGAGGCGGGAGCGGGCGTCGTCGATGTCGGCCTTGGTGTGCGGGCGGTGGATCTTGAGGAGGGCCTCGGGAAGGGAGACCAGACCGCGGCCCTCGCGCAGGGAGTCCGGGAGGGGGTCGACGGCCTCCTGGGCGCTGGGCAGGACCGTCTGGATCGCCTTGCCGATCTTCCAGGACTCCAGCTTGGCCGTGGCGGGGTAGAGGGGGATGAGGGCGCCGGCCCAGGTCTCGACCGTCTCTTCCGCGTCGCCGCGCAGCAACTCGTATGCCGGGTGCGCCAGTTGGAGGCGGCGGTTGAAGACGGAGACCTTGCCCGCGAACATCGCGCGGGTGCCCGGCAGGAGTTCCTTGTGCGGCTTGTGGACACCGGCGCCGAAGAAGACCAGCTGGAGACGGCCGTTGCCGTCCGTGATGGTGACTTCGAGGCGCTGGCCCTTGCCGCGCGGGGCCTTGCTGGAGGCGAAGGTGTGCAGGCGGGCGTCGGCGACCATCGCCACCACCGTGACGTGCTCGTCCATGGGGAGGTCGGCCAGGTGGGTGAGCTGGCCCCGCTCCTCGTATCTGCGCGGGTAGTGGTGCAGAAGATCGCCGACGGTGTGCAGGCCGAGATGCTCGGCCATCACCTTCGCGGTGGGTGGTCCGAGCACCTTTTTCAGTGGTTCTTCGAGCGCGGGCACGAGATCCATTGCACACCACCCCACTGACAAAGCCGTATACGTCTTGCGAAACCCCTGGTCAGGCGGGCTGTTCCGGCTTTAGGATGACGCGCCTCCGGCCATCCCTCCGCGGTCACCGCCCCACCGGGACCGCCCGACCCCGCGCCGTCGACCGTCCCCCGCCCACGGCGCCGTTGCGATGGACTCCCAGACCTCACCGTCATCCCAGGCTTCCCCGTCACCGCACACCTTCCAGGTCGACCTGCGTGGTCTGGTGGACCTGCTCTCCCATCACCTCTACTCCAGTCCGAGGGTCTATCTGCGCGAACTGCTGCAGAACGCCGTGGACGCCATCACCGCCCGGCGGGCCGAACAGCCGGGCGCCCCGGCGACGGTACGGCTGTACGCGGCGGGCGGCGCGCTGCGGGTCGAGGACTCCGGCGTGGGGCTCACCGAGGCCGACGTGCACGACCTGCTGGCGACCATCGGCCGCAGTTCGAAGCGGGCGGACGGCATCCAGGAGGCGCGCTCCGACTTCCTCGGGCAGTTCGGCATCGGGCTGTTGGCCTGTTTCGTGGTGGCCGAGCGGATCCGGGTGGTCAGCCGCAGCGCCCGTACGCCGGACGCGGCGCCCGTGGAGTGGACGGCGAGCGACGACGGCTCGTACACCGTGCGGACGCTGGCGCCCGAGGCCCGGACCGAGCCCGGTACCACCGTGCATCTGACGGCACGGGCCGGGGCCGGGGAGTGGCTTGCCCCGGAGAAGGTCCGTGCGCTGGCCCGGGACTTCGGCGCGCTGCTGCCGTACGACGTGCGCGTGGACGGCGAGGCGGTCACCGATCTGCCGGCGCCCTGGGACCGGTCGTACCACTCCCCCGCCGCCCGCAGGGTGGCCCTGGCGCGGCACTGTCATGACCTGTTCGGGTTCACCCCGCTGGACTCGGTCGGCCTCGACGTGCCGCTCGCCGGGATCCGCGGGGTGGCGTACGTGCTGCCGTCGGCGGTCAGTCCGGCGCAGCGGGCCACGCACCGCGTCCACCTCAAGGGGATGCTGCTGACCGAGCAGGCCGAACAGCTGCTGCCCGACTGGGCGTTCTTCGTGCGGTGCGTCCTCGACACGGACAGTCTGCGGCCCACCGCGTCACGCGAGGCGCTGTACGAGGACGAGACGCTGGCCGCCGTACGGGAGGCGCTGGGCGAAAGGATTCGGTCCTGGCTGACGGGTCTGGCCGCGGGCGATCCGGAACGTCTTGCGGCGTTCCTGTCGGTGCACCACCTGGGTGTGAAGGCGCTGGCGCGGCACGACGCGGAGATGCTGCGCACGATGCTGCCGTGGCTGCCCTTCGAGACGACGGACGGGCAGGTGTCCCTGGAGGAGTTCGCGCGGCGGCACCCGGTCGTGCACTTCACCCGGACCGTCGAGGAGTACCGGCAGGTCGCGCCGATCGCGTCGGCGCAGGGCATCGGGGTGGTCAACGGCGGTTACACGTACGACAGCGACCTGGTGCAGGCGTTGCCGTCGGTGCGGCCGGGGACGGTGGTCGCGGAGCTGGACGCGGAGACCGTGACCGCGCATCTGGACGCCGTCGACCCGGCCGAGGAGCTGGCGCTCGCGGGCTTCCTGGCCGTCGCGCGGGCCACCCTGGACCCCCTGGGCTGTGATGTCGTCCTGCGCGCCTTCCACCCGCTCACCGTGCCCGCGCTGCACCTGGACGACCGCGCGGCCCGGCACGAGCAGGCCCGTGCCGACGCCGAGGCGCAGGCGGACGACCTGTGGGCGGGCATCCTGGGCTCGCTGCGGGGCACCGCCCCGCGCGCGCGGCTGGTGCTCAACCACCTCAACCCGCTGATCCGGCGGATCAGTTCGCTGCGCGGACCGGAACTGATCGGCACCGCCACGGAGTCCCTGTACGGGCAGGCGCTGCTGATGGCGCAGCGACCGCTCAGGCCCGCGGACTCGGCGCTGCTGAACCGGTCCTTCATCGGTCTGCTGGAGTGGGCCACGAACGGCGAGGAGGGGCACTGATGGGGGAGATCACGGACTTCGACGCACTGCGCCGGGCGATGGCGGAGAACGGCGAGCAACCGGAGGGCCCCGCCCGCAACGCGCGCGCGGAGCAGCTGCTGGCCGAGGCCGAGAAGCTGAACATCCCGCTCGCCGTGATCGAGGCGCTCGGACACCAGCTGAAGGTCTACAACTACAGCTCCGAGAAGGACAAGATGTTCGTCCCCTTCGCGCGTCTGCTGCGCCTGTGGGACGAGCGGCCCGAGGACTTCGACGAGTACGAGACGCACACGCTGCACTGGGTCTTCAAGTGGATGTCGTCGGGGATGCTCGACCAGCCCCACATCCCGCTCGCCTCCATAGAGAAGTGGCTCGGCGAGATGGAGCACCGCTACCGGCTCGCCGGGCACTCCGAACGGGCGGTGCGCAGCGTCGAGTTCACCGTCGCCGCGCATGTCGGGGACACCGCGCGCGCGGAGCGGGCGTTCACCGCGTGGCTGGCCGCCGACCGGGACCGGATGTCCGACTGTCACGCGTGCGAGCTGAACGGGCAGGGCTGGTGGCGGGCGGAGCAGGGCCGGGACGCGGAGGCGCTGGAGTTGTGGGCGCCGGTCCTGGAGGGTGAGTTCACCTGTGCGCACGAGCCGCACACGGTCCTCGCATCGTCCCTGGTCCCGCTGCTGCGGCTGGGTCGCCTGGACGAGGCGCGCGCCCACCATCTGCGGGGCTTCCGGCTGGTGCGGGCCATGGAGAGCATGCGGTCCGCGTACGCGGACCATGTGGAGTTCTGCGCGCTGACCGGCAACGAGGCCCGCGGCCTGGAGCTGCTGGCGCAGCGCCCGGCGTACTTCACGGACACCGGTCATCCGCGCGGCAGGCTGGAGTTCCTGAGCGTGGTCACGCTGCTCATGGACCGGCTGACCGCTCTCGGCCTGGGCGACCGGCAGGTGCCGGGACCGGCCGACCGGACGTGGACCGCCCACGACCTCGCCGCACACGCGCGTGCGGAGACCCTGGACCTGGCCGGTCAGTTCGACCGGCGCAACGGGACGACATACGTCAGCGACCGGGCACGGGCGCGTATGACGCGGGAACCACTGGTGGAGCGGCTGCCGTTGGGCGTGCGCTCGACCCGCCCGGCCACCGCGCCGGCCACCCCGCCCGCGCCCGCCGCTCCGGAGCCCGAGCGCACCGACCTCACCGCCCTGATCGCCGAGGCCCGCCGCCTCGCGGACGGCCTCCAGCCGAACGCGGTGGAGGCGTGGGCGGCGGTCGCGCGCGCCGCGGAGGGCGTCGAGCTCGACCCGCGCGACCAGGCGGAGATCCTCGACCACCGGGCGATGGACCTCGGCCCCGAAGGCGCCCACCTGTTCGAGCGCGCCGCCGAGCTGTTCGCGGCCGCGGGCGACCCGGGAGAGGCACTGGCGGCACGCACGCGTGGCGCGTTCATGCGGGCCCTCGCCGGAGACGTGGACGGGGCGCTGGCGGCGGTCGCGGGGCCGTACGACGAGGCGCTGGCCCTGTACGCCGAGGACGGTACCGGCGTACGGCAGACGGCGTCGGTGCTGATGGGGCGGGCGCGGATCCTGATGCGACGGGTGCAGGCGGCCGAGGAGGAGGGTGCCCCGGAGGCCCGGGTCCTCGCCGACGCGGAGGCCGCCGTACGGGAGGTGCTCGCGCTCGTCGGCGGGCGGGCCGGGGACGACGTACGGCTCGGCGCCCGGGCCGCGGAGGCGCGGGCCATGCTCGCCGAGCTGGCGGCGCACGCCGGGGACCTGCCGAAGGCGGCCGAGCTGTTCGCGCGGGCCGCGGAGGGGTTCGTGGCGGCGGGGCTGCCGTGGTTCGCGGTGGAGTACCAGGCCCGGGTGGCCGGGCTCGCCCATCATCTCGGCGACATGGCGCGGGCCGAGCGGGCGCTGCGGGCCGCCCTGGACCACGGTGGGCCGTACCTGGAGGCCACGGGGCGGGCCCAGCTGCACCTCCAGCTCGCCGAGGTGCTCGGCGGCACCGGGCAGGCCGAGGAGGCCGCGGAGCAGGCCCTGGAGGCCGCGCACTGGGCCGACGCGGCCGGGGCGGGGCCCACGCTCGGCGCGTGGGCGCGGCATCTGCTCGGCGGATTCCTGCTGCGGCAGAGCCGGTGGGCCGAGGCGGCGGAGGTGCTGGAGTCGGCGCTGCCCGACCTGAGCGTCGAGACGCACGGCGACGGAGCGGTCGTCCAGACGCAGTGGTGGCTCGGCGACTGTCTGAGCGAGCTCGGCGAACACCGCGAGGCCGCCGCACGCCGTCTCCAGGCCGCCGAGCTCGCCCGCCAGTGGCCCGAGCAGCAGGACCACGCGACGCTGGCCCACCTCGCCGCCGAGTCGCTCGGCCAGGCGGGCCTGTCCGACGAGGCCGACCGGGCGTACACGCGCGCGGGTGAGCTGTGGCGCTCGCTCGGTGACGTGCACGGCCTGGTCCGCGCCCTGCGCGCCCGCGCGTGGCTGGCGCTGGGCGCGGAGGGCGGGCAGGACGAGGCCCGGGAGCTGATGGAGGCGGCGGTGCGGGAGTGCGCGGAGGCGCTGGGCCCGGACTCCGTCGACGACGAGGCCCGCCGGCGGCTCGTCGCCGAACTCGGGTACACCCACCGGCAGTACGGCGACCTGCTCGCCCGCTCGGCCGCGGAGGACGCCGAGGACGAGACGATCCAGGCCGCCCTGGAGGACGCACTCGACCAGATCACCGAGGCGATCGTGGTGTTCGCCTCCCTCGGCGACGCCGCCCTGCACAGCCGTACCGGCGCCGAGCTCGCCGCCGGCTGGCTGGAGGCCGACCTCAGCCGCCCCGACCGCGCGGCGGCACGCGCACGGGCGGTGCTGGCGGCGTACGACGCGTATGAGGCGTACGAGGGCCAGGAGGCGTACGACAGGAGCGGGACGGACGAGACGGACGACGCGTACGACACCGAGGACACGGCTCAGGCCCGACGCGCGGAGGCCCAGCAGATCCTGGAGGTGCTGGAGGACTAGGGACGGGTCACTCGACGCCGATCAGGAGCAGCGCGCCCTGCCGTCCGCCCCGGTACACCACGGTGTCGACGGCGAGGTACGCCTCACGCACGCGTGCTTCGAGGTGGTCGGCGATGGAATCGGGGGCGTCGTCGCCGAGGACGAGCGTCACGAGCTCGCCGCCCGCCGACAGCATGCGGTCCAGGACGGTCTCGGCGGCGGCGGTGACATCGGAGCCGATCACGGCCACGTCCCCGTCGATGAGGCCGAGGATGTCGCCCGCCTCACAGATGCCGGCGAGGGTCCAGGACTGGCGCTCGGCGACGGCGACCTCGGCGTAGCGGGTCGCGCCGGCCGCCGAGGTCATCGAGACCACGTCCTCGTCGAAGCGGCGCTCGGGCTCGTGCACGGCGAGCGCGGCGATGCCCTGGACCGCGGAGCGGGTAGGGATCAGGGCGACCCGGATGCCCTCGGTACGGGCCTGCTCGGCCGCGGCGGCCGCGGTGTGCCGCAGGTCCGCGTCGTTGGGCAGCAGCACGACCTCGCGCGCGTGGGCCCGCCGAACGGCCTCGACGAGTTCCCCGCTCGCGGGCGGCTCCCCGGGGCGCGCGAGCACGGCGGTGGCGCCGGCCTCCGTGTAGAGCCCGGCCAGGCCCTCGCCGGGCACGACGGCGACGACGGCCCGCTGCACCCGCTCCCTGGGCGGTCTCTCGCCCCCGCGCGTGTGGACGTCGCCGACCCCGAAGTGCGTGATCCGGATCCGGTACGGCCGCCCGGCCTCGACGCCCGCCTCTACGGCCGCGCCCGCGTCGTCGACGTGTACGTGGACGTTCCACAGCCCGTCGCC
This sequence comes from Streptomyces sp. NPDC051913, assembly GCF_044593635.1. NCBI lineage: Bacteria > Bacillati > Actinomycetota > Actinomycetes > Kitasatosporales > Streptomycetaceae > Streptomyces > Streptomyces sp. NPDC051913. The sequence goes on along the minus strand of NZ_JBIUCI010000030.1, from coordinate 30,191 downwards.
GCCGACGACGACGAGGGAGTCTCCGAGGGCGTCGAGACGGTTCCGCAGCCGCGTCACGGCCGCGTCCTCGGCCTCCAGGAGGTAGATCACCTCGAAGGCGGGCCCGTCGGCTTCCCCCGGCACGTCGGCGCACTCGTCGCCGGCCGCCATGGACGCCGTACCGGAAACGGTGTCCACGCGCGCGTGCACAGCAGAGGAAGTCGCCACCCTCCTGGGCGCCTCCCCCGTGAACGTCTCCACCAGTGCCCCGAGCACCGCCACCAGCCCGCGCCCGCCCGCGTCGACCACCCCGGCCCGCTCCAGGACCACCAGCTGTCCGGGCGTCGCCGCCAGCGCCGCCCGCGCTCCCTCGTAGGCGGCCCGTGCGACGGCCCCGCAGTCACCCTCGCCCGCGCTCCGCTCGGCCGCCTCGGCCGCCTCGGCCGCGGCCGAGGCCACGGACAGGACCGTGCCCTCGACCGGGTGGGCCACGGCCTGGCGGGCGGAGTCGGCCGCGCGCCGCAGCGCGAGCCGGAGCCCGGAGCCGTCGGTGTGAGACGCCTCACCGTCGTGGGCGAGGACCTGGGCCATGCCGCGCAGCAGCTGGGCGAGGATCGTCCCGGAGTTCCCGCGGGCGCCTATGAGGGCGCCGTGCGCCATCGCGCGCGCCGCGTCGGCCAGGGAGGGCCTGCCGCCCTCGTCGTAGGCGGTGAAGACGGCCTCGACGGCCGCCGCCGCGGACTCCGCCGTCAGATACAGGTTCGTCCCGGTGTCGCCGTCGGCCACCGGGTAGACATTGATCGCGTCGATCTCCTCGCGCGCCCGCCCGAGCGCCTCCAGCGCGAGACCGCACCAGGTGCGCACCGCGAGAGCATCGAAGAATGTCTGCGGCACCTGCGCCACCTGCGCCTCCTTGGACTGCTGGACGTGGACGCAGCGTAGACCCCGAAAAGGGGTCCGCCGGAAGAGGGCTGGGAGCAGGGCCCTGAGCAGGCATGGTAGTTTCGTTCTACTGGCGCAGTCGTTGTATGCTGCTCCGGTTGCCCGATCCCATCGGGCCATTCCCCTGGCAGCGCCACTCAGATCTTTGATCCTGCGATCTCGATCCCGGCTTGCCGGGATCCAACCGTAAGTGCATCTGAAGTCTTTGGAGTGACCCGTGGCTGCCAACTGCGACGTCTGCGGCAAGGGGCCGGGCTTCGGCAACAACATCTCGCACTCGCACCGCCGTACGTCCCGTCGCTGGAACCCGAACATCCAGCGCGTTCGTACCGTGGTGGGCGGGACGCCGAAGCGCGTGAACGCTTGCACCTCGTGCATCAAGGCCGGCAAGGTCTCGCGCTGACGCACAGCTAAGCGCGCGGCCACTGCTGGTTCGCTGCACAGAGCCGGTCCACCTCAGGGTGGGCCGGCTTTTTGCCGTGCCTATGCCTGGAACCGCCATCCATGATCGACAGGTCCGATGCCGCCGCCCAGCGCGAACCCTGCCTTGATCGCCCCGGTGACGTACTCCTTGGCGGCCGTCACCGCCTCCGGCACGGACCGCCCCTTCGCCAGCTCCGACGCGATCGCCGAAGCCAGGGTGCAGCCCGTCCCGTGTGTGTGCCGGTTGTCGTAGCGGGGCGCCCGCAGCCAGTGCTCCTCGGACCCGTCGGTCAGCAGATCGACGGCGTCCCCCGCGAGATGACCGCCCTTGACGAGCACCCACCGCGGCCCGTACGACAGCACGGCCTCGGCGGCCCGCCGCAGGTCCTGCTCGGACTCGACGTGCACCCCCGCCAGCTGGGCCACCTCGTCGAGGTTCGGGGTCGCCACGGTCGCCACCGGAAGCAGCCGTGTGCGCACCGACTCCAGCGCGGACGCGGCCAACAGCGAGTCCCCGTGCTTGGAGACCCCGACCGGGTCGACGACCGCCGGAGCGTCCGTCCCGGCGAGCAACTCGGCGACCTCCTCGACCAGTTCGGCCGAGGCCAGCATGCCGGTCTTCACGGCCTGTACACCGATGTCGTCGACGACGCTGCGGTACTGGGCCCGCACGGTCTCCACGGGCAGCGGCCAAGCCCCTTGCACACCCAGGGAGTTCTGCGCGGTGACGGCCGTGACGACGCTCATGCCGTGCACGCCGAGCGCGAGCATCGTCTTCAAGTCGGCCTGGATCCCCGCGCCTCCGCCGGAGTCGGAGCCCGCCACCGTGAGCACCCTCGGCCGGGCGGTCACGACTCGATGTCCCCGAAGTGGTCCCAGCCGCCCTTGCTCGTCCACGGCGCCCCGTCGACCGTCACCTGGGGCAGCGCCGAGGGGTTCAGGACCTCGCCGATCACCTTCCAGCGGGCGGGAAGCTTCACGTCCGGCGGGAAGGTCGCCACGATCGCGTGGTCCTCTCCCCCGGTCAGCACCCACTGCATGGGGTCGACGCCGACGGCCTGGCCGATGTCGTTCATCTGGGACGGGATGTCGATCGCGCCGGAGCGGATGTCGATGCGGACCTTGCTGGCCTCGGCGATGTGTCCGAGGTCGGCGATCAGCCCGTCGCTCACGTCGCACATGGCGGTCGCGCCCAGGCCCGCCGCCGCCGGCCCCGCGTGATACGGCGGCTCGGGGCGCCGATGTGCCTCCACGAAGGCCCGCGGCGAGCGGAAACCGCGCGACAGCACCGCGTACCCGGCCGCGGACCAGCCCAGCCAGCCGGTCACGGCGACGAGGTCGCCCGGCTGCGCCCCGGCCCGCGTGACGGGCTCCTGGTTGCGCAGATCGCCGAGCGCGGTGATGGAGACCATGATCGTGTCCCCTCGTACGACATCTCCGCCGACCACCGAGGCGCCCGCGACCTGGCACTCGTCGCGCAGGCCGTCCATGAGCTCGCTCGGCCAGGTCACCGGGAGTTCGGCCGGGACGACCAGACCGAGCAGCAGGGCCGTCGGCACTGCGCCCATGGCGGCGATGTCCGCGAGGTTCTGCGCGGCGGCCTTGCGGCCCACGTCGTAGGCCGTGGACCAGTCCCGGCGGAAGTGCCGTCCCTCCAGGAGGATGTCGGTGCTGGCCACGACCCGGCGGTCGGGAGCGGACACCACGGCGGCGTCGTCGCCGGGGCCGACCCGGACCGCCGGGGTGGTGGTGAGACGGGAGGTGAGCTCCCTGATGAGCCCGAACTCCCCGAGCTCACCAACAGTGCCCTTCATTGCCCTTCGCCCCTTCTGTCCCTTGCCGTGCCCGGTCGCGCGTGACCAGTGTCCTCGATACGGTCGAAGTGACCGTCAACTTCTGTCATGCCGGTACCCCGGCGCGGGCGTCCACGCCCCCGCGGGTCTCCCCGCGGCGAGCGGCGACGCGATACCGTGGCGTTCCTTTTCCCCACATGATCCTCGTGGCCGCCCTGGAGGTTCCGTGGTACAGGCGTACATCCTGATCCAGACGGAGGTCGGCAAAGCGTCGACCGTCGCCGAGACGATCAGCAAGATTCCTGGGGTGATCCAGGCCGAGGACGTGACAGGACCTTATGACGTGATCGTGCGGGCCCAGGCGGACACCGTCGACGACCTCGGTCGGATGGTGGTCGCCAAGGTCCAGCAAGTGGACGGCATCACCCGCACCCTGACCTGCCCGGTCGTACATCTGTAGCCCCCGTCTACCCTTGGCCGGTGAACTCTTTCCGTCACCGGCTCATCGGTCTGCCCGCGCTCGCCCTGTTGATCACCGCCGCGGGCTGCTCCTCTGCAGACGACGGCGCGTCGGCGGCGGTTCCCAGTGCCGGCACGAAGGCCACCGAGCTGTGCCGGAAGCTGGACAAAGCGCTGCCTGCCAAGGTGAACGGTGAGAGCCGCGAGGATCCCGAGCCCGCGTCCGCGCTGACCGCGGGCTGGGGGAACCCGGCGATCATACTGCGCTGCGGCGTGACACGACCGCCGAAGATGATCGACCCGAAGGTGGCCGAGGGAGGCGACCCGGACGCGGTCGCGGGCGGCGTGAACGGCGTCGACTGGCTGATGGAGAAGCAGGAGGCCGGGGCGTACCGCTTCACCTGCGCCAATCGTGAGGCGTACGTCGAGGTGACCGTGCCGAAGGGCGTGGACACCTCGACCGTGCTGATCGACCTGGCCGGGTCCGTGAAGAAGGCGATCCCCGAAGGGATCGCCGACTAGGTCAACGCAGTCCGGTCGACCGCCGCAGCGCCGCCCGGATCAGCAGATCCACCAGCTCCGGGTAGCTGATCCCGGTCGCCTGCCACATCTGCGGGTACATCGAGATCGGGGTGAAGCCCGGCATCGTGTTGATCTCGTTGATCACGAACTCGCCGTCCTCGGTGAGGAAGAAGTCCGCGCGGACCAGCCCCTCGCAGGAGGCCGCGTCGAAGGCGTCCACGGCGAGCCGCTGGACCTCCGCCGTCTCCTCGGGGGTCAGCGGGGCCGGCACCAGACCCGGGGTCGAGTCGATGTACTTGGCCTCGAAGTCGTAGTACGCGTGGGCGTCCGGCGGCGGGATCTCGGCGGGCACCGAGGCACGCGGGCCGTCCTCGAACTCCAGGACACCGCACTCGATCTCACGGCCGCGCAGGGCCGCCTCGACGAGGATCTTCGGGTCGTGCCGCTGGGCCTCCTCGATCGCCTCGTCGAGCCCCGACAGGTCGTCGACCTTGGTGATGCCGATCGAGGAACCCGCGCGTGCGGGCTTCACGAACAGCGGCCAGCCGTACTCGCCGGCGAAGTCGACGATCTTCTTGCGGGCGGCCTGCTCGTCCTGCTCCCACTCACGGGGCCGAATCACCACGTACGGGCCGACCTTGAGCCCGAAGGAGGTGAACACCCGCTTCATGTACTCCTTGTCCTGGCCGACGGCCGAGGCGAGCACGCCCGAGCCGACGTAGGGGACACCGGAGAGCTCCAGCAGGCCCTGAAGGGTGCCGTCCTCGCCGTAGGGGCCGTGCAGGACGGGGAAGACGACGTCGACCTCGCCGAGCGCCTTGGGCACCGATCCCGGTTCGCTGTAGACGACTTCACGGTTCGCGGGGTCGACGGGGAGCACCACGCCGCCCTCGTGCGACTCGGCCAGCTCGTCGACGTTGGGCGTACGGCGCTCGGTGATCGCCATGCGGTCCGGTTCGTCGGCGGTGAGCGCCCAACGGCCGTCCTGGGTGATGCCGATCGGCAGGACGTCGTACTTGGTCCGGTCGATGGCCTTGAGGACGGCGCCCGCTGTGACCACGGAGATCCCGTGTTCGGAGCTGCGCCCGCCGAACACGACGGCCACGCGCGGCTTGCGAGACGGCTGCTCAGGGCTCTGGGGGAGGTTCTCGGTGCTCATATCGCGTTGAGAGTACCCGTTGGTAGAGCCCCGATACAGCGTGCCTCGACCGGCGTCGCTCAGCGTCGTTCGGGCTTCGCGCTGCGCGACATCAGCTCCTTGACGGCGACCACCGGGGGCTTGCCCTCGTGCACGATGGCGACGACCGTCTCGGTGATCGGCATGTCGACGCCGTGTCTGCGGGCCAGATCCAGCACGGACTCACAGGACTTGACGCCCTCGGCGGTCTGCTTGGTGACCGCGATGGTCTCCTGAAGGGTCATGCCCTTGCCGAGGTTGGTGCCGAAGGTGTGGTTGCGCGAGAGCGGCGAGGAGCAGGTCGCCACCAGGTCGCCGAGACCGGCGAGTCCGGCGAAGGTGAGCGGGTCGGCGCCGAGCACGACACCGAGCCGCGCGGTCTCCGCGAGGCCGCGCGTGATGAGCGAGCCCTTGGCGTTGTCGCCGAGTCCCATGCCGTCCGCGATGCCGACGGCGAGCCCGATGACGTTCTTCACCGCGCCGCCGAGCTCGCAACCGACCACGTCCGTCTCGGTGTACGGCCTGAAGTAGGGCGTGTGGCAAGCGGACTGGAGTTTCTGCGCGACCGCCTCGTCGGTGCACGCGACCACCGCGGCGGCCGGCATCCGGGCGGCGATCTCGCGCGCGAGGTTGGGTCCGGTGACCACGGCGATACGGTCCTGCCCCACCTTGGCGACGTCCTCGATCACCTCGCTCATCCGCATGGCGGAGCCGAGTTCGACGCCCTTCATCAGCGACACGAGGACGGTGTTCGGCGCGAGCAGCGGCACCCACTCGGCGAGGTTGCCCCGCAGCGTCTGGGACGGGACGGCGAGGACGGTGAAGTCGGCGTCGCGCGCGGCTTCGGCGGCGTCCGTCGTCGCCCGCAGGTTCACCGGGAGCTCGACGCCGGGGAGGTAGTCCGGGTTCGTACGCGTGGAGTTGACCGCGTCCGCGAGTTCGGCGCGGCGGCCCCACAGGGTGACCTCGCAGCCCGCGTCCGCGAGGACCATGCCGAAGGCGGTGCCCCAGGAACCGGTACCGAAGACAGCCGCCTTGACGGGCTTGCTCACTTGGCGCTCTCCTCCTCGTGGCCGGTCTCGGCCTGACTCCGTCGACGCTGCTCGATCCGCTCCCGGCGCGGGTCGTAGGGCGTGGCGGGCGCCTTCTCGCCGCGGATCTGCTCCAGCTGGCGGGTGACGGCGGCCATGATGACCTCGGTGGCGTCCTTGAGGAGGTCCGGGGTCATCTCCTGGTCGTAGAACGGCGTCAGGTCCACCGGCGGGCCCGCGAGGACCTGCGAGGTCTTGCGCGGGCGGAGGTTGAGCTTCTTGGCGTACGGCGGCAGCACCTCGTTGGCGCCCCACTGCGCGACCGGGATCACCGGGCACTTGGTCTGGAGGGCCACCCGCGCGGCGCCGGTCTTGCCGGTCATGGGCCACTGGTCGGGGTCCCGGGTGATGGTGCCCTCGGGGTAGAACGCGACGCACTCACCGCGCTCCACGGCGTCGATCGCGGCGCGGAAGGCGCTCAGCGCGTCCGTGGTCTCGCGGTAGACGGGGATCTGTCCGGTGCCGCGCATGAAGGCACCGACGAATCCCTTCTTGAAAAGACCGCTCTTCGCGAGGAATCGCGGAACACGGCCGGTGTTGTACTGAAAGTGCGCGTACGCGAAGGGATCGATGTGCGAATTATGGTTCACCGCGGTGATAAATCCGCCATCAGCCGGAATGTTCTCCATTCCGCGCCAGTCCCGCTTGATCAGAACCACCAGCGGAGGTTTGGCGATCACCGCTGCCAAGCGGTACCAGAAGCCGATTCTGCGGCGGGGCACGCGGACACCTTCCTCTAGGGGCCTTCAGGGCCGGACAAGTGTCGCCCCAGGCCGCCGGTCTGTCGAGAACACCGTACGCCTCGCGGCGACGACCGCCAGATGGACCAGGTGACGGCTGAGTGACAATGATCGCGACAAGGGAGGGACGGAACGCTCGTGCAGTGGACCTTGGTCATACCCCTGAAGCCCCTGGAGCGGGCCAAGAGCAGGCTCTCGGACACCGCCGGCGACGGGCTGCGCCCGGGTCTCGCCCTCGCCTTCGCCCAGGACACGGTGGCAGCGGCGCTGGCCTCCCCCGCGGTCGGCGATGTGGCAGTCGTCACGGACGATCCCCTGGCCGCCCGCGAGCTGGCCGCCCTGGGCGCCCGAATCGTCCCCGACGAGCCGCAAGGCGGCCTGAACGCGGCGCTGGCTTACGGGGCGGCGGTCGTCAGGGCATCGCACCCGGAAACCCCGCTGGCGACCCTGAACGCCGATCTGCCGGCCCTGCGCCCCCATGAATTGACCCGGGTGCTGAACGCGGCGGCGGAATTCCCCCGGGCTTTCCTGCCGGACGCGACGGGAATCGGTACGACGCTCCTGGCGATCCGCGCGGGCCAGGAATTGCACCCGGCATTCGGCATGGATTCCCGGTCCGGGCATCGCGCCTCGGGAGCGGTGGAACTGACGCTCACGGGCGTCGACTCGGTACGCCAGGACGTGGACACCGGCGAGGATCTGCGGGCGGCGCTGGCACTGGGGGTGGGGCCGCGCACGGCGACGGTGACGGCCCAGCTCCTGGGCCCGGTGCCCGGGCACTAGGCTGCGAGCATGCAGGCGACCGCTTACACCTACGACGCCGAAACCCGCACCGGCAGCGTGCTGCTGGACGACGGCACCCCCGTCCCCTTCGACGCCCCGGCGTTCGACGCGGGCGGTCTGAGGCTGCTGCGCCCCGGACAGCGGGTGCGGATCGAGCTGGAGGACAGCAAGGTCACCCTGGTGACCCTGCAGACCTTCTGAGCCCTCTCAGCGAAAAACGCGCCGCGGGCCGGACTCCACAACGGAGTCCGGCCCGGCGCGTGAGTACGCTGCGCCCCTACCTCTTGCGGGCGGTGGCCTTCTTGGCGGTGGTGGTGCGAGCCGTCGACTTCTTGGCGGGGGCCTTCTTGGCCGTCGCCTTCTTCGCCGGGGCCTTCTTGGCCGTCGCCTTCTTGGCGGTGGTCTTCTTCGCGGCGGAGGTCTTGGCGGCGCCCGTGGTCTTCTTGGCGGTCGTCTTCTTCGCCGTGGTCTTCTTCGCGGTCGCCGTGGTCTTCTTGGCGGTCGTCTTCTTCGCCGTGGTCTTCTTCGCGGCGGCGGCCGTCGCCTTCTTCGCCGGGGCGGCCTTCTTCGCGGCGGCCTTCTTGACCGTCGCCGAAGCTCCACCGGTCAGGCTGCCCTTGGGGGCCTTCTTGACCGCGACGTCGTTCTTCGGGAGCTTCTTCGTGCCGCTCACCAGGTCCTTGAAGCCCTGGCCCGCGCGGAAGCGCGGAACGGAGGTCTTCTTGACCCGAACCCGCTCGCCCGTCTGGGGGTTGCGGGCGTACCGGGCCGGGCGGTCGACCTTCTCGAACGAACCGAAGCCGGTGACCGAGACCCGGTCCCCCGCCACGGTCGCGCGGACGATGGCGTCCAGGACCGCGTCGACCGCGTCGGCGGCCTGCTGACGGCCACCGACCTTGTCGGCAATCGCTTCTACGAGCTGCGCCTTGTTCACGTCTTCCCCTTCGGAGACATCGCCCGAACGAAACTGTTCAGGCTTTTTCGCACGTTAGGCAGATATATACCGCAAATCAAACACGAAACGGGCTTATCACCCTTGTGCCGCAACGGGTTCGACTGTCTTGGACTTGTTCAGCGTTCCTCTTCGGGGAATCGACCCGCGTCGAGGTCCGCCGTGAAGGCCTCCAGACGCCTTGCCGCATCGGCGAGATCGTGCTTGGCCGCGGCCGTAATGACCAGCAGCTTCCGGGTCAGCGCCATCCGTACGCCCTCCGGGACTTGCAGTGCGCGCACTGTTGTGTGCGCTTCCTTGAGTTGGTCCGCGACCGCCGCATAGAGCTCGAGTTGGCCGTCGTGTTCCATGCACAGATTGTGCCATCTGGGGCGAGTTGTCGCCCGCTCAGGGTGCAACTGCCGCCCAGAACAGCCTTCCCGGCGTCGGCGGAAGCCGCGCCTTACACAGTCGCGTACCCCTGCAACACCCCCTCTAACGTGGGAAGTTGGGGACCGCTCCCGGCACGCGCAGGGCCGTTCGGGTGCAGACACGGCTGTACCCCCGATCGGGCTGATCGGGGGTACAGCGGGGGGTGTTCGGTGGCCGAAACTCGACCTGTTCAGTTGTGTCGCGCGAGGGTCGCGGTCAGACCTCGAGCGTCCGCGGCTTGAACGAGGGCCGCTTGGCCTCGTACGCGGCGATGTCGGCCTCGTTCTGGAGGGTGATGGAGATGTCGTCCAGCCCGTTCAGCAGCCGCCAGCGGGAGTTCTCGTCCAGCTCGAAGCTCGCGGTGACGCCCTCGGCGCGCACCTCGCGGGCCTCCAGGTCGACGGTGATCTCGGCCTCGGGGTCGTTCTCGCTCAGCTCCTGGAGCGATTCCACGATCTTCTGGTCCAGAACGACCGTGAGCAGGCCGTTCTTGAGCGAGTTGCCGCGGAAGATGTCGGCGAACCGGGAGGAGATGACGGCCTTGAAGCCGTAGTTCTGCAGCGCCCACACGGCGTGCTCACGGGAGGAGCCGGTGCCGAAGTCGGGGCCCGCGACCAGGACGGTCGCACCCTTGCGCTCGGGCTGGTTGAGGATGAACGTCTCGTCCTTGCGCCAGGCCTCGAACAGCCCGTCCTCGAACCCGTCCCGCGTGACCTTCTTGAGCCAGTGAGCAGGGATGATCTGGTCGGTGTCGACGTTGCTGCGGCGCAGCGGGACGGCCCGGCCGGTGTGCGTGGTGAATGCTTCCATGACTCTCAGACTCCAGCGGCGACAGGGGCGTCGGACAGGTCGGCGGGCGAGCCCAGGTGGCCAAGGACGGCGGTCGCCGCGGCGACCTGCGGCGAGACCAGGTGCGTACGGCCGCCCTTGCCCTGCCTGCCCTCGAAGTTGCGGTTGGAGGTGGACGCGGAGCGCTCACCCGGGGCCAGCTGGTCCGGGTTCATGCCCAGACACATCGAGCAGCCCGCGTGCCGCCATTCGGCGCCGGCGTCCTTGAAGACGACGTCCAGGCCCTCGGAGACGGCCTGGAGACCGACCCGGGCGGAGCCGGGAACGACCAGCATCCGTACGCCGTCGGCGACTTTGCGGCCCTTGAGGAGCTCGGCGGCGGCGCGCAGGTCCTCGATCCGACCGTTGGTGCACGAACCTACGAAGACGGTGTCCACCTTGATGGAGCGCAGCGGCTGGCCGGCCTCCAACCCCATGTATTCCAGGGCCTTTTCGGCGGCGAGGCGCTCCGAAGCGTCTTCGTACGAAGCAGGATCGGGGACGTCCGCCGAAAGCGGCGCGCCCTGACCGGGGTTGGTGCCCCAGGTGACGAACGGCGACAGTTCGGCGGCCTCGATGACGACCTCGGCGTCGAACTCGGCGTCCTCGTCCGTCTTCAGGGTCTTCCAGTACGCGACGGCCGCGTCCCAGTCCTCGCCCTTGGGGGCGTGCACCCGGCCCTCGAGGTAGTCGAAGGTGGTCTGGTCGGGGGCGATCATGCCCGCGCGGGCACCGGCCTCGATCGACATGTTGCAGATGGTCATGCGGGCTTCCATCGAGAGTTTCTCGATGGCGGAGCCGCGGTACTCCAGGACGTAGCCCTGGCCGCCGCCCGTGCCGATCTTGGCGATGATCGCCAGGATCAGGTCCTTGGCGGTGACGCCCTCGGGCAGTTCGCCGTTGACCGTGATGGCCATGGTCTTCGGGCGGACCAGCGGCAGCGTCTGGGTGGCCAGCACGTGCTCGACCTGGGAGGTGCCGATGCCGAACGCCAGGCCGCCGAAGGCGCCGTGGGTGGAGGTGTGGGAGTCGCCGCAGACGACGGTCATGCCGGGCTGGGTCAGACCCAGCTGCGGGCCGACGACGTGCACGACGCCCTGCTCGACGTCGCCCAGCGGGTGCAGGCGCACGCCGAACTCGGCGGCGTTCTTGCGCAGCGTCTCCAGCTGGACCCGGGAGACCGGGTCGGCGATGGGCTTGTCGATGTCGAGGGTCGGGGTGTTGTGGTCCTCGGTCGCGATGGTGAGGTCGAGGCGGCGCACCTGGCGACCGGTCTTGCGGAGGCCGTCGAAGGCCTGCGGGCTGGTCACCTCGTGCAGCAGATGCAGATCGATGAAGAGGAGGTCGGGCTCGCCCTCGGCGCGCCGGACGACGTGGTCGTCCCAGACCTTCTCCGCGAGTGTCCTACCCATCGCTTTCCCTCCGGCCGGCAAAGGTGCGCCGGCCCAACTAGAGATCTTCCGGAAGCGGCGCCCGTACCCCTGGATTCCCGGGCAGCCGCCGCCAGGCCCGTTTGGTCCGCGGGCCGCTGTGCATCCAAGGGTTGCGCGTCTCACGAAAAAAGGAACTTGCGTTTCACAGAGTGAGACGTGAGTATCGTTTCATGGACAACAGTAGCGGCGTCGGCGTTCTGGACAAGGCAGCCCTTGTCCTCAGCGCCCTGGAGTCCGGTCCGGCCACCCTCGCGGGGCTTGTGGCGGCCACCGGACTTGCACGGCCCACGGCTCACAGACTGGCCGTGGCTCTGGAACACCACCGTATGGTGGCGCGCGACATGCAGGGCCGTTTCATTCTCGGCCCGCGCCTCGCGGAACTGGCCGCGGCAGCCGGTGAGGACCGTCTCCTCGCCACGGCGGGCCCGGTCCTGACCCACCTCAGGGACATCACCGGCGAGAGCGCGCAGCTCTACCGCCGCCAGGGCGACATGCGTATCTGCGTCGCCGCGGCGGAGCGCCTGTCCGGCCTGCGGGACACGGTGCCGGTCGGCTCGACGCTCACCATGAAGGCCGGCTCCTCGGCCCAGATCCTGATGGCCTGGGAAGAGCCCGAGCGCCTGCACCGCGGCCTCCAGGGCGCCCGCTTCACGGCGACGGCCCTGTCGGGCGTACGGCGCCGCGGCTGGGCCCAGTCGATCGGCGAGCGCGAGCCGGGCGTCGCCTCCGTCTCCGCGCCCGTACGCGGACCCTCCAACCGCGTCGTGGCGGCCGTGTCGGTCTCCGGCCCCATCGAGCGCCTGACCCGCCACCCGGGCCGGATGCACGCCCAGGCGGTCATCGACGCCGCCGCCCGCCTCTCCGAGGCCCTGCGCCGCACGGGCTGACGCTCCCCCGGGACGACGCCGGGACAACGCCGAGGAGGGCCTGCCTCAACGCCGCGGCAGGCCCTCCTCGTCCCCCGATCACCCCGTCACCCGGCTTCTTCGACCGCCTCCGCCCTGGCCGACCGGTGCGCGAACCGGTCCTTCGCGTAGCGCCCCCGCTTCTCCAGCGGAACCTGCCCGTGCGCCGCCGCGAGCCCGAACGCCGGCATGTCCCCGTAGATCGCCTCGTAGGACCCCTCCGGCACCACATAGGCCTCGTGCCAGATCCCCACGTGCCCCTTCATCGCACCGTCCCGCTCCTTGCGGTTGAGCAGGGCCCAGATGCGGTGGTGCAGCATCTCCGGTGAGTGCGCGTAGGCGTAGAGCTTCTCCTTGGACTCCCAGTACTGGACGACGTAGTACGTCCGCGGCGACGCCGTCAGCATCACCTTGCCCAGCAGCCCGCGGCCCGGGTCCCTGCCCAGTTCGGCCAGCATGCGGAACATCGAGATCATCACCAGCCCCCACTGGTGCACCGCCCAGAAGTGGTTGACGCGCATCCCGATGAGCAGGACCACCACGTCCCCCTCGGCATCGGCGGTCGTCCGCCCCAGCACCGGCTTCGCGAACACGGCTCCCCCATGACTCTCATCGGATAGCGGCACTATCCTTCTCGGTAGTGCTTGGATAGTGGCACTCCCCAATGAAGGGCGCAAGACATGCGGCTGGCCGAACTGAGCGAGCGCAGTGGGGTGTCCACCGCGACGATCAAGTACTACCTGCGCGAAGGGCTGTTGGCGCCCGGCCGCCAGATCAACACGACCACGGCCGAGTACGACGAGGAGCATCTGCGCCGACTGAGGCTGATCCGCGCGATGATCCAGGTCGGCCGCGTGCCGGTCGCGACGGTGCGGGAGGTGCTGAGCCATGTCGACGACGACTCCCTGCCCCGCGCCATGCGCCTCGGCGCGGCGGTCTGGGCCCTCCCCCAGGTGCCCGAGCCGGACGCGGACGACGAGTTCGTCCAGGGCGCGCGGGTCGCGATGGAGGGGCTGCTCAAAACGCTGGGGTGGTCCAACGCCCAGGCCATGGCGACCGTCTCACCGTCCTTCCGCTCCCTGGTGGTGGCGACGGCCGCGCTGCGCCGACTCGGCTACGACTGGAATCCGGAGACGCTCGTGCCGTACGCCCGACTGATGCGCCAAGTCGCCGAGCTGGACATGGAGTTCATGGAGTCGCATGTCTCGGAGGCCGAGAAGGCGGAGGTGGCGGTGCTGGGCGTGGTGCTCGTCGAGCCGATGCTGCGGGCGCTGCACCGGCTGGCACAGGAGGAGGAGTCGACGCGGCGGTACGGCTTCGAGTAGGGCGGGGAAGGGGGGCCAGGAACGGCGAAAGCCCCCCACCGAAGTGGAGGGCTTTCCTCTACGTACCCCCGACCGGATTCGAACCGGCGCTACCGCCTTGAGAGGGCGGCGTGCTAGGCCGCTACACAACGGGGGCGTGGAGCCTGCTGGCGTTCAGTACTGCACCGCCGCAGGTCCGAGCTGGTCTACCTGGACTCGAACCAAGACTAACTGAACCAGAATCAGTCGTGCTGCCAATTACACCATAGACCAATGTGGTTTAGACCAGTCAGTACCCCCGACCGGATTCGAACCGGCGCTACCGCCTTGAGAGGGCGGCGTGCTAGGCCGCTACACAACGGGGGCCCTAGCGATCCTGCATGAGAGTCAGCGGGTGCGACCCTGACTGACCCTCCGGGAAGGATCTGTACCCCCGACCGGATTCGAACCGGCGCTACTGCCTTGAGAGGGCAGCGTGCTAGGCCGCTACACAACGGGGGCTTTGCAGATGAGCTCTGCGAGCTGGCCTACCTGGACTCGAACCAAGACTAACTGAACCAGAATCAGTCGTGCTGCCAATTACACCATAGGCCACCGGAACGCAAGCCCCGAGGGGGATCTTGTTCTAGTTGTACGCTCCGGGTTTCCGGCCTCTCGGCCCGCTCCCCTCGGCGCAGGAAGAACATTACCCGAAGGTGGACGGGGCTCCAAAACGGGTATCCGCGCCGAGGAGCGCGGGGAGTTCGGCGAGGGTGGCGATCCGGTGGAGACCGACGGGTGCGTCGGCGGCGGCGTACACGCCGTCACGGTCGATCCAGAACGAGCGCAGTCCGGCCTCGGCGGCACCGCGGCCGTCGATCTCCGGGTGGTCGCCGACGTAGGCGACCTGCTCCGGGGCGAGTTCCAGTGCCGCGCAGGCCGCGTGGAAGGCGCCGGCCTCGGGCTTGGAGACGCCGAGTTCCGCGGCGCACAGGATCGCCTCGAAGCGGTCGTGGACACCGAGGCTGCGCAGCTTGCGGTCCTGGACATGGATGCTGGAGTTGGAGAGCACCGCGTGCCGGTGGCTGCCGGCGAGGGCGTCGAGGGCCGGCAGGACGTCCGGGAAGAGCGCCCAGACGGTCTCGTAGTGGGCGACGTACCGCTGGAACCAGGCGTCGGCCTCCGCGTCGCTCAGCTCCGCGTCCAGGAACGCCCGTACCCGGTCCCGGCGCTGCCCCTGGAAGTCGACCTCCCCGGCCGAGAACCGCGCCCACTGGACGTCGGTGATCCGCCGCCAGCGCACGATGGCCTGCTCGACGCTCTCGTACCCGTCCAGCAGCCCCTCGGCCGTCAGATGCAGCCGCATTCCGGCACGGTCGGCACCGGAGTAGTCGAAAAGGGTGTCGTCGACGTCCCAGACCACAGCCAGAATGCTCATGATCCGACGGTAACCCGGCAGTTGCCGCCCTGTCCGGGGTACGGCGAAGGGGCGGCACCCGGTGATCCGGATACCGCCCCTCACGTGCGCGTGCGTCAGGCCGCGAGCTTCGCCAGGGCCGCGTCGATGCGGGCCAGCGTCGTCTCCTTGCCCAGGACCTCCAGGGACTCGAAGAGGGGCAGGCCCACCGTGCGGCCGGTGACGGCGACGCGGACCGGGGCCTGGGCCTTGCCGAGCTTGAGGCCGTGGGCCTCACCGGCGGTCAGGACGGCCTCCTTGAGGGACTCCGGGGAGGTCCAGTCCGCCGACTCCAGCTTTTCGCGGGCCGTGACCAGAAGGGCGTCCGAGCCCTCCTTCATCGCCTTCGTCCAGGACTGCTCGTCGAAGACCGGCTCCGGCAGGAACAGGAAGTCGACGTTGTCGGTGATCTCCGACAGGACCTTCAGGCGGGTCTGGGCGTGCGGGGCGATCGCCTGCCACTTCGACTCGTCGAAGTCCTCCGGGGACCAGGGGGCGAAGGGAGCCTTCAGCCACGGGGCGCAGCGCTCCGTGAAGTCCTTCACGTCCAGCAGTCGGATGTGGTCGCCGTTGATCGACTCGCACTTCTTCAGGTCGAAGCGGGCCGGGTTGGGCTGCACGTCGTCGATGTCGAAGGCCGCGACCATCTCCTCGATCGAGAAGATGTCCTGGTCCGCCGAGAGCGACCAGCCCAGCAGGGAGAGGTAGTTGAGAAGGCCCTCGGGCAGGAAGCCGCGCTCGCGGTAGAGGTTGAGCGAGGACTCGGGGTCACGCTTGGAGAGCTTCTTGTTGCCCTCGCCCATGACGTACGGCAGATGGCCGAACCGCGGGGTGTCCTTGGCGATGCCCAGCTCCGTCAGCGCCTTGTAGAGCGCGATCTGCCGGGGCGTCGAGGAGAGCAGGTCCTCGCCGCGCAGGACGTGGGTGATCTCCATCAGGGCGTCGTCGACAGGGTTGACGAGCGTGTACAGGGGCGCCCCGTTGGCTCGTACGATCCCGTAGTCCGGGACGTTCTCCGGGGTGAACGTCAGCTCGCCGCGGACCAGGTCCGTGAAGGTGATCGTCTCGTCGGGCATGCGGAAGCGGACGATCGGCTCGCGGCCCTCGGCGCGGTAGGCCTCCACCTGCTCGGCGCTCAGGTCGCGGCAGTGGCCGTCGTAGCCGGACGGCTTGCCGGCGGCGCGGGCGGCCTCGCGGCGCTCGTCCAGCTCCGCCTGGGAGCAGTAGCAGCGGTAGGCGTGACCGGCGTCCAGGAGCTTGGCGGCGACGTCCTTGTAGAGGTCCATGCGCTGCGACTGGCGGTACGGCGCGTGCGGGCCGCCGACCTCGGGGCCCTCGTCCCAGTCGAAGCCCAGCCAGCGCATCGCGTCGAGCAGCTGGTTGTAGGACTCCTCGGAGTCGCGGGCCGCGTCGGTGTCCTCGATGCGGAAGACGAGCGTGCCCTGGTGGTGCTTGGCGAACGCCCAGTTGAACAGGGCGGTGCGGACCAGGCCCACATGCGGGTTACCGGTGGGCGAGGGGCAGAAACGTACGCGGACGGGTGCGCTAGCCACGCTTGACAACCTTGTTGGTGAGAGTGCCGATGCCTTCGATGGTGACGGCGACCTCGTCGCCGACGGTGAGCGGTCCGACGCCTGCCGGGGTGCCCGTGAGGATCACGTCGCCGGGGAGCAGCGTCATGGCCTCGGAGATGTTGACGATCAGATCCTCGATCGGGTGGATCATCTCGCTGGTGCGGCCGAGCTGGCGTTGCTGGCCGTTGACCGTGAGCTGGATGGTGAGGTCGCTCGGGTCGAGGTCCGTCTCCACCCAGGGACCGAGCGGGCAGGAGGTGTCGAAGCCCTTGGCCCGGGCCCACTGCTTCTCGCGCTTCTGGACGTCACGGGCGGTGATGTCGTTGGCGCAGGTGTAGCCGAGGACGACGTCCTTGACGCGCTCGCGCGGGACCTCGCGGCACATACGGCCGATGACCACGGCCAGCTCGGCCTCGTGGTGGACGTCCGCGGAGAAGGAGGGGTACTGGATCTCGTCGCCGGGGCCGATCACCGAGGTGGACGGCTTGAAGAAGGCGAAGGGGGCGTCGGGGACCTCGTTGCCGAGTTCGCGCGCGTGCTCCGCGTAGTTGCGGCCGTAGGCCACGACCTTGTTGGGGAGCACCGGCGGCAGCAGCCGGACCTTGCTCAGCGGGACCTTCGTGCCGGAGAGCTCGAAGTCGGCGAACGGGATGCCCTTGATGATGTCAAGGACGAGCTCGTCCGGCTTGTCGCCCTCGACCGCGCCGAAGGCGACGTTCCCGTCGATGGAGAATCTGGCGATGCGCACGGGATCCTGGCGCCCCTCACTGAGCCGGCTGAAGTCTGACGCTCCAGGCTAACGCGGGGAGGTGGCCGCACCTCGCGCATTAACGCGCGGGCGCCCCGGCGGTCGTGCGACGGGTGCCGTCGTGATCTACTCGGCGGCGGCGGTGACCGGGACGTCCATCAGGATCGTGCGGCGCGGGTTGGCCGTCTGGGCCGGGAGGTCGACGGAGTGCTCCGGGAGCTCCTGGGTCTGCAGGTCGTCGGCGTCCTCGAGGTGCGCCAGCGTCGTGCGCCGCGGGTTGGCTATGTTGCGGAACATCATCGTCGTCTTCACGGTTGTACGAGGCCCTGTCGTGAGTGAGTTGGCAGTTTCCTACGTCATGTAAAGCGTCAGGCTAAACATGCGATTCCCCTCCGAAGACGCGAAGACCCCACGATCCGCGTGTGAGTTTGCTCACGACCCCAGGGGTAAAGCGGTCAATTCGGGCACACAACTCACCCCTACGAAACGGACATTGGCCCCCTGAAGCCATCATTCCGCTCCTGATCATGGCGACTGGGACACCTGCCCCGCGTCAACGTTCCGTAGGCATACGTCCGTTATCGTCCAGATCACTTTCTACGACCGGTAACTCGGCCCTCACATGCTGTCACGTAGGTCACGGCCTGACACACGGCCCTTGTTGGAGATCCGGCACTGTGCTGGAATCTCACGGACCGCCGCAGGAACGAGCCGGCGCACAGGTGGCGCACCGCGCGCCTAGTGGCGGCGAGAAGGGGGAACCAGCGCCGGTCACTCACGACCATCGGGGGGCGTAATTCAGGGCGCCCCTCAGTACGCCGACACCGTGCCCTTCCGTTCACGCGGAGGGGTGCCTGGTCCAGAGGTTGCGACGCTAGTGCAGGGACGTTTCAAGAGGGATGGCAGTGCTTCGGCGGAGCCGGAGCCGCACGGCGGGACTGCCCCCAGCAATGGCAGCTCCTCGCCCCAGCACGCCCAGAACCCGGGCCAGGCGGCGTCCGGCGACGGAGGCGCGCGCCCCGGCGCGGCGCCCTCCGGCAGCGCCAAACCCGCCACCCCCAAGCCGTCGAAGAGCCCGAGCGGGCCCGGTTCGCGAATAGCGCTGCGCAACTGGCGTATCTCCACGCGCCTGGTGTCGCTCCTCGCGCTGCCCGTGGTGGCGGCCACCTCGCTGGGCGCGCTGCGCATCAGCGACAACGTGGACGACATCCAGCAGCTCGAGAACATGAAGCTGCTGACCGACATGACCAAGCAGGCGACGGCCCTGGCCGAGGCCCTGCAGAACGAGCGTGACCAGTCCGCCGGCCCGCTGGCGCATGGCTCCAGCGCGAGCGACTACACGATCAAGGGTCTGCGGGACAAGACCGACCGCGCGCGCGACGACTTCATCGACTCGTCCGAGGAGATCGACGACCAGGGCAGCGGCCTCCAGGGCATCCGCGACAACGTGGTGCTCCTGGTCGAGAACCTGCGCTCGGTCGACAAGGTCCGCAACGACGCCT
This sequence comes from Streptomyces sp. NPDC051913, assembly GCF_044593635.1. Lineage (NCBI taxonomy): Bacteria > Bacillati > Actinomycetota > Actinomycetes > Kitasatosporales > Streptomycetaceae > Streptomyces > Streptomyces sp. NPDC051913. The sequence goes on along the minus strand of NZ_JBIUCI010000030.1, from coordinate 11,190 downwards.
ACGAGGCCCAGGGCAACTCCACCCAGACGGTGGAGGCCTACCACCGGATCATCACGCAGCTGCTGGACCTCTCGCAGGACATGGCTCAGGCCACCAGCAACCCCGACATGATCCAGCGGACGCGTTCCCTGGCGGCCTTCTCCGCCGCCAAGGAGTACGCCTCGATCCAGCGCGCCGTCCTCGCCGCGGCCCTGCCCGCGAACAAGACGTCCCTGGGCGACCTCTCCGAGAACGACCGGCTGTACGCCCAGTCGGCGCTGCAGAGCCAGGACGCCGAACTCCGGAGCTTCCAGTCCATCTACGGCCAGACCGCGGCCGTGGAGCTGCTGGAACCCATCAGCGACAACAACACGACCATCCAGTCCTCCGACACCTACGCCAGCCGTGCCCTGGACTCCACCAACGGTCTGGAGAACCTGGACAAGCGGTCGTACAAGGACTGGCTGGACGACAGCTCGACCAAGATCGACCAGATGGGCAAGATCGAGAGCACACTGCTCGAGCAGATGGAGCAGAAGGCCCGCGAGCTGCGCAACGAGTCGGAGAGCGAGGCGATCCTCTCCGGTGCGCTGATCCTGCTCGTGCTCGGTATCTCGCTCGTCGGCGCCTTCGTGGTGGCCCGCTCCATGATCCGCTCGCTGCGGCGCCTGGAGGAGACCGCGACCAAGGTCGCCACCGACCGTCTGCCCGAGCTGGTCAAGCAACTGTCCGAGTCCGACCCGCAGGACGTCGACACGTCCGTCGAGTCGGTGGGTGTGCACTCGCGCGACGAGATCGGCAAGGTGGCCGCGGCCTTCGACGACGTGCACCGCGAGGCGGTCCGTCTCGCCGCCGAGCAGGCCCTGCTGCGGGGCAACGTCAACGCGATGTTCACCAACCTCTCGCGCCGCTCCCAGGGCCTCATCCAGCGTCAGCTCTCGCTCATCTCCGAACTGGAGTCCCGCGAGGCCGACCCGGACCAGCTGTCCTCGCTCTTCAAGCTCGACCACCTCGCGACCCGCATGCGCCGTAACGGTGAGAACCTCCTCGTCCTCGCCGGTGAGGAGCCCGGCCGCCGCTGGACCCGTCCGGTCCCGCTGGTCGACGTGCTCCGCGCCGCCGCCTCCGAGGTGGAGCAGTACGAGCGCATCGAGCTGGCCGCCGTGCCCACCACCGAAGTGGCCGGCCGTGTGGTCAACGACCTCGTGCACCTCCTCGCCGAGCTGCTGGAGAACGCCACCTCGTTCTCCTCGCCGCAGACCAAGGTCAAGGTCACCGGTCACGCGCTGCCCGACGGCCGCGTCCTGATCGAGATCCACGACACCGGTATCGGCCTCTCCCCCGAGGACCTCGCGGCGATCAACGAGCGGCTCGCCTCGCCGCCCACCGTGGACGTGTCGGTCTCCCGCCGCATGGGTCTGTTCGTGGTCGGTCGTCTGTCGCAGCGGCACGGCATCCGTATCCAGCTGCGCCCGTCCGACTCCGGTGGTACGACCGCGCTGGTCATGCTGCCCGTCGACGTCGCCCAGGGCGGCAAGAAGCCGCAGCCCAAGCCCGGTCAGGGTGCGGGTGCGCCGTCCGCCGCGCAGGCGGCCGCCGGTGTGGCCGCGGCCCGGGGCGGCTCCGGCCGACCGGGTGGCGGCGCGCTCGGCGCGGGTGCGCCCGGTGGCGGTGCGCTCGGCGCCGGCGCTCCGGCCGGTGGCCGGCTCGCCGCGGGGCAGGGTCCGCGGGCCGCGCTGCCGGGGGCTGGCAACGCCGGTCGTCCGGGTGGTCCGCGTGGGCCGCAGTCCCCGTCCGCTCCGCCGCAGGGTCGGCCCGCTCCGGCCGGTGCGGGTGCCGGCTTCGGTGGTCAGGCGCCCGGTGCCCCGCAGGGTCTGCAGGCCGCCGGTACCGGTGGTCCGCAGGACGCCTTCGGTGGCGGTCGGCCGCAGCAGTCCGCGCCCTCGGCGGGTGAGCAGGGCGGCGGTCGTCGTGGCCGCCAGCTGCCGGGCCGGGGCGGTCCGCGCGCCGAGCTGCCGGGCGGCAACGCACAGCAGTCGCGGCCCAGCTGGAGCGACGAGAACGCGCAGCCGCAGATCTCGCACACCTCCCTCGACGCCCCGCGCGGCCATGACGAGCAGGACCCGTCGCAGACCTCGCGCATGCCGCGGATCGACGACCGGCAGGGCCCGGGCTCCACGTCCGAGTTCCCCCGCCCGGACTTCGACGCCCCCATGCCGGGCACCGGCGGCCCGCAGCACACCGGCCAGTACCCCCGCCCGAGCGCGGTGCCCGGTGCCCAGGACTCCGGCCAGTTCGCGTCGGCGGACTTCAACAGCCCGCAGAGCACCGGTCAGTTCCCGCGGCCGGACTTCGACGCCCCGCAGAACACGGGCCAGTTCGCCCAGCCGGGCGGCAACGCCCAGCAGAACGGCACCGGTTCCTTCGTCCGCCCGGACGTCTTCGGCACCCCGGCCCAGACCGGCCCGTCCGCGACCGGTCAGTTCCCGGTCCCGCAGGGGTACGACAACGGCTCGACGGGCCAGTTCCCGGTACCGAACCAGGACAGCGGCTCCACCGGCCAGCACGCCCTGCCGGGCCGCCAGTCCCCCACCGGACCGGCGAACCCGCAGCAGAGCGGCCAGTTCGAGCGGCCTCAGCAGGGTGCCGGACGCGGTCCCGCCGACTTCGGCGTCCCGCAGCCCCCGGCCCCGCAGCGTCCGCAGGCGCAGCGGCCCGTACGCCAGGAGCCGGAGGCGCTGCCCCCGGCGGCGGGACCCGGTGACGGACGTACGCCGCTGTACGACACCCTGGAGACCAACTGGTTCCACGGTGCGCCGGGTCAGCCGGGCCAGCCCGCGAACGGCAACGGCGCGGCTCCGGCCGCTCCGGCCCAGGCCTCCCAGCAGCCGCAGCCCCCGGCCGCTCCCCAGCGTCCCGCCTCCGCCGCCTGGCGCAGCTCGCCGAACGACGATCTCGTCCGGCAGGCCGAGCGCGTCCGGCAGCCCGCGGCGGGCGGTGTCACCACCTCCGGCCTGCCGCGCCGGGTGCCCCGGGCGAACCTCGTCCCGGGCACGGCTCAGCAGCAACAGCACCAAGCCGGTCCGGCGGTCTCCCGTGCGCCTGATGACGTACGCGGCCGTCTGACCAATCTCCGTCGGGGTATCGCACAAGGTCGTCAGGTCGGCGGTAACGGCCAGACGGGCAGCTTCCCGAACCCCACTCACCAGCAGGAGCGTTAGTTGAGCCCGATGAGCCAGGCGGCACAGAACCTCAACTGGTTGATCACCAACTTCGTGGACAACACCCCCGGGGTGTCCCACACCGTCGTCGTGTCCGCCGACGGTCTTCTGCTGGCGATGTCCGAGGGCTTCCCGCGTGACCGTGCCGACCAGCTGGCGGCCGTCGCGTCGGGTCTGACCTCGCTCACGGCCGGCGCCTCCCGGATCTTCGAGGGCGGCAACGTGGCACAGACGGTCGTCGAGATGGAACGGGGCTTCCTGTTCCTGATGTCCGTCTCGGACGGCTCGTCGTTGGCCGTCCTCGCGCACCCCGAGTGCGACATCGGCCTCGTCGGCTACGAGATGGCCCTTCTCGTAGACCGCGCGGGTGCGGTCCTCACGCCCGATCTCCGCGCGGAACTACAGGGCAGTCTGCTTCACTGAACCGCCTCGATCCACCCGCCTCACGAAATCACCGTCGGCCGACACAATCCCCCCACCGGCCTCACCAAGACGGCACGACTGACCGGAAGTTTGCTGTCCCGCCCGGAGGATCAATGACCCCGCCCACCGCCTCTCATGATCCGTACGCGGAGCCGTACGAGGATGAGGGCGACCAGCCACTGGTACGTCCGTACGCGATGACCGGTGGCCGGACCCGGCCGCGCTACCAGCTGGCCATAGAGGCCCTGATCAGCACCACGGCCGACCCGGCAGCGCTCATGGGCCTGCTCCCGGAGCACCAGCGCATCTGCCATCTGTGCCGCGAGGTGAAGTCGGTCGCGGAGGTCTCGGCGCTCCTGGCCATGCCGCTCGGCGTGGCCCGCATCCTCGTCGCGGACCTCGCCGAGGCGGGGCTCGTCGCCATTCACCAGCCGGGCGGCGACGAGAGCACCGGCGCTCCGGACGTGACACTGCTCGAAAGGGTGCTCAGTGGACTTCGCAAGCTCTGACGGAGGCCGGGCGACCACCTCCGCGAAGATCGTGGTGGCCGGCGGCTTCGGCGTCGGCAAGACCACGTTCGTGGGCGCCGTCTCCGAGATCAACCCGCTGCGCACCGAGGCCGTGATGACGTCCGCGTCGGCCGGCATCGACGACCTCACCCACACCGGGGACAAGACCACCACCACGGTGGCCATGGACTTCGGCCGTATCACCCTGGACCAGGACCTGATCCTGTACCTCTTCGGTACGCCCGGTCAGGACCGCTTCTGGTTCATGTGGGACGACCTGGTGCGCGGCGCGATCGGCGCGGTGGTCCTGGTGGACACCCGGCGCCTGGCCGACTGCTTCCCCGCGGTCGACTACTTCGAGAACAGCGGTCTGCCGTTCGTCGTGGCCCTCAACGGCTTCGACGGACACCAGCCCTACGCACCCGAGGAGGTGCGCGAGGCGCTGCAGATCGGCCCGGACACCCCGATCATCACGACGGACGCCCGACACCGCTCAGATGCGAAGAGTGCCCTGATCACACTGGTCGAGCACGCCCTCATGGCACGTCTGCGATAGCACTCAAATCGTCCGCGCCATACGGCAGTTGTCGTAGATGCACCGGAGCCGACTGTGTCCTTTGACACGGTCGGCCCCGGTGTTCATAACGTTTCGGCAGAGGAATCGGGTGGTATCGCCACGCGTCGCGGTCAACCGGTGTCGCTGCGTCCACAAAGGCCCCGTCTTTTGACGGGGCTCGCTCTTTATGACCGTTTTATCTAGGGCTTACATCACTCGGAATCCCCGCACTCCCATGTTTGGACGAGCGCAGGACCACGTGCTGGAATGCCTGAACTGCCCAATAGTCAAAGACGTACTCATCAGTCGAAGGCGAACTGGGCTCTGAGAGACTGCGGCACAACGTAGGTGCCGACCCCTCCGAGAGGTTGTTGGTCGAGTGAGGCGAAGCAAGAACGGTCCCGAGCCGTCGGCCCGGGGCAACTTCACCCCGCCGCCGCGCGGAGCGGCGCCCGCCCCTGTGCCCGGATCCGAACCAACGGCTGCTCCGGCGCCGAGCGGTGGTCGGCTGTCCCCCCGTAACTGGCGGGTGCCGACCAGGCTGAACGCGATCCTGCTCATACCCGTGCTGGTCGGCCTCGTCATGGGCGGCTTCCAGGTGAAGAGCTCGATCGACACCTGGACCGAGGCGGAGAACGCCGAGAAGACCGCGCGCCTGGTCCAGGCCGCGCTCACCTACGGCGACGCCCTCTACACCGAGCGGGACACCACGGCCGCCCCCCTCCTGGAGGGCAAGGGCGAGGACGACAAGACGGTCGTCGCCGCCCGCAAGGCCACGGACGACGCCGCCGACGCCTTCGACGAGGCCGCCCAGAACATGCCGCAGACGGCGGGCCTCCAGCGCCGCCTCCAGCTGTTCCGCGACGGTGAGGCGGGCCTCCAGGCCCTGCGCACGAACGCCTACACGAGCCGGCTCAAGGGCGTGCAGACCGAAGAGGGCTACGTCCAGGTCGCGCACCCCCTGATGGAGTTCGCCAACGAGCTCGGTCTGGGCACCGGAAACATCACCAGCTACGGCCGTACCGTCTACGCGATCGCGCTGACCAAGGCGTCTCTGTCGCTGGAGCGCGCCATCGGTATGCACCTGCTGATCGCCCCGGGCCCCAAGGCCACCGACCTGGGCGCCCAGCGCACCGCGCTCACCTCCTACGCCTACCTCGAGGGCATCGCCATCGAGGAGTACATCGGTGGTGGCACCGAGGCCGACGCCGCGAAGCTGAAGTCGCTTCAGGCGCAGGCCCTCACCGACGGCAAGACGATGGCCCAGGACGCCGCGAAGCAGAACCCGAACTACGTGCCGGCGCCGACGACCGACACGGCCGAGTTCGTCAAGCTCGTGGGCAGCATCTCCTCCACAGACGCGGCCGAGCGCCAGACGCTCGCCGCCAAGGGCGTCACGGCCAACAACTGGTGGGCGTTCAACACCCTCAAGTACAAGACCTACCGGACCATCGAGTCCGACATGGCCGACAAGGCGGTGAGCGAGGCCGCGACCATCGCCGACGACGCCAAGCGTGACGCCTTCATCACCGGTGCCGCCGTGGTCGTCGCCCTGCTCGCCGCGTTCATCCTGGCCGGCATGGTGGCCCGCCAGATGTCCCGCTCGATGCGCCAGCTGCGCAACGCCGCCTTCGGCATCGCCGAGCAGCGCCTGCCGATGCTGGTCGACCAGCTCTCGCGCACCGACCCCGGTCGCGTCGACACCCGGGTCGCGCCGATCCCGATCAACTCGACCGACGAGATCGGCGAGGTCGCCCGCGCCTTCGACCAGGTCCACCGCGAGGCCGTCCGGCTCGCCGCCGAGCAGGCCCTGCTGCGGGGCAACATCAACGCGATCTTCACCAACCTCTCGCGCCGCAACCAGTCGCTGATCGAGGGCCAGCTGACCCTGATCACCGACCTGGAGAACAACGAGGCCGACCCGGACCAGCTGGAGAACCTCTTCCGCCTGGACCACCTCGCGACCCGTATGCGCCGCAACGGCGAGAACCTCCTGGTCCTCGCCGGCGAGGAGCCCGGCCGCCGCTGGGACCAGCCGGTCCCGCTGGTCGATGTGCTGCGCGCCGCCTCCTCCGAGGTGGAGCAGTACGAGCGCATCGAGCTCTCCGGCGTCCCGGAGGCCGAGATCCACGGCCGCGCCGTGACCGACCTCGTGCACCTGCTCGCCGAGCTCCTGGAGAACGCCACCACGTTCTCCTCGCCCCAGACCAAGGTCCGCGTCACCGCGACCCGTCTCCCCGACGGCCGCGTGATGATCGAGATCCACGACAAGGGCATCGGCCTCACCGCCGAGGACTTCGCGGACATCAACCACAAGCTGGCCAACCCGCCGACCGTGGACGCCGCGATCTCGCAGCGCATGGGCCTGTTCGTGGTCGGCCGGCTGTCCGACCGGCACGGCATCCGTGTCCAGCTCCGCCCCTCCGGCGAGCAGGCCGGCACGACCTCGCTGGTCATGCTGCCCGACGCGATCACCCACGGTGGCGGTGGCGAGCAGCAGGCGCCGGTGGACGAGTTCACCGTCTCGCAGATCATCCCGGAGCAGCAGCAGTACCAGGGCGAGGACTTCAACAACGGTCTGCCCATGCGTACGGCCGCCGAGCTGGGCTTCGACGACAGCCGCTACAGCACCGAGATCCCCGACGACATCCGTGAGCTGGACCCGGTGGGTCGCTCCCTGATGCGCGAGGAGCGCCGCGCGGCCCTGGAGGCCCAGGCGCACCCCACGGAGCCCGGCCAGGAGACGCCCGCGGCCCCGTCGTACGGCAACGAGTTCGACGCCCGTCCGGCCGCGTACGACAACGGCCAGAACGGCTACCAGGAGCCCGCCGCGTACGAGGAGCAGCAGTCGGCGTACGCCGACTCGCAGCGCACCGCGTACGAGGAGCCCCGCCAGCCGGCGTACGACGAGCAGTACTACGCGCCGAACGGCGGCCTGCCGCAGGGCGACACGTTCTCGCCGAACGGCGGCGGCTACCCCGAGCCCACGTATGCGGAACCGGTCCAGGAGGAGTCCGCGGCCGTCCACGGCTCCGCCCCGGAGTCCTTCCCGGCCTTCGAGGAGCGCCGCTACCAGGACGACTGGCCGCAGCAGGACAGCTACCAGAACGGTTACCAGGACCAGTACGCTCCCGAAGCGGAATCCGCGCAGGCCGCTGACGTGAGTGAGCGGGACCACGTAGGCTTCGATCGTCCCGGTCCGGGCCCGTCGGCCGTCCACGAGCTGACCGACGCCGGCCTTCCCCGCCGTGGATCGGGCGGTGGCACGGCCAACGGCACGAGCGGCGCGAACGGCACGGGCGGCACCACGACCGACATGTTCGGCACGCGTTCCGTGAACCCGCAGCCGACGCCCTCCGCACCGGAGAGCAACGGCAACGGCAACAGCAGCAACGGAACCGGCAACGGCGACTGGCGCTCGGCCAACGACGCGCGCTGGCAGCAGGCTTCGGCGCTCAAGAAGCCCAAGGCGGGCGGGGTCACCTCCTCCGGTCTGCCGAGGCGGGTACCCAAGGCCAACCTGGTCGAGGGTGCCGCCGAAACCACCCCCCAGGGGGGCCCACAGGTCTCCCGCGCTCCCGAGGACGTCCGGGGCAGGCTGAGCAACCTGCGCCGCGGGGTCCAGCGGGGTCGAAGCGCAGGAAGTGAAACGAACGGCCAGGGCCTCGGTCCTGACAGCACCTACAACCAGGAGCGTTAGTGTGAGCCCGATGAGCCAGGCGGCACAGAACCTGAACTGGTTGATCACCAACTTCGTGGACAACACCCCCGGGGTGTCTCACACGGTGGTGGTCTCCGCCGACGGACTCCTTCTGGCGATGTCCGAAGGGTTTCCGCGCGACCGCGCCGACCAGCTTGCGGCCGTCGCGTCCGGTCTGACCTCGCTGACCGCGGGTGCGTCCCGCATCTTCGAGGGCGGCGCCGTGAACCAGACGGTTGTGGAGATGGAGCGGGGATTCCTCTTCATCATGTCCGTATCCGACGGTTCCTCGCTCGCGGTCCTGGCCCACCCGGAGGCGGACATCGGCCTCATTGGGTACGAGATGGCCCTTCTGGTGGACCGTGCCGGTACGGTCCTGACGCCCGATCTGCGTGCGGAGCTCCAAGGGAGCCTGCTCAACTAACAGACAGACGGTGCGTTTTGGCGTCCCGGGGCCGTAAGGTTTCGGGACGCGGCTCCACAGTGATGCGGTGCCCGGCACAGTCGGAGGAGGAGAGAAAGTGGCAACACCCCCAGGCGGTTCATCGTCGGGCAATTGGTCGTACGGTCCCGGACAGGGCCAGAACGACGGCGCCCAGAACCCGAACCGTTACAACTTCCCCTCCGCACCCAGCCAGCGGCAGCCGTACGCCCCTCAGCACCCCCAGGGTCCCGGGCCGTCGCCGTACGACCAGCCGCCGGCGCCGCGCATCCAGCCGGTGCAGCCGCAGCGACGCTCCCCTGAGCCGGCGCCCGCAGGGGCGTCGAACAACCCCTTGGTGCGCCCGTACGCCATGACCGGCGGCCGGACGCGCCCCCGCTACCAGCTCGCCATCGAGGCGCTGGTGCACACCACCGCGCAGCCGCACCAGATGCAGGGCCAGTTGCCCGAGCATCAGCGGATCTGCAACCTCTGCCGGGAGATCAAGTCGGTAGCCGAGATCTCGGCGTTGCTGACCATTCCTCTCGGTGTGGCCAGGATCCTCGTCGCCGACTTGGCGGAGGCAGGACTGGTCGCGATCCATCAGCCCGGCGGCGACGAGAACGCCGGCGGCCAGCCAGACGTGACACTGCTCGAAAGGGTGCTCAGTGGACTTCGCAAGCTCTAGCGGCGGTCCTTCCCGCTCCACCACCTCGGCGAAGATCGTGGTGGCGGGTGGCTTCGGCGTGGGCAAGACCACGTTCGTCGGGGCCGTTTCGGAGATCAACCCGCTGCGCACCGAGGCCGTGATGACGTCCGCGTCGGCCGGCATCGACGACCTCACCCACACCGGAGACAAGACCACCACCACGGTGGCCATGGACTTCGGCCGTATCACCCTGGACCAGGACCTGATCCTGTACCTCTTCGGTACGCCCGGTCAGGACCGCTTCTGGTTCATGTGGGACGACCTGGTGCGCGGCGCGATCGGCGCGATCGTGCTCGTGGACACCCGGCGTCTCGCCGACTGCTTCCCCGCGGTCGACTACTTCGAGAACTCGGGTCTCCCCTTCGTCATCGCCCTCAACGGCTTCGACGGCAACCAGCCGTACAACCCTGACGAGGTCCGTGAGGCGCTGCAGATCGGCCCCGACACCCCGATCATCACGACGGACGCCCGCCACCGCGCGGACGCGAAGTCGGCGCTGATCACCCTGGTGGAGCACGCCCTCATGGCGCGCCTCCGCTAGAACTCCGACACGCCACACGGCCCCTGAGCCCCTCCAAGGAGGCTCAGGGGCCTTTGTGTCGGCCGGGAGCTACCAGAGCCCGACGGGGTCGCGTCCGGCGGCCCTGAGCAGGATGTCGCGGACGGATCCCATCCCGTACTTGTCCTCGGTGCTGGAGAGTTCGGCGATCTCCAGGAGGAGAGAGCGCATGTCCACGCCCGCCTCACGAGCCCGCTCGCACATGTCGTTCAGCCAGACCATCTCGTCCCGGGTGTCACGACCTTGGTCCCGCGCGGACAGAAGGAGCAACTGCTGCCGGAAGGCCTCGGGGGTCCGGCCGCGCGGCACTCCGGTGGCCTCGGAGAACCGGTGGCAGCGGGTCAGCAGCGCCCGCACGGCCGTCCGGGCTCGCTCGTCGCCCCGCTCGTAGAGCGCGAGCAGCTCGCGCAGGGCCGCCTCGGCCTCCGCTCGGACGTTCGCCTGGTCCAGCGGCAGCGGTCCCGCGCTGAGTTTGGCGAACCATTCGGGGTCGGTCATGTCCACCTGTGGTTGCGGCAGAGACTTCAGCAGCGCGTCGATCACTTCCACCTCGTCCGCCAACTCGCCCGGCACACCCACCAGTTCCCCCTCCCTCGGCGTCAACCAGCCCACCGTACGCACGCGAAGGCCCCGGCCGCCACGAAGTGACGGTCGGGGCCTCTGTGTCGCTGTACGGCTCAGTGCCAGCTGTGCGGGGCTCGGAAGCCGCCCTCGCGCTCCAGGCGGCGCCAGCCTGCCTTGGGGCGGCGACGGTCCGGGGTCTCGGCGGGCTGGGCGGCGGCGCGGGCGAGGAGGACGGCCGTGATGGCGGCGACTTCCTCGGGGTCGGCGTGGCCCTTCTCGACGCGGATGTCAGGGGTGCTCATAGGTCACAGTCTCCGTGAGAGAGGTTTCCGCAGCGGTACCTGTGGGTTACTGCGGGGGGTTGCCGTGCTTGCGGGACGGCAGGTCGGCGTGCTTGGTCTGGAGCATCGCCAGGGACTTGATGAGGACCTCGCGCGTCTCCGCCGGGTCGATCACGTCGTCCACCAGGCCGCGTTCGGCCGCGTAGTACGGGTGCATCAGCTCGGACTTGTACTCCTTGACCATCTTCTGCCGCATGGCCTCGGGGTC
>NZ_JBIUCI010000029.1:0-94593 GCF_044593635.1 Streptomyces sp. NPDC051913 | reverse complement strand
GAAGTTCTCGCTCGCGATCATCTCCAGGGTGGACTGCTGGCGGTTCAGCTCGGCGTCGACCGCGGCGGCGACCTCCGGGTCGAGCTCATGCAGGGACGTGTTCAGGACGGACATACGTCTACGACTCCTCAGCCGGCGGAAAAGGCGGTGTACTCGTCGGCGGAGAGCAGGTCGGCCGGCTCGTCCGCGATGCGTACCTTGAACAGCCAGCCGCCCTCGAAGGGGGCGGAGTTCACCAGCGACGGGTCGTTGACGACGTCCTCGTTGACCTCGGTGACCTCACCGGAGACGGGGGAGTACAGGTCGCTGACCGACTTGGTCGACTCCAGCTCGCCGCAGGTCTCGCCCGCGGCCACCGTGTCACCGACCTCCGGGAGCTGCACGAAGACGACATCGCCGAGCGCGTTGGCCGCGTGCTCCGTGATGCCGACCGTCGAGACGCCGTCCTCGGCGCCCGACAGCCACTCGTGCTCCTTGCTGTAGCGCAGCTGCTGGGGGTTGCTCATGGCCTGAATTCTCCTGTACGCGGGGGAGTGCTGATGAATGCGGGACTGCTGGGAACGTGCGTGAGCAGCGGAAATGTGCGCAGGGTCACGCGCGGACGCGCGCCCTGGCGTCCAGTGTCTACTTCTGCCGCTTGTAGAAGGGGAGAGCCACGACCTCGTACGGCTCGTGGGTGCCCCGGATGTCCACCCCGACGCCGGAGGTGCCGGGAGAGGCGTGCGCGGCGTCGACGTACGCCATCGCGATCGGCTTGCCCAGGGTGGGCGAGGGGGCGCCGGAGGTGACCTCGCCGATCACCTGTCCGTCGGCGACCACGGTGTACCCGGCGCGCGGGACGCGGCGGCCCTCGGCGATCAGGCCGACGAGGACGCGGGGCGGGTTCTCGGCGGACCGGGCGGCGGCCTCCTGAAGCGCCTCGCGCCCCACGAAGTCGCCCTCCTTCTCGAACTTCACCACCCGGCCGAGCCCGGCGTCGAAGGGGGTGAGCGAGGTGTTCAGCTCATGCCCGTACAGCGGCATGCCCGCCTCCAGGCGCAGGGTGTCCCGGCAGGACAGGCCGCAGGGGACCAGACCGACGCCCTCGCCCGCCTTGGTCAGCGCCTGCCACAGCTCGACCGCGTGCTCCGGCTTCACGAACAGCTCGAAGCCGTCCTCGCCGGTGTAGCCGGTGCGGGCGATCAGGGCCGGGACGCCGGCGACCGTGCCGGGCAGGCCGGCGTAGTACTTCAGCCCGTCGAGGTCGGCGTCGGTGAGGGACGCGAGGATGCCGGGGGACTCGGGGCCCTGGACGGCGAGCAGCGCGTACGCGTCCCGGTCGTCGCGCACCTCGGCGTCGAAGCCGGCGGAGCGCTCGACGAGCGCGTCGAGGACGACCTGGGCGTTGGAGGCGTTGGCGACGACCATGTACTCGGTGTCTTCGAGCCGGTAGACGATCAGGTCGTCGAGGATGCCGCCGTCCGCACGGCAGATCATGGTGTAGCGGGCGCGGCCGACGCCGACGGAGGCGATGTTGCCGACGAGCGCGAAGTTCAGCAGCTGGGCGGCCGCAGGCCCGGTCACCGTGATCTCGCCCATGTGGGAGAGGTCGAAGAGCCCGGCCCTCGTCCGCACGGCGATGTGCTCGTCGCGCTCGGAGCCGTAGCGCAGGGGCATGTCCCAGCCGGCGAAGTCGGTCATCGTCGCGCCGAGCGCACGATGCAGGGCGTCGAGCGCGGTCAGGCGGGGTTCATTGCTCATCGGACGGTTGTCTCCCAAGGCATGACGGGCGAGGTCGTTCCTCCCCATCTGTCATCGGAACCTGAGAGGTTCGCCATGACCGCAGGGGACATGACTTGCACCTTGGGTGGAGCCACCGGAGGGCGGCTCGCTTTTCAGATGTGCCTCGCCCGCGCGGTAACGGGGCCTGAGAGATTCAAGGGAGGGACTTGCTCCTTCGGCGCCCCAACCAGTGGTGGGGACTCTCCCGCGCGGATTCAAACGGCCGGTATGCAGTTGGCGCGGACATCATTGCACGCATCGGGCACGGGCGGCAGGGCCGCACCGGCCGCGCCCCTCGCCGCCCCCTTTGTGACTGGCTTGTGGCAGGACGATCACCAAAACAAGAGAGACACCCCATTACCTTCTCTTTACGCTCGGTGGGGAGGGGAACCCCCCTGACCCCGGAGGAGGACGATCACGGTGAACAGGCCCACTGCGTACGCCACCACCTCGGCCGTCGCGCTGCCCGCACAGCCGACCGCTCCGGCCCAGGAGGCATGCGCACCGCGGCCGGTCGTGCGTGACCTGCGCGACCGGTCCGGCCACACCCCGCACGCCCTGCTCTTCGCGCCGGCCGACCTGGTCGTGATCACCGGCCTGCCCGGCAGCGGCAAGTCGACCCTGATGCGACGCGCCGTCAAGGGCACCCGGATCGACTCCCAGGACACCCGCGACCGCTGGGACGCCCGCGCGCCCCGCCTTCTGCCGTACGCGCTCTACCGTCCCCTGGTCCGCTTCGCCCACTACGTCGGCCTGCGCCGGGCCCTGCGCTCCGGTGAGGGGGTCGTGGTGCACGACTGCGGCACCCAGACCTGGGTGCGCGGCTGGCTGGCCCGCGCGGCCCGGCGCCGCGGTGGCACGCTGCACCTGCTGCTGCTCGACGTCACCCCGGACACCGCGCTCCAGGGCCAGCGCGAGCGCGGCCGGGGCGTCTCGCGCTACGCCTTCCTCCGCCACCGCACGGCGGCGGCCCGCCTGATCCGTTCCGTGGAGAAGGGCGAACTGCCCCAGGGAGTGGGCTCGGCGATCCTCCTGGACCGGCAGGCGGCGGACGCCCTGCGCCGGATCGGCTTCACGGGCTGACCCCCGAAGGCGTGCCACCCGTTAGCCTTTCAGCCACATCAGCGGTACTCGGCAGGCGGACGGACAGATGGACTTCCCGGCACAGGACTTCCCGGCACAGGCACACCCCCATCCGCACGGCGGCGGATGGCCCGGCAACGAGCTGGAGGAGGTGCTCTCGGCCTCTCTGGGCGTGCCCGGGGCCGGCGGCCGGATCATCGAGGTCCTCGGCCGCAGCTTCGTCTGGATCCCCCTGCCGAACGGCGGCGGCGCCCACACCGGCCCCCTCGATCTGCCCACCCTCCAGATCGAGGGCCAGGCCTACGTCCCGGTCTTCAGTTCGGAGGAACAGTTCCGTCAGGTCGCCGGGGCGCACATGTCGTACACCGTCGCCCCTGCGGTGGAGTTCGCGCGCGGCCTGCCGCCGCAGCTCGGCCTGGCCCTCAATCCGGACGGCGTGGTCGGCGTCCCCCTGCCGCCGTCCGCCGTGGCGGACCTGTGCCGGACGGGCCGCACCCCGCTGGACGGCCCGGGCAGCGGCGGCCGCGTCAAGCTCTACGAGCCCGACTGGCAGGACGACCCGGTGGACTTCCTCGCCGCCGCCTCCGCCGAGTTCGCCGCGACGGGAGTCGTCCGCACGGCCCGCCGCTGCCTGGCCGCCATCGAGACGGCAGACCCCGTGATGTTCGTGGGCGTGGAACTCTCCCCATGGGAGGGCGACTTGCGTACCCTCCCGATGGACGCCCTGGGCCGGGCACTGGGCCAGGCCCCGGTGGCCTGGCCGGTCAACCTGGTCCTGCTGGACGTGGCGGACGACCCGGTGGGGCACTGGATGCGGGAGCGGGTCCGCCCCTTCTACCAGGCGTAGGGATTGCCGACCGCACCCGCGGACCACCGCAAGCCTTGAGCCCGAACCGCTTAAGCTGTTTCCGACTACGAAACTTTCCCGAAGGGGCGGTAGAAGGTGAGTGCCAGCGGCACAGCGACCGGCACGGTCGAGCACATGCTGCGCCAGGTGACGCCAGGGCGCTACGACGCCTACGAGGCACTCCTCCGCGCCCTCGCCACCCCCTCCTCCGGCCAGATCTGGATGCTCCTCTGGCACGGCCAGGCGGGCTCCCCGGACGCCCAGTACGGAAACATGGAGGTCGACGGCCACGGCTACGCGCCCTGCGTCACCTCCGCCCAGGAACTGAGCGCGAGCGGCTGGAACCGCTCGTACGAGGTCGTCGACGGAGTCGACGTGGCGCGCACCCTCTACCCGGACCAGTTCGGTCTCTGGCTGAACCCGCACGCCCCCGGCGGCGGCGTCGGCATCCCCTGGCTCGACCTGCGCCGGATCGCGACCGGCCTGGAGCGCCAGCCCGCGGGCCCCCTCCGGCTGTCGGAACCCGGCATCGAGATCCCGCAGTTCTACGCCCTGATCGCGCAGAACGCCCACCGCACCCCGGCCGTCCGCTCGCTGCGCCGCGCCTGGGTGCAGCCGGCGCTCGGGGCGCCGTACCTCGCCATCGGGCTCGACGTCTACGACACCAGCCCGCCCGCCGTCGACTCGGTGCGCGCGATGATGCAGCAGTCCATCGGCGCGGTCCCGGACGGGCTGCCGGTGTCGACGGTCGCCATGTCCGACGAGTACGACCCGGTCGCGATGTGGATGCGGGCCGGTGCCCGTCCCTTCTACGACCGCGAGGCGCACGCGGCTCCGGCGCAGGCGCCGGCGGCCGGGTACGGCTACCCTCCGGCGCCCGGCGGCTACTGAGCCGAACCGGCCACAGGCTCTCGTGTTACGGGAGTGTGTCTGCGCGCGTAGATGAGGGCAGAAGGCCCCGTGAGGCCCGTATTGCCCCAACTGGCCTGCGTCCGGCGGCCGTTACCTGCTGTCCGGATAACGGAACCCTGCAGCCCGCATCACGTTTATGCATCCTTTCCTCGCCAAGTCTGGCAACAGATCGCCAAAGCGTTGAAGACTCCCGCACCAGGGGTGGGTTCGCCCCTGTGTACGACGGACTGATCACGCCGCTACAGCGGCAAGTGCGGGCCGGCTACCGCCGGTTGAGAGGGGTCCCTGCCAGATGACGGCACCATTGCACGAGCCGACCGCGGAAGCGGCCCCGAGCGCGGCCGAAGAAGCGGCGGTCAACGCCGGCGCCAAGGCCGTACAGGGGCGTTCCCTGGGCCGGATCGCCTGGGAGCGTTTGAAGCGGGACAAACTCGCCCTCGCGGGCGGCGTCGTCGTGCTCTTCCTCATCGCGGTCGCACTGCTCGCGCCCGTGATCACCAGCCTCTACGGCCAGGACCCGAACACGTACCACGACAAGGACCTGATCGACCCGCTGTTCGGCACCCCCAAGGGGTCCTTCGGCGGCATGAGCGGCGACCACTGGCTGGGCGTCGAGCCGGTCAACGGCCGTGACATCTTCGCCCGCATCGTCTACGGCGCCCGGATCTCGCTGCTCGTCGGCTTCCTGTCCGCGATCGTCGCCGTGATCATCGGTACCGTCCTGGGCGTCCTCGCCGGCTTCTTCGGCGGTTGGATCGACTCCGCCATCAGCCGGGTCATGGACGGTCTGCTGGCCTTCCCGCAGCTGCTGTTCATCATCGCCCTGGTCTCCGTCATGCCGAACGAGATGCTCGGACTGTCCGGCACGGGCGTGCGCCTGTTCGTGATGATCCTGGTCATCGGGTTCTTCGGCTGGCCCTACATCGGACGCGTGGTGCGCGGCCAGACGCTCTCGCTGCGCGAGCGTGAATACGTCGAAGCGGCCCGTTCGCTCGGCGCCGGGCGGTTCTACATCCTGTTCAAGGAACTGCTGCCCAACCTCGTCGCGCCGATCATCGTGTACACGACGATGATGATCCCCACCAACATCCTCACCGAGGCGGCGCTCAGCTTCCTGGGCGTGGGCGTCAAGCCGCCCACGGCCTCCTGGGGGCAGATGCTCTCGAACGCGATCGACTACTACAAGTCGGACCCCACCTACATGGTGGTCCCGGGTGTAGCGATCTTCATCACGGTTCTTGCCTTCAATCTCTTCGGCGACGGCGTGCGGGACGCGCTGGACCCGAAGGGATCCCGCTGAACTGCCGTACACAAAGCGTCCCGTGGCACCAACACGGGGTCTCTCATCAAATCCGGAGGATCCGAGATCGTGACTACCCAACGCACCTCAGGGCGGCGGAAGCAGGCATTCGCCGCTGCCGCCGCGGTCGCCGCGCTGCTGACGACTGCGGCGTGCGGCGGCGGCGATGACGACGGCGGCAACGGCAAGGGCTCCTCGACGGGCGCGGCCGGCTTCAACGCCGCGAACAACAAGGTCGCCCAGGCCTCGCTCGCCAAGAAGGGCGGCGAGCTGAAGTTCGCCGGCGCCCAGGATGCCGACTCGTGGGACACCACGCGTGGTTACTACGGCTTCATGTGGAACTTCGCGCGCTACTACAGCCGCCAGCTGGTCACGAGCGCCACGGAGCCCGGGGCCAAGGGCGCGGCGCTCACCCCGGACCTCGCCACCGGTCTCGCCAAGGTCACCGACGACGGCAAGACCTACACGTACACCCTGCGTGACGGCATCACGTGGGAGGACGGCAAGGAGATCACCTCCAAGGACGTCAAGTACGGCATCGAGCGCGTCTGGGCGCAGGACGTGCTGTCCGGCGGCCCGGTCTACCTGAAGGACGTCCTCGACCCCAAGGGCGAGTACAAGGGTCCGTACAAGGACACCTCGGCCGACAAGCTCGGTCTGAAGGCGATCGACACTCCGGACGACAAGACGATCGTCTTCCACCTCCCGGAGGCCAACGCCGACTTCGAGGAGATCCTCGCCCTGGTCTCGGCCTCCCCGGTCCGCCAGGACATGGACACCAAGTCCAAGTACGGCCTGAAGCCGTTCTCCTCCGGCCCGTACAAGTTCCAGTCGTACAGCCCGGGCAAGGACCTGGTCCTGGTCCGCAACGACAAGTGGAGCCAGGCCTCGGACCCGATCCGCAAGGCGTACCCGGACAAGATCTCGGTCAAGTTCTTCTCGAACGCCAACGACCTGGACGCCCGTCTGCTCGCCGGTGACTACGACCTGGACATCAACCAGACCGGTCTGTCGCCGCAGGGCCGCACCACCGCCCTCCAGTCGCACAAGGCCAACCTGGACAACCCGGTCTCCGGCTACATCCGTTACGCGACCTTCCCGCAGAGCGTGAAGCCGTTCGACAACGAGCACTGCCGCAAGGCCGTGATCTACGGTGCCGACCACGTCTCGCTGCAGACCGCGCGCGGTGGCCCGGTCGCCGGTGGTGACATCGGCACGAACATGCTGCCCCCGACCGTCCCCGGTTCCGAGGGCCAGTCGTACGACCCCTACGAGCTCAACGGCGCCAACAAGGACGGCAACGTCGCCAAGGCCAAGGAAGAGCTGAAGGCCTGCGGTCAGCCGAACGGCTTCAAGACCACCATCGCCGTCCGTAACAACAAGCCGGTCGAGGTGGCCACGGCGGAGTCCCTCCAGGCCTCGCTGAAGAAGATCGGCATCACCGCCGACATCGACCAGTACGACGGTTCGCAGACCTCCGGCATCATCGGCAGCCCCTCGAACGTGAAGAAGAAGGGCTACGGCATCATCATCATGGGCTGGGGCGCCGACTTCGGTTCGGTCCAGGGCTTCGGTCTGCCGCTGTGGGACGGCAAGTACATCCTGGAGAGCGGTAACAACAACTTCGCTCTGATCGACGACAAGAAGATCAACGGTCTGTTCGACACCTACGTGAAGACGCAGGACGACGCGGCCAAGCTGTCGATCGCCAAGGACATCAACCACGCGGTGATGGACGGCGGCTACTACCTGCCGTTCGTCTTCGAGAAGTTCGTCAACTGGCGCGGTGACCGACTCGCGAACGTGTACACGTCGGACGCCTACAGCGGCATGTACGACTTCGTCAACCTCGGTCTGAAGTCCTCGAAGTAATCCCGGCACACCCGCCGAACGGCACGAAAGGCAGGTGAAGGCCGGCGACGCGGGAGCGCGGGCCACCGGATGATCTCCGGTGGCCCGCGACCCGCGGCGGGCCGAGAGCTGTGCTCGCTTACCTCATCAGGCGGCTGTTCGCCGCCGCAGTGATGCTCGTGGTCATCATCATGGTGGTCTTCGGCATCTTCTTCCTCGTCCCCAAGTGGGCGGGCGTCGACGTCGCCTTGAGCTTCGTGGGCAAGCAGGCCGACCCCGCCGCCGTCGAGGGCGTGCGGGAGAAGCTCGGACTGAGCGACCCGATCTACGCTCAGGTCTGGGAGTTCTTCAAGGGCCTCTTCGCCGGCCGCACCTATGTGGGCGGCGGCGACTCCGTGCACTGTGCCGCGCCGTGCTTCGGCTACTCCTTCCGTACCGAGCAGGCCATCTGGCCGGTGATCACGGACCGCTTCCCGGTGACCCTGGGTCTGGCGCTCGGTGCCGCCGTGCTGTGGCTGATCTTCGGTATCGCCGCCGGTGTGCTCTCCGCCCTCAAGCGGGGCAGCCTGTGGGACCGCGGTGCGATGCTCGTCGCGCTGTCGGGTGTCTCCCTGCCGATCTACTTCACCGGTCTGCTGAGCGTCGCGATCTTCGATATCGGGTTGGGCTGGGTCGACTCGGAGTACGTCCCGCTGACGGACAGCTTCGGCGGCTACTTCGCCTCCATGCTGCTGCCCTGGGCCACCCTCGCGTTCCTCTACGCCGCGATGTACGCCCGGATCACCCGCGCCACCATGCTGGAGATCCTCGGCGAGGACTACATCCGCACCGCGCGTGCGAAGGGCCTCAAGGAGCAGGTCGTCATTCGCAAGCACGCCATGCGGTCGACGCTCACGCCCATCCTGACCATGCTCGGCATGGACCTCGGCGCCCTCATCGGCGGCGCGATCCTGACCGAGACCACGTTCAGCCTGCCGGGCCTCGGCCAAGCGGTGCTCAACGGCATCAAGACCCAGGACCTGCCCATCATTCTGGGCGTCACCCTGATCACTTCTCTCGCGGTGCTGATCGCCAACCTCGCGGTGGACATCCTCTACGCCGTGATCGACCCCCGAGTGAGGCTCGCATGACCGAACTCAGCAAGAGCGGAGCGGCCGTGGGCGAGCCCACCCCCGCCTCGCCCGCGCCGACCGCCTTCCTCGAAGTGCGCGACCTCAAGGTGCACTTCCCGACCGACGACGGTCTGGTCAAGTCCGTCGACGGGCTCTCCTTCAAGCTGGAGAAGGGCAAGACCCTCGGCATCGTGGGCGAGTCCGGCTCCGGCAAGTCGGTGACCTCGCTCGGCATCATGGGCCTGCACACCGCCGGTCAGTACGGCAAGCGCAAGGCGCAGATCTCCGGCGAGATCTGGCTGGACGGCACCGAACTGCTCACCGCCGACCCGGACCATGTGCGCAAGCTGCGTGGCCGCGAGATGGCGATGATCTTCCAGGACCCGCTGTCGGCGCTGCACCCGTACTACACGATCGGCCAGCAGATCGTGGAGGCGTACCGTATCCACCACAAGGTGGACAAGAAGACCGCCAAGCGCCGTGCGGTGGAGATGCTCGACCGCGTCGGCATCCCGCAGCCGGACAAGCGGGTGGACAACTACCCGCACGAGTTCTCCGGCGGTATGCGTCAGCGCGCGATGATCGCGATGTCGCTGGTCAACAACCCCGAACTGCTCATCGCGGACGAGCCGACGACCGCCCTGGACGTGACCGTCCAGGCGCAGATCCTCGACCTGATCCGGGATCTGCAGAAGGAGTTCGGCTCCGCGGTCATCATCATCACCCACGACCTGGGCGTCGTCGCCGAGCTCGCCGACGACATCCTGGTGATGTACGGCGGGCGCTGCGTCGAGCGCGGTCCGGCCGAGAAGGTGTTCTACGAGCCCCGCCACCCCTACACCTGGGGTCTGCTCGGTTCGATGCCGCGCCTCGACCGTGACCAGCAGGAGCGCCTGATCCCGGTGAAGGGCTCCCCGCCCTCGCTGATCAACATCCCGTCCGGCTGCGCCTTCAACCCGCGCTGCCCGTACGCGGACATCCCGAAGGACAACGTCACCCGCACGGTCCGCCCGGAGCTCGCCGAGGTCGGCAGCCAGCACTGGGCCGCCTGCCACATGACGCAGGAGCAGCGGGAGCGGATCTGGACCGAAGAGATTGCGCCGAAGCTGTGAGCGAGGACAAAGTGAGCATCCCTGCGCAGAGCGACGGCACGCTGGTCACCAAGGCCGACGCCGCCCCCGGCGAGACCCTGCTGAAGGTGACCGGGCTCCAGAAGCACTTCCCGATCAAGAAGGGCCTGCTCCAGCGGCAGGTCGGCGCGGTCCGCGCGGTCGACGGCATCGACTTCGAGGTCAAGTCCGGCGAGACCCTCGGTGTCGTGGGCGAGTCCGGCTGCGGCAAGTCGACGATGGGCCGGCTGATCACCCGGCTGCTCGAACCGACGGCCGGCAAGGTCGAGTTCGAGGGCCAGGACATCACGCACCTCGGTGTCGGCGGCATGCGTCCGCTCCGCCGTGACGTGCAGATGATCTTCCAGGACCCGTACTCGTCGCTGAACCCGCGCCACACCATCGGCACGATCGTCGGCGCCCCCTTCAAGCTCCAGGGCGTGACCCCCGAGGGCGGCATCAAGGCGGAGGTCCAGCGGCTGCTTTCGGTCGTGGGCCTCAACCCCGAGCACTACAACCGCTATCCGCACGAGTTCTCCGGCGGTCAGCGTCAGCGCATCGGCATCGCCCGCGCACTGGCCCTGAACCCGAAGCTGGTCGTGGCCGACGAGCCGGTCTCCGCGCTCGACGTGTCCATCCAGGCCCAGGTCGTGAACCTGCTCGACGACCTTCAGCAGGAGCTCGGCCTGACGTACGTGATCATCGCGCACGACCTCTCGGTCGTCCGGCACGTCTCGGACCGGATCGCGGTGATGTACCTCGGCAAGATCGTCGAGCTGGCGGACCGCGAGTCGCTGTACAAGGCGCCGATGCACCCCTACACCAAGGCGCTCATGTCGGCGGTGCCGATCCCGGACCCGCGGCGCAAGAACGCCAAGTCCGAGCGCATCCTGCTCAAGGGCGACGTGCCCTCGCCGATCTCCCCGCCGAGCGGCTGCCGCTTCCACACCCGGTGCTGGAAGGCGACGCAGATCTGCACGACGACCGAGCCGAAGCTGGTGGAACTGAAGCCGGGCCAGCAGGTGGCATGCCACCACCCGGAGAACTTCGAGGACCAGGCTCCCCAGGACACGGTCCTGCTGACGGTCGCCAAGGAAGCGGCGGAGCTGGTGGCGGACGAGGTCCTGGCGGAGAGCGCGGAGACGTCGGCGGCGGTGGCGGCGGAGGTCGAGTCGTCCGCCCCGGATTCCACCCCCGAACCGGAATCCGACGGTCAGGAGTCAACCGACAAGTAACGCATGACAAGTTGGCAAAGTCATGCACATGCCCGTCCGGGAGAGTCCATTCTCGTCCGTGTCCGACTTATCGGCACACGCTCGAAAGGGACGACACATGAGACTCTCCCGTTCGGCACAATTAGGGGCCATCGCCACGGCGGTGGCCTCTTTCTGCGTCATCGCAGCCGCCCCGGCCCCGTCACCCGGAGCCCCCGGCCTCGGCGACACCTACTTCCCCCTCCTCGGCAACGGCGGCTTCGACGCCCGCCACTACGACCTCGACGTGGCGTACAACCCGGACACCGACCGCCTCGACGGCCGTACGACCCTCACCGCCCGCGCCACCCAGAACCTCTCCTCCTTCGACCTGGACCTCCAGCAGCTCGAAGTCACCGGAGTCGAAGTGAACGGCAGACGCGCCCAGTTCACCCGCGACGGCGACGAACTGCGCGTCACCCCGCGAGGCGCGCTCCCCAAGGGCCGTGACTTCACGGTCCGGGTGACCTACGGCGGCGTACCCGAACCGCTCGGCGGGCCGATCGTGTTCGGCTCCGACTACGGGTGGATGAAGACCGCCGACGGTGTCTTCGTCGCCTGTGAACCCAACGCCGCCTCCACCTGGTTCCCGTCCAGCGACCACCCCGACGACAAGGCGACGTACGACATCCGGATCAAGGCGCCCAAGGGCCTGACCGGTGTCTCCAACGGCCGACTCGTGTCGACGTACGACAAGGGCGACTCGACGTACACCCACTGGCGCGAGAGCAAGCCGATGGCCACCTATCTCGCGACCGCGACGATCGGCAGGTTCGACGTCCGGACCGGCACCACCCCCGCCGGCACCCCGATCTATGTCGCGATCGACCCCGTCCTCGCCAACAGCAACAACGTCGACGTGTACGCGGTCACGGCCGCCGCCACCGACTACTGGTCCGAGGTCTTCGGGCCGTACCCCTTCGAGGAGACCGGCGCGATCGTCGACGACATGCCCGAGGCGGGGTTCTCGCTGGAGGTGCAGTCGAAACCGGTCTACTCGGCCGTGCGCAGCGAGACGACGATCGTGCACGAGCTGGCCCACCAGTGGTTCGGCGACTCGGTGTCGGTGGAGCGCTGGAAGGACATCTGGCTCAACGAGGGCTTCGCCACGTACGCGCAGTGGCTGTGGGCCGAGCACCAGGGCACCCGCAGCGCCCATGACTCGTTCCTGGCCGGGTACAACGCCCGCCCGGCCGACGCCCCCTTCTGGCAGGTCACCGTCGGCGACCCGCAGCGTGACACCATGTTCGCCTCCGCGGTCTACCAGCGCGGCGCGATGACGCTCCAGGTACTGCGCGAGCGCATCGGCGACGCGGCCTTCTTCAAGCTGCTGCCGGCCTGGACGAAGATCCACCGCTACGGCAACGCGAACACGGCGGACTTCATCCGGCTCGCGGAGAAGGTCTCGGGGCAGCAGCTGGACGACCTGTTCCAGACCTGGCTGTTCACAACAGGGAAACCGGCCCTCTGAGCCTTGCATTGCAAGGGTGACCCCCACGTTCAGGTAAGAATGTGGGGTGCTTGAGCAACTGTTCAGTCCCTCCGTCCAGCACACGCTCGACGTGATCGGCATCTTCGTCTTCGCCATCTCGGGCGCGCTGCTGGCCGTGCGCAAGAACTTCGACGTCTTCGGCATCGCCGTCCTCGCCGAGGTCACCGCGCTGGGCGGCGGGCTGTTCCGGGACCTGATCATCGGTGCCGTACCGCCCGCCGCCTTCACGGACCTGGGGTACTTCATCACCCCGCTGTTCGCCGCGCTCCTGGTCTTCTTCCTGCATCCGCAGGTGGAGCGCATCCAGCTCGGGGTGAACGTCTTCGACGCGGCGGGCCTCGGCCTGTTCTGCGTGACCGGGACGACGAAAGCGTACGACTACGGGCTCGGCCTCACCCAGTCCGCCACCCTCGGTCTCGCCACCGCGGTCGGCGGGGGTGTGCTGCGGGACGTGCTCGCCAACGAGGTGCCGTCGCTGCTGCGCTGGGACCGCGACCTGTACGCGGTCCCGGCGATCGTCGGTGCCGCCATGGTCGTGCTCTGCATCCGTTACGACGTCCTGAACCCGTTCACCAGCTCCCTCGCGGTCGTCACGGCCTTCGTGCTGCGGCTGCTGGCGATGCGGTACCACTGGCGAGCACCGCGGGCCTGGAACCGGCGCTCGACCGTGAGCGAGGAGTAGTCCCGCCGGCCCGGCCGTGCAGCAGTCCCATCTCCTCGGTCAGCCAGCGGAACGCCGGGACCACCTGGGGCCGCCACAGCGCCATGTTGTGGCCGCCCGCGCTCCTCGGGACGTAGACGACGTGCACGGTCGTCGGTGCTTTCGCGATCTGTTCGAGGCCGGCGGCCGCCTCGTAGCCGTCGCCCGGCTGGCCGGACTGGTAGAGCGCGACCGCGGGCGGGGTGCGGGCGTCGCGCAGCAGGACGTAGGGGTTGTTGGCGCGGCGCAGGGCGGGTGTCTCGGCGGCCAGCGAGGTGCGTTCGCCGATGGGGTCGTTGTAGCCGGACATGCTGATCGCGGCCCGGTAGCGGTCGGGGTGGGCGACGGCGAGCTTGGTCGCGCAGTGCCCGCCCGCGGAGTACCCGGCGGCGGCCCAGCCGGCGGGGCCGGCCTGGGCGCGGAAGTTGTCCGTGACCATCTTCGGCACGTCGACACTGAGCCAGCTGTCGGCGTTCACCGTGCCCGTGATGTTGGCGCACCCGGTGTCGACCCCGGCCAGCAGGTTCATGCGCGGGGCGACCAGGATGAACGGCGCCACCCGGCCGTCGCGCATCAGGGGTCGCAGCTGGTTCACCGCGTGCAGCGAACCGAACCAGGCCTTGGCCGAGCCCGGGTAGCCCGACAGCAGCTCCACCACGGGGAACTTGTGGTGCCGGTAGGCGGCCTGGTGGTACTGCGGGGGCAGCCAGACGTAGACCTCGGCGTTCACGCCCGACACCCGGCCCTTGAGCTGGGTGACCCGGACGCCGCCCAGACCGGGCCCCGAGGCGGTGGTGAAGCGCTGCTGGACCCTGGGCAATCGTTTCAGCGCGATACCGCCGGTGCCGTCGGCGCCCAGGTTCGCGGCCTGCTGGACATGGTCGCCGGTGCCGATGAGGTCGGCCCAGTTGTCGTACAGGTTGTTCTCGTTGTTGACCAGCACGAAGACGAGCGCGACCGCGGTGCCCTGAGCGAACAGCACCATCAGCAGCCGGCCCAGGGCGCGCAGTGGCTTCGGCCCGCGCAGTCGCGACCACAGCGCGAGCGGGAGCAGGACGGCGACGACGGACAGCACGATCAGCGTGTAGAGGAACGCGGTCCCGGTGAGGCTCATGTCCCTAGAGAGGGGGCGGCGGGGCTCCGGGTTGAGGGACGACTACGGACACTTACCAGGAAATTGCCCGGTTCTCACCCTCCTGGTCGGCACGTCCCTGGCCCGGCCCGGCCAAAAGCTACCGCTTAGTAATCAGTTGTTGTACCGTTCAGACATGCCAGAAGCAGCCTCCGCCACGCGCGCCAGGATCGGCGACAGCGAGTTCGACCGGGACACCGCGGTCACCCGTCGCGAGCCCGGTGTCTACGACATCGACCTCTCCGCCGGCTGGACGATCATCAGCGCCGTCAACGGCGGCTATCTGCTGGCCGTCCTCGGCCGCGCCCTCGCGGACGCCCTGCCGCACCCCGATCCGTTCACGATCTCCGCGCACTACCTCACCGCGTCCCAGCCGGGCCCCGCGGTGATCCGCACGGACGTGGTCCGCACCGGCCGCACCCTCTCCACCGGCCAGGCCTCGCTCTTCCAGTACGACGAGCAGGGCGCCGAGGTCGAGCGCATCCGCGTCCTCGCCTCCTACGGCGACCTGGACTCCCTCCCGGACGACGTCCGTACGGCGGCGAAACCCCCGGTGTTCCCGCCCATGGACCAGTGCTTCGGCCCCGAGGACGGTCCCGCCCCCGTCGAGGGCAGTTCGGCCATCACCGAGCGCCTGATGCTCAAGCTGGACCCCTCGACCCTGGGCTGGGCCCTCGGCGCCCCGTCCGGCAAGGGCGAGATGCGCTCCTGGTTCGGCCTGGCCGACGGCCGCGACGCCGACCCGCTCTCGCTGCTCCTCGCGGTGGACGCGCTGCCGCCGACCGCCTTCGAGATCGGCATCAAGGGCTGGGTCCCGACGGTCGAACTCACCGTCCACGTCCGCTGCCGCCCGGCCCCGGGCCCGCTGCGCGTCTCCATCACCACCCGCAACCTCGCCGGCGGCTTCCTGGAGGAGGACGCCGAGGTCTGGGACAGCGCCGGCCGACTGGTCGCCCAGTCACGGCAGTTGGCGCGGGCCAAGCTGGCCTGAGGGGCGGGAGACATCCTGGTGCCGTGCAGTCCGACCGGCTCCTGCACCGACGTCACCGGACTGACCGCCGACGAGTCCCGTGCCCTGTTCGTCCTGGCCGCGCAGGGCGCCCATGCCGCTCTCGGCCTTGACGCCGCCCTCGGCTCCGCGCTGCGCGAGGTGATGGCGACCCTCCCGGCCCCGCACCGCCCCGCCGCCGACCTGGGCGTGTTGCAGGACGCGGTGTTCTTTGACCGCCGACTGCGGCTGCGCGACCGGCACGGCGGAGGACAGGAGACCCACCTGGTCGCGGACCGGGTGCGCTCGGCGACCGTGCCGACGGACGCCGTGCGGCGGCGGCCGGCCGTCAACTCCTCGCGTTCTCCGACCGCGTGGAGGTTCTCTCACCGGTCCTCTCACCCTCCCGGAGATGCGTGAGGAACTGGCCCGGGCAGCCGCTTCTGTCACGGACCTGTACCAGCGAGTAGGTCGGGATCCGGAAAGGAATCCCAGGTCAGAGGCGTGACTTGGGATCCGCTTTGCCCTACGCACAGGCCGGCGACAGCGCGGGCCCAAGGAAGCCCTAAGCCGCGTTGATTGAGTGCCCGCCTCAAGACTCCCTCATCTTTCTTGGAGTTGTTTCTCATGAAGCGTGTGCGTCTCGTCCCCGCAGTGGCCCTGCTGGCGCTCTCGCCCCTCGCCCTGGTGGCCTGTGGCTCGGGCGACTCGTCGTCCTCCTCGAACAGCGGCAACTCCGGACAGCAGTCCTGTCAGGCCCCGTCCGGCGCGCCCAGCGGCAACCCCTCGGGCATGCCGTCAGGCGCCCCGTCCGGTGCCCCCACGGCCAACGGCACCGCCCAGCCGTCCGGCGCGCCCTCGGGGGCGCCATCGGGGATGCCCAGCGGTGGGCCGGGCGGCGGTCAGGGAGGCCCCGGCGGCGGCCAGGGCGGCGGCTGCGGCGGCCCCGGAGGTGGCGGCGCGGCGCCCAGCGGTGCGCCGAGCCAGCCGTCGGAGTCGGCCACGAAGAGCTGACCCGACGCGTCGTGCGACGAGGGGCGGCACTCCCGGTGAACGGGGGTGCCGCCCCTCGGCGTCGAGGATCTCCGGCTCAGCTGCGCCAGTGCTCCCGGCCGATGCTGATGAGGCGCATCTGACGGGTGGCGACCTGCGCGACCCGCTCCCGCTCCTCGGCAGGGCCCTCCAGCGCCTCCAGGAACAGCGAGGCCGTGATCAGCATCTGGTCGACGTACAGGTTGGCGAGCATGAGGAGGTCGTCCTCGCTCCAGCCCGCCGACTCCGGATCCTTGGCCAGCTCGTCCTTCACCTCCTGGCCGAACCTGGCCAGTTGCTCCCGGATGGCGTTCCGCACCGGCTGGACCCCGCCATGTCGTTCCCGCGCGATGAAACGGACATGAGCGGGGTACGCGTCCACGTGACGGGCGATCAGCTCGACGGCGCGCTCTATGCGTTGTTCGCTGTCGTCCGC
This sequence comes from Streptomyces sp. NPDC051913, assembly GCF_044593635.1. Taxonomy (NCBI): domain Bacteria; kingdom Bacillati; phylum Actinomycetota; class Actinomycetes; order Kitasatosporales; family Streptomycetaceae; genus Streptomyces; species Streptomyces sp. NPDC051913. The sequence goes on along the minus strand of NZ_JBIUCI010000029.1, from coordinate 77,585 downwards.
CGTGGACACCGTCGTCCGGATCATCGGGTGCAGGCTGCCCAGCGCCTCCTCGACCAGTGCCGTGCCGAGATCCGCGGTGGAGCGGAAGTGCCGGTAGAAGGCGGTCGGGGCGACGCCGACCGCGCGGGTGACCTCGCGCAGGCCCAGGCTGCTCAGACTCTGCTCCTCCAGCAGCCCCAACGCGGCGTCGAGGAGCGCCTGCCGGGTCTTCTGCTTCTGGGCCTGCCGGATGCCGAGGGTGTGACTCATGTCATCAGTAAACAACTGTTCTCTGGAATTGAGAAGCCGTCACGCGCGCTAGACTCTAGAGTCAGTGAACAACTGTTACTACAACTGTTCACCGAAACGTAACGAGAGATGCCCACGAGAGGCGTCTCGGAGGGGGTTTGCATCCCATGCTGTTCCTCGTCGCCGCACTCCTGCTCTTCGGTGCCGTCCTGGGCACCGTGGCCCACGCGCCGTTGACCTTCACCGCCGTCGCCGCCGCCGTGATCGTCGGCTGGCTCGGCATCTTCGCGCTCCGCGAGCGCCACGCCCGCCGTCACAGCTCGACTCACTGATCCGCAGACTCACCCGTCCCTGGGGGACCGATCACCATGCAGCTCACCGTATCGCGCACCGACAGCACCACCACCGCCACCCGCCCGGCCGCCCGCGACGCCGACGGCATGGCCGTGGCCGCCTTCATCCTCGGCCTCGTGGGCCTCCTCGTCCTCAACGTCTTCCTCGGCCCCGTCGCCATCGCCCTGGCGAGCGTCGCCCTGTGGCGCGGCACCGCCCGTCGCGGCCGCGCCTTCCTCGGCCTGGGTCTCGGCGTCGCCGACCTGCTCGTCCTGGTCGCCGCCATGCAGATGGACAGCACGGTGTCCTGGAGCTTCTAGGGGCGGGCCTGAAAACCGAGCCCCGCGACCGGGCCCGTAGAATCGGGTCACCATGGCTTACCTCGACCACGCCGCGACCACCCCGATGCTTCCCGAGGCAGTCGAGGCGCTCGCCGCACAGCTGGCCGTCACCGGCAATGCCTCCGCCCTCCACGCGGCCGGCCGCCGTGCGAGGCGCACCGTCGAGGAGTCCCGCGAGGCGCTCGCCGAATCCCTCGGCGCCCGCCCCAGCGAGGTCGTCTTCACCTCCGGCGGCACCGAGGCCGACAACCTCGCCGTGAAGGGCCTGTACTGGTCCCGCCGTGACGCCGACCCGGCCCGCACCCGGGTGCTCGCCAGCCCCGTGGAGCACCACGCCGTCCTCGACGCCGTCCACTGGCTCGGCGAACACGAGGGCTCCACCGTCGAGTACCTCCCGGTCGACGCGTACGGCCGCGTCCACCCCGACGCCCTGCGCGAGGCCATCGCCCGCGACCCTGACGACGTGGCCCTCGCCACCGTCATGTGGGCCAACAACGAGATCGGCACGATCCTGCCGGTCCGTGAACTGGCGGACGTCTGCGCCGAGTTCGGCGTCCCGCTGCACGCCGACGCGGTCCAGGCCTACGGCCAGATCCCCGTCGACTTCGCCGCCTCGGGGCTGGCCGCGATGACCGTCTCCGGCCACAAGGTCGGCGGCCCCTACGGCATCGGCGCCCTGCTGCTGGGCCGTGAGTACACGCCCGTACCCGTTCTGCACGGCGGCGGCCAGGAGCGTCACGTCCGCTCCGGCACCCTCGACGTGCCCGCCATCGCCTCCTTCGCCGTCGCCGGCCGGCTCGCCGCCGAGCAGCGCGAGTGGTTCGCCCGCGAGATCGGCGCCCTGCGTGACGCGCTCGTCGAGGCGGTCCGTACGGCGGTCCCGGACGCGATCCTCGGCGGTGACCCGGTGGACCGGCTCCCGGCCAACGCCCACTTCACGTTCCCGGGCTGTGAGGGCGACTCCCTGCTGCTGCTGCTCGACGCCCAGGGCATCGAGTGCTCCACCGGCTCCGCCTGCACCGCCGGCGTCGCCCAGCCCAGCCATGTCCTCCTGGCCACCGGCACCGACCCCGACCTGGCCCGCGGCACCCTCCGCTTCTCCTTCGGCCACACCTCCACCGAGGCGGACGTGGAGGCGGTGGCCAGGGCCATCGGCCCGGCGGTGGAACGGGCGCGGGCGGCGGGGCTGACATAGCGCGGCCCCCTCGCTCAGTGTCGACAGTAAGCGTGATTTCGCCGATTCCTTGCCGAGAATGCGGCCAGGTGTCGACAATGAGCCGGTGGCTGCCGCCGGCACTTCCACTGCCGGCGGCAGCCCGCTCATGAGGCCGCGGGGGCCAGTCAGCTCTCCGTGACCATCAGGGACGCCATCATGCCCTCGTCCTCGTGCTGGAGCAGATGACAGTGGAGCATGTACATGTACGTGTCGTCGGCGAAGTCGGTGAACTCCATCGCGATCACGATGGTCCCGCCACCGACGACCTCATAGGTGTCCCGCCAGCCGAGGTCGACCCCGGTGGGGGCCTCCCCGTTGATCGACACCAACTGGTACGGAACGTCGTGCAGATGGAACGAGTGCTCCAGCTGACTGGCGTTGGTGACGGTCCAGATCTCCTTGGCGCCCAGCGTGGTGCTGATCATGGCCATGCTGGACATGGTGAGACCGGCCGAACCGTTGATCTTCATCGTCGCGCCCGTGTTGCTGAGCGTGATGGTGCGGGCCGTGAAGTCGCTGGTGTCGTACCGCTCGATGGTGTTGAGGGTGCTCGGCAGGTCGTCCGGCGTGTCGGTGCCGCCGGCGCTGACGGTGAGGAAGTCGAAGGTGCCGGAACCGCCGCGTATCCAGCCCGTGGTGATGACGACCTGGAGGGTGACGTCCTCGGTGACGTCCATGACGAACTCGGCGCGGGACCCCGCCACCAGCCGGATCGTCGTCACCTCGGCCGCCTCCGTCAGATAGCCCTGCTCGGTGGCGATCTGGGTGAGCGTGCCGCCGTCGCTGCGCTGGAGGGTGATGATGTCCGACGGTGAGGCGTTGAGCGCGCGGAAGCGGGTGCGGGTCTTGGTGGCGGTGAAGCCGAGCGTGGTGTCGTCGACGTTGGTGCCGTTCACCAGGACCGGGAAACTGAGGCCGCTGCTGAGGTAGCCGGTCTGGTCGTACTTGATGTCCCCGGCGCTGTCGACCGCCAGGCACTGGAAGATCAGCGGGATGTCGTCCACGCCGTACTCGCTCGGCAGCGCGGCGGAGGCGTCCGAGTCGTCCTCGACGATGATCATCCCGGCCAGGCCGTGCACGGCCTGCTTGGCCGTGGTGCCCAGGGCGTGCGGGTGGTACCAGAGGGTCTTGGCCTCGTCCAGGACCGTGAAGGTGGGCTCCCAGGTCGCTCCCGCGGAGAAGGCGTTCTGCGGGCCGCCGTCCATGCTGGGCGGGACGTGTGCGCCGTGGAAGTGGACGGTGGTCTCCTCGTCCAGGTTGTTGGTGATGTTCAGCAGGACGGTGTCGCCCTTGGTCCACTTCATGGTCGGGGCGAGGAAGGCCTGGTTGTAGCCGTACGTGCTGCTGCTGACCCCGCTGAGCACCTCGGTCGTACCGCTCTGTGTGGCCAGCGTGAAGGTGGTGGTGCCGTCGGACGTGGTGCCTTCCAGCAGATCCGGGACGGTCAGGGTCCCGTCGGCCGCAGCCGCCTTGCTGCGGGTGCCCTCGGTCAGCAGGGAGAAGACGCCTCCGGCCGCGCCGACCGCAGCCAGCCCGGCGGCCCCGGCCACCCCGCCGAGGAACTTCCGCCGGTGCAGCCCCTTCTTCCGCCCGCGGGGCTCCTTGGTGTGACCGCCCTTGGCTTCCTGGCCGTCTCTTGCGTGCGCGCCCTTCTCGGGCTCTGTGGTGTGTGTCATGGCTGTGGAGCCTTGGCCTGAGGCCTGTGCGACGACTGAGGTGAAGTTGGGTGCGAGCCGGGATTCCTGTGGACTCTGAAGAACCCCTTTCGCACCTCAACTCCCTTGAAGAAAAGCCAAGTTGGCGCGCCGCAGGTCAGCATCGGAGTGCAGGACACATCGGGCGCGGAGCTTTCACGGATTGTTCACGATAACGCGAACATGTGAGCTGCATCACAGCTTCAGGTCGCGGTGGCCGACCGCGCCTTCCGCACGAGCTTCAGATACCGGTCCCAGTCCCAGTGCTTGCCGGGGTCGGTGTGGTCCGTCCCCGGCACCTCCACGTGCCCGATGATGTGCTCGCGGTCGACCGATATGTCGTAGCGCGCGCATATCCCGGCCGTGAGCCGCGCGGACGCCTCGTACATGGCGTCGGTGAAGTCCTGCGGCCGGTCCACGAATCCTTCGTGCTCGATGCCGACACTGCGTTCGTTGTAGTCGCGGTTGCCCGCGTGGTACGCCACGTCCAGCTCGCGGATCATCTGAGTCACGCGGCCGTCCTGGCCGACTATGTAGTGCGCCGCCGCCTGGTGGCCCGGGTCCTGGAAGGCCTTCACCGCGCTGGAGAGGCTGCCCTGGGTGACATGGATGATCACCATGTCTATGCCGTAGTCGTCGGGCCGGTCGGCGCGCCGCCAGTTCGCGTCGGAGGCGGCCACCCACTTCGCGCCCCGGAAGTCGACCGCGCCCGCCACGCGCGGCTTCTCCACCCCCGGCGTGCGCCACCACAGCCGCGCCAGCTCGTCCCGGGCCAGCACACCGGTGCCCACCGCGGCGGCCGCCCCGCCGATCAGCAGGGCGCGACGCCCGATGCGCCGGTCGCCGTCCTTGGATGCCTCTGTCGCCCCCATGTGATCGTGAACGGATACTCGTGGGCTCCGGTTCCCGCGCCCCCGTACCCTGGAGGAGTTATGACTCACTCCACGCAGCGCCCCCTCCGTGTCCTCGCCGCCATGTCCGGCGGCGTGGACTCCGCCGTCGCCGCCGCCCGCGCCGCCGAGGCCGGCCATGACGTGACCGGTGTCCACCTCGCCCTCTCGGCGAACCCGCAATCGTTCCGCACGGGCGCGCGTGGCTGTTGCACCATCGAGGACTCACGCGACGCCCGCCGCGCGGCCGACGTCATCGGCATCCCGTTCTATGTCTGGGACCTCGCCGACCGCTTCCGCGAGGACGTGGTCGAGGACTTCGTCGCCGAGTACGAGGCCGGGCGCACCCCCAACCCGTGTCTGCGCTGCAACGAGAAGATCAAGTTCGCGGCCCTGCTCGACAAGGCCCTCGCCCTCGGCTTCGACGCGGTCTGCACGGGCCACTACGCCCAGGTGATCGTCGGCGAGGACGGCTCCCGCGAGCTGCACCGCGCCTCCGACATGGCGAAGGACCAGTCGTACGTCCTCGGCGTCCTGGACGAGAAGCAGTTGGCCCACGCCCTCTTCCCGCTCGGCGACACGGTGACGACGAAGGACGAGATCCGCGCCGAGGCCGAGCGCAGGGGACTGGCGGTCGCCAAGAAGCCCGACTCCCACGACATCTGCTTCATCGCCGACGGCGACACCCAGGGCTTCCTCGCGAACCGGCTCGGCAAGGCAGAGGGCGACATCCTCGACGAGTCCGGCTCGAAGGTCGGCACCCACGAGGGCGCGTACGGCTTCACCATCGGCCAGCGCAAGGGCCTGCGCATCGGCACCCCGGCCGCCGACGGCAAGCCCCGCTACGTCCTCGACATCTCCCCGGTGGACAACACGGTGACGGTCGGTCCGGCCGCGTCCCTGGACGTGAGCGCCCTCACCGCGATCAAGCCCCGCTGGTGCGGCACGGCCCCGACCGGCCCCGGCACCTACACCGCCCAGCTCCGCGCCCACGGCGGCGAGACCGAGGTGACCGCGGAACTGGCCGACGGCGAGTTGCGGGTGTCCTTCGTGGAGCCCGTCCGCGGGGTGGCCCCCGGCCAGGCGATCGTGCTGTACGACGGCACGCGCGTGGTGGGCTCGGCGACGATCGCGACGACCGCGCGCGCGACGGCCGCCGCTACCGCGTGAAGTACTCGGCGAGCACCGGAGCCAGGGCGTTCGGATCCACCATGTGGGTCTGACCCGCCAGGTTCCGGTACGAGCCTCGCGGCACCGTCTCCGCGACCGCTCGCGTTGCCTCCTGGAGCCAGTCGGGGCTCGCGCCGCCCGCGACGGCCAGGACGGGGACGGTGATCGAGGCCAGCCGCTCCCGGGGCAGCAGACCGTCGCCCATGACGGCGTTGTCGTGGGCGAGACTCGGCGCGGCGGCCTCCATACCGGGCCACACGGGGGACTGGCGGGCGCCCTGGATCATCTCGTCGGGCATACCGGTGAGCCGGAGGAACAACTCGACCGCGTCCCCACGACGGCCCTCCGCCAGCGCCGCCGTCAGGTTCTCGGTGTACTCGGCGCGCTCCTTCGCACCCTGCTCGGAGAAGTCGGCGAACGGTGTCTCGTACACGGCGACCTTGCGCACCGGCAGCCCGCTCGCCGCCGCTTCCAGCACCAGCGCCCCGCCGGACGAGACGCCCCACAGACACGCCTCGCCACCCGCCGCCGCGATCAGCGCGCCGAGATCCTCCACCTCACGCGCCACCGCGTAGGGCGCCGTGTCGCCGCTCTCGCCGCGGCCCCGCCGGTCGTACCAGAGGACGGTGAAGCGGTCGGAGAGCGCCGCCGCCAGGGGCGCGACGGTGCCGCCGGTGGACATCGCGCCGCTGATCAGGATGACTGCCGGGCCATGGCCGCCGAGCTCGTAGGCGATCGAAGTGCCGTCCCGGGAGAGAGTCTTCTTGTCCATGCCTGTGGAGACTGCCACCGGCCAGGGAACTAATCGGGGATTTCCACCTCGTAGAAGCAGAGGTGGCCCTTGATCCGCGCGACGTCCGGCTTGGGGTCGGGATAGGACCACACCAGGTCCGCCGCGTCCGGCAGCGACCAGTAGGATGCCGTGCCCTTGAACGGACAGTAGGTGTGGGTCTCGGACGGGGTCAGGAGGTCGAGGCGGACGTCCTCGGCGGGTATGTAGTACCGCACCGGACTGCCCGTCTCCCTGAGGAGCAGCGGTCGGCGGGTCTCCGCGAGGACCTGGTCGCCGTGCACCACGCGCACGTGCCGGTCGCCTTGCTCGATGGTGATCGTGTGTCCTGGGGCCATGAGAGGAAGAGCGCTCGCGGGCCCCCGGTTCTTCCCGCGTACGGTGGCCTCATGCGTATCTGTGTCTTCCTCTCCGCCGCCGACCTCGACGACCGTTACACGCGCCCCGCGCGCGAGTTCGCGAAACTGCTGGGCAAGGGCGGGCACACGCTCGTGTGGGGCGGCTCCGACGTCGGCCTGATGAAGGTCGTCGCCGACGGCGTGCAGGAGGCGGGCGGCCGGCTCGTCGGGGTGTCGGTGGAGTTCCTCGCCGCCAAGGTCCGCCCCGGCGTCGACGAGATGGTGATCGCCAAGGACCTCGCCGAGCGCAAGAGGCTGCTCCTGGAGAAGGCCGACGCGATCGTGATCATGGTCGGCGGCACCGGCACGCTCGACGAGGCCACCGAGATCCTGGAGCTGAAGAAGCACCGCCACACCGACAAGCCGGTGGTCCTGCTCAACACCGCGGGCTTCTACGACGGGTTGAAGGAGCAGTTCCGCCGCATGGAGGACGAGGGCTTCCTGCCGCTCCCGCTGACCGACCTGGTGTTCTTCGCGGAGGAGCCGGTGGGGGCGCTCGCGTACCTGGAGGAGGGCCAGGGCATCGCGTAGTACGACGATGACGACCATGGCTACACATGTGATCACCGGGGCGGGCTCCGGCATCGGCGCGGCCGTCGCCCGCCGCCTCCACGCGCGCGGCGACGACCTCGTCCTCCACGCGCGCGACGCGGGCCGCGCGAAGGAACTGGCGGCGGAGTTCCCCGGCGCGCGGACGCTCGTGGGCGACCTGGCGGACCCGGACAAGCTGTCCTGGGCCTTCTCCCACCAGTCGCTCCCCGACCGGGTCGACTCGCTCCTGCACATCGCCGGAGTCGTCGACCTCGGACCGGTCGGCGACCTCACCCCGAAGTCCTGGCGTCACCAGCTGAACGTCAACCTCGTCTCCCCGGCCGAGCTGACCCGCCACTTCCTGCCCCAACTCCGCGTCGCCCGCGGCCATGTGGTGTTCGTGAACTCGGGCGCGGGCCTCAACGCCCACGCCGACTGGTCCGCGTACGCCGCGTCCAAGCACGGCCTCAAGGCCCTCGCCGACTCCCTGCGCCACGAGGAGCATGGCAACGGCGTCCGGGTCACCTCGGTCTACCCCGGCCGCACGGCGAGCCCCATGCAGGCCAAGGTCCACCAGCAGGAGGGCAAGGAGTACGACGCCGCGAAGTGGATCGACGCCGAGTCGGTGGCGACGACGATCCTGATGGCGCTCGACCTGCCCAGGGACGCGGAGGTCAACGATCTGACCGTACGGCCGGGACGCTGACGGAGCGGTCGGCGGGGTTGCATACGCTGTCCCGGTGAGTGCCAACAGCCAGTTCACCTTCGCCCCCGCCACCGGCGTCGGCTCCCTGCCCGGCGGGGACGCCCGGGAAGCCGCCAGGACGGCCACGGGCTCCTTCGAGGACTTCCCGTTCCTGCCCGAGCTCCCCGCCCGCGGACCCGGCGCCGACATGATCGGCCGTACCGCGGGGATGCTCGTCGAGCTGTACGCGCGCGTGGAGCCCAGCGGCTGGCGGCTCGGGGACCGGCCGGGCCGGGACACCAGACGGGCGTGGTCGTGGCTCGGTGAAGACCTCGACGCGCTGGAGGAGTTCACCCAGGGGTACGAGGGACAGCTGAAGGTGCAGGCCGTCGGCCCCTGGACCCTCGCCACCGCCCTGGAGCTGCGGAACGGCGAGTCCGTCCTCTCCGACGCGGGCGCCTGCCGCGACCTCGCCGGCTCGCTCGCCGAGGGACTGCGGCAGCATCTCGCCGAGGTGCGGCGCAGGGTCCCCGGCGCCCAGGTCGTCCTCCAGCTCGACGAGCCCTCGCTCATCGCCGTGCTCCGCGGGCACGTCAAAACCGCCAGCGGCTACCGCACCCACCGCGCCGTCGACCGGCAGATCGTCGAGTCCACGCTCCGCGACGTCGTCGGGGTTCACGGCGAAGGGCCCGTCGTGGTCCACTCGTGCGCACCGGACGTCCCGTTCGCCCTGCTGCGCCGGGCGGGCGCGGCGGCGATCTCCTTCGACTTCTCGCTCCTCACCGAGCGTGACGACGACGCGATCGGCGAGGCCGTGGAAGGGGGCACCCGGCTCTTCGCCGGTGTCGTACCGGGCACGGACTCGGGATTGTCAGACCCTGCCGGTAGCGTCATGGGTGTCAGGACGCTGTGGCGCAGGCTGGGGCTGCATCCGGGGCTTCTCGCGGAGGCGGTGACCATCACTCCGGCGTGCGGCCTCGCGGGGGCCTCCCCGGAGTACGCGCGCAGGGCGCTCGCCCACTGCGTCCAGGCGGCGAGATCTCTCGCGGACAACCCAGAGTAACGGGAGGACAACACGGTGGCCGGCGACAAGCAAGCGGATACGACGGTGCCCGCGAAGGCGCGGGACCAGCACGCGCAGCTCGCTGAGCAGATCGAGGAGCACCGCTTCCGGTACTACGTGAAGGACGCGCCCGTCATCAGCGACGCGGACTTCGACAAGCTGTTGCGGTCCCTGGAGGCGCTGGAGGACGAGTACCCGGAGCTGCGCACGCCCGACTCGCCGACCCAGAAGGTCGCGGGGGCGTACGAGACCGAGTTCACGTCCGTCGAGCACCGCTCACGCATGCTCTCCCTGGACAACGCCTTCAGCGACGAGGAGCTGGCCGCCTGGGCCGAGCGGGTCGCCAAGGACGTCGGCGGCGCCGAGTACCACCTCCTGTGCGAGCTGAAGGTCGACGGCCTCGCCGTCAACCTCACCTATGAGCACGGACGGCTCACGCGCGCGGCGACCCGCGGCGACGGCCGCACCGGCGAGGACATCACGCCCAACGTCCGCACCATCGCCGAGATCCCGGACCGTCTCAAGGGCGACAAGGTGCCCGACCTCGTGGAGATCCGCGGCGAGGTCTACTTCCCGATGGAGAAGTTCGAGGAGCTCAACGCCCGCCTGGTCGAGGCCGGCGACAAGCCCTTCGCCAACCCGCGCAACGCGGCGGCCGGTTCGCTGCGCCAGAAGGACCCGCGCGTCACCGCCACCCGCCCGCTCCACATGGTCGTGCACGGCATCGGCGCTCTGGAGGGCTTCGACGGCATGACCCGCCTCTCCCAGGGCTACGACCTCCTCAAGACCTGGGGCCTGCCCACCGCCCAGCACAACAGGGTGGTCGACGACCTCGACGGCGTACGGGAGTTCATCGCCTACTTCGGCGAGAACCGGCACTCGGTGGAGCACGAGATCGACGGGGCGGTCGTCAAGCTCGACGAGATCCGCCTCCAGGGCCGCCTCGGCTCCACGGCACGCGCGCCGCGCTGGGCGATCGCGTACAAGTACGCGCCGGAAGAGGTGAACACCAAGCTGATCGACATCAAGGTCGGTGTCGGTCGAACCGGTCGCGTGACGCCGTACGCCCAGGTCGAACCGGTGACGGTGGCGGGCTCCGAGGTCGAGTTCGCCACCCTCCACAACCAGGACGTCGTCAAGGCCAAGGGCGTGCTCATCGGCGACACGGTGGTGCTGCGCAAGGCCGGTGACGTCATCCCAGAGATCCTCGGCCCGGTGGTCGACCTGCGCGACGGCAGCGAGCGCGAATTCGTGATGCCGGCCGAGTGCCCGGAGTGCGGGACGCCGCTCAAGGCCATGAAGGAGGGCGACATCGATCTGCGGTGTCCCAACGCCCGCACCTGCCCGGCCCAGTTGAGAGAGCGTGTCTCCTATCTCGCCGGCCGGGAGTGCCTGGACATCGAGCACTTCGGCGACGTGGTCGCCGCCGCGCTCACCCGGCCGCTGGAGCCCACGGATCCGCCGCTCGTCGACGAGGGCGACCTGTTCGACCTGACCGTGGAGAAGCTGCTCCCGATCAAGGCATACGTCCGCGACAAGGACAGCGGCCTGCCCAAGCGTGACCCCAAGACGGGCGAGGAGAAGGTCGTCACCGTCTTCGCCAACCAGGAGGGCGAGCCGAAGAAGAACACGCTGGCGCTCCTCAAGAACATCGAGGAGGCCAAGAGCCGTCCGTTCGCCCGGTTCCTCAACGGGCTCTCGATCCGCCATGTCGGACCCGTGGCAGCCCAGGCGCTGGCCCGTGAGTTCCGCTCGATCGAGCGGATCGAGCAGGCCACGGAGGAGGAGCTGACCAACACCGACGGCGTGGGCTCGATCATCGCCAAGTCCCTCAAGGAGTGGCTGGCCGAGGACTGGCACCGTGAGATCGTCCGCAAGTGGAAGGCGGCCGGAGTCTCCTTCGAAGAGGAAGGCACCGGAGAGGACGAGGGCCCCCGCCCCCTCGAAGGGCTCACCGTCGTCGTCACCGGCACCCTGGAGAACTTCACCCGCGACGGCGCCAAGGACGCCCTTCAGTCGCGCGGAGCGAAAGTGACCGGTTCTGTTTCCAAGAAGACGTCTTTCGTGGTTGTGGGTGACAATCCTGGTTCGAAGTACGACAAGGCGATGCAGCTCAAGGTGCCTGTTCTGAACGAGGACGGCTTCACCGTCCTGCTGGAACAGGGTCCGGAAGCAGCCGCCGAAGTCGCACTTCCCATCGAGGAGTAGGGCGGAGCAGCGGTTGAAGGCCACCCGATCGGCGCATACCAGATGCATACGGGTGGCCGGGGCGCATTCGGGCAACCGTCGACGACCGCTGCCCGTGGAAGCCTTCTGCGGCCTACTGTTGAGACGTGCGCCTGCCGTGCCCAGCTGCGGTTGGGGCAACCCCGTGCTCCTCAGGAGCACGGGGCAGGATGTTCCAACGCGGCGCCGTAGCGGGTTTGTCGGGCAACGGGCCGCGTGGCGTGGGCACCGCCGGCTGTGAGAGGGACGGGAATGGAACCGACCGAGAGCGCCGCCCCGTACTCACGGCTGCGCCGGATGGCCGGCGCTTGGCGGGGGAGCCGCCGCGTGACGGGCACCGCGGAGCGCCCGCGCGACGAGGGGCGAGCCACCGGACCCACCATGCCCGCCGGACCGTACACCACCGTGGACGACCGCACCGCCCAGCTCACCGCCGACCGCACCCCCGGACTGCCCGGGGCCGAGCACGAGCGGCATCTGTCCTGGCCCGCGCTGCCCGCCGGGGTCGTCGCGGCGGCCGGGTTCGTGCTGGGGGCGGGGTTCTACCGGGCGTTCACCGGAAGCCACGCCCTCTTTCCGTCCGGCGCCGTCGGCTGGGCCCTCGCCGTGCTGACCGGCGTCATCGTCGGCCATCTGGTCGCGCTCGGCCGCGCCCGCTGGTGGGGCGGCACCGGCTCCGGCGCCGCCCTCACCCTCGCCGTCCTGATGCTCTACGGCTGGGTACCGGCCGGCATGGTCAGCCTCACCGTCGTCGTCCTGGTCGGCATAGCCAGGCGCCACCGCTGGCGGCAGGGCGTCCTGCACGGCGCGGTGGACATCCTCGGCATCGCCGCCGGCGCGCTGATACTCGCCGCCTTCGGCCGCGTACCGACCGTCGAAACCCCCTGGAACCCCGACACCTGGACCCTCTACACGGTCCCCGAGATCGTCCTCGTCGCGGCCACCTATCTCGCGGTCACCCGCACCCTGCTGTGGTATCTGCACGCCCCGCGCACCGGCGGACTGCCCACGGTCGCCCGCACCGCCCTGGTCAGACAGGGGCTGGTCGCGGTCGCGCTGCTCGGCATCGCCCCGCTGGTCTGCGTCGTCGCCGTGGCCAAGCCGGTGCTGCTGCCGCTGTTCTCGATCCCGCTGATAGCCCTCGACTCCACCCTGTGGATGGCCCGGGCCCGCGCCGAGGAACAGCTGCGCGACCCGCTGACCGGGCTCCCCAACCGGCAATGGCTCCTCGAACGCATCTGGACCGCCCTGGACGACGCCGAACGCATCGGCGCCCGCTCGGCCCTCATGCTCATCGACCTCGACCGGTTCCGGTCGGTCAACGACACCCTCGGCCACCTCGCCGGTGACCGACTGCTCCTCCAGATAGCCGACCGGCTGCAACAGGCCCTGCCGCGCGGAGCGGAGGCCGCGCGGCTCGGCGGTGACGAGTTCGCCGTCTTACTGCCGGTCGCCGACTCCACGACGTCCGCGACCCGCGTCGCCCGCAACCTCGTCTCGGCCCTCAGCTCCCCGCTCGACCTCGACGGGCTCACCCTCGTCCTGGAGGCCAGCGCCGGAGTCGCCGTCTTCCCCGACCACGCCCTGGAGGCCGAGGGCCTGCTGCGCCGGGCGGACGTGGCGATGTACCAGGCGAAGCGGGACCGTACGGGCGTGGAGGTCTACGAGTCCAAGCGGGACTCGAACACCCCCGACCGGCTCGGTCTGCTGGGCGACCTGCGTCGCGCACTCGACGCCCGCGAGGTCGAGCTGCACTACCAGCCCAAGGTCCGCTTCGACGGACAGGTGGCCGGCCTCGAAGCCCTGGTCCGCTGGGTGCACCCGGAGCGCGGGAAGGTGCCGCCGGACGAGTTCATCGCCATCGCCGAGTCCTCCGGGCTGATGCCCCATCTCACGGAGTACGTCCTCGACACCGCGCTCGCCCAGGTCGCCCAGTGGCGCGCCCAGGGGCTGTACGTCCCGGTCGCGGTCAACGTCTCCCCACGCGACGTGCACACCCCCGGTTTCGCGGGTTCGGTCGCCGCCCGCCTGGCCCGCCACGGTGTCCCCGCGGGCTCGCTCCAGCTGGAGATAACGGAGCACGTCCTCCTGGAGGACCCGCAGCGCGCCGCCGACACCCTCGCCGGGCTGACCGGCCACGGCGTGAAGATGTCCCTCGACGACTTCGGCACCGGCTACTCCTCCCTGGTGCATCTGCGCCGGCTCCCCGTCAGTGAACTGAAGATCGACCGCTCGTTCGTGGCCCGTCTCGCCGTCGACGCCGAGGACGCCGAGATCGTGCGTTGCACCGTCGACCTCGCCCATTCCCTCGGCCTGCTGGTCGTCGCCGAGGGCGTCGAGGACGACGAGACCTGGGAACGCCTGCGCGACCTGGGCTGCGACGCCGTACAGGGCTGGCTGGTGGCCGCCGCGATGCCGCCGGAGGAGACGACGGCGTGGCTGCGGGCCAGGGGCTCGCGGGGCTGGCAGCGGCCGAAGGCGGCCTTGCCCGCGGCGGAGTGAACACCCCCTCCGAATCCGTTTAACGGCCAGAGGCGCTCGCCCCATAGGATTGGCCCCAAACCACACGCACTCACCCCCAGAGGATCGCTGCATGCCTGGCATCACGCGCGAGGAGGTCGCCCACCTCGCACGGCTGGCGCGTCTGGAGCTGAAGCCCGAAGAGCTCGAGCACTTCGCGGGACAGCTGGACGACATCATCGGCGCGGTCGCACGCGTCAGTGAGGTCGCCGACCAAGACGTACCGCCGACCTCGCACCCGCTCCCGCTGACGAACGTCATGCGAGCGGACGAGGTCCGTCCGTCGCTCACCCCCGAGCAGGCGCTCTCCGGCGCCCCGGCCCAGGAGCAGCAGCGTTTCAAGGTGCCGCAGATCCTGGGGGAGGACTAAGAAGTCATGACGGACATCAACGTCAACATCATCAAGCTCACCGCCGCCGAGACCGCCGCGAAGATCGCTTCCGGTGAGCTCACGGCCGTGCAGGTCACCGAGGCCCACCTGGCCCGTATCGAGGCCGTCGACGAGAAGGTGCACGCCTTCCTGCACGTCGACCGCGAGGGCGCGCTGGCCCAGGCCCGCGCCGTCGACGAGAAGCGCGCCAAGGGCGAGAAGCTCGGCCCGCTCGCCGGTGTGCCGCTCGCGCTGAAGGACATCTTCACCACCGAGGGCATCCCGACGACCGTCGGCTCGAAGATCCTCGAGGGCTGGATCCCGCCGTACGACGCCACCCTCACCAAGCGGCTCAAGGCCGCCGACGTCGTCATCCTCGGCAAGACCAACATGGACGAGTTCGCCATGGGGTCCTCCACCGAGAACAGCGCTTACGGCCCCACCGGCAACCCGTGGGACCTCACCCGCATCCCCGGCGGCTCCGGCGGCGGCTCCTCGGCCGCGCTCGCCGCGCACATGGCGCCCCTCGCCATCGGCACCGACACCGGCGGTTCCATCCGCCAGCCGGCCGCCGTCACCGGCACGGTCGGCGTGAAGCCGACGTACGGCGCGGTCTCCCGCTTCGGCATGGTGGCGTTCTCGTCCTCCCTCGACCAGGGCGGCCCCTGCGCCCGTACGGTCCTGGACGCGGCGCTGCTGCACGAGGTCATCGCCGGGCACGACCCGCTGGACTCGACGTCGATCGACGCCCCGGTCCCGCCGGTCGTCGAGGCCGCCCGCAACGGCAGTGTCCAGGGCATGCGCGTCGGCGTCGTCAAGCAGTTCCGCGGCGAGGGCTACCAGGCCGGTGTCATCCAGCGCTTCGACGAGTCCGTCGCCCTCCTCAAGGAGCTGGGCGCGGAGATCGTCGAGCTGGACTGTCCCTCCTTCGACCTGGCCCTGTCGGCGTACTACCTGATCGCGCCCTCGGAGTGCTCGTCCAACCTCGCCCGCTTCGACGGCCTGCGCTACGGCCTGCGGACCGGCGATGACGGCAGCCACTCGGCCGAGGAGGTCACCTCCCTCACCCGTGAGGCGGGCTTCGGCCCCGAGGTGAAGCGACGGATCATGCTCGGCACGTACGCGCTCAGCAGCGGGTACTACGACGCCTACTACGGCTCCGCCCAGAAGGTGCGCACGCTCATCACGCGCGACTTCGAGAAGGCCTTCGAGCAGGTCGACGTCATCGTGTCGCCGACCACGCCCACCACCGCCTTCCCGATCGGCGAGCGTGCCGACGACCCGATGGCGATGTACCTCGCGGACCTGTGCACCATCCCGACGAACCTCGCGGGCAACGCGGCGATGTCGCTGCCGTGCGGTCTGGCGCCCGAGGACAACCTCCCGGTCGGCCTCCAGATCATCGCCCCGGCGCTGAAGGACGACCGGCTGTACAAGGTCGGCGCAGCCGTCGAGGCCGCCTTCGTGGAAAAGTGGGGGCACCCGCTCCTCGAGGAGGCACCGTCGCTGTGAGCAAGCTGACCAAGGCCAAGGACTTCAAGAAGTCCAAGTCCGGTACGTACCTGTCGATGGCCACCACCGCGTTCGGCGCGCTGAGTGTCGCCAAGCAGATCAAGAGGGCCCGCACCGAGCAGGACACGCTCCGGCTGATCGACGCCACCGTCTCCGCGGTCGCGATCGTCACCGGCCTCGCCATCCTGTACCGCGAGCTGAAGCGGCTGGGCGACGACGACGTCCTGCTGGGCTGAGAGGGAAGTTTCACCGTGACCACCACGACCGACCTGGTGTCGTACGAGGACGCGCTGGCGTCGTACGACCCCGTCATGGGCCTTGAGGTCCATGTCGAACTCGGCACCAAGACCAAGATGTTCTGCGGCTGTTCGACCGAGCTCGGTCAGGACGCCAACACGCAGACCTGTCCCACCTGCCTCGGCCTGCCCGGCGCGCTCCCGGTCGTCAACGCGACCGGTGTCGAGTCGGCGATCAAGATCGGTCTCGCGCTGAACTGCGAGATCGCCGAGTGGTGCCGCTTCGCCCGGAAGAACTACTTCTATCCGGACATGCCGAAGAACTTCCAGACCTCCCAGTACGACGAGCCGATCGCCTTCAACGGCTACCTCGACGTACAGCTGGAGGACGGCGAGACCTTCCGCGTGGAGATCGAGCGCGCCCACATGGAGGAGGACACCGGCAAGTCGACCCACGTGGGCGGCGCGACGGGTCGTATCCACGGCGCGTCGCACTCGCTGCTGGACTACAACCGGGCCGGTATCCCGCTCATCGAGATCGTCACCAAGCCGATCGAGGGCGCGGGCGAGCGCGCTCCCGAGGTCGCCAAGGCGTACGTCCGTGAGCTGCGCGAGGTCATCAAGGCGCTCGGTGTCTCGGAAGCCCGCATGGAGATGGGGCAGATGCGCTGCGACGTGAACCTGTCGCTGCGCCCGCACGGCCGCGAGAAGTTCGGCACGCGTTCCGAGACCAAGAACGTCAACTCGCTGCGTTCCGTGGAGCGTGCGGCCCGGTTCGAGATCCAGCGGCACGCCGCGGTCCTGAACAGAGGCGGCACGATCATCCAGGAGACCCGGCACTTCCACGAGGACACGGGGTCCACGACCTCGGGCCGCGTGAAGGAGGAGGCCGAGGACTACCGGTACTTCCCGGAGCCGGACCTGGTCCCCGTGGCCCCCTCGCGTGAGTGGGTCGAGGAGATCCGCGCCGCTCTGCCGGAGCTGCCGCTGGTCCGCCGTAACCGACTCCTTGCGGAGTGGGGCATCTCGGCCACCGAGATGCAGGCGATCCTCAACGCGGGTGCCCTGGACCCGATCGTCGCCACGATCGACGCCGGGGCCGACGCGGCCTCCGCCCGCAAGTGGTGGATGGGCGAACTGGCGCGCAGCGCCAACGAGTCGGGCAAGTCGCTGGACGAGCTGGCGATCACCCCGGCGCAGGTCGCCCGGGTCACCGAGCTCGTCTCGAAGGGCGACCTCAACGACAAGCTGGCCCGTCAGGTCATCGAGGGCGTTCTCGCGGGCGAGGGCACCCCGGACGAGGTCGTCGACAAGCGCGGTCTGAAGGTCGTCTCCGACGAGGGTGCCCTCGGCACCGCCGTCGACGAGGCCATCGCCGGCAACCCGGGCATCGCCGACAAGATCCGCTCCGGCAAGGTCGCCGCGGCCGGTGCCCTGGTCGGCGCGGTCATGAAGGCCACCCGCGGTCAGGCCGACGCGGCCCGCGTCAAGGAGCTGATCCTGGAGAAGCTGGGCGTCAGCGAGGGCTGAGCCCACCGACGCGTACGGCCCCGGAAGGATGCCTTCCGGGGCCGTAGTGCTCTCTACTTACGGCGTCCTACGAGTCGTACGAAACCCAGCGCCCGGCCCTGGTCGGCCCGGACCGCCTCGCGCACCCGGCGCGCCATGTCGCGATGGAACTCCTCCGGGCTCTCCTCGGCGACGACGTCGCACCACAGCAGCCAGTCCTGCCAGCCGTCCGGCTGCCAGTCGGCCGTCTCGACCTCGACGGCCCCGCTGCGGGTCCACTGGCGGCGCCACCACTCGGCGGAGTGGAAGCACCACCAGTCGGGCTCCCAGTACTCCTTGAGATGCTCCGGCGGCTCCACGCCGGTGATCTCCTCCCGCACCGCCGGTACGACGATCCCGATCCGCCCGCCCGGCTTCAGCAGCCGGGTCAAGGTGGGCAGGTAGAGGTCGTTCGTACCGAAGTACTGGTACGCGTCGATGCTCACGATCGCGTCGAAGCTGCCCTCGGCGAACGGCAGGGCGTGCGCCTCGGTGTGCACGGGCAGCACCCGGTCGGCGAAGCCGGCCTCGGCGATGCGCTGTGCGTTCTCGTCGGGCTTGACCCACAGGTCGGCCGCGGTGACCTGGACGTCGTACTCCCTGGCCAGGAAGACCGAGGTCATGGCCCGGCCGCAGCCCAGGTCGAGGACGCGGGCGCACGGGCGCAGGGCGTCCAGTCCGAGTGCGGGCGCGAGCCACTCCAGCAGCCACAGCGCGTTCGGGCCCATCTGGTTCTCGATGACCCAGCGGACGTCGTAGTGGTTGCTGCGCGGGTAGCGGGCGTGCGTCAGCCGCCGGGTGAGGTCATCGTCCGAGGACCTCGGGGTGGTGATGTCTGGCATCGGTGAACGGGCTCCTTGAGTCCGGGAAGACGGAAAGGGATACGTCGGAGCTCGGTCGGACGCTCAAACAATGCACCTGCTTCGGCCAGGGGCGGACAGCCCGGGGATTCTCAGCCGGACACGCTACGCTCGCCCGCCATGAACGCGCACCCGGATTCCGACTCCGACATACAGGAGGAGTACGACGAGCAGGTCCTTGACGCCCGGCGGGCCCGCTGGACGGCGTCCGGGACCGGGGGGCTGCTGGCCCTCGCGGGCCTGGCGGCGGCGGTGCTCCGGCTGAGCGGCACCGCGCCCACGCTGGTGCCGGCCGCCTACGCGTTCGGCGCCGCCGTGTGTGTGCTCGCGGCGGTCCTCGGCTCCCGGGGGCGCACCCGGCGGGCGCTGTGGCTGCTGATCGTGGGTGTGATGGTGATGGCGTGGGGCGACCAGTTCGACTGAGGGTGACAGAGCGGTCGTTACTGTCCTGTGATCTGCCTCCCACTCCTGTGAATAAACCCACGAACGGCATAAAGGATCATTTCTGCCTGCAAGAGTGGTCCTCGCATTGCTCATGCGTTCTTTGCGGGCTGTTCACCACATGAACGACTGTTCCCGGTCAAAGATCCACAATTCACCCCTGGGAGCAGCAACGTGGCAGCCCTCGCGCGCTGGTGTGTCCGACGTCGACTGGTCGTCGTTCTGCTGTGGCTCCTCGCTCTCGGCGGGGTGAGCACCGCCGCCGCCCTCACGGGCTCCGCGTACTCCAACGACTACGAGGTCCCCGGCACCGAGTCCGGCCGCGCCACCCAGCTGCTCCAGGAGGGGTTCCCGCAGCTCGGCGGGGACAGCGACACCGTCGTCTGGCACACCACGACCGGCACGGGCACCGTGCGCGCCGCCGCCGTCGAGCAGACGATGACGCAGACCCTCGACAAGATCGCCGACCTGCCCGGGGTGGCGTCCGTGGTCGGCCCGTACGACGGCCGGAACGGCGCGCAGATCAGCTCCGACGGCCGTACGGCGTACGCCACGGTCACCTTCGAGGACCGGGCCGAGAACCTCGACCCGGCCGAGGTGCGGGCGGTCGTGTCGGCGGCCGAGAGCGCCGACTCGAAGGCACTCCAGGTGGAGCTGGGCGGCAGCGCCATCGCGCTCACCGAGTCGTCGGGCGGCCATGTCGCCGAGGTGGTCGGGGTGGCCGTCGCCGCGCTGGTGCTCTTCCTCGCCTTCGGTTCGCTCGCCGCCTCCCTGTTGCCGATCGCGACCGCGCTGGTCAGCGTCGGCACGGCGTACGCGGGGATCGTGCTGCTCGGGCATGCCATGACCGTCGCCGACTTCGCGCCCATGCTCGGCATGCTGATCGGGCTCGGCGTCGGCATCGACTACGCGCTGTTCATCGTCACCCGCCACCGGCGCGGGCTGAAACGCGGGCTGGACGTCGCCGAGTCCATCGAGAACGCCGTCGCCACCACCGGTCGGGCCGTCGTCTTCGCGGGTGCCACCGTTTGCATCGCCCTGCTCGGGATGCTGATCCTCCAGCTCGGCTTCCTCAACGGCGTCGCGATCGCCGCCTCGCTCACCGTCGTCCTGACCGTCGCCGCCTCCGTCACGCTGCTGCCCGCCCTGCTGTCCCTCATCGGCATGCGCGCCCTGAGCCGACGCGAGCGACGGCACCTCGTGGAACACGGGCCCCAGCCGGAGCTGCCGACCGGGCTCGCCGCCCGCTGGTCGGCGTTCGTGGAACGCCACCCCAAGCTCCTCGGCGCCATCGCCCTGGTGGTCATCACCGTCCTGGCGCTGCCCACCCTCGGGCTCCGCCTCGGCACCTCCGACCAGGGCAACAACCCGACCTCCGCCACCACCCGGCAGGCCTACGACCTGCTCGCCGACGGCTTCGGCCCCGGCGTCAACGGCCCGCTCACCCTGGTCACCCACGTCGACAGCGCCGAGGACAAGCTGCTCCTGGACAACCTCGACGCCACCATCCGTACCACCGAGGGCGTCGCCTCCGTGACGCCGGTCACCTACGACGCGGGCGGCGACACCGGCTACTTCACCATCGTCCCCACCTCGTCCCCGCAGTCGCAGCAGACCAGCGACCTCGTCGACCGGCTGCGCACCGAGGTACTGCCCCGCGCCGAGACCGGCACGTCCCTGGACCTCCAGGTCGGCGGGGTGACGGCGTCGTACGACGACTTCGCCGATGTCATCGTCGGCAAGCTGCCGCTGTTCGTCGGGGTCGTCATCGGGCTCGGCTGTCTGCTGCTCCTGCTCGCCTTCCGGTCCGTCGGCATCCCGCTGAAGGCCGCCGCGATGAACGTCGCCGCCGTGGCCGCCGCGTTCGGGGTGGTCGTGGCGGTCTTCCAGTGGGGGTGGGGGAGCGAGCTGCTGGGACTGGGCAGGGCCGGGCCGATCGAGCCCTTCCTCCCCGTGATCATGGTGTCCGTGCTCTTCGGGCTCTCCATGGACTACCAGGTCTTCCTGGTCAGCCGGATGTACGAGGAGTGGCTGGAGACCGGCGACAACCGGCGGGCCGTGCGGGTCGGGCTCGCCGAGACCAGCCGGGTGATCAACTCCGCCGCCGTCATCATGATCTCGGTCTTCCTCGCCTTCGTCCTCAGCGGCGACCGCGTGATCGCCATGTTCGGCATCGCGCTGGCCGCCGCGGTCGCCCTGGACGCCTTCGTCCTCCGTACGCTGCTCGTCCCGGCCCTCATGCATCTGCTCGGCGGCGCCAACTGGTGGCTGCCGCGCTGGCTGGACCGCAGGATGCCCCGCATCAGCATCGAGCCGCCCGAGTGCCGTGCCGCCCATGAAAGGGTGGACGCCGTCGTGGGGGACATCGAGAAGGAGCGGGACGAGGATGTACGCGATATCGCTGGGTGACGGGGCGCAACTGCGGCCGCTGGAGCCGTGGCACGCCGAGGAGTTCCTGGCGAACCTGGAGCGGGGCCGGGAGTTCATCGGGCAGTTCATCCGCTTCGGCTCCCAGGTCGTCGACGTCGAGTCCGCGCGGGAGACGCTCCGGAAGTACGCCCAGATGCGGGTGGACGACACCGGCGGCTACCACGGCATCTGGCTCGACGGAAAGCTCGTCGGCGGCGTCCTGACCCTCAACTTCGACGCAGCCCAGGGCAACACCGAGGTCGGCTGCTGGCTGGAGCCCGCCGCCACGGGGCGCGGGCTGATCACCCGGGCGATGCGCGTGCTCATCGACCACGTGATCGAGGAACGCGGCATCCACCGCGTCGAATGGGTCGCCGCCGCCGGGAACACCGCCAGCCTGAACGTGGCCAGGCGCCTGGGCCTGACCCGCGACGGAGTGCACCGGCAGGCGCATCCCTATCGCGGGGTGCGGCACGATCTGGAGGTCTGGTCGGTGCTGGCACCCGAGTGGCGTGAGGCACACGCGCGTGCCGCTCACAACGATCATTAAGAGACCTCTCAGACTCCGTCCGTACGGTGCGAGGCATGGGAACCAAGACTGTGGACGAGACCGGGACCGCGACGGGCCCCGAGACGACGACCGACGAGGAGAAGCTCGACGTCACCAAGGTCGACGAGACGACCGAGGCCGACGACTCCGATGACACCGACGACGTCGACGAGCCCGAGGGCCTCGCCGACACCGAGCAGGAGGGCCCGACCGGCGTCGGTCAGGGCGCGGGCGCCGTGGTCTCCGCCGGGCTCGGCCTCGTCTCGCTGACCGGCGGCTGGATCGCCACCGTCGCCGCCGCCCGCGAGACCCTCGTCGGCCAGCTCCAGACCTCGTCGACCGCCAGCGTCGCCACGCAGGTCAAGGAGGTGTACGGCGACGCCTGGCACACCACCGCGCTCTGGGGCGGCCTCTTCGCGCTCGCCGCGCTGATCGTCGGCGTCGCGGTGCTGGCCCGGCCCGCCTTCGGGACGCCCGGCAAGCCGCAGGCCGTCTGGATCAGGTCGGTCTCCTGGGCGGGTGTCGCGCTCGGCGTCATCGGCCTGCTCCTGGCCGTCCTCAAGTACACCGACGTCCTGCTCGGACTGCCCTCCACCAGCTGAGTCGCCGCAGGCCACGAGGGGTCTTAGAACCGCCGTAAGCACCTTAGGCAGGTTCTGAGGCCCCTCCCGCACGTCTAAGGCCCCACCGGCCGCCGAAGATGCGGAACTCTCCCGATGTGGCGCACCCGCCTTGGAGACGAAGGTTGAGGCATCGCAGAAAGCGAAGCACGAAACCGCATCTCACAAGGGACACCACATGTACGAGTACGAGCTCTCCCAGCTCCGTTCCGACGAACTGATCCGCCGGGCCCAGCACGAGCGTCTCGTCCGCGAGGCGGTCCAGGGCCGCCGCGCCGCCCGCCGCGAGGCAGCCGGCCGCGAGGCCGAGAGCGAGGTGCATACCGGCCGCTCCCGCCGGCACCGGTTCCTGCGCACCGCGTGAGCGCCGGGGGGAGGGAGGACGGCCGTACGTCGGCCACGGACACGGCCGTCCTCCCCGCAGCCGACGCACCACTGACAGTCAAAGCTCCACCGGCCTCCGACGCCGTCCCGTACGCCGGGGCGGCGTCGGAGGGCGTTTCCCCGGGCGTTTCCGGCCACGGGTGGGGCGGCAAGATCGCGCCCTCGGCGAAAACCGGTGCCGCGCTGTCGGACCCGCGTGCGATGCTCGGGCCCGTGGAGACCAGGTCCGTCAGTCCCGTGTTCGTCGGTCGCTCCGACGAACTCGACACCTTGAACGACGCGCTCGCCCGTGCCGCCGCGGGGGAGCCCCAGGCGTTGCTGATCGGTGGCGAGGCCGGGGTCGGCAAGACGCGCCTCGTCGAGGAGTTCGCGACCACCGCCTGCGGCCGGGGCGCGGTCGTCGCGCTCGGCGGCTGCGTGGAGATCGGCGCCGACGGACTGCCCTTCGCCCCCTTCTCCACCGCCCTGCGCGCCCTGCGCCGCGAACTGCCCGACGAACTCTCCGCCGCAGCCGCCGGGCAGGAGGAGGAACTGGCCCGGCTCCTGCCCGAACTGGGTGAGGCCCCCGCCGGACGCCATGACGAGCAGAGCATGGCCCGTCTCTTCGAACTCACCGCCCGTCTCCTGGAACGCGTCGCCGCCGACCGCACCGTCGTCGTCGCCCTCGAGGACCTCCACTGGGCCGACGCCTCCACCCGCCACCTCCTGGCCTACCTCTTCCGCACCCTGCGCACCGGCCGCCTCGTCGTCGTCGCCACCTATCGCGCCGACGACATCCACCGCCGCCACCCGCTGCGCCCCCTGCTCGCCGAACTCGACCGGCTGCGCACCGTCCGCCGCCTCGAACTCGGCCGCTTCAACCGCACCGAGGTCGGCCGCCAGATCGCCGGCATCCTCGCCGCCGAACCCGACCCGGCGCAGGTCGACGAGATCTTCGAACGCTCCGACGGCAACGCCTTCTTCGTCGAGGAACTCGCCGTCGCCGCCCACGAGGGCTGCTGCACCGGCCTCACCGACTCCCTCCGCGACCTGCTCCTCGTACGGGTCGAAGGGCTGCCGGAGAGCGCCCAGCGGGTCTCCCGGATCGTCGCCGAGGGCGGTTCCACCGTCGAGTACCGGCTGATCGCCGCCGTCGCCCGGCTCGCCGAGGACGACCTCATCGAGGCCCTGCGCGCCGCCGTCAACGCCAACATCCTCAGCGCCGCCCCCGACGGCGACGGCTACCGCTTCCGGCACTCCCTGGTCCGCGAGGCGGTCAGCGACGACCTGCTGCCGGGCGAACGCTCCCGGCTCAACCGCCGCTACGCCGAGGCCCTGGAGGCCGACCCGACCCTGGTCGCGGCCGACGCCCGGGTCATGCGCCTGGCCAGCTACTGGTACCACGCCCATGACGCCGCCAAGGCCCTGCCCGCCGTCCTGGACGCCTCCGTCACCGCCCGCCGCCGGCACGCCTTCTCCGAACAACTCCGGCTCCTGGAACGCGCGATGGAGCTGTGGGACACCGCCCCGGGGGACGTCCGGGCCGCGCTGCGCCCCGTCGACTACACCGAGGCCTTCCCTCCTTGCGGCTGCGACCCGGCCACCACCGCGCTCCGCTACCTCGACCTGATGGCCGAGGCCGCCGTCGCCGGCCGGCTCGCCGGTGAACGGGAACGCGCCCTGAAGATCACCAAGCGGGCCCTGCACCTGCTGGAGGAAGAGGGCGATCCGGTGCGCGCCGCCTGGTTCTGGGTGATGCGCTCCCGGCTGGTGCAGGCGCTCGCCCGCGGCAACGGCTGGCAGGAGCTCGCCACCGCACAGGACCTGGTCCGCGGCCTGCCGCCCTCCGAGGTGCACGCCGACGTCCTCGCCCATGTCGCCAACTGGTCCATGGTGCACGTCCCCGGCCCCGACGCCTTCACCGCCGCCGAACGCGCCGTGGAGTACGCGCGCATGGTCGGCGCCCGCGAGACCGAGATGAGCGCCCGGCTCACCCTCGGCAGCCTCATCGTCCACTCCGGCGACCTCGAAGCCGGCCTGAAGGAGATGTTCGAGGTCAGACGGCAGACCACCGAGAACGGCATGACCGCCATCGCCGCCCGCGTCTACGTCAATCTGCCCGACGCCCTCGAAGCCGTCGGACGCTCCGCCGAAGCCGTGCCCATCCTGGAGGAAGGCGTCGCCCACACCCGGAAGTTCGGCCTCCTCGACAGCGAGGCCTGGGTCTGGGGCAACCTCGCCGAGTCCCTCTTCAGCCTCGGCCGCTGGGACGAGGCCGCCACGGCCGCCGGCAAGTCGGAACACGTCGGCCAGAGCGCGAAATCCCGCGGCTTCCGCGCCACCCTCCGCGCCGAACTCGCCCTGACCCGCGGCGACCTGGCCGAGTGCGGCAGCCAACTCGCCGCGGCCCGCGGTCACTTCGGCACCCATGACCGCGCGCCCCAGCACGAGATGCCCCTCGCCCGCATCTCCATCGGCCTCACGGCGGGCGAAGGCCGCCTCCTGGACGCCCGCGCCGCACTCCAACGCGCCCTGGACGAGGGCTTCCCGCCCGACACCCAGCGCTACGGCTGGCCGCTGCTCCTGACCGCCGCCGCGGCGGAGGCCGACGCGCTCGGACTGCCCGCCACCGACGCCGGCCGCGCCGAGATCCTCCAGGGCATCCGCGAGGCCGCCAAGACCCTCACCACCAACGCGCCCGTCTGGCACGCCCACGAACACTGGGTCCGCGCCGAACTGCTGCGCGCCGAGGGGTACAGCGACCCCGAAGACTGGGCCGCGGTCACCGCCGCCTTCGAAACCCTGGACCGGCCCTACGACCTCGCCCGCGTCCGCCACCGCCTCGCCGAGTCCCTCCTCACCGTCGGCGGCGAGGACGAGCGCGACCGCGCCACGGAGCTGCTCCGCCTCGCCCACGCCGTCGCCGACCACCTCGGCGCCCGCCCGCTGACCGACGCCGTCACCCGGCTCGCCCAGCGCGCCCGCCTCGGCCTCGCCCATGTCCCGAAGCAGGCCCCGGCCCCCGCCGACCAGGCCGAGGCCCTCGGCCTCACCGGCCGGGAACGCGATGTGCTGCGCCTGGTCTCCGCCGGACGCACCAACCGCCAGATCGCCGAGGAACTGTTCATCTCCCCGAAGACGGCCAGCGTCCATGTGTCGAACATCCTCGCCAAGCTGGGTGTCTCGGGGCGTGGCGAGGCGGCGGCGGTGGCCCATCGGCTGGGGCTGTTCCCCGCCGAGCATCTCTCGAGTCGGACGGCGGGGTGACGTTTTACGCTGTAAGTGACCGGCCTAGGGAGGTCCTGTGTTCAACCCTTTCGAGGAACTGTTCGCACCCGGTCGAAAACACACCCGGGACGAACAGAACCGACTGGAACTGACGCGGGTCGACGTGGGTGACGGTGACCCCGGACACGGGCCGATAGATCTCTCGTCGGGAAAGGTCGTCGTACGGCGTCCGGAGCCGGACGAGACAGAGGACGGGACGCAGGACGGGACGCAGGACGGGGCACAGGACGAGCCCTCTGCGTAGGCAATCGGTCAGCTCACCTGGATCTCCAGAATCCGGTCGTCCCCGTCCTTCGGGTTCCCCCGTCCGTCCGTGTTGCTGGTGACCAGCCACAGCTTGGCGCCGCCCGCCGACACCACCGTGCGCAGCCGGCCGTACTCGCCCTTCAGGAAGGGCTGGGGGTCGGCGGAGGCCTCCGTGCCCCTCAGCGGGATGCGCCACAGACGCTGGCCCTTGAGACCTGCCATCCATAGCGAGCCCTCGGCGTAGGCGATGCCGCTGGGGGAGGCGTCGTCCGTGGCCCACTGGGCTGTCGGGTTGTGGAAGCCGGAGTCGTCCGACGTGCCCTCGGCCTCGGGCCAGCCGTAGTTGTCGCCCGGTTTGATCGCGTTCAGCTCGTCCCAGGTGTCCTGGCCGAACTCCGAGGCGAACAGCCGCTGCTCGGGGTCCCAGGCGAGGCCCTGCACATTGCGGTGGCCATAGGAGTACACGGGGGAGTCGGGGAAGGGGTTGCCCGGAGCGGGTTCGCCCTCCGGGGTGAGGCGCAGGATCTTGCCGCCGAGGGACTTCTTGTCCTGGGAGAGGCCGGTGTCGCCGCTCTCGCCCGTGCCCGCGTAGAGCATCTTGTCGGGGCCGAAGGCGATCCGGCCGCCATTGTGGATGAAGCCCTTGGGGATGCCCTTGAAGACAGTGTCCGGTGCGCCCAGCTGCTCGCCGGACGGCTTCTTCTCCTCGTACAGCATGCGGACGATGCGGTTGTCGGAAGCCGAGCTGAAGTAGGCGTACACCATGTGGTCCGAGGCGTAGTCGGGGGAGAGGGCCAGGCCCAGGAGGCCGCCCTCGCCGGCCGGGGAGACCCCCGGGACCTCGCCCAGCTCCGTCTTCCTGCCCGTCTCCGTGTCGACCCGGGTGATGGTGCCCTTGTCCCGGGAGGAGACGAGCAGATCGCCGTCGGGCAGCGGGGCCACGCCCCAGGGGGTGTCCAGGCCGGTCGCGACCGTGCGCAGCACCTTCACCGAGCCCTTCGCCGGGGGTGTCTCCTCGGCGGCCTGCTCGGTGGGGGAGGACGCGGACCTCGACGTCGTACCGCTCGGAGTCGCGCCGCCGCCGGCGGAGCCCTCACCGTCGTCCGAGGAGCAGCCGGCCGCCAGCAGGAGCGTGGTCGCGGCCAACACGGCCGTCACAACTCGACGTTGCACGATCTGGTCCCTTCGACGCGGCGGGTTCTCCTTTTCATACACCGCTCGCGCCCCGCGGGTTCCCGATCTCCACGAGCCGATGCGAGCGGGCTGCGCGAAAGCGGCGTGAAAGCAGCGCGAGAGCGCCTCACACCCCCAGGATCTCAGCCCCGGCCGCCCGGGACCTCAGTCCCACGACCCCAGCGCCCCCGGCAGCTCCCGCACCTCCGCCAGGTCCTGTGCGGAGAGGCGCAGCCCCGCCGCCTCGGCGTTCTCCCGCGCCCACCGCTCCTGTTTGGTGCCCGGTACCGGCACCACGTGCCCGCCCTGGGCCAGCACCCACGCCAGCGCCACCTGCGCCGGGGTCACGTCGTCACCGTGCCGGGACGCCATGCGCCGCAGGCCCGCGATGATCGGCTGGTTGGCGGCCATCATCTCGGCCGTGAAGCGGGGGTGGCGGGCGCGCAGGTCGTCCGGTTCGAAGCCCTCGCCCGGCGTCAGCGTCCCGGTCAGGAAGCCGTTGCCCAGCGGCATCGCCGCCAGGAAGCCGATGCCCCGGGCCTGGCACCACGGCAGCAGCGACTCCAGCGCCTCCGGCGACCACACCGACAGCTCCGCCTCCACCGCGCTCACCGGGAAGACCTGCTGCACCCGCTGGAGCTGCTTGATCGTCGCGTCGTACAGACGCGCCCCGGACCGGCGGCCGCCCCGTGCGCCCATCGCGCAGAAGCCCAGCGCCCGCACCTTTCCCGCCCGCACCAGCTCCGCCATCGCGCCCCAGGTCTCCTCGACCGGGACCTCGGGGTCCGCGCGATGCAGCTGGTAGAGGTCGATGACATCGGTCTGCAGGCGCCGCAGTGAGGCGTCGCACGCCCGTTTCACATACCCGGGGCGGCCGTTGGCCACGACGTGCTGCTCGCCCACCAGCAGACCGACCTTGGTCGACACGAACGCGTCCTCGCGCCGCTCCTTCAACACCCGCCCCACCAGCAGCTCATTGGTGAACGGGCCGTACATGTCGGCCGTGTCCAGGAGCGTCGTGCCCGCGTCGAGCGCTGAGTGCACGGCCCGCAGCGACTCCTCGCCCCGCTGCCGTGACCCGCTGTACGCCCAGCTCATCGGCATACAGCCGAGTCCGACGGCCCCCACCGCGAGTGCCCCCGCGCCGATCGTCCTGCGCTCCACCTGCTCGTGACCCTCCTCTTCCGGCACCCCACAACCTAACCTCTGCGTGCTCACACGCCTGACATAGCCTCATGACCATGAGCGCTGACGTGTGGCTTCCCATCCCGCCGGACGAGATCGCGGGGCTTCCCGAGGGCCCCCGCTACCTGTTCTGGGACGGGGGTGAGACAGGGGAGCAGGAGTATCCCGGGGACCCGGCCGACTGCGTCGTCTACGTGGTGCCGTACATGAAGCGGCAGCCCGTGAAGGTCCGCCCGCTGAAGGAGATGCGCAACCTTCAGCTCGTCCAGACGCTCACCGCCGGCGTCGACGACGTCATGGCACAGCTGTCCGACCTCGCACCCGGCGTACGGCTGTGCAACGCGCGCGGTGTGCATGAGGCGAGCACCGCCGAGCTCGCCCTGACCCTGACGCTCGCCTCTCTGCGCGGCATCCCCGGTTTCGTGCGGGCCCAGCAACAGGAGCACTGGCAGGGCGACTTCCGTCCCGCGCTCGCCGACAAGAACGTCCTCATCGTGGGGTACGGGTCCATCGGGGCCGCCATCGAGGACCGGCTCGTACCGTTCGAGGTCGCGCGGGTGGCGCGCGTCGCGCGCTCCGCGCGCACTACGGAGCGCGGACCGGTGCACCCGCTCACCGATCTGCCCGCCCTCTTGCCCGAGGCGGACGTCGTCATCCTCTCCACGCCGCTGAACGACTCCACCCGCTCCCTGGTGAACGGGGAGTTCCTGGCCCGGATGAAGGACGGCGCCCTCCTCGTGAACGTCGCGCGCGGAGGCGTCGTCGACACCAAGGCGCTCCTCGCCGAGCTGGAGAGCGGCCGTCTCACCGCCGCCCTGGACGTGGTGGACCCCGAACCGCTCCCCGCGGGGCACCCTCTCTGGCAGGCGCCGGGCGTCCTCATCAGCCCGCACGTCGGCGGACCCACGTCCGCGTTCCTGCCGCGCGCGAAGCGGCTCCTGCTGGACCAGTTGGGACGTTTCGTGAACCGGGAACCCCTGCGCAACGTGATCCTTACTACGGGTTCCGGGAGCGCGTAGATCCGCGGAGCAACAACCGTGTAATCCGCTTCCGGTACCCTCCGCAACCTCCCGGACGCGGTCCGTGCTCACATCACCGCTGGTCGTCACGGAGCGTAGAGGAACTATGTCCCTGAGTGACGAGACTGGTGTATCGTCCCGACAGGGGCTGCGCCGCGCACCGATCGGCGCCGGGGACGCACATTTCAGACTGTGAGGGGGGCGACGGGCGATGCACGGCCTATGGACGAACGATCCGACGCGGCGGGGCAGCCGGCGGCGACCCTGGCACACGGCCGCGCGCAGACGCGGTCACCACGGCAGCCACAACTGCCGTCACAGCCATCACCACCGCAGGCACAGCGGCCGCAAGAGGCATGCGCACCCAGCGACCCGGGAGCCGCTGGACCCCGGGGCACAGCGGACCTGGAGGGTCCGGTGAGCTCGCCGCCGCCCCCCACGACCACCCTCAACGGAGCGCTGCGGGACCGGCCTTCGCCAGGGTTGCTGCTGTCCCGCCCGCCGTCCTCCGGCAACGGGGCGAACCTGGTCCACCAACTCGTTCTGGCCCTGATCTGCGCGGGATACGCCGTCGGTTCCGCGCTCGGCTGGGGTTCGGACGAACTCGCCCTGATCATGGGCGACTTCGGGCTGAGCGCCGCGGCGGGCATCGCCGCCGTGTCCTGCTTCCTCTACGCCCGTCGACGCCGCATCCGCTTTCGACCGGCCTGGCTGCTGTTCGCGCTCTCCTCGGCCATGGCCTCCCTCGGCAACCTGGTCTGGGGGTGGTACGAGGTCGTTCTGGAGCGGCCGGTGCCGAGCCCCAGTTACGCCGACGCCTTCTTCCTGTGCTTCGCGCCGCCCGCCATCGTGGGCCTGCTGGTCCTCGCCAAACGGCCGGTGACGAAGGCCGGTTGGGTCTGTCTCGCGCTCGACGCCTGGCTGATCGGCGGCTCGCTGCTCACACTGTCGTGGAGCCTCGCGCTCGCCCAGGCGGCCAAGTCCGAGGGCCCCAGCGTCGCGCACACCGCGCTCTCGCTGGCGTATCCGCTGCTCGACATCGCCCTGGTCAGCATGGTGCTCGCGCTGCACTTCCGGCGCTCGGCGGTCAACCGCTCCGCGGTCAACACCGCGATCGGCGCGCTCGCCCTCACCGTGATGTGCGACGCCCTGTTCACCTCACCGCTGCTGCACAACGACTACCGCTCGGGCCAGCTGCTGGACGCGGGCTGGTTCGCCGGCTCGCTGCTCCTCGCCTACGCCCCCTGGGTCGCGCCGCGGCACGGGCAGCCGGACGACGAGCCGCACACGCGCGTGGTGCACGAGCACCTGCCGAGGCGGCGCGGCGGCATCCACCACCACCCGCCCGCACAGCCGCCGGGAGGTGATCACAGCCGGTATCCGGCCGCCCGGCCGATCGCCGGCTCCCTGGCCGCCCTCACGCCCTACCTCGCCGCCGCCGTGTGCACGCTGGGCATCCTCTACAACGTGCTCAACGGCCGCAGCGTCGACCGCGTGGTGCTGCTCACCTGCGGCACCGTCGTGCTCGCCCTCGTGGTGCGCCAGGGCATCATGCTGCTCGACAACATCACCCTCACCCAGGAACTGGCCCAGAAGGAGAGCCACTTCCGCTCCCTGGTGCAGGGTTCCAGCGACGTCATCATGATCGCCGCGCCCAACGGCATCCTCCGCTACGTCTCCCCGGCCGCCGCCGGGGTCTACGGACGCACCGCCGAGGAGCTCGTCGGTACGGAACTGGCCCATCTCATCCACCCGGAGGACCTGGGCTGCGTGGTGCACGAGGTGCGCCGCTTCCTCGCCGCCAGCCCGCCCGAGGAACCCACCACCCGCATCGAGTGCCGCTTCAAGTCCGGCGACGGCGGCTGGCTCAACGTCGAGTCCACCGTCAACCGGCACCACGGCGGCCTCATCTTCAACAGCCGGGACGTGACCGAGCGGGTGCGCCTTCAGGCGCAGCTCCAGCACAACGCCGAGCACGACCCGCTCACCGACCTGCCCAACCGCGCCCTGTTCACCAAGCGCGTCCAGCAGGCCCTGTCCGGCCGCCGTTCCTCCGACCGCGGCACCGCCGTCCTCTTCATCGATCTCGACGGCTTCAAGGCCGTCAACGACACGATCGGCCACCAGGCCGGGGACGAGCTGCTCGTCCAGGCCGCCCGCAGACTCCAGGACGCGGTCCGGTACGGCGACACCGCCTCCCGGCTGGGCGGCGACGAGTTCGCGGCCCTGATCGTCGGCGACGGCACCCGGGACCGCTCCGCCAGGGAGCGCCACATCCTGGAGCTCGCCGACCGGCTCAGGATCACGCTCTCGCAGCCCTACCTCATCGACGGCAACGATGTCCGGGTCGCCGCCTCCATCGGCGTCGCCTTCTCCGAGCCGGGCCTCGGCGCGGGCGAGATCCTGCGCAACGCCGACCTGGCGATGTACCGCGCCAAGTCGGCCGGAAAGGGCCGCGTCGAGCTGTACGCGCCGCAGATGCAACAGGACGTCGTACGCAAGGCGGAACTGGCCACCCGGCTGCGTGCCGCGCTGCACGACGGCGAGTTCGCGCTGCTGCACCAGCCCGTGGTCTGTCTGGAGGACGGCCGGATCACCTCGGTCGCCGCCCAGGCGCGCTGGCGTTCCTCGCAGGGTGTCCTGTTCACGCCCGCCGAGTTCCTGCGGGTGGCCGAGGACAGCGACAAGACGCAGGAACTCGGCCGCTGGATCCTTGAGGAGGCCGTGGGTCAGGCCGCCGAGCGCACCGGGACCGGGGTGTCCGTGCCGGTGACGGTCCGGATGAGTGCCCGTCGGCTCCTCGACCGGTCGCTGCCGCCCGGCTCGATCGAGGCGCTGCTGACCCGGCACGGACTGCCGTCCGGGTCCCTGCTGATCGAGCTGTCCGAGACCGACCCCCGGGTCTCCCTGGACGAGCTGGAGCGCCGGCTGGCCGCCCTGCGGCGGCTCGGTGTCCGGATCGCGCTCGACGGCTTCGGCAGCGGGTACGCGGCGATCACGGCCCTGCGCAGACTCCCCGTGGACGTGCTCAAGCTCGACCGCAGTCTGGTCGACGGGGTGGTGGAGTCCGCGCGGCTGCACAAGATCACCAGCGGGCTGCTCAGGATCGCCGGGGATCTCGGGCTGCAGTCCGTGGCCGACGGAGTGGACCTGCCGGAGCAGGTCGTGGCGCTGCGGGCGATGGGCTGCACACACGGCCAGGGGATGGCGTTCTCCGGTCCGTTGGACGAGTACCGGCTGCGCCGGGCGCTCACTTCCGGCCACTTTCCGGTGCCGCACGGACCGGCCGAACCCGCGTTCGCCGGGGGTGGCGCGGGGGTGTACACAAGTGGTGTCCCCGCCGTACTCGGGGGCGGAACCGCTGTCCTCGGAGGCGGAAGTGCCCTTCGCTCACATAATGAGACTCCCGTCCCACCCACTTGACACGTGGTGTGCGCCGGGGGGAGGGTCATTGCCATGCGCACCCGAATTCTCGTACTTGGAAAGCGCGTCGGCTGAAGCTGAGCCTCGACCGCTCAGCGACCACTCCCGGCGCGCTCCCCTCGCTTGCCTTACGGCACGAGGGGTTTTTTGTTGCACAGGTACCGAGCGTAAAACCGTTCAAACCGCACGAACATCGCAAAAACCCTCAGCATCGAGAAGAGAATGACGATGACCGAGCAGGCCACCGGGGCCCACCATCCGCAGCCGCGGCCCCGATCCGGAGGACAGCAGTCCCCTCCCGAGAGCGTCACGGGCGCGAAGTCGCTCATCCGTTCGCTTGAAGAGGTCGGCGTCGACACGGTATTCGGTATCCCCGGAGGCACGATCCTGCCGGCGTACGACCCGATGATGGACTCCACCCGGGTGCGTCACGTCCTGGTCCGCCACGAGCAGGGCGCCGGTCACGCGGCCACGGGCTACGCGCAGGCCACCGGCAAGGTCGGCGTCTGCATGGCGACCTCGGGACCCGGTGCGACCAACCTCGTCACCCCGATCGCGGACGCCAACATGGACTCGGTGCCGCTCGTGGCGATCACCGGCCAGGTGGTCTCCAAGGCGATCGGCACGGACGCCTTCCAGGAGGCGGACATCGTCGGCATCACGATGCCGATCACCAAGCACAGCTTCCTGGTCACCAAGGCCGAGGACATCCCGCGGACCATCGCGCAGGCGTTCCACATCGCCTCCACCGGCCGCCCCGGCCCGGTGCTGGTGGACATCCCCAAGGACATCCTCCAGGCGCAGACCACGTTCTCCTGGCCGCCGGTCATGGACCTGCCCGGCTACCGCCCGGTGACCAAGCCGCACGCCAAGCAGATCCGCGAGGCCGCGAAGCTCATCACGGCCGCCAAGCGGCCCGTCCTCTACGTCGGCGGCGGCGTCATCAAGGCCCAGGCCACCGCCGAGCTGAAGGTCCTCGCAGAACTCACCGGAGCGCCCGTCACCACCACCCTGATGGCGCTCGGCGCATTCCCCGACAGCCACCCGCTGCACGTGGGAATGCCGGGCATGCACGGTGCGGTCACCGCCGTCACCGCGCTGCAGAAGGCCGACCTGATCGTCGCCCTCGGAGCCCGCTTCGACGACCGCGTCACCGGCAAGCTGGACAGCTTCGCCCCGTACGCCAAGATCGTCCACGCCGACATCGACCCCGCGGAGATCGGCAAGAACCGCACCGCGGACGTGCCGATCGTCGGTGACGCCCGCGAGGTCATCGCCGACCTGGTCCAGGCCGTGCAGAAGGAGCACAGCGAGGGCCACCAGGCCGATTACACGGCCTGGTGGAAGGACCTCAACCGCTGGCGCGAGACCTACCCGCTCGGTTACGACCAGCCGGAGAACGGCTCGCTGTCGCCGCAGCAGGTCATCCAGCGCATCGGCCAGCTCGCCCCGGAGGGCACGATCTTCGCCGCGGGCGTCGGCCAGCACCAGATGTGGGCGGCGCACTACATCGAGTACGAGAAGCCCGCGACCTGGCTGAACTCCGGCGGCGCCGGAACCATGGGCTACGCGGTCCCCGCCGCGATGGGCGCCAAGGCCGGCCGGCCGGACCGGGCGGTCTGGGCGATCGACGGCGACGGCTGCTTCCAGATGACCAACCAGGAGCTCACCACCTGCGCCCTGAACAACATCCCGATCAAGGTCGCCGTCATCAACAACGGCGCCCTCGGGATGGTCCGCCAGTGGCAGACCCTCTTCTACAACCAGCGGTACTCCAACACCGTGCTGCACTCCGGGCCCGACGACGTCAACCCGGACGCCCGTGGCACCCGCGTCCCCGACTTCGTGAAGCTGTCGGAGGCCATGGGCTGCTACGCGATCCGCTGCGAGGACCCGGCCGACCTCGACAAGGTCATCGAAGAGGCGAACTCGATCAACGACCGCCCGGTCGTCATCGACTTCATCGTCCACGAGGACGCCATGGTGTGGCCGATGGTCGCCGCCGGCACCTCCAACGACGAGATCATGGCCGCCCGGGACGTCCGCCCCGACTTCGGCGACAACGAAGACGACTGAGCGAGAGAGACGTAAAGATCATGTCCAAGCACACGCTCTCCGTCCTGGTGGAGAACAAGCCCGGCATCCTGGCCCGCATCGCGGCCCTGTTCTCCCGCCGCGGCTTCAACATCGACTCGCTCGCCGTCGGGGTCACCGAGCACGCCGACATCTCCCGCATCACGATCGTGGTGAGCGTCGACGCGCTGCCCCTGGAGCAGGTCACCAAGCAGCTCAACAAGCTGGTCGAGGTGCTCAAGATCGTCGAACTGGAGCCGGCGAGCGCGGTTCAGCGTGAACTCGTTCTGGTGAAGGTGCGCGCCGACAACGAGACGCGCTCGCAGATCGTCGAGATCGTCCAGCTGTTCCGCGCCAAGACCGTCGACGTCTCCCCGGAGGCCGTCACCGTCGAGGCCACCGGCTCCAGCGACAAGCTGGAGGCCATGCTCAAGATGCTGGAGCCCTTCGGCATCAAGGAGCTCGTCCAGTCCGGCACGATCGCGATCGGCCGCGGCGCGCGCTCGATCACCGACCGTTCGCTGCGCGCGCTCGACCGAAGCGCGTAAGGCAGGCACGGGCGGCGGCGCGGGCCGTCGCCCGTATGGCGAGACCCCGAGACTTCACTTCAGCCCGCCGTCATACGGTGGGACGCAACACCTGCACTCAAGGAGAGAACCCAAAGTGGCCGAGCTGTTCTACGACGCCGACGCCGACCTGTCCATCATCCAGGGCCGCAAGGTCGCGGTCATCGGTTACGGCAGCCAGGGCCACGCCCACGCGCTGTCGCTCCGTGACTCGGGCGTCGACGTCCGTGTCGGTCTGCACGAGGGCTCCAAGTCCAAGGCCAAGGCCGAGGAGCAGGGCCTGCGCGTGGTGACGCCGGCGGAGGCCGCCGCCGAGGCCGACGTCATCATGATCCTGGTCCCGGACCCGATCCAGGCCCAGGTCTACGAGGAGTCCATCAAGGACAACCTCAACGAGGGCGACGCGCTGTTCTTCGGCCACGGCCTGAACATCCGCTTCGACTTCATCAAGCCCCCGGCCGGCGTGGACGTCTGCATGGTCGCCCCCAAGGGCCCGGGTCACCTCGTGCGCCGTCAGTACGAGGAGGGTCGCGGCGTTCCGTGCATCGCGGCCGTCGAGCAGGACGCCACGGGCAACGCCTTCGCGCTGGCCCTGTCGTACGCCAAGGGCATCGGTGGCACCCGCGCGGGCGTCATCAAGACGACCTTCACCGAGG
Organism: Streptomyces sp. NPDC051913; assembly: GCF_044593635.1. Classification (NCBI taxonomy): domain Bacteria; kingdom Bacillati; phylum Actinomycetota; class Actinomycetes; order Kitasatosporales; family Streptomycetaceae; genus Streptomyces; species Streptomyces sp. NPDC051913. Next base: position 40,962 of record NZ_JBIUCI010000029.1, on the reverse strand, counting down.
AGACCGAGACCGACCTCTTCGGCGAGCAGGCCGTTCTCTGCGGTGGTACGGCCGCGCTGGTCAAGGCCGGCTTCGAGACGCTGACCGAGGCCGGCTACCAGCCGGAGATCGCGTACTTCGAGTGCCTGCACGAGCTGAAGCTCATCGTCGACCTCATGTACGAGGGCGGCCTGGAGAAGATGCGCTGGTCCGTCTCCGAGACCGCCGAGTGGGGCGACTACGTCACCGGCCCGCGCATCATCACCGACGCCACCAAGGCCGAGATGAAGAAGGTCCTGGCCGAGATCCAGGACGGCACCTTCGCGCGTGAGTGGATGGCCGAGTACCACGGCGGTCTGAAGAAGTACAACGAGTACAAGCAGCAGGACTCCGAGCACCTCCTGGAGACCACCGGCAAGCAGCTGCGCAAGCTGATGAGCTGGGTCGACGAGGAGGCGTAAGTCCTCCAGCGACGGGGCCGGAGCGGCATGCTCCGGCCCCGTTGTCCAACCTGTCCGGCCACGGACGGGTGATCCTTCCGCAGTGGCGTAAATGCCCGGTGGCCACGCCACTACACTGCTGCACTACATACGCGTCAGGCCCACAGCGTCGTGCGTCTTCCACGCGGCCAGTAACCTCCACCGCCTGCGGCCGTCGGGACGGCCGTCCGCATTGGACTTGTGAGGACTCACGTGAGCTCGAAACCTGTCGTACTCATCGCTGAAGAGCTGTCGCCCGCGACCGTCGACGCGCTTGGCCCCGACTTCGAGATCCGGCAGTGCAACGGCGCGGACCGCGCCGAGCTGCTGCCCGCCATCGCCGACGTCGACGCGATCCTGATCCGCTCCGCCACCAAGGTGGACGCCGAGGCGATCGCCGCCGCGAACAAGCTGAAGGTCGTCGCACGAGCCGGCGTCGGCCTGGACAACGTGGACGTCTCCGCCGCCACCAAGGCCGGCGTGATGGTCGTCAACGCCCCGACCTCCAACATCGTGACCGCCGCCGAGCTGGCCTGTGGCCTGCTCCTGGCCACCGCGCGGCACATCCCGCAGGCCAACTCGGCGCTGAAGAACGGCGAGTGGAAGCGCAGCAAGTACACGGGCGTCGAGCTCGCCGAGAAGACCCTCGGCGTCGTGGGCCTCGGGCGCATCGGTGCGCTCGTCGCGCAGCGCATGTCCGCCTTCGGGATGAAGGTCGTCGCCTACGACCCCTACATCCAGCCCGCGCGCGCCGCGCAGATGGGCGTCAAGGTGCTGTCCCTGGACGAGCTCCTCGAGGTCTCCGACTTCATCACCGTCCACCTGCCCAAGACCCCCGAGACGGTCGGTCTGATCGGCGACGAGGCCCTGCACAAGGTCAAGCCGAGCGTGCGCATCGTCAACGCCGCGCGCGGTGGCATCGTCGACGAGGCCGCGCTGTTCTCCGCCCTCAAGGAGGGCCGGGTCGCCGGCGCCGGTCTCGACGTGTACGCGAAGGAGCCCTGCACGGACTCCCCGCTCTTCGAGCTCGACCAGGTCGTCTGCACCCCGCACCTCGGCGCCTCCACCGACGAGGCCCAGGAGAAGGCCGGGATCGCGGTCGCCCGTTCGGTGCGGCTCGCGCTCGCCGGTGAGCTGGTCCCGGACGCGGTCAACGTCCAGGGCGGTGTCATCGCCGAGGACGTCAAGCCGGGTCTGCCGCTCGCCGAGCGCCTCGGCCGCATCTTCACCGCGCTCGCCGGTGAGGTCGCGGTCCGCCTCGACGTCGAGGTGTACGGCGAGATCACCCAGCACGACGTGAAGGTGCTGGAGCTGTCCGCCCTCAAGGGTGTCTTCGAGGACGTCGTCGACGAGACGGTCTCCTACGTCAACGCCCCGCTGTTCGCGCAGGAGCGCGGCGTCGAGGTGCGCCTGACGACCAGCTCGGAGTCGTCGGACCACCGCAACGTGGTCACCGTGCGCGGCACGCTCGGCAGCGGCGAGGAGGTGTCGGTCTCCGGCACGCTGGCCGGCCCGAAGCACCTCCAGAAGATCGTGGCCGTGGGTGAGTACGACGTGGACCTGGCCCTCGCCGACCACATGGTCGTCCTGCGCTACGAGGACCGTCCCGGTGTCGTCGGCACCGTGGGCCGGATCTTCGGCGAGGCGGGCATCAACATCGCCGGCATGCAGGTCGCCCGCGCGGCGGTCGGCGGCGAGGCGCTGGCCGTCCTGACCGTCGACGACACGGTGCCCGCCGGGGTGCTGGCCGAGGTCGAGGCGGAGATCGGCGCGACGTCGGCGCGTGCCGTGAACCTGGTCTGACGTACCACGCGAAAAGGCGGGGCGCGCCGAGGTCGATCCTCGGCGCGCCCCGCCTTTCTCCGTCAGGCGGACGCCGCCTCCGGTTCCGGTTCCGTCACCGGCTCCCGCACCTCCACGCCCCGCAGCGTCACCGCGGCCAGCACCGCGGCCCCCGCCAGGAACACGGCCCCGCCGATCGCCGCACCCTGCATCCCGCTGGTGAACGCCTCCCGGGCCACCGTCGCGAGACCGGGCACCCGGTCGGCCACGGCCAGCGCTCCGCCCAGCGTCTCGCGGGCCGCGTCCGGGGCCGAGGCCGGCATCTCGTGGCGGTAGACCGCCGTACCGATGGAGCCGAGCAGCGCCATGCCCAGCGCGCCGCCGAACTCCGAGCCGGTCTCCATCAGCGAGGACGCGGTGCCCGCCCGCTCGGCCGGGGCGGCACCCATGGCCAGGTCCATGATCTGGGACATCACGACGACACCGCCGACGGCGAGGACCGCGCACGCGGTCAGCACCACCCACAGTGAGTCCGTGCCGGCGAAGGCCAGGACGACGAACCCGGCAGCGGCGATCACGAAGCCCGCGGTGACGACCCGGGAGCGGTCGACGCCCTTCTGTACGAGGCTCGTCGCGACCGGCGCGGCCGCCCCGATCGGCACCGACGGCAGCAGCGCCCACAGGGCAGCCTCCAGCGCGCTCTTGTCGAGCACCGACTGAAGGTACTGCGTGGTGAAGTACGCCGACCCCATGATCCCGAACGCCGAGACGAGGTTCAGGCCGACAGCGGGGGCGAAGCCGCGGCCGCGGAACAGGGCCGGGTCGATCATCGGTGAGGCCGCGGTGCGCTGGCGGTGGACGAACAGGGCCGCGAAGAGCAGGCCGACGGTGATCGAGACGACGTAGCGGACGTTCCAGCCCTCGGAGGGGATCTCCTTCAGGCCGTAGATGACGGGGAGCACGGCCGCCATGGACAGGGGCACGCTCAGCCAGTCGAAGCGGCCGGACGCCGGGTTGCGGGACTCCGGCAGCAGCACCGGGCCGAGGACCAGCAGCAGCGCCATCGCGGGCAGGTTGACCAGGAAGACCGAGCCCCACCAGAAGTACTCGACCAGCACCCCGCTCATCACCGAGCCGAGCGCGATCCCGGCCGTCATCACGCCGGACCACAGGCCGATCGCCTTCGCGCGCTGGCCGGGGTCGGTGAACATCGTGCGCAGCAGGGCCATCGTCGACGGCATCAGGGTCGCGCCGCCGATGCCGAGGACCGCGCGGGCCGCGATCAGGGTCTCGGCGCTGTCGGCGTACGCCGCGAGCAGGGAGGCGGCGCCGAAGGCGGTGGCGCCGATCAGCAGGAGACGGCGGTGGCCGATGCGGTCGCCCAGCGAGCCCATGGTCATCAGCAGGCCGGCGAGCACGAAGGCGTAGATGTCGAAGATCCACAGCTGCTGGGTGCCGGACGGCTCCAGGTCGGCGCTGATCGAGGGGATCGCGAAGTAGAGGACGGAGACGTCCATCGAGACCAGCAGCAGCGGAAGCATCAGCACGCCGAGGGCGGTCCATTCACGGCGCCCGGCACGGGTCGAGTTCGAGGTCATGCCGAGGAATGTACGCGCGTCTTAAACGCTTGTCTAGAACGTATGTATAAGACGTTGGTCTAGGACGCTTGTATGGACCCGGGGTAGGGTGGCGGCATGGGACACCGTGAGGATCTGCTGGAAGGCGCCAAGCGCTGCCTGCTGGCCAAGGGCTTCGCGCGCACGACGGCGCGTGACATCGTCAAGGAGTCGGGGACCAACCTCGCCTCGATCGGCTATCACTACGGCTCGAAGGACGCGCTGCTCGCGCAGGCGTACGTGGCGTTGGTCGAGGGGATGGCCGAAGCCTTCGACGGGGTCGCCGGGATCGGTGCGGAGCCCGGTTCGCTGGAGCGTTTCCAGGAGGTGTGGTCCAACATCATCGAGACGATGCGCGGGCCCGGTTCGCTCTGGCGGCTCAGCGTGGAGATCGTGGCGATGCGGGACCAACTGCCCGAACTGGCCGAGCACTTGGCGAAGGCGCAGCGGGAGGGGGCGCGCGGTATCGTCCCGCTCTTCATGGGTGGGCGCGAGGAGGATGTCGAGGAGGCGACCGTCGACACCCTCGGCGCCTTCTACACCACGTTGATGATGGGCCTCATGGCGCAGTGGACCTTCGATCCCAAGAGCGCCCCGGAGGCGGAGCAGCTCACGGCGGGGCTGCGTCAGCTGATCGAGGCCGCCACCCTTCCGCCTGGACCGGCCGGCTGAGGAGTCACCGCTCGACCTCGTCCACGAGCGACGCACCGGACGCTCCGGCCCCGGCGCGGGCCGCCCCGCCAAGCTCTACAAGCGCTCCGCCCGGCAGATCACCGGTGAGCCGACCCGGACCGTCCTGCGCCGCAAGGCCCACGAGCTGGGCACCTGGCCGGCCGAGGAGGGCGCCGGCGACGGTGTGCTCGGCCTGCTGGAGCGCCACGGCTTCGAACCCCGCGGTGGCGGAGCGGCTGTCGCTGGTCGCCGGCTACAGTCGCGTCCCCTTCAGCGCCATGTGCAGCAGCAGCCGGTCCTCCCCGTCGTCCAGGTCGAGGCCGGTCAGCTGCTCGACCCGGGAGAGGCGGTAGTAGAGGGTCTGCCGGTGGATGCCGAGGGCCGCAGCCGTGCGGCCGGCCTGGCCCGCGCAGTCGAGGTAGGTCTCGGCGGTGCGGGCGAGGTCGCGATGGGCGGGGGAGAGCAGGGGGCGTACGGCGGGGTCGTGGGCCGAGTCCGGCGGGAGGGACGTCAGCAGCCGGTACGGGCCGATGCCGGACCAGTGCGCGATCGGGCCCAGCGCCGGTTCCGCCAGGGCCGCGCGGGCCGCGGCCGAGGCCTCGTGCCAGGCCGTCGGCAGGTCGGTCAGACTGGTGCGGGGTGCGCCGATGCCGGCGGCCCGCGGGGCGCCGGTGTCGCCGAGCAGGCGCTGTGCCGCCGTCAGCGCGGGTGTCGCCACCTCCGGCGACCGCAGTCTGACCAGGATCGCGAGGCTCTGGGCGGCCGTGCCCCACGGAACCGTGCACAGCGCCGTCGCGTGCGGGACCGTACGGGCCGAGGGAGCGTCGTCCGGGTCGGCGGACGGCCACGGGGCGACGCACACCACCGCGTGCGGGCCGTCGCCGCGCGGACCGAGGGCCGTACGCAGCGCCGCCACCGCCATGTCCCCCTGCCAGCCGCGCTCGGCGGTCAGCACCGCCCGCAGCTCCCGGCTGAGGTCCGCCCCGTGCTGCGCCTCGTCCGCGAGCAGCGCCCCGATCCGGACGGTCACGTCCATGGCGGCGGCCAACTGGCCTTCGGTGGGGCCGGGGTCGGACTCCAGCAGCCAGACATAGCCGAGGACGACACCCCGGTGGCGTACGGGGAGACAGATCCGCCCGCGGTACACGCCCGCCTCCGGGGTCGGCGGGATGCGGACCGGGCCGGTCGCGCGGGTGATGCCGAAGCCCTCGAACCAGGTGCGGACCGCCGTCGTCGAGCGGCGGGTCAGGATCGAGCGGGTACGGACGGGGTCCAGGGCCGACGGATCGAGGTCGCCCTCGCTGTCGTACGCACCGAAGGCGATCAGCTCGAAGTCGCGGTTCTCCAGGGTCGCCGGGACGCCGAGAAGCTCCGAGATCTCGTCGACCAGTTCCTGGAAGTCACCTTTGTAGTCGGCTGTCACTCAGGCATTCTCCCGCACGATCGCAGACCTTTCATACATCTGTCTGAGATCCGCGGCACGGATGCGTGACAGCTGTCGATGGCAGACGATCGGAGGGATCCTTAGGTTTCACGGTGGTTCTATCTGCTGGTTTGTGGAGGTGCCCCGTGCTGGGTCCCGTGATTCTTGCCGCGTCGCGAAGCGACCGGATGCGACGCCTGATCTCGGCGGCCCCGGTGACCAAGCAGGTCGTCGACCGCTTCATCCCCGGTGAGACCGTCGACGACGTCGTACCGATCATCGAGAGCCTCACCGACCGGGGCCTGGAGCTGACGATGGACGTCGTCGGCGAGGACATCACCACCCCCGAGCAGGCCTTTGCCGCCCGCGACGCCTACCTCGCGCTGATCGACCGGCTGCGCGACCTCGGCCTCGGCGAGCGCGTCGAGATGTCCGTCAAGCTGTCGATGTTCGGGCAGGCACTGGACGGCGGGCACGAACTGGCCCTCGCCAACGTCCGCCCCGTCGTCGAGGCCGCCGCCGCCATCGGCACGACCGTGACCCTCGACGCCGAGGACCACACCACCCTGGACTCGATGTTCGCCATCCACGAGGAACTGCGGAAGGACTTCCCGCAGACCGGCTGTGTCATCCAGGCCTACCTCTTCCGCACCGAGGCCGACGCCCGCCGCCTCGCCGAGGCAGGCAGCCGCGTCCGGCTCGTGAAGGGCGCCTACAAGGAGCCCGCCGAGGTCGCGTACCAGCAGAAGCACGAGATCGACAAGGCGTACGTCCGCGTCCTGAAGACGCTGATGGAGGGCGAGGGGTACCCGATGATCGGTTCCCACGACCCGCGCCTGATCTCCATCGCCCAGGAACTCGCCCGCAAGGCCGGGCGCAAGCTCGACGAGTACGAGTTCCAGATGCTGTACGGCATCCGCAGCGACGAGCATCTGCGGCTCGCCGCCGAAGGGCACCGTATGCGCGTCTACACCGCCTACGGCACCGACTGGTACGGCTACTTCATGCGCCGTCTGGCGGAGAAGCCGGCGAACCTCCTCTTCTTCGTCCGCTCGACCCTCACCAAGGGCTGACCCGAACACCCGCTCACGTACAAGGAGTTACGGATCTCATGGACGCTGTGACCCAGGTCCCCACCCCCGTCAACGAGCCGGTGCACGGCTACGCCCCCGGCTCGCCCGAGCGTGCCCGTCTGGAGGCCAAGCTCAAGGAGCTGGCCGAGAACCCGATCGACCTGCCGATGACCATCGGCGGCGAGAAGAGGATGGGTGGCGGCGACCGTTTCGACGTCGTTCAGCCGCACAACCACAAGTCCCGCCTCGGCACGTACGCCAACGCCACCCAGCAGGACGCCCAGGACGCGATCGACGCGGCCCTCGCCGCCGCGCCCGCCTGGCGCGCGATGTCCTTCGACGACCGTGCCGCGATCATCCTGCGCGCCGCCGAGCTGCTGGCCGGTCCGTGGCGCGAGACCCTCGCGGCATCCACCATGCTCGGGCAGTCCAAGACCGCCCAGCAGGCCGAGATCGACACCCCCTGTGAGCTGGTCGACTTCTGGCGCTTCAACGTCAAGTACGCCCGCGACCTGCTCGCCGAGCAGCCCCCGGCCAACTCCCCGGGCGTCTGGAACCGTCTCGACCACCGCCCGCTCGAAGGCTTCGTCTACGCCATCACGCCGTTCAACTTCACGGCGATCGCGGGCAACCTGCCGACCGCGCCCGCGCTCATGGGCAACGTCGTCGTCTGGAAGCCGTCCCCGACGCAGACCCACGCGGCCGTGCTGCTGATGCAGCTCCTGGAGGAGGCCGGGCTGCCCAAGGGCGTCATCAACCTCGTCACCGGCGACGGCATCGAGGTCTCCAAGGTCGCCCTTGAGCACCGCGACCTCGCCGGCATCCACTTCACCGGCTCCACCAAGACCTTCCAGTACCTGTGGAAGACGGTCGGCGCCAACATCGAGAAGTACCGCTCCTACCCGCGCCTGGTCGGCGAGACCGGCGGCAAGGACTTCGTCGTCGCCCACCCGAGCGCCGACAGGGCGATCCTCAAGACGGCCCTCACCCGGGGCGCCTTCGAGTACCAGGGCCAGAAGTGCAGCGCCACCTCCCGCGCCTACATCCCGGCGTCGATCTGGAACTCCGGCTTCAAGGAGGAGTTCGCGGCCGAGGTCGACTACCTGACCATGGGTGACGTCACCGACCTTGCGAACTTCGTCGGCGCGGTCATCGACGAGCGCGCGTTCGCCAAGAACAAGGCCGCCATCGACCGCGCCAAGGCCGACCCCACCTGCACGATCGTCGCGGGCGGTTCGTACGACGACTCGGTCGGCTACTTCGTCCGCCCGACGGTCGTCGAGTGCAGCGACCCGGAGAACGAGGTCTTCACGACCGAGTACTTCGGCCCGTTCCTCGCGGTGCACGTCTACGAGGACGACCACTACGACGAGATGCTGACCCAGATGGAGTCGGCGTCCGACTACGCCCTGACCGGCTCGGTGATCTCCGCCGACCGCGCGGCGACGGCGTACACGATGGAGAAGCTCCGCTACGCGGCCGGCAACTTCTACATCAACGACAAGTCGACCGGTGCCGTCGTCGGCCAGCAGCCCTTCGGCGGCGGCCGCGCCTCCGGCACCAACGACAAGGCCGGCGCCCCGCAGAACCTGATGCGCTGGACGCTGACCCGCGCCATCAAGGAGACCCTGGTCCCGCCGACCGACTACACGTACCCGCACATGGGCTGACACCACGTCACACGAGCTGAGGGGCCGGGCTGCCGTCCGGCCCCTTCGTGTGCCGGGCCAGGAAGTCCCGCACGAGGTCCGCGATCTGTGCCGCGTGGGTCTCCAGGGCGAAGTGGCCCGTGGGCAGGAGGTGGATCTCGGACTTCGGCAGGTCGCGCTGGAAGGCGAGTGCTCCGGCCGGGACGAAGATCTCGTCGTGGGCGCCCCAGGCGGCGAGGAGCGGGACCTGGCTGTCGCGGAAGTACGCGTGGAAGGCCGGGTACAGGGCGAAGTTGGAGCCGTAGTCGGAGATCAGGTCGAGCTGGATCTGCGACTGGCCGGGGCGGGCCATCAGGGCCGCGTCGTGCTCGTAGGCCTCCGGCGCCACGAGCTCCCGGTACTCCTCCGGTACGCCGTGCAGGTACTGCCACTTGATGCCGTCCGGTGAGCTGATCTCCCGTACCGGCGCCTCCGTCTGCGGTGTCCGCTCCGCGATGAGCGCGAGGACCGGCGCCCAGGCATCCTTTCCCAGCCCCTCCTCGTAGGCGTTGCCGTTCTGCGTGACGATCGCCGTGACGCGCTCGGGGTGGGCGAGGGCGAGGCGCAGGCCGATCGGGGCGCCGTAGTCCTGGATGTAGAGGGCGTACCGGTCGATGCCGAGCTGCTCGGTGAACTCGCCGGTGATGGCGGCGAGTTCGGCGAAGGAGTAGCGGAAGTCGGTGGCGGCGGGGGCTGCCGAGCGGCCGAAGCCGATGTGGTCGGGGGCGATGAGGCGGTACCGGTCGGCGAGGCGGGGGATCAGCTCGCGGAACATGTGCGAGCTGGTGGGGAAGCCGTGCAGCAGGAGGACGACCGGGGCGTCGGCGGGGCCGGCCTCGCGGTAGTGGATCTCCAGGCCGCGGACGGTGGTGGTGCGGTGAGCGGTGGCCATTACTGCTAACCCCTTAATGGATTTTTAACGGTTAGGTCACTCCATCATGCGTCACCGCACCAGTCAAGTGTCTTTGAGTGGTTAGAGGGCCGTCGTCCGCACCAGGATCTTGCCCGTGTTTCCGCCCCGCAGCATCAGCAGGAACGCCTCCACGATCCGCTCGAAGCCGTCCACCACCGTCTCGTCGAGGGCGAGCGTGCCCCGCTGGAGGTGCGGGACGGCGAACTCCTCCAACTCCCGTTGCACCTCCCGGTAGTTGCTCACCAGGAAACCCTCGATGCGCAGGCTCTTCTCGACCACGTCCGCGTGGTTGAAGTGGGCCGGGGCGGTGCCCGGGATGTTGTACTGGCCGACCGTGCCGATCCGGACCACCCGGCCGTGCTCCCGGAGCGCGCCGATCGCCGCGGCCAGTTGATCTCCGCCCACGTTGTCCACGACGAGGTCGATGCCGTCCGGTGCCGCCTTCGCCAACAGGTCCGGCACCGGACCCTCGTGGTAGTCGAACGCCGTGTCGTAGCCGACCTGTTCCGTCAGATGCCGGACCTTGGCGGGCGAGCCCGCGCTGCCGATCAGGCGGCCCGCGCCCAGGAGGCGGGCGAAGCGGCCCGTCGCCGTGCCGACGCCGCCGGCCGCCGCGGAGACGAAGAGGTCGTCGCCCTCGCGCAGCCCGGCGATCCTGGTCAGCCCCACGTACGCCGTCAGGCCCGTACCGCCGAGCACGCTCAAGTGCGCCGACAGCGGGACGCCTTGATACTCGGGGACGCGTCTGGCTTCCTCCGGGCCGACCACGGCGTGCGTGCGCCAGCCCCGCCGGTGGAAGACGATCGCGCCCTCCGGCAGCTCTGGCGCGCGGGACGCGATCACGCGGCCCAGCGTGCGGCCCTCCAGTGGGGCGTCCAACGCGAAGTCGCCGTCCATCATTTCCCGGTGGTAGGGGTCGACGGACCAGTAGAGGTTCTCCACCAGTGCCGTGCCGGCGGCGGGCTCGGGCACCGGTGACTCCGCGAAGCGGAAGTGCTCCGGGGTCGGGAAACCCGTCGGACGGGCGATCTGCTGGACGGTGAGCGCGGTGTCGGTCATGAGCGAGGAACGTAGAGAGGAATGCCCCCGCCGGGCAGAGGGTTGGGCTCATGCAACGGGCGGATCCATGAGCCGCCCTCATGACCGCAGGTGGGGAGCCCGGAAGTGAGCACCGTCGATCTCGCGCCGCAGGAGCTGCGCACCCTCGTCGCCGTCGCCGAGGAGGGCGGCTTCTCGGCCGCCGCCGTCCGGCTCGGCACCACCCAGTCCGCCGTCTCCCACGCCGTGCGCGGCATCGAACGCAAGCTGGGCGTCGTGCTCTTCGAGCGGGGGCGGTTCGGGGCCCGGCCGACCCCGGCGGGGGCGCGGGCCGTCTCCCACGGGCGGCGCGTGCTGCGGATGCTGGAGGCGCTGGTGGCCGAGACCCGACGCGCCTCGCCGGACGAGGTCGCCGGACCCCTGCGCATCGCCGCCTTCCGCAGCGCCGCCCTGTATCTGCTCCCACCCGTGCTGGAGCGCCTCACCGCCCGGCATCCGGCGCTGGAGCCGACCGTCACCGTCGTCCGGGAGGTCGGGCCGGGGACCGCCGGGGCGGTGGCGGAGGGGCGGGCCGACCTCGGCATCGCCACCTTCGGCACCAGCACGCCGGTCCCGCCGGAGCTCGTGGGGGACGTACTCCTGGAGGAGCCGTACTCCCTGGTGCACCCGGCCGGTCACCCCGACCCGCGCTCACTGCCCCTGGTCGACTGGCGGGAGAACTGCTCCTCCTACACCCGCACCTGGTGGGCCGCCCAGGACTGGATCCCCACCGCGACCGTCCGCGCCGAGGACGACGGAGCGGTGCTCTCGATGGTGAGCAGTGGTCTCGGTATGGCGATCATGCCCGCGCTCTCCCTCACCGGAGCACCGCTCTCGACGCAGATCACCGATCTCGGTCCCGGCCGGCCCACCCGCCAGGTCGGATACGTCACCACCCCCGAACTCGCCGCCACAACCGCGGTCCGTGCCCTCGTCCGCGAGCTGCGGGCACATGCCAATCCTGCCGCCGCTTCGGCAAAATCCCAGCTCAGGGCGGTGTGACCCAATCCACCGTCTCAGATAGTAGGAAGTCCGAGTAATTGTGGAGACAGACACGGCCGCCTCCCTTAGCTTTGTAGAAGCCGAACGTCTCGCTCGATCAAGCGAATGGCGGTCGTGAGCCGGGCCCCGTGCAGGCAACCCCTGCGGCCCCCGCTCCCCGCCCCTTCCGGCGTCTCGCAACCCCCGTTGCCTTCCATGAATTCGAAGGAGTCGATTTCTCATGGCCGAGACGACCGCCCGCCGTCGAGTCCGTCACACCTCTCGCACGAGCGAGTCCGACCGCAAGAACGCCGCGGCCGCCCTCCAGCGCGCCCTCGACCGCCGTGACAACGGCGGCTCGACCGGCCACTGAGACACCCTGTTACCGGGAGCCGCACCCGACGGGGTGCGGCGCGGGCTCACGCTCCGCGCCGCACCTCGAAATGGTCGATCCGGTCGCCGTTCTGCGCGAGCGCCGAGACCCTGAGCCGCGGCCTGCTGCCGCTCTCCGCCTCCACCGTGAGGAGGGAGAAGCCGCGGTAGCGCACCCGCGACCATTCCACCGTCTCCGCCTTCGTGGCCCGTGACCTCGTCCACCGGAAGGTGTCCACGGAGTCGACGTCGCGCACCTGACCCTCGTAACTCTCCTTCGCGCCTGCCGGGAAGCCGTACAGATCCTTGCCGCCCCCGCCCGCGGTGACGTACACGATCCCGTCCCGTGTCGGGTCGGTCGAGGCACCGATCGGCACCCGCCGGCCCACCTCGCCGCCCTTGATCGCGTCGGTCCGCTCGTAGACGTGGTTGTGCCCGTTGATCACCAGGTCCACCTGGTGCTTCGCGAAGAGCGGCAGCCACTCCGTGCGCACCCCGCCGTCCGAGGCGTGCGAGGAGGTCGAGTAGGCGCAGTGGTGGAAGAAGACGACGACGAAGTCCACCGTCTTGCGCAGCTCCCCGAGCTTCCCGTCCAGCCACGCCGTCTGCTTGCCGCCCGTGTACCCGAGGTTGGCGGGGATCTCGTACGACACGTCGTTGGCGTCCAGGGCCACGAAGCCGACGTTGCCGTACACGAAGGAGTACACGCCCGGTGCCGTGCGGGCGTCGAAGCCGCTGCCCGGGAGGGACCAGCGGGCGAGCTGGCCGCCGTAGCCGTCGGGGGAGTACCAGGCCTCCATGTCGTGGTTCCCGGTCGTCACCATCCAGGGCACCGACCGCGCGACCTGCTCGTTCTGCTTCAGGAACAGATCCCAGTACGCCGGGTCGTAGCCGTCCGCCTTCTCGCCGCGGCCGTTGACGTCGGCGTAGCAGATGTCGCCCGCGTGCAGATGGAAGGCCGGGTCCTGCTTCAGCAGGACGTCGTCGTTGGCAGCCGCGGCCTTGCTCACGCCCTGGTCGCCGAAGGCCGTGAACACGAACCTCTCCGGGCGGGTGGGCGCGGTGCGGAAGGACGCGATCGTCGAGCGGTGCTCGGGGGTGGCCGGGTCGAGGCCTTCGTGGCCGACGCCGTAGTAGTACGTCGTGCCGGGAAGCAGGTCGTCCAGGGCCGCGTGCACGTAGTACTGGTCGAGGGCGGGGCGTACGCCGGTGACGCCGGGCGTGTGGAGGTCGCGGATCTCGGCCTCGATCCGCCGGCCCAGGTCGTCGGGGCGGGCGCCGATCCGGACGTACGGCTTGCGGACGGCGGCCGGTACCTGCCAGGAGATCCGCATCTGCGTCCTCGGGTCGGCGCCGAAGGCGAGGTGGCGGCCGAAGGGGGCGACGGCGGAGCCCGGCACCGCGCTGGTCGCGGAGGCCGGGGCGGTCGTACGGGGTGATGAACCGTTTCCGTCGGTCGCGCACCCGGTCAGCAGGCCGCCGGCCACCGCGCCCGCCGTCACCAGCGTGCGGCGGCGGGTCAGCTTCGTACGCAGGTACTCGTACTGTTCGGCCATGCTCATCCGGCGTGCGAGCTGCGGCGGGATGCCTACGTCGGGAAGGTCCATGACGGAGAAGTTCCCAGCGCGGGCCAACAGTCGCCCCACATACGGGTGAACGCCGGTCGAAGGGCTGACGCCCAGCTGCGCCGCGGTGTCCGCATCGCGGACATGCCGTGTCATCACATGGGACGAGGAGTAGGGTGCCGACATGTCTCGCAGCATCAATCTCGCAGTGATTCCCGGTGACGGCATCGGCCAGGAGGTCGTGGCCGAAGGTCTGAAGGTCCTCTCCGCCGTCCTCCCGCAGGATGTGAAGCTGGAGACGAAGGAGTACGACTTCGGCGCCCGGCGCTACCACGCCACCGGTGAGACCCTCACCGACGCCGACGCGGACGCCCTCAAGCAGCACGACGCGATCCTCCTCGGCGCCATCGGCGACCCGTCGGTCCCCTCCGGTGTCCTGGAGCGCGGCTTCCTGCTGAAGCTCCGCTTCCTCTTCGACCACCACGTCAACCTGCGCCCCTCGAAGCTCCTGCCGGGCGTCGAGACGCCCCTCAAGGGCGAGCCGGCGATCGACTTCGTCGTGGTCCGTGAGGGCACCGAGGGCCCGTACACCGGCAACGGCGGCACCATCCGCAAGGGCACCCCGCACGAGGTCGCCACCGAGGTCTCGGTGAACACGGCCTTCGGTGTCGAGCGTGTCGTGCGGGACGCCTTCGCCCGTGCCCAGGCCCGTCCGCGCAAGAAGCTCACGCTGGTCCACAAGAACAACGTGCTGTCCTTCGCGGGCCACCTGTGGACGAACATCTTCAACCAGGTGGCCGAGGAGTTCCCCGAGGTCACCACCGACTACATCCACGTCGACGCGGCCACCATCTACCTGGTCACCGACCCGGCCCGGTTCGACGTGATCGTCACCGACAACCTCTTCGGCGACATCATCACCGACCTCGCCGCGGCCGTCTCCGGCGGCATCGGCGTCGCGGCGAGCGGCAACATCAACCCCTCCCGCGAGTTCCCCTCGATGTTCGAGCCGGTCCACGGCTCCGCGCCCGACATCGCCGGCCAGGGCAAGGCCGACCCCACCGCCACGGTCCTGTCCGTCGCGCTGCTCCTGCGCCACCTCGGCTACGAGACCGAGGCCGCCCGCATCGAGGACGCCGTCTCGGCCGACCTCGGCGAGCGCGCCGGCAAGCCCGCCCGCTCCACCTCGGAGATCGGCGACGCGCTGGCCGTACGAGCAGCCGGCTGACCCGCGGCTACCAGCACCACCTCGAAGCCGCCGGGTCGCAGACGCACCCGGCGGCTTCCGTATGCCCCCCGCCGGGTGACACCATCAACCCCTGGGTCGCATTCACGCCGTTTTCGTCCACGGACCCCCGCGCGCGATAATCGAACGCGGAGCCGCGGAATGAGGGAATGCTCGGACGTCCTAGCACTGGTCACTGACAGTAAAAGGGCGTGAGCGCGGCCCGTGTCACTACACAACCGGTGAAGGACAACCACTCATGACGACGCCCACGATCGAGCTCAAGCCCTCGGCCTCGCCACTTTCCGACGCGGAACGCGCCGCGATCCTGGCCAACCCCGGGTTCGGCCGCCACTTCACCGACCACATGGTCGTCATCAAGTGGACCGAGGGCCGCGGCTGGCACGACGGCCAGCTCGTGCCGTACGCGCCGCTCTCCCTCGACCCGGCGACGATGGTCCTGCACTACGCGCAGGAGATCTTCGAGGGCCTGAAGGCCTATCGCCAGCCCGACGGCACGGTGGCGACCTTCCGCCCGGAGAAGAACGCCCAGCGCTTCCAGGCCTCCGCCCGCCGCCTCGGCATGCCGGAGCTGCCGGTCGAGACGTTCATCGAGGCGTGCGACGCGCTGGTGAAGCAGGACGAGGCGTGGGTCCCGGCGCACGGCGGCGAGGAGTCCCTCTACCTCCGCCCGTTCATGATCGCGACCGAGGTCGGCCTGGGCGTGAAGCCGGCCAACGAGTACCTCTTCCTGGTCATCGCGTCCCCCGCCGGCGCGTACTTCCCGGGCGGCGTCAAGCCGGTGTCGATCTGGGTCTCCGAGGACCACGTCCGCGCCGTCCCCGGCGGCATGGGCGACGCCAAGACCGGCGGCAACTACGCCGCCTCCCTGCTCGCCCAGGCCGAGGCCGCCGAGCAGGGCTGCGCCCAGGTCTGCTACCTCGACGCGGTCGAGCGCAAGTGGGTCGAGGAACTCGGCGGCATGAACCTGTACTTCGTGTACGGCAACAAGATCGTCACGCCGACCCTGACCGGCTCCATCCTGGAGGGCGTCACCCGCGACTCCCTCCTCGCCGTCGCCCGTGACCTCGGCTACGAGGCCGAGGAGGGCCGGATCTCCGTCGACCAGTGGCAGACCGACTCCGCGAACGGCACCCTGACCGAGGTCTTCGCCTGCGGCACCGCCGCGGTCATCACCCCGGTCGGCACGGTCAAGCGCACCGGCGCCGAGTGGCAGCAGGGCACCGGGGAGCCCGGCGAGGTGACGGTCAAGCTCCGCCAGGCGCTGCTCGACATCCAGCGCGGCACGGCCGCTGACCAGCACGGCTGGATGCACAAGCTGGGCTAGACATCGGTGTTGGCCAGGGCCGTCCCGGAGGTCTCCTCCGTGGCGGCCCTGGTGCTGTTCCGCGCGGGTGACAGCAGCAGGTACGCGACCCCGCCCACCACCCCCGACAGCAGGAAGCTGCAGTCCACCCCGCCCGTCAGGGACAGCAGCGGACCCTCGTACGACGGCAGCGACACGGCCAGCAGGCCGACGGCCGCGCCCAGCGCCCAGGACGCCGTGGCCGGGATGTTCCAGCCGCTCCGGAACCAGTAGATCCCGCCCCGCGCACGGCGGTTGAAGACCTGGAGGGCGTCCGCGTCGTACACACCGCGGTCGCGTACGAAGCCGACGAGGGTGATGACCGCCCACGGGGTGCCGATCGCCGTCAGCAGGAGGACGAAGGACGTCATCGCGTCCTGCGCGGACGAGGCGTAGTGGCCGACGAAGACGCAGGCCGTGGCGACGACGGCGACGGTGTAGGTCGCGGTGGCCCGGGAGGCGCGCGGCAGGATGGCGTCCAGGTCGAGGCCCATCGAGTACAGCATCAGACCCGCGTTGCCCACCGAGCCCGCGGAGGCGGCCAGCAGCAGCGGGACCAGGTACCAGCCGGGGGACGCGGAGACCAGCGGCCCCGCGTAGTCCAGGGCCGCGCGGGCCCCGTACGCCGTGAACGTGCCGAACAGCTGCGGCACCAGCAGGCCCAGCAGCAGCCCGAGCCAGGTGGCGTGCAGGACCCGGCGGTCGGAGTGGCGGGCCGGGGAGATGTAGCGGGTGTAGTCGCCGAGGAGGGTGATGAAGGCGATCGGTCCGGACAGGCCCACGGCCACCGCCGCCAGCAGCCAGGTGGGCCAGAAGCCGCCCAGCAGATAGCCGCCCGCCTCGGGCAGGGCGTCCGTCGTGAAGTCGGGGGCGTAGGCCACGACGCCGAGGGCGAGCAGGGCCGTCATGCCGATCGCCAGCACCCGCGACATGGTGAGCAGGACCCGGTAGCCGTACACCGCGCCCGCCACGGTCGCCGCCGCGAGCAGCCCGTAGATCACGCCGTACGACCAGCCGCTCGCCGGCAGCCCGACCAGCCGGCCCAGTACGCCCACCATCACGTCGCCGCCGATCCAGACGGTCAGCGCGGTGTAGCCGAGGGCGAGGAGCAGGCCCACCACCGAGCCGACCAGTCGGCCGCGGACGCCGAACTGGGCGCCGGAGGAGGTGGAGAGGTTGGTGGCCGTGCGCAGGGAGATCAGCGCGAGCGGGGCCGTCAGCAGGGTGCCGACGACCGTGCCGGCCACGATCGAGCTCACCGAGCCCCACCAGTCGAGGCCGAAGGACGGCGGCAGCCAGCCGAAGACGATCACGCCCAGGCACAGGTTCGAGCCGAGCAGGATCGAGACGAGGTCACGGGGCCCGCTGGTGCGTTCCTCGTCGGGGATGGTGTCGACCCCGCGCTGTTCCATCGGCATGCTGCGTCTCCCTCGGTCCCTCGGTTTGAGTGACGTTCAATGTGAGGCGTGCCCTGCTCTGGCGTCAAGCCTTGGTTTGTGGACTTTCCCCGTTTAGAGTGTTGCTCTAAAGCGAAGGGAACGACATGCGGCTCACCCCCACCGAACGCGACCGCCTGCTGCTCTTCGGCGCCGCCGAGCTGGCCCGGGCGCGCAGGGCCCGGGGCCTGCGGCTGAACGTGCCGGAGGCCACCGCGCTCGTCGCGGACACCGTGTGCGAGGCCGCCCGGGACGGCGCGCGGCTCGCCGAGGCCATTGAGCGCGCGCGGTCGGTCCTCGGGCCGGACGACGTACTGCCCGGCGTCGCGGACGTCGTCACCGAGGTGCATGTCGAGGCCGTCTTCGACGACGGCTCGCGGCTCGCGGTCGTCTCCGACCCGATCGGGGGCGGCGGGCTCGCCGACCGGGCGCCGGGCGCGCTGCTGCCGGGTCCCGTGCACGCCGAGCCGGAGGCGGTCGTACGGCTGACGGTCACCAACACCGCGACCGTCCCCGTCTCCGTCACCTCGCACTTCCACTTCTTCGAGGCCAACCCGCGCCTCGACTTCGACCGGGGGGCCGGGTACGGCATGAGGCTCGCCGTCCCCGCCGGGTCGTCGGTGCGGTTCGGGCCGGGGGAGACGCTGGAGGTCGGGCTCGTGCCGATCGGCGGCGCGCGGGTCGCGATCGGCTTCGCCGGGCTCGTGGACGGGGCGCTGGACGCTCCGGGGGCGCGGGTAGAGGCGCTGCGGAGGGCTGCCGCCTGCGGATATCTGGGGGCGAGTACCGAGGAGGTTGTGGCATGAGCCGCCCCGGAGGGCACCCCGCCGAGGCCCGGCGCCTCACCCCGTACGAGTACGCCGCCACCCACGGCCCCCGCGCCGGCGACCGGGTCCGTCTCGGTGACTCCGGGCTGACGATCCGCGTCGAGGCCGACTCCCAGCGGTACGGCGACGAGTTCCTCGCCGGCTTCGGCAAGACCGCCCGGGACGGACTGCACCTCAAGGCCGCGGCCGTCCGCGAGACCTGCGACGTGGTGATCAGCAACGTGGTCGTGATCGACGCGGTGCTGGGCATCCGCAAGGTGTCCATCGGCATCCGCGAGGGACGGATCTGCGCGGTCGGACGGGCCGGGAACCCCGACACCCTAGACGGCGTGGACGTCGTGGTCGGCACCGGCACGTCCATCGTGTCCGGCGAGGGGCTCATCGCCACCGCCGGGGCCGTCGACACCCATGTGCACCTGCTGTCGCCGCGGATCATGGAGGCATCGCTGGCCTCCGGGGTGACCACGGTCATCGGCCAGGAGTTCGGGCCGGTGTGGGGTGTCGGGGTCAACTCGCCCTGGGCGCTGCGGCACGCGTTCAACGCCTTCGACGCCTGGCCCGTCAACATCGGCTTCCTGGGCCGGGGTTCGTCGTCCCATGACGCGCCTCTGGTCGAGGCGCTGGCCGAGGGCGGGGCGAGCGGCTTCAAGGTGCACGAGGACATGGGCGCCCATACGCGGGCGTTGGACACGGCACTGCGCGTCGCCGAAGAGTACGACGTCCAAGTCGCCCTGCACAGCGACGGGTTGAACGAGTGCCTGTCGGTCGAGGACACCCTGAGGGTGCTGGAGGGCCGGACCATCCACGCCTTCCACATCGAGGGCTGCGGCGGCGGGCACGTCCCCAACGTGCTGAAGATGGCGGGCGTGCCGAACGTCATCGGCTCCTCCACCAACCCCACCCTGCCCTTCGGGCGGGACGCGGTCGCCGAGCACTACGGCATGATCGTCTCCGTCCACGACCTGAAGACCGACCTGCCCGGCGACGCCGCCATGGCCCGCGACCGCATCCGCGCCGGGACCATGGGCGCCGAGGACGTGCTGCACGACCTGGGCGCGATCGGCATCACCTCCTCCGACGCGCAGGGCATGGGGCGGGCCGGTGAGACCGTCCGCCGCACCTTCGCGATGGCCGGCAAGATGAAGGCCGAGCTCGGCGCCGGGAACGACGACCACGACAACGAGCGCGTCCTGCGCTACATGGCCAAACTGACCATCAACCCGGCCATCGCCCACGGGCTCGCGCACGAGGTCGGGTCCATCGAGGTCGGCAAGCTGGCCGACATCGTGCTGTGGCGCCCGGAGTACTTCGGGGCCAAGCCGCAGCTGGTGCTGAAGTCGGGGTTCCCGGCCTACGGCGTGGTCGGCGACCCCAACGCGGCGACGGACACCTGCGAACCCCTCGTCCTGGGACCGCAGTTCGGGTCCTACGGCGCCACCCCCGCCGACCTCTCCGTCGCCTTCGTCGCACAGGCCGCCGTCGACCAGGGCAACGACTCGATGCCGACCCGGCGGCGCAGGGTCGCCGTCCGCGGCACCCGCGGCATCGGACCGGCCGACCTGCGCCTCAACTCCCGTACCGGAGCGGTCGACGTGGACCAGCGCACGGGACTGGTGACCCTCGACGGTGAGCCACTGCGCTCGGAACCCGCCGAGTCCGTCTCCCTCAACCGCCTCTACTTCCTCTAGGACTCGCTCATGACCGACTTCCGTATGCCCGCCGAGTGGGAACCGCACGAGCGCACCTGGATGGCCTGGCCCGGACCCAACCCGACGTTCACGAACGACGAGGAGCTGGCAGAGGCCCGCGCCGCCTGGGCGTCGGTGGCCCGTGCGGTGCGCCGCTTCGAGCCGGTGACCATGGTGCACGCGCCGGGCCAGGGCGACTCCGCCCGCGAACTGCTCGGCCCGGACGTCGAGTTGGTGGAGCGTGAGCTGGACGACGCGTGGATGCGGGACATCGGCCCGACCTTCGTGACGGACCCGGAGGGGCGACTCGCCGCCGTGGACTGGGTGTTCAACGGCTGGGGCGGACAGGAGTGGGCCCGCTGGGAGCACGACGCGAAGATCGCCGGACACGTCGCCGACCTGGCCGGGGTACCGGTGCTGAGCAGCGGACTCGTCAACGAGGGCGGCGCGATCCACGTGGACGGCGAGGGCACGGTCCTGCTCACCGACACCGTCCAGCTCGGCGCGGGCCGCAACCCCGACTGGACCCGCGAGCAGGTCGAGGCGGAGATCCACGCCCGGCTCGGCACCACCAAGGCCATCTGGCTCCCGCACGGCCTCGCCGGCGACTACGGGACCTACGGCACGCAGGGCCACGTCGACATCGTCGCTGCCTTCGCGCGGCCGGGCGTCGTGGTCGTGCACAGCCAGCGCGACCCGGCCCACCCCGACCACGCCCGCTCCCTGGAGTACGTCGACATCCTGCGCGGCCGGACCGACGCGCGGGGCCGCCGCCTGGAGGTCGTCGAGATCCCCGCCCCCACGGTGCTGACCGACGAGGACGGCGACTGGGTCGACTACTCCTACATCAACCACTACCTCTGCAACGGCGGCGTCGTCCTGTGCGGCTTCGACGACCCGAACGACGAACTCGCGGCCGGCATCTTCCGCCGGCTCTTCCCCGACCGCACGGTCACCCTCGTCGACGCCCGGGCGATCTTCGCGGGCGGGGGCGGTGTCCACTGCATCACCCAGCAGCAGCCGAGGACGGGCGTCAGGTAGAACGTACGGGTGAATGTGCTGAACTGCGCCGCCTGTGGCACACGGCTGACCGAGCCGCTGCGCCTGCTGCCCGAGGTCCCCGCCCGCCCGGAGTACGACGGCAGCAGGGGCGCCGACGGCGCGCGCCGCGCCCCGGCGACGATGCCGCGCGGCACGTACGCCGTGGACCCGGAGGCGTGCGGGGCGCCGTACGTTCCGCACCCCGACCCGGAGTGGACCGGCATCGCCCACCCGGGCAACGCCTGGATGGGGGACCCCGACGGCCCGGGGTTCCTGATCTCCGCAGGGCCGCGCGACACTCTGGTCGTCCACCCCGAGGACGCCCGCGCGTATCTCGCGCAGAATCCCGCGTTCCTGGAGATCGGCTGCTGCGGGGCGCCCGGCCGCGAGGGGCCCAACGAGGTGTGCGGCGGGTGCGGGGCGGTGGTGGCGACCTTCTTCGCCGACTGCACCGGGCCGTACGAGACGCACTTCCTGCCCGACGCCGTCCAGGTGAGGGCCGTATGAGCACCCCCCGCCGCACCCCCGCCCCGCCGCGCGAACGCATCCTCACCGCCGCCATGGAGATGATCGCCGAGCGGGGCCTGGAGAAGCTCACCATGGCCGCTCTCGGGCGCGAGCTCGGGATGAGCAGCGGCCATCTCCTCTACTACTTCCGCTCCAAGGACGAACTGCTGCTCCAGACCCTGGAGTGGAGCGAGGGACGGCTCGGTGCCGAGCGCGGGCGGCTGCTGGCCCGGGTCGGGCCCGCGCGGGAACGGCTCGATGCGTATGTCGACCTGTACGTCCCCGACGGCCACCGCGACCCCCACTGGACCCTGTGGCTGGAGGTCTGGAACCGCTCGCAGGGCGCTGCCGTCGAATCGGACGCCCGCGAGCGGCAGGCCGCCATCGAGGGCGCCTGGCACCGTGACCTGGTGGCCCTGCTGGCGGAGGGGGTGTCGCGGGGCGAGTTCCGGGCGGTGGATCCGGACCGTTTCGCGGCCCGGCTGCGCGCGCTGCTGGACGGCTTCTCCATCCATGTGGCGATCGGCCTGCGCGGCACCGACCGAGCGCAGATTCTCGGCCACGTAAGGGAGTTCCTGGACGAGGGGCTCCTCGCGGACGTCTGAGCCGACGCCCGGGTTGTACTCAATTCGGGGGATTGCCCTGGGCCTGGTGATGCGCTTGCCTCATGGAGAGCCCTCGGTACGGGGCCGGGGGAACAGTGCCAGCGGGAACATCTGGGGGGATCTTCCATGCGACTCGCACGCCGTACGACCCTGAGCGCGGCCGTCGTGGCCGTGCTCGGCGTGGCCGCCTTACCGGCCCAGGCCGGCCCGCACACCACGCAGCGCACCGAACGGGCCAGTGTGAGCACCCACGGCCGGCAGGCCGACGGCCCCTCGGGCCGCCCGGTGCTCAGCGCCGACGGCCGGTACGTCGCCTTCGTCTCGACCGCCACCGACCTGGTGCCGGGGGACACCAACGGCGTCGCCGACGCCTTCGTCCACGACCTGCGCACCGGTCGCACCGAGCGGGTGGCCGAGGGCCCGGCGACGGACGTGGCGCTCAGCGGCGACGGCCGGCGTGTCGTCGTCGCCACCGCCGCCGCGCTCACCGAGGACGACGCCAACGGCCTCGACGACATCTACCTCGTCGACCGCCGCACCCACCGCACCGAGCGCGTCAGCCACGGCCATCCGGACGTGCCGCCGCGGTACCTGCTCAACTACGCGCCCGCCATCAGCGCGAACGGCCGGGTCGTCGCCTACACCACCTCGGCACCGGACGCCGCGCCCGCCGACACCAACGGACGGGACGACGTGATCGTCCACGACCTGCGCACGGGCAAGGACGAGCTGGTTCAGTACCGCACCGACGGCACGCTCGGCGAAGCCGACTCCCTCGGGGCGGCCCTCAGCGCCGACGGCCGCTACGTGGCCTTCGAGTCGGCCGACCAGCTGGACCCGGCCCACGACTACACCCACGCCCGCAACATCTATGTGCGCGACCGGGTCGAGCGGACGACGGAACAGATCAGCCGGCCCGCCAAGTACGTCTACAAGGAAAGCTCGTTCGAGTCGTCGCTCAGCGCGGACGCCCGGGTGTTCGCCTTCGCCTCCCACGTCCGCTCCCTGGTGCCCGACGACACCAACAGGGTCAGCGACGTCTTCGCCTTCGACCGCGCGTCGCAGACCACCGTGCGCGTCAGCGTCGCGGCCGACGGCACGCAGGGCGACGGCGCGAGTTCCGGGGCGTACCTGAGCGCTGACGGCCGCCGGGTCGCCTTCGTGTCGGCGGCGACGAACCTGGTGCCCGGGGACACCAACGGCGTCGCCGACGTCTTCGTCAAGGACCTGCGGACCGGCGCGATCCAGCGCGTCGCAACGGCCGCCGACGGCACCCAGCCGGACGGCCCGGCGACGGGCGGCACGGCGCTGAGCGGCCACCGGGTCGCCTACGCGTCGGACGCCTCGAACCTCGTACCGGACGACACGAACGGGGTGACGGACGTGTTCGCCCGGCGCCTGCACTGACCGCATCACTGAGCACCGAGGAACCAACACAGGGGGAACCGCTCTTGTACGCCAGCACCCGCACCGCACTCGCCACCGGCATCGTCGCCGCCCTGCTCGCGTTCTCCGCCACCACGGCGTCGGCCGCTGCGACGCCCGCCCCGCACACCGAGCGCCTCGGCACCTCACCCACGGGTGAGCAGGGCAACAGCTACACCTACGGCCCCGAGTTCAGCGGCAACGGCCGCTTCGCCGTCTTCTCGTCGGACGCCTCCAACCTGGTGCCCGGCGACACCAACGGGCTCCGGGACGTCTTCGTGCGCGACCTGCGCAAGGGCACCGTCGAGCGGGTGAACGTCAGCTCCGCAGGCGCCCAGGCCGACGACACGTCCAGCTCGTTCGAGATCAGCCCCGACGGCAGGTACGTCCTGTTCACCTCCCAGGCCCGCAATCTCGTCCATGGGGACACCCCGCCGCCGGCCGACGAATGGGTCGACGACGTCTATCTGCACGACCGCCGCACCGGAAAGACCGAACGGCTCAGCCTAGGGATCGACGGCCGCTCCGTCGACGCGGGCGGCGCCGCCATGTCGGCCGACGCCCGCTGGGTCGCCTTCACCGCCCGGCCCAACCGGATGGAGGCCGACGACCCCAACGGCTACCGGATGCTCTACCTCCTCGACCGCACGACCGGAAAGGTCAAGCGGGTCAGCGAACGTGCCCGCCCCGAATGGACGTCCGTCCTGTACGACGTCAGCGAGGACGGCAGCCGCATCGTCTACGACCAGTTCCAGTACCGCGGCCCGGGCTCGGCCCTGTGGGCGTACGACATCCGCAGCGGCACCCAGCAGCAGTTGAACGTCACCCCCGACGGCACCCCGACCACCGCGATGGCCGTCGACGCCTCGCTCACCGCCGACGGCCGGTACGTCGCCTTCAGCTCCGGCGCCCCGGACCTGGTCCCGGACGACACCAACGGCACCGACCCGGACGTCTTCGTACGTGACCTGGTGACCGGGAAGATTCGGCGGATCTCGCACAACGCGGAGACGGCCTTCGGCACCCAGAGCCCCGAGATCAGCCCCGACGGCCGCTACCTGGCCTACGAGGCGACCCCGCGGAACCGGGAGACGGGCTACTTCGGCGTCCAGAACGTCTATCTGCGTGACCTGCGCACCGGCCAGGTCCGCCTGGTCAGCGAGTCGGTCGGCGGCGGCACCGTGGAGGACGAGGCCGTCACCCTCTACTCCGTGAGCCGCGGCGGCAAGGAGGTCGGTCTGGCCTCCGGCTCCACGCAGCTGATGCCGGACGACACCAACGGGGTCACCGACGGCTTCGTCCGCCACCTGCGCTGACCAGCGCACGGTTCGCATCCTGAGACGGACGGTGAGCGTGGGGGCGACTTGTGCCAGACTGCCCCCGTGCTCTCGTTCGCCATGATTATTGGCAGCAGGCGCGCCGGTCCGCAGTGACCGTCTCGTACGACCAGGTACGGGCGGACACCGTCGTCCTCGACCCGCGCGCAGACCTCTCGCACCCGCGAGGGGTTTTTCGCTTTTCTGGCCCACCCGCAGCCGGAGGCGAGAGCGCGAGGGAGTATGTGGGGGCGGTGGAGCCGGTCATTCCGGTACGACCGAGATCCAATCCTCAGGAGCCTTGAGACCATGACCGAAACCAGCGAACTCGACGATCAGTTCCACGTCTTCGACACCACCCTGCGCGACGGCGCACAGCGGGAGGGCATCAACCTCACCGTCGCGGACAAGCTGGCCATCGCACGGCACCTGGACGACTTCGGCGTGGGCTTCATCGAGGGCGGCTGGCCCGGCGCCAACCCGCGGGACACCGAGTTCTTCGCCCGCGCGCAGGCGGAGATCGAGTTCAGGAACGCCCAGCTGGTCGCCTTCGGCGCGACCCGCAGGGCCGGAGCCAAGGCGAGCGAGGACCCGCAGGTCAAGGCGCTGCTGGAGTCCGGCGCTCCGGTGATCACGCTGGTCGCCAAGTCCCACGACCGCCACGTCGAACTCGCCCTGCGCACCACGCTGGACGAGAACCTGGAGATGGTCCGCGACACGGTGTCGTACCTGACGGCGCAGGGCCGCCGGGTCTTCGTCGACTGCGAGCACTTCTTCGACGGCTACCGCGCCAACCCCGAGTACGCCAAGGCCGTCGTACGGGCCGCCTCGGAGGCGGGCGCGTCCGTCGTCATCCTCTGCGACACCAACGGCGGCATGCTCCCGGCCCAAATCCAGGCGGTCGTGTCGACGGTGTTGGCCGACACCGGCGCCCGCCTCGGTATCCACGCCCAGGACGACACGGGGTGCGCGGTCGCCAACACCCTCGCCGCCGTCGACGCCGGCGCGACGCACGTCCAGTGCACGGCCAACGGCTACGGCGAGCGGGTCGGCAACGCCAACCTGTTCCCGGTGGTCGCCGCGCTGGAGCTGAAGTACGGAAAGAAGGTGCTGCCCGAGGGCAAGCTGCGCGAGATGACGAGGATCTCGCACGCCATCGCCGAGGTCGTCAACCTCACCCCCTCCACCCATCAGCCCTACGTCGGCGTCTCGGCCTTCGCCCACAAGGCCGGCCTGCACGCGTCCGCGATCAAGGTCGACCCGGACCTGTACCAGCACATCGACCCCGAGCAGGTCGGCAACACCATGCGCATGCTGGTCTCCGACATGGCGGGCCGTGCCTCGGTCGAGCTGAAGGGCAAGGAGCTCGGCGTCGACCTCGGCGGCGACCGCGAGCTGGTCGGCCGGGTGGTGGAGCGGGTCAAGGAGCGCGAGCTCAAGGGCTACACGTACGAGGCGGCCGACGCGAGCTTCGAACTCCTCCTGCGCGGCGAGGTCGAGGGCAAGCCCCTCAAGTACTTCGGCGTCGAGTCCTGGCGCGCGATCGTCGAGGACCGTCCCGACGGCAGCCACGCCAACGAGGCCACGGTCAAGCTCTTCGCCAAGGGTGAGCGGATCGTCGCCACGGCGGAGGGCAACGGTCCGGTCAACGCCCTCGACCGTGCGCTGCGTGTCGCCCTGGAGAAGATCTACCCCCAGCTGGCCAAGCTCGACCTCGTCGACTACAAGGTCCGCATCCTGGAGGGCGTCCACGGCACCCAGTCCACGACCCGCGTGCTGATCTCCACGTCGGACGGCGCGGGCGAGTGGTCCACGGTGGGCGTCGCCGAGAACGTCATCGCCGCCTCCTGGCAGGCGCTGGAGGACGCGTACACCTACGGCCTCCTCCGCGCCGGCGTCACCCCCGCCGCGTAACGCCCTCAGCACGAGCCCTCGGCGAGCCCCTCGAACTCGCCGAGGCTCATGGCCCGGTCGTCGGCCCAGACCTGGCCGGGTTCGAGGGCGGTGAGGTCGGCGGCGGTGAAGGTGACGATGCCGGTGTACTCGTAGTTGAACTCGGCTTTCCCGAAGCCGAGTTCGTACGTGTATCCCGGCACCAGCCGTTGCTCTCCCGCCGGACCGACGTGCCAGTCGCCCGGCGGGGAGAAGAGGGGGAACTCGGCGTCGTCGGGCCGCAGCCGACCCGGCGCCCGCCAGCCGGAGCGGTTGCGGGCGGAGTCCGAGTCGGCCTCCCCGGTCGTCGTGCCGCTCAGGGACAGGCCCCGGACCAGGTCGTCCCCGCACGGCCGCAGCACCGCCTCCGCCGTCCCGGCCGCGTCCAGCCGCACCGCGACCAGTGGCAGCACCTCCGCGCCGCACCCGCTCAACAGCAGCGCCCCCGCGACCGCGACCACGACCCCCGCCACTCGCCTCAACACGCTTCCTCCGCCAACTGGTCGAAGGCCGCCCGGCTCATCGACCGCCCGTCCGCCCAGACTTCACCGTGCTCCAACGCGGCCAGGTTCTCGCCCGTGAAGGTGACCTCGCCGACGTAGTCCACGAAGTCCTCGTGCTCGTACGCCGTGAACTCCAGGCCGTAGGTCGCGTTGGAGAGGAGGCGCTGGGGGCCGACGGTGTCCGGGTGCCAGGCGTCGGGTGGGGCGAAGAGAGGGAACGTGGTGTCGCCCAGTGCGGGCACGGCCGCTGCCGACCAGCCGTTGACGGCCTGATGGCCCCGGCGCCCACGACCCCCCTCGCGGTCGTCCGGGTAGGCGCGCAGGCGCACGCCGCCCGACTGGTCGCCGTCGCACGGCCGCACCCGCGCCATCGCCCGGCCGTCCGGGTCCAGCCAGACGCCGACCAGGGACCGATGCGCAGGACCGCATCCACCCAGCAGCAGCCCCCCGACCGTCACACCCACCACCACCAGCCCGGCACGTCGCACGTCCCGCCCCCTCCGTCGGCGTACCGACGACATCACGCCACGGCCGCTGGTACGACCACCGTTCGACACCGGTCCTGTTGCGGTCGTACAACACGCCTGGCCGCAACGAGAGTTGTGGCTGGGTCCCACGGGGCCGAATGGCTGACGCGATGCCTTGACGGCCTTGCGTGCCCCCAGTTAACTCACGCCGTGAGGTAAGTCATGAGTGGATTGATGTGGACGTGGACGACGAGAGCCACGCCGGCCAAGGGGGACGCTCCATGCGAAGAACGGCCCTGCTCACCTCCGCCACCCTGCTGGCGGCCCTGCTGCCGGCGCTGGCCGCACAGGCCGCCGACGATCCCGCCCCGGTCCCCGTCGACCGCTTCGAGGGCGAGGTGCCCTTCGCGAACCCACCGGACGGCGGTCTGTTCACCTGGGGCAGCGACACCGACGACCCGCCGACGCTGCGGCTCGCGGCGCGCTCCGACGCCCCCGAGGGAGACCAGGTCCTCTCCGGCAGCTACGACATCAGCGGCTACGGCGGCTTCACCCACGACTTCGCCTTCGCCGAGCCGGCCCACGACTGGTCCGCCCACAAGGGGATCCGCTTCTGGTGGGAGGGGCAGAACAACGGCAGGAAGATCGCCTTCGAGCTGAAGGACGGCGGCGCCAACGGCGAGGCCTCCGAACTCTGGACGACCTCCTTCACCGATGACTTCAGTGGCTGGAAACAGATCGAGATCCCCTTCACCGACTTCGCCTACCGCACCGACTACCAGCCCGTCGGCGGCATCGACCACGTCCTCGGCCTCACCGAGACCTGGGGGTACGCGCTCACCCTCCCGGTCGGCGCACCCGGGCAGTTCGCCATGGACGGCGTCGAGTTGTACGGCAGGGCCGACCAGTCCCGGCGCGTCT
Source organism: Streptomyces sp. NPDC051913 (assembly GCF_044593635.1). Classification (NCBI taxonomy): domain Bacteria; kingdom Bacillati; phylum Actinomycetota; class Actinomycetes; order Kitasatosporales; family Streptomycetaceae; genus Streptomyces; species Streptomyces sp. NPDC051913. The sequence goes on along the minus strand of NZ_JBIUCI010000029.1, from coordinate 12,083 downwards.
CCGTCCTCACCGACGCGCCTGTGTATCCGGTGAAGGAAGGCGGCACCGCCACCGTCGAGGTGACCCTGGCCACCACCGGCTCCGCACCTGTCGAGGAGCCCGTGACGGTCGCGTACGAGACGCCCGCCGACCCCGGCAAGGACTACGTCCCCGTCTCCGGCACTCTCACCTTCCCCGCCGGTACGGCCTCCGGCACCACGCGGACGATCCAGGTGCGCACCCTCAAGGACAAGGCCGCCGAGAACGCCGAGACCATTCCGCTGAAACTCACCGTCACCGGCGCCAAGGCGCCCGACGAGACGCCGCAGATCGTGATCGACGCCCACGGACTGCCGTATCTGAACGCCAAGTTGCCCATCAAGGCGCGCGTCGCCGATCTCCTCTCGCGGATGTCCCTCGCCGAGAAGGCCGGCCAGATGACCCAGGCCGAGCGCGGAGCCGTCGGAGCGGGTGGCGACATCGCCACGTACGCCCTCGGCTCCCTCCTGTCCGGCGGCGGCTCCACCCCCACGCCCAACACCCCCGAGGCCTGGGCGAAGATGATCGACTCCTTCCAACTCCGGGCCCAGGCGACCAGGTTCCAGATCCCCCTGATCTACGGCGTCGACGCCGTCCACGGCCACAACAACCTGGTCGGCGCCACCGTCATGCCCCACAACATCGGCCTCGGTGCCACCCGCGATCCCCAACTCGCCCAGCGCACCGGAGCGGTGACCGCCGCCGAGGTCCGCGCCACCGGCATTCCCTGGGACTTCGCACCCTGCCTCTGCGTGACCCGCGACGAACGCTGGGGCCGCTCCTACGAGTCCTTCGGCGAGGACCCGGCGCTCGTCGAGTCCATGGAGACGGTCATCCAGGGCCTCCAGGGCGCCGCGAACGGCAAGGACCTGAAGGACGACGACAAGGTCCTCGCCACCGCCAAGCACTTCGTCGGCGACGGCGGCACCGCCTACGGCTCCTCCAGCACCGGCACCTACACCATCGACCAGGGCGTCACCACCGTCACCCGGCAGCAGCTGGAGGCGGTCCACCTCGCCCCGTACCGGACGGCCGTCGACCGCGGCGTGGGCACGGTCATGCCGTCGTACTCCTCCCTGGACGTCATCGGCGACGGACAGGGCCCGGTCAAGATGCACGCCCGCGCCGACATGATCAACGGTGTGCTGAAGGGCCGGATGGGCTTCGACGGCTTCGTCATCAGCGACTGGGACGGCATCAACCAGATCCCCGGCGACTACACGAGCGACATCCGCACCTCGGTGAACGCGGGCGTGGACATGGTGATGGCTCCGTACGCCTACAAGGACTTCCGCACCGGCCTGGTGGCGGAGGCCGAGGCGGGGCGGGTCGGCGAGACCCGCATCGACGACGCCGTGTCCCGCATCCTGACGCAGAAGTTCAAGCTGGGGCTCTTCGAGAAGCCGTACGCCGACACCAGCGGCGCGGCGAAGATCGGTTCCGCGGAACACCGCGCCGTGGCCCGGCAGGCGGCGGCCGAGTCGCAGGTGCTGCTGAAGAACGCGGGCGGTGTGCTGCCTTTGAAGAAGTCCGAGAAGGTGTACGTCGCCGGCTCCAACGCCGATGACATCGGCAACCAGAGCGGCGGCTGGACGGTCACCTGGCAGGGCTCCTCCGGTGACATCGTCCCCGGGACGACGATCCTGGAGGGCCTGCGCGGGGCCGGCGGAGACGTGACGTACTCCAAGGACGCCTCCGCGCCCACGGCCGGCCACGACGTCGGTGTGGTCGTCGTCGGCGAGACCCCCTACGCCGAGGGCGTCGGCGACGTCGGCAACGGCAACGACCTGGAGCTGTCCCCGGCCGACCGGGCCGCCGTCGACAAGGTGTGCGCGGCCATGAAGTGCGCGGTGCTGATCGTCTCCGGCCGCCCGCAGCTCCTCGGCGACCGGCTCGGCGCGATCGACGCCCTGGTGGCGTCCTGGCTGCCCGGCACCGAGGGCGCCGGAGTCGCCGACGTGCTCTACGGCAAGCGCCCCTTCACCGGTCAACTCCCGGTCACCTGGCCGAAGTCGGAGGCCCAGCTCCCGATCAACGTCGGCGATCCGACGTACGACCCGCAGTTCCCGTACGGCTGGGGCCTGACCACCCTGACCAGGCTCCCCGAGGGCGGTGCCACGACCCTGAAGGCGCTCGCCGTCGCGGCGGCGGTGGCCGAGAGGGCCGGCGCGCACGAGACGGGCCGCGCCCTGGTGACCAAGGCGAGGCTGATCGTCCAGCAGCGGCCGGTCACGGCGGCGTCGGCGAAGCCGTTCGCGGAGGCGGACCACCTGCTCCTGACCGGACGGTACGGAAAGGCGGTGGAGAGCCTGCTGGCCGCCTACCGGGCCAGCTGACCTGCATGGATGTCCCGTTTTGGGAGGCTTCGGGTAGCGTCGGAGTATGAAGTCCGCTCCTCGGACCCGAGGCCTCCTCAGACTGGCGGCGGCCTTGGCGCTCGCGGCCCTGACCATGCTGTGGGTGGCCCCCGCGCCGCCGGCGGCCGCCGCCACGAGCGTCTCCACGATCGCCGAGGCGCTCCGCGACAGCCCCGTCTACGTGGACCCGGCGGCGTCGGACCAGCTGTCCACCGCCGACGCCACCACCCTCGCCGACCAGATCGAGAACGCCGACAAACCGCTCTTCATCGCGGTCCTGCCCGCCGGCTACCCCACTCAGAACCTCTTCACCAAGCTGCGCACGGCGACCGGCATCACCGGGCTCTACGCGATCCGCCTGGGCGACGCGTTCGACGCCCGGGCCGACTCCACGGTCCTGCCGCGCTCCGCCGTACGGAACCTCGTCACCACGGTCGCTGGCGAGGACACCCGGTCCCAGCTGAGCGACTTCACCAACAGCGCGCTGACGAACATGGGAGGCTCGGCCCCGGCGAGCTGGAACTCCTCCTCGGACGGCGGCGGCGTCCCGACGGGCGCGCTGATCACTTTGGGTGCGGTGCTGGTGGCCGGCGGAGCGGGTGGCTACGCCCTGGTCCGCCGCAACCGGCGGCGGCACGAGGAGGAGCAGCGGGCGGCGCTGGAGAAGCTGCGGGTGGTGGTCGACGAGGACATCACCGCCTTCGGTGAGGAGCTGGACCGCCTCGACTTCCACCCCGCGGAGCGGGGCGCGGACGACGCGATGCGCGCGGACTACGAGCGCGCGCTGGACGCCTACGAGCAGGCGAAGACCCTGATGGCGGAGGTACGGAGACCGGAAGAGGTACGCGCGGTCACCCAAGCCCTGGAGGAAGGCCGCTTCTCCCTGGCCCAACTGGCGGCCCGCAGAGAGGGCAGGCCCCTGCCGGACCGCCGGGCGCCCTGCTTCTTCGACCCCCGCCACGGTCCGTCCGTCACCGACGCCACCTGGACGCCCCCGTCAGGCGCCCCGCGTGAGGTCCCGGTCTGCGCCGCCGACGCGACCCGTCTGGCCGACGGCCGCGACCCGGTCATGCGCGAGGTCGACACGGACGCGGGCCGCCGCCCCTACTGGGACGCGGGCCCGGCCTACGGCCCCTGGGCAGGCGGCTACTTCGGCGGCGGGATCCTCCCGGGCCTCCTCGTCGGCACGGTCCTCGGCAGCATGATGGCGACTCCGGCCTACGCATCCGACTACGGCACCGGCTACGGCGACTTCGGTGGCCCCGGAGGCTACGAGGGCGGCGACGTCTCAGGCGCGAACTTCGACTCGGACGACTTCGGTGGGGGCTTCGGCGGAGGAGACGGCGGCGACTTCGGCGGGGGAGGGGACTTCGGGGGCGGGTTCTGAGACCCAGCCCGTCGGGCGTTTGAGGCCAAGGCCCTTGCGCTGCCGAATCGGGGATCCGGGGCGGCAGCCCCCAGTGACGGGACAGGTAGGGGCGGCGGGGGGCGAGAAAAGACCCTGCGGGCCCGGCAGCCGACATGCCGGGCCCGCAGGAGGCCGTACGAGACGCGAACGCTGTCGGACTCAGAGCGTCGACGCGGCCGACGCTATCGCCGAGGCGAACGTGGACACCTCGGTGTACACACCGGGCGCGTTCGGGCGAGCGCACCCCTCACCCCAACTGACGATCCCGACCTGGATCCAGGCCCCGGCGCTGTCCTTCCGGAACATCGGCCCCCCGGAGTCACCCTGACAGGTGTCGACCCCGCCCGAGGCGAACCCGGCGCAGATCTCCTCGCTCGCGACCAGCCCACCGTACGACCCGCCGTACGCCCTGCACGTGGCGTCACTGACGAACGGCACCGTGGCCTTCAGGAGATACCGCTGCTGCGCCCCGCCCTCACGCGCCGCACCCCACCCGGCGACGGTGAAGTCCCCGGTGTTGTACTGCGCGTTGGTGGCGATCTTCAGCGTCGGCAGACTGATCGGCTGGGCCAGTTTGATGAGCGCCCAGTCCTTGCCGGTGCCGTTGTACCCGGGCGCCTGGAGGACCTTGGTGGAACGGACCTGGACCCGCCCGCTGGTGGACTGGAGGTCCACGACCCCGGCGGTCGCGGTGATGCTCGTGTTGTTCCCGGACCCGCTCACACAGTGGGCCGCGGTGAGCACGATCTGCTGGGTGTAGAGCGCCCCGCCACAGCCCATGGAGAGCCGGACCATGAACGGGAACTCGCCCTGCGCGGCACGGGTCCCGCCGACGACGGGCGCGGGAGCCGCCTGCGCGGCCGAGACGGGCTGGAGACTGGCGATCGCGAGGGCGGCGGCGCCGAGGACCGCACCTCTCTTGAGGGCCGTGAGGAGTCTCTTCAACGTGATGCCTTCCGTGGGGGGTGGAAGTGCTCGGATCACAGAGACAGCAAAGAAGTGCTCATCGGATGGCATGAGCAAGTCAAATCTGTCGGTGGATTATGAGAACGCTGTGAGACCTCAGGCAAGGGGTGTGATTCGGCCACGATCGCCTGTGGTGTCGGCTTCCGGCCCGGCCGTCGCCTCCGCCAGCCGCCGGAGCACAGGCCGCACGACACGCCGGTCCGTCTTCATCTGCCGCCCCATGAGAGTGAGCGTCCAGAAACGGGTGTAGTCGCAGCGTGTGAACGTCGGCTGCCAGGCGGCGTCGAAGTGAATGAGCCCCTGAAGTCCCGTTCCGCGGACGAGGGATTGAGGATTGTGCAGCGGCGGATAAGCCGGGAAGACGGGCGTCCGCAACGGCGCCGAACCCTCGCCGGCCATCTCCCGTGACCGCTCCTCGAAGGCCGCGGGGACGGCCGTGCGGAACTCCTCGTACTCCACCTCGTCCGAGAAGACGAGCAGCAGCAGCCGTTGCGGCGGCAACAGCCGCATGCACTCGGTGAGTTCCCACAGCGTGCCGGGGCTCGAACCGGTCACGAGCGCCACGATCCGGGCCCGCCCGATCAGTCCGCTGACCGGCGCCTGCCACTCGGCCAACGGCAGATAGAAGCGGTCGGCACCGGGCAACGGCAGCCGCTCGCCCGGCCTCCCGACGGCGACGACCCGCCCGAACCGGCGCCGCAGTCCGCGCGCCAGCGCCTCCTCGAAGGTCCGCCCGCTGGTGTGGGTGACCCGCTCGCGGAGACTCGCCCGGGGCGCCTGCATCACCTTGTTCAGGTCGTGGTCCACGTCGAAGGGGCGCAGATACAGGGTGAACTTCCGGTCCGGCAACTCCTCCGGCCGCTCCAGCACCCGGGCCGTGTGCCGACGCCCGTGCCGGGCGAGCCGTGACCCCGCGACGACCGCCGCCATTCCCCCGGCGATCATCAGCAGTCCCGTCCAGATCGCGTTCCCGGGATGGCCGTAGTCGTAGACCGAGGGAGCGCGCAGATGCCCGGCCCCGCCCATCGCCGCGAAGAACCCGGCGACGCGTAAGAAACACCCCGTACCGCGGGCCCCGCAGCCCACGGCGCCGATCTGACGTTGCTCGCGGACACCGGTGTCCGCCACTTCACGCTCCATGATTCCGGGAAGTTAGCGAGCCACGCCCGGCGCGAGGGCCGTAATCGACGGATCCTCACATGTGCGGAGCCGGTGCACGCCGCCCGGGGCCCGTCGACGACCGAGGAGGGCCGGCACGGACGCGATGTCCCAGCGGACCTCCGCGCCGACGAAATGTTCGACCCGGTCCCGCGCAGGGATCAACGACGCCGTACGTCGACTACTGCAACCGTCGCACTCTGTAACGTATTTGTCCCGCGCCGTCCGGGGTCCGCTCCCCTTCCCTCCGCCGAGTCGGAATGCTGGACGGCCACTGGCAGCGACGGGGGACGCGATGACCTGGTGGCAGTTCGGCGTGCTGGGCGCCGGGGGAGGCCTGAGCGTCGAGCTCCTGGCCGTCTTCCGGGGCTGCGCGCAATGGCAGGCCGCGCGCCGCACCACCACGGGCCGCCGCCGCGCGAAGCCACCGCCGCTGCGGCAGTACCTGGATCTGGCCGCGCACGCCTGCCTGGCCGTCCTCCGTGCCGCCATCGGCGCGACGACGGCCCTTCTCTTCGGAGCGAGCGGCCAGATCAGCGGGGCGTACGCGGCGGTGGCCCTCGGCGTCTGCGCACCGGCGGTCCTGGCCACGCTGGGGGCGGTCCCCCAGGTGGCGAGCCTGGTCGCGGGCACCCCGGCGCAGGCCGAGAGCCCCCTGGAGACGGCCGGCCCCGGGAGCGGTCAGTGAGGGCGCCGCTGTGGCGACGGGTGCTGACGATGTTCCTCGGGGTGCCGGTGGGTGGGGTTCAGGAGGCGCCGCCGGAACCGCGGTTCGGGGAGTTCCCGCTGCGCCGACGGGTGGTGGCGGGGCTGTTGGGGGTCCGGCTGCGGTCCGCGGGTGCGCGGGTGCCGTTCAAGGCGGCCGAGGTGGCCGATGTGCACGAGCCGTACGGGGTGGCCGAGTTGCCCGCGTTGGTTCTGTCCGCCGGCTCTGAACGCACCCGTCGGGGCGGCGGGTTCGTGCGGGCGGTACTGGCGGGTGCCGTGGGCGTCGCCGCGGTCGGCGGGGTGGCGCTGGGGCTGACGCAATGGCGTCCCGGTGACGCGGAGTTGACCGGCCCGGGAGCGGTGGTGGAGGTCAACACACCGCTCGCCGTCGGTGACTGCGTCGTCGCGGCGTGGCCGGGGGGTGTTCGCTTCGACGGGGTGCCAAAGGTGATGGAGGAGTTCACCTGCACCACGTACCCCGACGGCCAGGTGCTCGCGGTGGTCCCTGCGGCGAGTGCTGCCGAGGCGCGCCGGGAGGGGCCCGCGAAATGCGAACAGCGCACCGGGAAGGTTCGTGCGAAGCTCCCCGACGCCCGCAGCTTCGCCGTGGTCCCGACGCGAGCCACGTTCCAGGGCGCGGGCCGCGTCACGGCGTGCCTGGTGCTGGGCGCGCACGGCCATATGTACGGGCCGCTCGACGGCTACCGGAAGCCCGGGTACACCTTCTCCGACACGGCCAACATGCAGAAGGGAGACTGCATCGACGTGGTCTCGAACCGGAGTGCCCGCCTGGTCTCCTGCGCCCAGCCGCACGCCGAGGAAGTCCTCGGATTCGCCCGGTTCGGCGCCGACATCACGTTTGACCAGGTCAAGGGGAATCCGAGCCGCTACTGCGAGATCGCCGTGCCGCCGGCCGAGCACGGCTACGCCCCCTCGGCCTACACGGCAGGCTCCTGGGTGAGCGAGTTCTCCTGGGAATCCGGAGCGCACTACGTCGTCTGCACCGTCCGCAGGACCGACGGCGCCACCATGGAACCGACGACGCGCCGGTGAGCCCGGATCCGCTCACCGGCGCCTTCGCCGAAGGCTCACGCGTTCTTGATCGCCGAGATGTCGAAGTTCAGCTTGATCTTGTCGGAGACCAGCACCCCGCCCGTCTCCAGCGCGGCGTTCCACGTCAGGCCCCACTCGGAGCGCAGGATCTCCGCCTTGCCCTCGAAGCCGACGCGCTCGTTGCCGAACGGGTCCTTCGCGGCGCCGTTGAACTCCAGGTCGATGCTGACCGGCCTGGTGGTGCCGAGGATGGTCAGGTCACCGGTGATGCGGTAGTCCTCGCCGCCCAGGGACTCCGCCTTGGTGGAGCGGAAGGTCATGGTCGGGAACTCCTCGATCTTGAAGAAGTCCGCGCTCTTGAGGTGACCGTCGCGGTCGGCGGAGCCGGTGTCGATGCTGTCCATCTTGACGTCGATGGAGGCCGACGACGCGGACGGGTCGCCGCCGTCCAGGTGCAGCGAGCCGCTGAAGTCGAGGAACTTCCCCTTGACGTTGGTGACCATGGCGTGACGAACGGTGAAGCCGATCGTGGAGTGCGCCGTGTCGATCGTGTAGTCACCGGTCAGGGCGGTCAGGTCGGTGTTCGCCATGGTGTGCTCCTTCGGAGCGAGTAAGTTGAACGTTGAACTACTCAACACGGACGACGGTAGACCTATTCCATTCAAGTTTCAACATCATCCGCAATGTGTTGGCGTGAATACGCTGAGGTGGTAGATGCCCAAGGCATGAACCCACGTCACGGCGCTTCCATGAGACTCACCCGCAGGGCCCTGTTACTCGCGGCGACCCTCGTCGCCACCAGCACCTCGGTGAGCCGTGCCGCCGACCCCGACCCCTACGCCGACCTCCGCCACCGCTGGCTCGCCCTCTCCCTGGGCGAGGGCTACGACCCCGCCGCCGAACCGTACGCCTCCCGCCTCGCCGAGACCGGCGAACTGGCCCGCGCCTTCCGAACGGCCATGGCCCCCGCCCCCACCTCCCTGTGGCCCGACCGCCCCTACGACCCGCCCTCCGGCATCACCCAGAGCTACAGCCGCCTGTGGACCATGGCCCAGGCCTACGTCCAGCCCGGCACCGGCGCCACCGGCGACGACACCCTGCTCGCGGACGTCCTGCGCGGGCTCGACCACCTCTCCGCCACGGTCTACAACCCCTCCACCACCCGTTACGGCAACTGGTGGGAATGGCAGATCGGCAGCCCCCGCCTGCTCATGGACCTGGTGGCCGCCCTCCACGACCACCTCACGGACACCCGGAGACAGGCAGCCTGCGCGGCCGTCGACCATTTCATCCCCGACGCGATGCTCACCGACTACTCCGGCACCTCCACCGGCGCCAACCGCGTCGACCTGTGCCGCTCCGTCGCCCTGCGCGGCATCCTCGGCCGCGCACCCGACCGCATCGCCCTCGCCCGCGACGCACTCTCACCGGTCTTCCCGTACGTCACCCAGGGCGACGGCCTCTACCCCGACGGCTCGTTCGTGCAGCACACCTGGGTCGCCTACTCCGGCACTTACGGGCAGGTCCTGCTGGACGGCCTCGGCCGCCTCTTCGCCCTCCTCGCCGGCTCCGCGTGGGAGGTCACCGACCCCGCCCGGCAGATCGTCCTCGACAGCGTCGAGCACGCCTACGCGCCCCTGATCCACGACGGATTGATGATGGACAGCGTCAACGGCCGTGCCATCAGCCGGGGTTACCTCAAGAGCGACGACCGGCACGTCCTGCGCAGCGACCACTTCCACGGCCAGGGCGTCATCGCCGCCATCGCCCTCCTCGCGGCCGGCGCCAGCCCCGCGGAGCGTCAGCGCTGGCACGGCCGTATCAAGGACTGGATCGAACGGGACACCGTCGCACCGATCTTGACGGCACGTCAGTTCGGGGTCGCCGACCTGGCCCGGCTCCGGGCGGTGGCCGAATCACCGATCCCCGCCACTCCCGCCCCCCTCGGCCACCACCTCTTCGCCGCCATGGACCGGGCCGTCCACCGCCGCCCCCGCTTCGTCGCCAACATCGCCATGGCCGGCGACCGCATCGCGTCCTACGAGTGCGGCAACGGCGAGAACCCGCGAGGCTGGCACACCGGCGCCGGCATGCTCTCCTGGTGGGCCGGGGGAAACGGTGATCAGTACACAGACTGGTACTGGCCGACCGTCGACTGGTACCGCCTCCCCGGTACGACCGTCTCCACCCGCCGCCTCCCCGACAAGGCCGGCGGCGAGTGGGGCGAGCCCAAGCCCGACGTGCGATGGGTCGGGGGCGTGACCGACGGCGAGTACGCGGCGATCGGCCAGCACCTCAAGGGCCTCGGCTCCACCCTCCAGGCCCGCAAGTCATGGTTCTGCGCCGACGACGCGGTGATCTGCCTGGGCGCCGGCATCACCTGCGCCGACGGCGTCCCGGTCGAGACGGTCGTCGACAACCGCAACCTGGGGGAGAACGGCGCCCAGGTCTTCGTACGCGGCCACGGCTGGGCCCACCTCGAAGGTCATGGCGGCTACGTGGTGCCTTACGGCGAACTCCGCGCCCTGCGCGAGGACCGCACCGGCGCCTGGTCCGACATCAACACCACCAGTACGACGGAACGGGCCACCCGCCGCTGGCAGACCCTCTGGCTCGACCACGGCACCGACCCGGTCGACGCCTCCTACGTCTATGTCCTGCTGCCCGGTGCCACCCGCCACGAGATGGCCGCCCGGGCCGCCGACCGCCACCGGATGTCGGTCCTCGTCAACGACGCCACCCGGCAGGGGGTCAGGATCCCCTCCCTCGGCCTGACGGCCGTCAACTTCTGGCAGGCCGGGACGGCGGGGCCGCTCACCGCCTCCGCGGGCGCGAGCGTGCTGGTCCGGCGCCGGGGCCGCGCCGCTACCCTCTGCGTGAGCGAGCCGCCGCGCACGGGCGAGCCCCTGGAGATCACCTGGGACCACCCGGTACGCGCCGTCCTGAGGGCCGACGACTCGGTCGAGATCCTCGCCAGGGGCCGCCGTCTGCGCCTCCTTGTCACTCCAGGGAGGGCATGCGCCACGCATGAATGTGAGGTGGCTCTCGCCTGACGGCTTTGTTCGACCCCTACAACCGGGATGCCCCCTGAGCAGTCGGAACGGCTGCATGCCGCTCAGGTTCTGTTCAGGGCTACCAGGAAAACGGGCCGGAGACTGTACGGAGTCGACGGCCCGCTTTCCTTGCGAGGCTTCGTAAGGTCACTACATGACCGTTTTGGATGACGCGCCGAGTGAGCCGACGGACGCCCGTGGGCGAGTGGCCGAGCTGCACGAGATCCGTGCCCAGGCACTGGCCGGACCGAGTGAGAAGGCGACCGAGGCGCAGCACGCCAAGGGCAAGCTGACCGCACGGGAGCGCATCGAGCTGCTGCTGGACGCGGGTTCCTTCCAGGAGGTCGAGCAGCTGCGCCGGCACCGCGCGGTCGGCTTCGGTCTGGAGGCCAAGAAGCCGTTCACCGACGGTGTCATCACCGGGTGGGGGACGGTGGAGGGCCGCACGGTCTTCGTCTACGCGCACGACTTCCGGATCTTCGGCGGTGCGTTGGGCGAGGCCCACGCCACCAAGATCCACAAGATCATGGACATGGCCATCGCGGCCGGTGCGCCGCTGGTCTCGCTGAACGACGGCGCGGGTGCCCGTATCCAGGAGGGCGTCTCCGCGCTCGCCGGGTACGGCGGCATCTTCCAGCGCAACACCAAGGCGTCCGGGGTGATCCCGCAGATCTCCGTGATGCTGGGCCCGTGCGCGGGCGGCGCGGCCTACAGCCCGGCGCTGACGGACTTCGTGTTCATGGTCCGTGAGACGTCCCAGATGTTCATCACGGGCCCGGACGTGGTCAAGGCGGTGACGGGCGAGGAGATCACCCAGAACGGCCTGGGCGGCGCGGACGTGCACGCCGAGACGTCCGGTGTCTGCCACTTCGCGTACGACGACGAGGAGACCTGCATCGCGGAGGTGCGCTACCTCCTGTCGCTGCTGCCCCAGAACAACCGCGAGAACCCGCCGCGCGTGGAGTCCACGGACGCGCCGGACCGCCGCGGCGACGTCCTGCTGGACCTGGTGCCGGCCGACGGCAACCGGCCGTACGACATGGCCAAGGTCATCGAGGAGATCGTCGACGACGGCGACTACCTCGAAGTCCACGAGCGCTGGGCCCGCAACATCATCTGCGCCCTGGCGCGGCTGGACGGCCAGGTCGTCGGCATCGTGGCGAACCAGCCGCAGTCCCTCGCGGGTGTCCTGGACATCGAGGCTTCAGAAAAAGCTGCGCGCTTTGTCCAGATGTGTGACGCTTTTAACATCCCGATCGTCACCTTCCTGGACGTCCCCGGGTTCCTGCCGGGTGTCGACCAGGAGCACGGCGGCATCATCCGCCACGGCGCGAAGCTCCTCTACGCCTACTGCAACGCGAC